>CALYBQ010000007.1 GCA_944415565.1 uncultured Rikenellaceae bacterium
CACAAGAGAGCATAGGATAAAACTCATTGACGAATATATATCACGCCATTATTGACACTATTATCATGAATCTTGTCGACTAAGAAATATTTATTCGTGTGCCATCATGAATTTTGTCGACTAGGCCAAGTTGTGGGAATGTCGGTGCGGGTGAATAACGGTATGCTTGGGAAGCCGATAGACGGTAGATGTCTTGTCCGATCTGTGGTTTGGTGCGAATTGGTAGAAATGAGTTGAAAAGATAGGGGGTACTCGGAGGTAGGGAGGTAACTAATACAGGAGGACTTGTATACTCGGTCCAAGTAAATTTCTATGTAAGAAACCTTTATATAATCCCCACAAAGCTAACGATAATTAATCGAAAACAAGCATCTAAAACGAATCCAGATACTATTTTCATGGGCAAATATAATGCAGAGCATGATATTATTATATAGATTCTTCTTGTTGGCAACCCCAAAAGTGAACTTCTCAAAGCATTCCTATTGGTTGTCTGTCGCCTGAATTATCGTTATACTTCATGGCAATTCCATGAAAAATACAGGCAATTCAATTGTATGTCACTAATTACAAGCCCTATACATACAGTCGATGTTTCTTACATAGAAACGATATAGTTTAAGACTGACAGCTCTCATCGCGGGTTCGTGTTTGATCTGTGTGTCGGATGGCGTGTCAAACGCTTAGCGACCAAGTCTTTACGGCTGCATCTGGAGAGAATGATTTCCGGATGAGTGAGGGGAAGATATATCAAATAATGAAATAAACGGTTGCGTGGTTTGTCTGTAATGGAATCTAACGAGGAATATTGGTTCGCCTATCGGGTTTTTCATAACAAGATAAAAAGTGTAATCGCACAAGCCCAAACGGATGGATGGCGTGTATTCGTACCCATGCGTACTGTGGAAAAAGTAGAAGGCCAACAACCACACTTTATAGAAGAACCTGTTATTCCGTCGTTGGTGTTCATTCGCTCCACCAAGGAGTATATGATGGCGATCCGCAAAGATCCGAACAGTTACATAGGTGTTTATTGTCATCCGGGTACTCCGGAACCTGCCGTAATAGACGACAGGGAAATGGATATTTTCATGTTCGTGACAACTACCGGATGCCAACGATTGGATGCGGTAGACGAAAAACTGGTTAAGGGTGATCGTATTCGTGTGACAGGAGGCTTGTTCAAAGGGGCTGAAGGGTATATAACCCGAGTACATGGAACAAAACGTTTCGTGGTAGTCATTAAAGGCGTTGCTGCCGTTGCAACCACTTTCGTTCCGCGATGTTACATAGAAAAAATAGGTTGATCGCCGCGAGGCGGGTTGGTTTATAGCAGAATCTTTTGCCATACATCCTATTTTTTAATGTAGCGGGAATACTTTATAACAGTTATACTGCGGCGTCAGTCGCATGGGAATTGAACATTGTGTGTGCGATATTCGGCGAATAGACAATCATTATTGCCGCAATGTGTGTCCGGTGCATATTCCTGTCGGGAATAGTGTGTTATCGGACCGAATTTAAAAAAGAAAATATATCGTATCTGTCTGCAAGTCTCGTTTGAGGCTACTGATATTGTGCAAAACGTAACCGATTATGGACAACAAGGCGTTGAACGAATTATACCGATTTGTTATCAGGCATAAATTGCATGCTCAAAGTCCTGTGCGTATGGCGGCGCTCGCACGCATGTTGGTCGCTTACAATAATCTTGTGTGCATGACGGCGGAAAACGATTATGACGAGCGCGATCGAATCATACGCAAGATAGATGCTTTGTTCGATGCGGTAGATTGCCGGGATACGGGAGGCCTATTGTTAAGGTATCGGCTGACGAAAGATGTGATGCTGGCTGTCTATGGCGATAGGGACGTAGAATGTGGCGATGCGTATCGTGATATAGTCGGACGCTTCGTCACGTCTGTGGATCGTGTCGGAATGACGCTTGACGAGTTGGATACGATGAAATGCGTGGTATATGAGCTGGGGAACATATTCGGCGATAATACGCAATTCGATTATTATCCGTGGTTTCGCGAGCGTTGCGAAGAATGGATTTGCGGGATAGGAGAGAACGGTAGTTGGCAGAGTGTAGATCTTGCCGTAGCTGCCCGCAGGCTCGGTTTGCTGGAGGATAACCGCTGCGTGTTTAACGATTGCTCGTTTGACGACTGGATGCTGTCGGCGTACGGGTATTATAAGGCTGAGTTCGAGCGAGTGTTTCCGTCATTGAATACGCATGGCGATATAGGTATGCTTGGTGCTTGGGCCGATTTGCTTCGGATGCCGGGTTTCCTCCCATGCGATACCGATCTGTACGATAGGGTGATCGGTCGGATGGAGACGATAGCCGGAACGGTGCAACCGCGTTCGGATATTTGGTATACGGCTATGAGCTATGTCGTTGAACATCGTTGCCTCAGCATCGTCGGCAAGGCGCAGGAAGAGATGCTGCGCGATATTGCCTAAGCGTTGAAATATGCACAGCTGTTTCTTTGCATTGTAACGCCGTCGCTTATTATACAAGTAACTACAACCCAATTATATCAATTCTATTTATCCTCATTCCATTCGGAGCGAATGTGGGCGTGTGCTATTGATGTCTGACATCATGGCAGTGCGTCATATGGCTTAACGGCCGCGCTTCCGTTTATTTCAATTTATGAAAGGTTATCTCTACAATCGACTTTTGTCGTCCAATTATGTCAGTTATTGGTTGATCCTGTGCTTGGACATACTGCTGTCCGTGATGGGGACTGTCATGGCATGCCTGATAATACGGCATTTCACTCCTGTTGAATTGCCCGGAAGTACGATTTGCTTGATAGCACTTGTCTCATGTACCGTGAGCGTCATATCGTTCTATGTTTTCAAGACATACAGGCTGGTAATACGACATTCGACCTTGAGGGAGCAATGGCGTTTCGGTGCGGCGGCGGTGATGAAAATAGGACTGATTTGTGTCGCTATGCCTTGGTTGGGAGCACTGCTTACGAGTCAACAGATTATAGTAGGGGCCATCTTCGACCTAATGTTCACGCTTATTGCGTTGGCGACGGCCCGCATCGCAATGCTGATTCTTTACGATTACCTGATGGCGCGGCTGGCACAGCGCGGCAGCCGTATATTGATATATGGTGTCGGCGATAAAAGCGTGTCTATGGCGACACGGTTGCGTAATAATCCAAGTTATGGGGTGGCCGGTTTCTATACGTTCGGGTTGGACTACAAATCTTACCGGTTGGGCAATCTGCCGGTCTATTATTTCCGCAACGAGGCCGATTTCAGGTTCATAACGTTACGCTATAAGATAGAAAGCATCTTATTTCCGGATTATGAGTCGGCACGGGCCGAACAGGACCGGCTGATTCGGTATTGCGAAAAGAACAAGGTAAAGGTGTTGGTTTCGCCGCCGGTCGATGAGGTCAGCGGAGATCAGCAGATGCGTGCTCCGATACGGGAGATCAGGATCGAGGATTTGTTGGGACGAGATGAGATCCGTATCAGTATGGACGAGATTATCGCTAATTTCCGTAATAAGACCATTATGGTGACTGGGGCAGCAGGAAGTATTGGCAGCGAATTGTGCCGCCAACTGGCAACGTTCGGAGTGGAGAAGCTGGTATTGTTCGACAACGCCGAAACACCTATGCACAATATCAGGCTCGAATTGGAGGAGCGTTTCCCCGAATTGGAGTTCATCCCGATAATCGGCGATGTGCGTTTGCACACACGTCTCGATTATGCGTTCCATACATATCGGCCGCAGATAGTGTTCCACGCGGCCGCTTACAAACATGTGCCGTTGATGGAGGAGAATCCCTGCGAGGCTGTGCTAGTCAACGTGACGGGATCGCGCAATGTCGCCGACAAGTGTATCGAGTATGACGTGGAAAAAATGATTATGATTTCCACCGATAAGGCTGTGAATCCGACCAATGTCATGGGATGTACGAAGCGGTTGGCCGAGATATATGTGCAGTCGTTGGGGCTCGCTATCGAAACGGGCAAGATTGCGGGGCGGACGAAATTCGTCACCACACGTTTCGGGAACGTACTTGGATCGAACGGTTCGGTAATTCCGCGTTTCCGGGAGCAAATAGCCAAGGGCGGCCCGGTGACGGTTACACATCCTGAGATAACACGGTTCTTCATGACGATTCCGGAAGCGTGTCGGCTTGTGATGGAGGCTGCGACTATGGCTACGGGGACGCAGATATTCGTTTTCGATATGGGCAAGTCGGTGAAGATTGCCGATATGGCTCGGCGGATGATAGAGTTGGCGGGGTTGGAGCCAGACAAGGACATTAAAATCGAATATATGGGTCTGCGGTCGGGAGAGAAACTCTACGAAGAGGTTCTGTCGAGTACGGAAAATACGCTTCCGACGAGCCACGACCGGATTCGGATCGCTAAGGTGAGGGAGTACGATTACGCTGACGCGTGTGAAGTTACCGAAAAGCTTCGGCGGTTTTCTGTGGTTGGCGAGATTCCCGAGATGGTTCGGCTGATGAAACGGACCGTACCAGAATTCCGATCCCTGAATTCGCAGTTCGAAAGGTTCGATATTGAAATACAGAGTGTTAAAATAGGAAATACAAATGCCAATTAATAGAGCTGATAAAAAATTGAAAATAGCAGTCGCAGGTACAGGATATGTAGGTTTGTCAATCGCCATACTTTTAGCACAGCATAACGAAGTTGTGGCCGTGGATGTAATTCCAGAAAAGGTTGATCGTATCAATCGTAAAAGATCTCCGATTCAGGACGAGTATATCGAAAAGTATCTGGCTGAAAAAAAGTTGAATTTAAAGGCTACACTTGACGGTGCGTCTGCTTATCGTGATGCAGATTTTGTTGTCATTGCAGCTCCGACTAATTATGATCCTGTAAAGAATTATTTTGATACAAGCCATGTGGAAGAAGTGATAGTGTTAGTAAAGGCTGTTAATCCAGATGCCGTAATGGTTATAAAGAGCACTATTCCTGTAGGGTATACAGAAAGTTTGCGAAATAAATTTGATACGGATAATATTATCTTTTCTCCTGAATTTCTACGTGAAAGCAAGGCTCTTTACGACAACCTGTATCCAAGTCGCATCATTGTGGGACGTCCAAGTGACAATGTACGCATAGATGAGGCGGCACATGTTTTTGCCGGATTACTTCAGGATGGTGCTATTAAGGAAAATGTAGAGACGTTGTTCATGGGCTTGACTGAAGCAGAAGCGGTAAAGTTGTTTGCTAATACCTATTTGGCGCTCCGTGTCAGTTATTTCAATGAACTTGATACGTATGCTGAGATGAAAGGTCTGAATACACGGGATATAATTGAAGGAGTAAGCCTTGATCCACGCATAGGTACACATTATAATAATCCGTCTTTCGGCTATGGAGGATATTGTCTGCCCAAAGACACTAAGCAGTTGTTGGCCAATTATTATAATGAGGTCCCTCAGAATATTATGACTGCTATTGTCGAAAGTAATCGTACAAGAAAAGACTTCATTGCAGAAAGGGTTTTGCAGATTGCTGGATCATACGAAAGTAATGGTTCCTATAATTCGACAAAAGAAAGAGATGTAATCATTGGTGTTTATCGCCTGACGATGAAGTCCAACAGTGATAATTTCCGTCAATCCTCCATTCAAGGCGTGATGAAGCGCATCAAGGCTAAGGGTGCTACGGTCATTATCTATGAACCAACACTTGAGGATGGTACTACATTCTTTGGTAGCAAAATTATAAATGATCTTGCAACATTTAAGTCTCTATCGCAAGCTATCATTGCTAATCGTTATGGTACATGTCTTGATGATGTAAAAGATAAGGTTTATACAAGAGATATTTTTAATAGAGATTGAAAGTTGGACATTTTAATTAGTTAACTAGGGGAGCATAATATAGAACAACATTACACAGCTAGAATCAAGAGTCTGTGGCATTTTCATTACTTTTCTCTGCCACCGTTCTTGATTGGCTGTTTCAAAATGATATTAACTATGCTGGCAATAATATAATATAATGGCAGTGGGACATGGTTTTCGCTTTGGGATTTACACTGAAGATAGGCCGAAAGGCTTTATCGAAGTAGATGGAGTGTCTATGATAGAGCGCAGCCTGCGCACACTCATCGCTTGTGGAATCAAACGAATCGTTATCGTCACCTGCTATATGAAGGAGGCGTTCGAAAAGCTTGATAGCAACTTCATGAACGAATTTGCTGACGTCAAAATCCTCACATGTTACTCGCCTCGCTATGCATAGACCTACAACATGCGCTGCTTGATTGAAGATGACTACCTGCTGCTGGACTTTGCATCGTCTTTGAACGCAAGGCCATCAAAGCTCTCATCGCTGCCGCCCCATCCTGACGTCATGCTCACCACTCCGATCAACAAGTTTCAAAACCAGTATTATGTGGAACAAGGATGGCTCACCAACTACTTGGTGAACAAAGCCGAAGTCAACACCAACTCAGAACTTGTCGGAATACACAACCTCAGCAAGACTTTCTCCGACATCTTGATCAAAGAATACGACCGCATAGTCGGCGACAAACCAAAGCTCGGCTACGAGTTTGTCCTGCTCCAGACTGCACAAACTTCTGCAAGATGTACGTACTTGACGTTCCTTGACTGCTTTGGTACGAAATCGACGATCCTGTCGACAAGCAATATGCAGAAGAATATAGTCACGAAAATAAAATCATTATACAATGACCTTGGAATGTGAGTGATTATATTTAATATGCTGATGTTCAGATGTTTTAGCTTTGCTCTTGTCTCGCGAGGTAACCCAATAGATACAAAATTTGCACACTGTGTGGCATACGTCAACTGGAAGATACCGAAGGAAGACCCAGAAGCACTCATCGTAGTGGCACCATCCGACCATCTCGTGCTTAACGTAAATGCGTTTCAGACAGCCATTCGCAGAGGCTTTGACTTCATAGCCCATGGCTACAGCATTCTCACCCTCGGCGTGTAGCCCACATGACCAGAGACAGGCTGTGGCTACATCGAACAGGGCGAAGAAGAGCCATCAGCCGGCATCTATGCCATCAAGGCTTTCCGTGAGAAGCCAGATCTGCAGATAGCCCCGGGTACCTGCAGAAGGGAGGATACACATGGAACTGCGGCATGTTCATGTGGAGCGTATCTACTATCGTAGGCGAACTTCGATATGCACCATGGATAATAGGTGTCCAGCCCTAATCATCAATCACTTAGTACTATAGATAGGTTGTATAATCATTTATACAGGAAATGCGCAAGCATCGTGGTTCGATATCACTAAATGAACAAATAATATCTCTAGTTTGACTTTGCATAGTTGAAGGGAGATAAGCCAAAGGTTTCTAAAATAAAAATACGTCATCATAATCTATGAAGTTTATTTTAGACGAAGAAATAATAATTAAAGGCGAAGGGGAGATGAAGAACATGCCACAGATCTTTTAAATACTATTGTCTGATGGATTCTCTTCAGAAGACATTTGTATGCCGATACTTCAAAAAAGCCTTTTATGGCTTATTTGGGAAATGGGGCAGCGGCAAGTCGTCTATTTTTCGTATCGTTAAGGGGCGTTTGGAGAGTAATCAAGAAACGACTTACAAATTTATCAAATATGACGCATGGAAGTATATTGGCAATTCGTTCAGAAGAATATTCCTTCTCGAATTGCAGCAACAACTGCGTGTGAAGGCATTTGATAAGCTTTTTCGTTTTTACGACAATATCAATGAGGATACAGAGGTAAAGCAGATAACAAATAATCGTTATGTCTACATTATTATTGTAGCATTATTTGTTATTACTATACTATTCTTATTGGGGATTCCGTGTTCCGGCAGAGTGGAGATTGTGATTGATGACATTCATTATCATGACAACTCTGATTACCATTCTTAATAAGAACTCTACAGATGAACTGAAAGTTACTGTTTAAAATCCAAACTTTTTGCTCAAGAGTAGTAGTGTTTTAATAAGATTATTGAAGCGAGATGTAAAAGTAAAATATTGATTGGAAGATTATGCAATTGGGTTGATTATGTAGACACAAAACTCGTAATTGTGATTGACAACATTGATTGTTGTTTCCACGAAATGGCATATATTCTTCTCACCGATATTAAGAATTTTCTTGGAAACAAACAGAAGGATATCTTTTTGTTATACCGGTAGATGCTGATGCTCTCCGTAAGCATATTCTTACAAAAGCAAAAGGCTCTCAAGACGAAATAAAGATTCTGACGAATTTTTACGTAAGTTCTTGAACGTATTGCTATGTATTAAACCATATCACACTGATGAAATGTTTGAATTTACAAGTTCATTGAATGAGAAATACCAACTGAATTTTGCCCCTCAAACCATAAGCGTTGTTGCTAATGAGTTTGTTACAAACCCGCGAAAAGCTAGTTGTTCAACAATCTCTCTATAGAGTTTCAATCATACGATGAATATTTCATTCGTGATCATCACTTATCACGCAATTGGTGATTATTCGGGAAGAATTTCCTGCTTTTTATAAGAAGGTATAAGAAAATTCGCGTCTCTTATTTAATACCAACATGAGTATATAAAAAGGGAAGGAAATGAACGTTTGAAACTATTCATGAACCGAATATACCATATTTCTAAATGGTACGAATATGATTTAAGCGTTGTTGATAGTATACTTTATAAATCCTCAACGTCAGATTCACTTGTCGCTGAGATTAGACAAAACTTCTTGTTCCCAGGTAATGCGGATATTATAAAGGCGTTTGTTGGAGAAAGCGAGAAAGTTCGACAGGATGTTGCTACATACATACTGAACAATATTGTAAGGCCATTGACAGAGGACTCATAGAAGCAGGTTATATATTCAGCGTTTCTCTGTTTGCTGCAAGTTGGTTTAATACGTGAGCACGATAGTCAAATATTTGCGGAATTAATTAGTGATGGCGATAAATGGGATAAACTATTAGGGCACACTTGAGATCATCTCAATGACAGAATTCTCAGATGATGACCGTGAAGGTATTATTTCAAAATTGGAAACTGTAAAATATAATAATCGAAAAGGTTACTGTCCATTAGATTACTTTGGAGTTGCTAGAATCATAAAAATTATACTAACGGTTTATGCAAAATAATTTTAGAACAAATACTGTTATAATGCTATTGTATCAAATATCAATGTACTTGATACCACTTATAACAATCCCCTATGTCTCAAGAATATTGGGACCTGAGGGTGTAGGTGTTTTTTCTTACACGTCAGCAATTATGAGTTTTTGTATTGTCCTTACGACTATGGGAGTGGCAATATATGGAAAGCGTGAAATAGCATCTTGTCTTGATGAAAGTACTAGAAATATAACATTCTGGAGTATATTTTCAATTGAGACTATGATGTTACTATTGACAGCAACAGGTTATATTATATATATATATATTAGTAATACACCATATAGAGTTGCCGCATGGTTACAATTGCTCGCTTTGCTTGGCGCATGGCTCGATATAAGTTGGTTGTTCTTTGGCGTAGAAAATTTTAAAATAGCAATACTAAGGAATATTTTAATCAGATTAATAACCTTAATTGCCATTTTTATATTTGTCAAAGAAAGCATTCATACAAATAGATATGTAGCCATCGTTGCATTTAGTGATCTTGTTAGTGTAGTTCCACTTTGGTTAATGCTTAAGAAGTATGTTACGGCAATAAATATTAAGTTTAATGATATTAAGAAGCGAATAATACCGATGCTAAAAATGCTAGTAACTGCTATTTCATTAAATCTCTTCACAATTGCAGATAAAATCATACTAGCTGCTTATGAAACAATCTCTATGGTAGGTATATATGATAATGCTTTCAGAATATCAAAGGTAACTGTTTCGATAATCACGACAATAGGTATAGTTATGTTACCTCGTATGACAAAGATGTTTGCAGAAGGTTCAAGCAAGAGTTTTGATTACTTCTGTAGATCACTTAGTCTTACAATGTTCGTTGGTGCTGGGTGTTGTTTTGGATTAATAGCTGTTGCTCCTACATTTATACCATTATATCTTGGTGACGATTTTTATGATTCTATATACATTACTCAAATCATAGCTGTTGTATTGTTATTTATAGCGTGGGGTAACGTTTTTAGGTCTCAATATATTTTACCTCAAAAGATGGATTCTGTATATGTTAAATCTATTTTATATGCAGTTTGCATAAATTTAGTTTTAAATATCTTATTGATACCAAAGTTCTCAATATATGGTGCTGCGATAGCTTATATGGCTACAGAAGGAGTAATGGCAGTCTATCAGTCATATAAGGTGAGAAGTGCCTTCAACATGCGATTGTTGCTTAGAACAAACCTCATCTATATATTGTCAGGTATTATTATGTTTTGGGTAATATATATTTTAGGAAACATATTGTCTGGAAAGACCTCAATGATATTGCTGTTAACTATACAACTGTTGGTGGGTTCTTTAGTATACATATCAATTTCTTGTTATATGGAATTGAAAATTAAGAATGAGGTTATTTGGACGGAACTATTAAGATTCTCAAATAATATTATTTCAAAACATGGTAAACAACATAATTAGAAAATATTTGTCACTCACAAAAGAATTCGGTGCAAATTTTGTTTGTAGATATTTGTTTTCAAAAATATTTAAGGGGGAAGAATCTGTAAATGAGGTAATTGAAGAAAAATTAATGCCTATTTGTGCAAATTCAATAAATAGTTCTGATAATGGAGTAGAGCATACATCTTTAAATGCATGGAGTCTATGGTGGCAGGGAGAAGATAGTATGCCAGATATGGTGCGAATATGCTATCTGTCACAGCTTAGATATGTTAACTCTAATTTTATTAAATATAATTTATTAACTAAGGACAATATAAATGAGTTCATAGATATACCGGACTATATATTGAGAAAAGTTAATGAAAAAAAAATATCACTTACACATTTGTCTGATATAATAAGGATTATTTTGCTTGAAGAATATGGTGGGGTATGGATTGATTTAACACTGTTATTCAATAAACAATTAACCCCATCAATTTTTAATCATGAGTTTTTTTCTTTCAAGCTTGATCCGAAGCTATATACTCCAATTGGCTTTGGCCAAAAACTGACAGCTTGTAAGTGGTCTGGTTTCTTTTTAGCTGCTTCTGCAGAGCACTCTCATATATTTAGCTATCTTAAAAGTGCCATTTTATCATATTGGGAAATATATGATTACTTAATTGATTATTTTCTTATGAATCGTCTACTAAAAATGGCATATAATAAAGACGTTAACTGTAAGAGCACGATTGATAATGTTCCATATTCTAATAATAATCTGTATCGATTACTTCCAATGATTAATATGGTGTATGATAAACAGGAATATGAAATGTTATGTCATCAAACTACATGTTTCAAACTATCATATAAAATCGATTTGAAAAAGTGTGTAGATGGAAAAAAGACATATTATGGATACTTATATGAAACATATTTAAAAGGTAAAGATGTTACAAAATAAAATTAAAATAAAAAAGAGCTTTGACATTGGAATTGTTGAATTCCTTTTAGCAATGTATCCAGTGTTGATTGTTTATAGGTATGCATTCTTCCCCTTTTCATTATTCATTTTGTTGTTGATGGATGTGATTCTACTATCCAGAGGCAAGAGAATGTGTGGAATTTATAATAAGGGCCTTAAATATTTGTTTGCATTTGTATTAGTGCACGAACTACTACTATTTGTGATAATTGGGCTTGAGGGTGTGTATATTACTAAATACATGGAGTATTTAGTAATTTTCAGTTCAATATTTTTAATCTACCCAAATCTTAATATAGATAAACTCATAAACGCACTAAACATTATTGCTGCGCTAAGTATGATTGGCTTGGTTTATCAGTTTATTATGATTAAGTCTGGCCATATAGTATATCCAATTTCCTTGCCATTTTTGCCACAAATGGATGCGGATTCAAAATTGTATGTATCGATACTTAGACCGACATCTTTCTTCTATGAGCCTCAGCACTATTGTTCGTTCATGCTCGTTCCATTATTCTTTGCTCTCATTCGCAAAAAAACTATTTGGGCTATTGTTATAATTTTTTCAATATTCTTATCTACCTCATCGTACGGTATATTAATGACCTTTATTGTCCTTGCTACATACTTTTTGATAAAAAAAGGCTCCTTTGCTTCAAAAATTGGAATCGTGGTAGGTTCAGTGTTGCTAGTATATATACTATTAAACTCTTCATTGTTCGAATCAAGTGTGGAAAAGATAGAAAATACGGATATAGAGCGAACTTCTCGCTTATATAATGGTCCCGAACTTATTCAACACATGCCTTTTGTTGATATGATTTTGGGTGTTCCATACTTTACCGCTGCTGATTATTACTTTGCAGGAAATGTTAATGCGTTCCTTATAGAAAAAAACAATAATATATATTTGCCTTCTATATATCTGATTTTAGCAAAATTCGGAATATTCGGACTCGCATTATACTTGATATCGTATTTTAAATATATGTTTAAAAAGAAAGAATTATGGCTGCTAGGTGGAGCTATATTTGCAGGTTTGTTCAGTAACCCAGATGCTCTTGGTGCAATGTTTGCTTTTTACATAATAATCATATACTCATATTTACAAAATTATAAAACGATAAGCAATGAAAGTGTTAACTATAACAACTCAGTATATTAATAATATGGGAGCATTACTTCAATGCTATGCTCTATCAAGTTATTTAAATCAGTTTGATAATGTAGATTGTGAGGTGATCCAGTATTACCCTAAGGGATGGAAAGCGTCATGGAATGTTATACATAAGCCAAGATGTTTTCGTGATGTCTTGAAAATGGTTTATGAACTTCTACATGTAAAAAATATACTAGTAAGAAGAAAAAGAAATATTAAAACAAGAGATTTCATTAAGAATTATATTAAGCTTAATCCTCAGAAATACTATACTCAATCTAGTATATTGAAAAATCCTCCCATGGCAGATGTTTATATTTGTGGAAGTGATCAGATATGGAATCAAAAAATTTTTCAGGACTTAACATATTTCCTTAATTTTACTCATGGAATGAATTGTCTTCGAGTAGCGTATGCACCAAGTATTGCAGAGGATTGGACTAGAGATGAAGCAGAGAAAGTTAAATCTTACATTGATAACTTTGATGCATTATCTATTAGAGAATATGGAAACTTGGATTCAATTAAGCGTATAACGCAAAAAGAAGTAAATGTTGTAATTGATCCTGTATTTTTGTTATCTAAAACGTCATGGACAGGCATACTACGTCCTTTAGATATAAAAGAGCCTTATATTCTTTGTTACTTTCTAAGTGTTAGCCATCTTGCAGAGAAATTTGTTAAAAAGGTAAGGGAAACTACAGGCATGAAAGTCGTTTATCTCAATCATAATGCTCTTGATAAACTTGGCAGTGATATAGAAATAAGAGATTACGATCCTATCGATTTTATAAGCTATATATCTAATGCTTCGATAATATGCACAAATTCTTTCCATTGCTCTGCATTTTCTATCATTTTTGAGAGAAATTTCTTTTTTGTTCCAGGCTTCAGAAACAAAAGAGTTGAAAACCTGCAAGAAGTGTTTAAATTAGGCAATAGATTTGTAGATGATAAACTTATTGACAAATTTGATGAAAGTGTGATAAACATTGATTATAGTAAAGGTAGAGAGATGGGGAAAGCATATATTGAAGAGTCAAAGTCATATTTGCAAAATGTGTTAAATTTATAATAATTTATAGAATGCGTATATTATTTATTACACCATATCTGTCAATAGATCAGTATAATGAATTTTGTGTTAATAAAACAGGATTTGGCTATATGGTCTCAGATATTGCAAACGCTTTAGGTGAAAAAGTGGATGTAGATGTTTATGCGACAGATTCTAGAAGTGAAAAACGTACATATGGGTCTTTCAATATTTTGAAACGCAATTTGCTAAATATTGTTAGCAATTTACATCATTGTGTTTCTATAGCACCTATACTAAAGTTAATAAAAGTGTATGGCGTTGACATTCAAACAGCTATACGTCTAGCTTATTACTGGCTGTCAACAGGGTATATGACAAAGGTGATAACAGAAAATAAATACGACTTAGTTCATATTCATGATTTATCAATTTCCACCCCAATATGGATTCAGACTTGTGATTCGTGTCATAAACAATATTTGATAACTCTACATGCATTAAAATCTTTTTCCGAAACCATCCGTATATCAGAATTTGGAAAGAAATTTGAAAGAGATTTTTTTGAAATTGTGAGCAAAGGCAACCATAATTTATCAGTATTAAGTTCTGGTATGAAAGAAAAAATAGAAGATTCTGTCGGAGCACGCGAATTACCGAATATTGATATCGTGCCTAATGCACAATTTGTGGTAGAAGACAATAATATAGAATACTTTGATATCCGAGAGAAGTATGGTTTGGATGATAGCGCGAGAATTATTCTATGTGTAGGAAATATCAGTAGGAGAAAAAACCAGCATCAGTTAATTAAAGCGTTTGAGCTTTTGCCTGAACATGTTGCCGCCAATACTTATATTTTCTTTCTTGGAGGATTTCACGAGAACGGTTATGATAAGACATTTCTTACAAAAGGTTGTAAGTATATATCAAATTATGTTTTTTGTGGAGCTGTTGAAAAGAAATATATTAGGTTATATTATACACAAGCAAATGCTGTTGCGTTAATAAGTAAATCCGAAGCATTTGGATTGAGTCTGATTGAAGGTATGCATTACGGATTACCGTGTATGATGTATTGTGATATGGAAGCATACAAAGACATTTTTAATGAGAACTGTTCCGTTGGAATTAAGAATCACACTGATGAAAGTGTAGCTAAGAGCTTAGACGTACTTCTTTCACGCAATTGGGATAAACAGTATATAATAGATTATTCGTCTAAGTTTAGCCCAAACCTTATGTCTGAGAACTACATCACATTGTATAATAAAATATTAAACAAAAACTAATATGAATCAGACATTATTAAGAATCATAACAGTCTTTAGAAAATTGCGCACAAAATTCTATACAACCATTTTCAAAAAGATGCTACATTCATACGGGCCAGGGCTAGGAGTGAATAATTTTTGTTCAGTTTCAAGAACTGCGAGAGTTGATATTGGTAATAAGTTTAGCTCTAATGGGTTGGTAATTAGTGGATTGGGGGGTGTAAGGATCGGTGATTACTTTCACTCTGGAACCAATTGCAAGATAATGTTAGGGAGTCATGATTACGATAATGGAGATGCCATCCCCTATGGTAGCACCTATGTGGCAAAGCATGTAACGATTGGTGATTTCGTGTGGTTTGGTTCTGATGTCACTATATCTGGTAATGTGAATATCGGAGAAGGTGCCATTATTGCCATTGGTTCTGTTGTAGTGAAAGATGTACCTCCCTATGCTATAGTAGGTGGCAATCCTGCAAAAATAATTAAATATCGAGATAAAGATCATTTCGATAAGCTAAAAGAAGAGAAACAATTTCATTGACATGACATATCTAGAAGCTGTTGCTCTTTTGCATGATATTGAATCGAAATATGATGTAATGAGCATCAAATATCAAGGGGTTTCTGTATGGCCAACTTTACGACTGAGGTTATTAGACTGTATAAGCGTCAAAAAGGAAATACAAATGTCCTCAGGTCTGGTAAAAACCATTTTAAAGTCTCTATTCTATGGTAAGCTTTTCAAATCGTTTGGTAAGCATGATATATGGATACTGTCTGGCGTAGAAAGAAGAAAGCAGGTCGCGGATAAATATATTCATAGAATAAGTGGTGGTTTTGTGTCTGTTGGTTATAACTTCTTGATGATAGAAAAGCCAAGTGGAGGGTACGGCCATCGTAAATTAACTAACATAGAAGAAAAAGAGATCATATCAGAGTCATTCTTAATTCTTATGAACCAAATTTTCATGAGACTACCTATTGTTAATAAAAAGCGGATAGAGAATGAGGATTTGCTAAAGAACATATTAGATGATTACAAAATTGATTTCGATTATTTAAAATACATTCGACACCTTGTGGCATTGAGGAAGTCAATGAATATTATGCTCTCAATATTACATAAGCCTAAAGTAGTGTTCTTTGAATGTCCTTATGATTTTATGGGGTATCAATGGGCTTTCCACCAGCATGGTATAAAAGTCGTAGAGCTTCAACATGGAGTAATAAATGGTAACCATGATGCTTACAATGCAAAGAGTTATGAACCTCTTCTTAATCCTGATGGAATTTGTGTATTTGGCGAAGAAGAATATAAATACTTCAAAAATGTAGCGCCTAATTATGCCAAAGATATCCAGATAACTGGATTATATATGTTAGAAAAGGCTGATCAATTCTTTTCTTCTGATATTTTTGCTACTGATAGAATAAAATATCAAAGGATAGTTGTTGTAAGTGGTCAGGCTGGATACGAAGTCCAATTAGGCTTATTTATTAATAATGTAGCACCAGAGTATCAAGATACGTTGTTCGTATATATTCCACGTCATAATGATATTAAACTTCATTTTACATGCGATAATATTCGCTTTGTTACTGATGTCAATATCTATGAATATCTTAAGTGGTGTGATTTGCATGTAACAATATCTTCTACTACATGTCTTGAAGCTTATTATTTTCAGAAGCCAACATTGTTTTATGATTACCAAAAAATGGCATCTACATACTACAGTAAGGTGTTATCACCCCAAAATGCTGTTGCATATGTAGTGAATGAGGAAGGTTTTGATAAAGCATTTAATCAACTGATAGCTGAAAGCTTTGAGTACAAAGAAATCTTTGCACATAATCACATCGAAAAATTAAGAAGCGTAATAAAGAATTATGGACATTAGTATCATTATTCAGGCTCGTATGGGTTCAACCCGTTTGCCTGGTAAAATACTTAAGCAGTTCTATGGAGGTCAGACACTCCTTGAAATTTTACTTGATAACCTTCACAAGGTGGAATGTGCAAAGGTCATTGTGGCAACATCAGTCAACGAAAATAATGACGAACTCGAGACATTCCTTAAATTAAAGGGTGAACTTGTTTTCCGCGGTTCAGAGAATGATGTAATCGACCGATTTATCAAAGCCGCAGAGGCGAACAATGTAGATGGTATTGTACGTATCTGCTCAGATAATCCATTTATGGACTGGCATGGAGTTGCGCAGTTGGTTGAGAAGGCCAAGTCAAGTGATGCAGACTACATCGGTTTTCATATCAATGACAAACCATCAATCCTTACACATTTTGGCTTCTGGGGAGAGTTCGTTCGCCTTGAAGCATTAAAGCGTGTAGCGGCAACCACAGAAGTTGGCACCCCTGCTCATGAGCACGTTACTTATCACGTATATAATCACCCCGATGAGTACAAATGCGAATGGATAGAGTGCCCAGACTTTCTTCAAGGTCGTGATGATATCCGTTTGACTATTGATACGCCAGACGACTTGCAGAACGCCTTGAAGGTTTATTCAGATCTCAAATCAAAGAATGAGAACTTTACTCTCCAAGAGGTTGTAGAGTATCTTGATTCTCATGAAGAGATAAAGCAAGCTATGTTGAAAAATATCTTTCAGAATAAAAAATAATCTTTTTAGTTTCATGCAATTATGATCAAAAAAGGTGAAACATACATTATCGGCGAGATTGGTCAGAACCACAATGGTTCAGTTGACATCGCCAAACTGATTGTAGAACTTATTGCTCGTCCTGTACATGAGGATGTATTTGGACTTGACTTTAAGCCAATGAATGCGGTCAAAATGACTCGTCGCGACTTGAACGAGGAGTTGACCATGACCCAGATGAACCGTATCTACGACACTCCTAATTCATTTGGTCGTACCTATGGCGAACATCGTGCATTCCTTGAACTTGACGATGATGCACACTATGAGGTGTATAAATTCGCAAAGGAGAAAGGTCTTGATTTCGTAGAAACACTTTGTGCAAAGGGATGCCTCTCTATGCTCAAACTCTTCGCTCCAGACTACTTGAAGGTTGCAAGTCGTGACCTCACCAATCTCCCTCTTCTGGCTGCTATGGCAGAGACTAAGATTCCTATCATCCTCTCTACAGGTATGGCAGGCAAGAAGGAGCTGGATGACGCTCTCGAGACAATCACTCGTTATCATAGCGAGATTTCTATTCTCCACTGTGTATCACAGTATCCTACACATCCAGACAACCTCAATCTTGCAACTATCAACTATCTGAAGAAGCACTATGGTCAGTATCATATCGGTTTCTCTGATCATACTATTGGTATTTCTGCTCCTACTATTGCTGTAGGCATGGGTGCTGAGATTATCGAGAAGCATATCACTATCGACCGCCACATGAAGGGGACTGATCAGCTATGTTCACTCGGCCCTGATGGCGTAAATCGTATGGTACGCGATATCCGTATGGTAGAGCGTTGGATGGGTACTGAAGACCTCTATATTGACAAGTCTGTAGTAGGAGCGAAGGAGAAGCTGGAGCGTTCCATTGCTTCAAATCGTCTCATCAAGGCGGGAGAGGTTATTACTGAGGACGACATCCACATGCTCTCTCCTGGTGATGGCTTAAAATGGGCTCAGAAAGATGAGGTCATTGGTCATGTAGCGAATCAAGATATTCCTGCTCACGAAATTATTTACTTAAAGTTCATCAAGTAATATGGCATTACCAAAGCTTATCCTCACAGACATCGATGGTGTTTGGACGGATGGTGGCATGTATTATGATGCGACTAATATAGAACTTAAGAAGTTTAATACATACGATAGTGCTGGTGTACTCTTTGCTCGTCACTTGAATATCCCTGTTGGTATCATTACAGGTGAGAACACTCAAATAGTTCAACGAAGAGCGGATAAGCTGAAGGTGGATTATTGCTATCTTGGAGCTAAAGATAAAGCTTCTATCGCAATAGACCTTTGTTCTCAGTTAGGTATAACGCTCAAGGATGTAGCATATATCGGTGACGATCTCAATGACATTAAACTCCTCAAACTTGTCGGTTGGGCAGGAGTGCCATCATCTGCTCCGGAGTACGTACGGTCTTTGGCTAATGTACAACTTTACAAAAGGGGGGGCGATGGTGTATTTCGTGAGTTCGTTGAGAAGATATTGGGATACAATACTGTTCGAAACGTTATTGAAACAATTCAATTATTAAATCAATGAATAGATTCAATAAAATAATTCACCTTCCTTATAAGTTTGTAAAATTTCCAGGGGGTAAGTTGTTGATTATTAGTGCTTTGTTGAGTAGGTTGATTCGATGGTATTATCATTGTGATATACCGTATTCAATTAATCTTCAAGGCGTGTATTTTTACCATAAAGGATTTGGTGTCGTTATTAACCCTAATGCAAGAATTGGCAAAGGCACAAGCATTCAACATGCCGTAACAATTGGAGAACTAAACGGAGGTTCTCCTACAATAGGTAAAAACTGCTATATAGGTGCAAGAGCTATAATATTAGGTCCTATAATAATTGGTAATAATGTAAAAATTGGTGCAGGATCTCTTGTTATGACTGATATTCCTGACGGTTGTACTGCTGTCGGAGTTCCAGCACGCATAATAAGACATAATGTATAAAAACTATTTTCTAAAGAGTCTGAATTTATATTATTAAAATATGATAAACGTTGGTATTATCAGATGTGGATTTGTTTAACTATTACCTCCATGAAGCTGTATTAGTGGAGCTAGTTCTGACCGAGATGTTGAATGTGCAACTCCATGCAGAAGCTAGATATTGTACGATTAAGCCGTATATAATATAAAGACTCAACGACTCTTCTCTCGTAAATGGATATATGATACAGGGCTTCTTCCCGACAAGTATTGGAGAGAATGCAAAGCGCACTTCCGCTTGTTCGGTCTTTTCCCTGCTGAATGTATTGGGGTTTTCTGTCCAGACTGCTTACCAATAATTTATGAAATACGTTATAATATGTAAGCTAATTGAGCAGTTAACTTCGTTGACACCACTTGTCATGTGGCGGTGTACCAATTGTGTCAATAAATATATGTACACATATCAACAAAAAAAGATATATGAAAGACTATGGACTGGTGTCGATAATTACACCTAACTATAATTGCGAGAGGTTTATAGCTCAGACTATCAAGAGCGTGCTGGCGCAGACTTACCAGAACTGGGAACTGCTGATTCAGGATGATTGTTCGATAGATGGCAGCGTATCTGTGGCAATGAAGTATGCGGAAAAGGATTCCCGCATAAAAGTTTGTTGTAACGAAATGCATGCAGGTGCTGCTGTAACTCGCAATAATGCAATCAGGCGTTCGCAAGGGCAGTGGCTTGCGTTCTTGGACTCAGACGACTTGTGGAGTTCGGAGAAAATGGAGAAACAATTGGAGTTCATGGTGGCGAATGACTGCAGTTTTACTTTTACTGGATATGAGCATATCACGGAGGAAGGGGAGTCTATGGGCGTGGTTGCCAAGACAGTTAAGAAACTCTCATATCGTGGTATGATGCTGCATTGTTGGCCTGGTTGTTTAACGGTTATGGCTCGTCAGGACTTGGATAACAAGGTGTATTGTGGCGACGTGAAGAAAAATAACGATACCGCATTGTTCCTTCGAATGATGAAAGCGAGTGGGAAGCCTGCAATGGGAATGTCTGTGTGTTTAGCAAAATATCGTATTCGCAAGGGGAGTATATCACGGAGCAAATGGAAGATTATCGAACCGTTTGTGTGTGTGATTCATGAGTTTGAGGGAAAAAATATTCTGTTTGCTTACCTCTGTGTGTTTACACATGTGTTTGTGAAAACTTTTTTTAAGTATAAGACGATAAAAATATAATCTTAGATGATACTGAAATTTGTTTTTGACAGGCTGGTCGCGCTGATTGGCCTATTGTTATTGTGGCCGGTGTTGTTGGTTGTGGGTGTCCTTATAATGATTAATATGCCGGGAGGCCCGGTGTTCTTTGTGCAGAAAAGGGTGGGGAAGGATGGCAGGTTGTTTGATTGCCATAAATTCAGAACAATGACGGTGAAGCACAGCGGTAGCACGGTGTCGGTGGCAAGGGACAGTCGCATCATGCCACTAGGGGCAAAGTTGAGGCATTGGAAATTGGATGAGCTACCAGGACTTTGGGATGTGTTGGTTGGAAACATGTCGTTCGTTGGCCCTAGACCTGATGTGCCGGGATATGCAGATAAACTGGTGGGCGATGATCGCGTGGTATTGAAGCTGCGTCCAGGGATTACGGGTCCGGCGACGCTGAAATACCGGCTGGAAGACGAAATGATTTCAGATTATGTAGCACAACGGCAGAAGGATGGCGACAGTCGCACTATGCAGGAAATTGCGGAGGAATATAATGACACGGTGATTTATCCTGATAAGGTGCGGCTCAACAAGTACTATTATGAGAATTACAGCTTTGTTAAGGACATTCATATGATTGTATGCACAGTGCTCGGTAAGAAGATGAAATATAATAAAGAAATAATATAAAACATGGAAGAACGTAACATGATTTATCTCTGTCTGGCACACATGTCGAAAGAGGGATTAGAACAGAAGTATGTAAAAGAGGCTTTCGATACCAATTGGGTAGTGCCTCTCGGTCCAAATGTGAATGCGTTTGAAGAGGATTTGAAGCGTTTTGTCGGCGGACATAACGAGGTAGTAGCACTCTCCGCTGGTACGGCAGCTGTACACCTAGCACTCATTGCCTGTGGAGTTGGCCCTGTCGATGAGGTATTGGTTCAGTCGTTTACCTTTTGTGCGTCATCTCACCCTGTTGCTTATCTCGGAGCAACTCCTGTTTTTGTTGATTCGGAACCGGAGACTTGGAACATGGATCCAGATCTACTTGAACAGGCCATTAAGGACCGTATCGAAAAGACCGGACGTAAGCCAAAAGCTATCGTGCCAGTGGCACTCTACGGCATGCCATATCAGATCGACCGCATTATGGAGATTGCCAACCGTTATGACATTCCCGTTATCGAGGATGCAGCCGAAGGTTTCGGCTCCAAATTCAAAGGACAGGTATTGGGGACATTCGGTAAGTTCGGAGTGTTGTCATTTAATGGTAACAAGATGATTACGACTTCCGGCGGCGGTGCGTTAATATGCCCCGATGCGGATAGTAAAAATAAAATTATGTGGTATGCTACTCAGGCGCGTGAGGCTTATCCGTACTATCAGCATGAAGAGATTGGATATAATTATCGTATGTCCAATATTTGTGCCGGTATAGGTCGTGGTCAGATGACGGTGGCAGATGCACACATCGCTCATCATAAGCATGTGCAGACGTTGTATGAGCAACTGTTGGCCGATGTCGAAGGGATTACCGTACATAAACAACCGGCAACAGGCGAATACGACTCGAATTTCTGGCTTTGTACGATAATGCTTGATCCATCGCTTCGCGTTCTAGGACAGGATAATGCCTATAAAGAGATTATTACTACTGCTGTCGGTGGCGCGGCAGGAGTTATACATGCAGCCAAGTCGACTACTACGGATTGCCAACCCAATGCCAATGTAGAAGCCATGCGCGTAGCTCTCGACGCTGCTAATATTGAAGCTCGCCCTGTCTGGAAGCCGATGCACAAGCAGCCAGTATATAAAGATTCACCTGCTTACGTTAATGGGGTCTCTGAGGCTATATTCAAGGTTGGAATGTGCCTGCCTGCCGGGCCGTGCGTGTCCGATGACGATGTTCGTTATATTGTTGATACCATAAAAAATACGATTGTAAAATAGCATCCACATTGTTGTTCGTAGAAACAGAAAGAGGTTTGACCGACAGGTCGAACCTCTTGGTTCTTTATGGCATTATACAGCTTTGTAAGATCTGGTTTATGCATTAGTGTTCGATAGCCGAGTCGGTCTGCACGGCTGGCGTGCCACGGGCTCAGAACTGGTATGTTCCCGAGCCCAGTTCGATCACTGTCATGCCGCCGGATTCCGAGACAGAGTGTACTCCGGGTTGTGTAGTGTTCGCATCGAGATTGAACCGTGACGGGACTTTGATCGTAGCCGTTGTATTCGCCGGGATAACTATGCGCCATGAGAGGTCGTCGCCGCTCCGTTCCCAGTTGCTCTCGATCCTGCCGTATGGTGATTCGAAGGCGGCGTTTACGTGTGTTAGCTGTTCCGGGAATGACGGTTCCATAAGTATCTTCTTGAACCCGACTGAAGATGGATCGTTCTTTATGCCGGCGAGGTTCTCGTAGAACCATATCAGCAGGTCGCCGAGGAGCATGACGTGGTTGCGCGAGTTCATTGCCGGATTGGCCGTGTCTCCGTTCCATAACTCCCATATCGTAGTGGCTCCGTTCTTTATCATGTAGCCCCACGATGGGTAGGTCTCGTTTGTTGCGATCTTGTATGCCAGTTCGAGTCCGCCGTATTCCGTAAGCCCGCGCATGAGGTGCTGTATGCCTACCACGCCCACGCTTACGTGTCCTTTCCATTCGCCCTCGGTTTTGTTTACGATGTTGGCAAAGACCTTGGCCTCATATCCTTCGGGAACGAGCCCGAGTCTCAACGACAGCATATTGGCTGTGACGGTGTTATTGTCGTATTGTGCCGTTTCGTAATCGAAGAATTTTTTGTTGTAAGCCGCTTTCATTTTCGAGGCGTAGTCTGCATATTGCGCGGCGTCGTTCGGCAGACCGTTCATGGTTGCGAATTTCTCCATGAGCTTCAGTATGCTGTAGAACATGGTAGTACCCAATATGTCGCGATTGGTATTGCGTGCTGGGTCGCTCGATATTATCATCTCCGGTGACTCGGGCGGGAGACACCAGTCGCCGTAGAAGTCTCTGGGCATCATGTCGTCTACCATGTATCTGGTTATCATGTTGTACAGCCATTTTTTCATGGACGGATACCGCTGCTTGATGGAAGATGCGTCTCCGAACTGTCTGTACAGCATATCGGCGACATAGAAATAGGCGGCAGGCCACGTGACGTCGTCTACATAAATCGTCCAATAACGAGGTGACACCACCGAAATACTTCCGTTTTCATTCATGGATTCCTCGATGTCGAGCAGCCATTTGTTGTAGAGCAACGCGTTGTCGAATAGGAAACTCTCGCCATGCGCCCCGGTGGTGCGGTCGCCGAGCCATCCCAGCCTTTCGTCACGTTGCGGGCAGTCTGTGGGCATGCCCCGGTAATTGCCTCTTATACCCCAGTATGCGTTCCTGTGGATGTTGTTGATCGTCTCATTCGATGTTTCGAAAGAGCCTGTCGTCGCCATTTCGTCGTATACCACTTTGCCTGTGAAGTCCTCGGCCGAGGGTTCGTAATCGAGGCCCGAAACCTCCATGAAGCGGAAGCCGTGGTAGACGAACAGGGGTTCCCATTCGAATACTCCGTCTTCGGCCGGAGTGTATATATCGGTCACGAGTGCACTACGCATATTGTCGAGATACAGCTCGGTTCCGTTGTCTTTCAGTACTTCGGCGAAACGCATGGTTATCGGCTGGTCTTTTTTGCCGCGGAGCTTCACATGTTGTAATCCTACCATGTTCTGTCCCATATCGACTATGTACCTGCCATCGCCCACTGATTTCACCGATACGGGTTTGATCTCCTCCATCACTTTCATGCTGGGGGCGGCTTGTGCGGTGAGTTTCCCGCGCGGGGCGGGCATAGCTTCGGCGGCCTGCCATTGCGATGCGTCGTAACCCGCTTCGGTCCACTTTCCCAACTCGAGCCGTGCATCGTATTTTTCCCCATCGAATTCGTTGTTCTCGGTTATAGGGCCGCGGTTGGTGGCTTTCCACGTTCCGTCGCTCACAACGGTCATGGTCTCGCCGTTACTGTACTCTATCTCCAGTTGTGCGATCAGGCGCGGAAAGCCGAATCCTGCCATGCCTTGTTCACGCATAGTCTGGAAACGACCGTTACCCAACGCTATGCCTATGGCGTTAGCTCCCTTGCGTAGCATTGCTGTTACATCGTATGTGAGATAGGGGACAGATGTGTCGTACCATGTCGGCAGCGGTCCGAAGACATCGTCGCCGACACGTTTGCCGTTGATATAACATACCGACGATCCTATTCCCGAAACATAGAGCATTGCTCTGACCGGTTTCGCTACCGATTCGAACTCTGTGCGGAGATAGCGTGCCGGGAGTATCGTCCTGTTGTCTACGATCTTGAAATCTTCCCAGTTGTTTATGCCTATCCATTCGGCTTCCCAGTCCGAATCGTTGAACAGGGCTGACGACCAATATTGAATGTCGCTTTGTATCTCCTGTCCGTTGTTCGTCCACACCGTGACGTGCCAAAAATATTTTCTGCCCGATTCGAGAGGTGCACCCGCATACTCTATGAACAGCGACTGGTCGGATTCTGCAATGCCTGAGTTCCACAATATGTTGGTGCCGTTTTTCAGGTCTTTTTCAGAGGGTGCGACTTCGATCCGGTAGGCGGTCTGCATGACGTCGTGGCCGTCGCTGGTGAATTTCCACGAAAAGCGCGGTTTAGTAGCCGCCACTCCTTCTGGGTTTTCACGCATCTCGACCGTGAGTTTCGTGAACCTATTGGAGTCGTTGTCGCCACAAGCTATGCACAGGGCAGAGAATGAAAGCAATAATAGGGTGCGTTGAAATATCGTCATAAGGATGGTGTTTGTTGGTGTCGGGATAGTCAGTTATTTTTGTATGTTAACAAAGTTATAAAAATAGTTGTAACTTGAGTACAGGTATGGTGATACCTTGCCGGCGAATGTGTAAAGTGAAAATTATCGGTTATGTTCGAAGTGGAATTGAAGGCACGCATCAGGGATAGGTCGTCCGTAGTCGCTGCACTGGCCGGTCTCGGTGTTACCGGGATGAAAGAGGCCGTGTATGACGATACCTATTTCGACTCTCTGGACCGGGCGCTGTCCTTGTCCGAACGAGAGTTGAGGCTTCGGACGGTAACGGGTGATGGGGTGCGCCATATCTTGACATATAAGGAGACTCCATTCGATAAGGCATCGCGCTCTAAGCCGGAATACGAGACATCGGTAGACGATCCCGAAGCGGTGAAGACTATGCTCGCTGGACTCGGATACAGGCCTCGTATTTCGTTTGTCAAGGAGTGCTTGAACGCATCGGTGCGCTATCAGGACAACGATGTTTTAGTCACTTTGGTGCGTATGCCCGAATTGGGGACCGATTTCATCGAACTTGAAATTATGGTTGGGGAGCAGGAACGGACAAAGGATGCGTTTCGGGTACTGTACGATTTGGCTGATCGTCTGGGTATATGCCGGACGGACATGACATCCGAGTATTATTCGGATATGATACGGAAGGCTCGGAATGGCGATAGAGAGTAGTGTGTCGTATCTGACATACATATATTCCCCGATATGTCGCCTTGCCAGGGAATATTAGCGTGTTAAATGTGCATGTGTTCAGAAAAATACGATCGGTTTCCCGTCTGACGATGTCCGCATGGTTTTCCCTGTTATGGCGAGATTCAGGTCTTTTGCTGTCTCTTTGAATAGCCCGACTGTAATCAACTGAACGGTGGCTTTTCGTTTGTCTTTCTGTATGACCTTGCCGTCTTCGTCTAATGCGATGGAATTTCGGTGGGGAACTATGCTGTATGATGCGAAATCCGTATTTTTGTATCGGGCGAGCGAAGAGTTGTCTATTGCCTTACCGTCTATTGTGATGTCATATTTGTTTGCATCGCTCCATTGGGCCATAACTTCGGGTGTGGGGATGCGAGGCGTATTCTCGTATGTGAATTTGTAGATCTGTCCTTGTCGCTGCTTTTTCGACATTCGGCTGAAGATGTCGGCCATCCAGAGCCTGTCCTCATCGGCAATGACGAAATGGTATCCTTTTTGTCCGTTGATGGTCACACTATACTTTTCGGTAATGCTCTTATATTCGGCCATGAGTTCAGCAGATACGCCTTCTTCCGTATACGGAGCATTATACGGTTGTTTCGACTGCACACCGTAATAAGCGTCTTTTGCTTTACCTGAATTTTGGGAGACAGCAGTATTTAACATGGCTGTCGCACAAAACAACGCAGATAACATGACGATTTTTTTCACCGGTATTATCGGTTTTTTCCTGCTCTCCATAATGTGTGTCTTATATATTCGGAATATGGATTGATTTGTTGTTATTTAGATATTATCAATGTAATATACAAAAAACATTGTCTTAATAAAGTGTGTTTACGGCTTTCGGGTGTTGCGTTTATTGTTTGCCCCATTCTGTATTCGGTTTGTCGCCGAGGTGTATGACGAGT
Source organism: uncultured Rikenellaceae bacterium (assembly GCA_944415565.1). Taxonomy (GTDB): domain Bacteria; phylum Bacteroidota; class Bacteroidia; order Bacteroidales; family Rikenellaceae; genus WRDF01. The sequence continues at coordinate 27,351 of CALYBQ010000007.1, forward strand.
TTCCCGCCTTTGACGAATTCGGAGTGGGGTAGTTTGAACGAGTCGTAGGGCTCTCCGTTGAACGTGACTTTCTGTATATATATGTTCTCAGGCGAATTGTTGACGGTTTCGATCACGAACTCTTTGCCCGGATAATAACGGTTGTCGAGTTTTATGGTTATGCGGTCGAAAACGGGCGATGTTATTTCGTAATGTGGAGCGGTCGATGCCCCGCCCTGTATGTCGAACAGACCTATCGCCATCAGCACGCCTAACGCCCCCATCTGTCCTTGGTCCTCATCGCCGTTATACCCGCCGTATGGTGTGATGTCGCCCAAGACTTCGCTTTTTATGCGCCGTACCCAGTATTGCGTGAGCCACGGAGCACCAGCATGGCTGAACAGATGGGCCATGTGCAGTGACGGCTGGTTCTCGTAATCCACCCAGTTTTCGGCGTGCTTGCCGTGGTCCGTAATGAAACCTGTCGGGGCGGCCTTTTCGAACTGCCCGTTCAGTTTCTCTACGAACGCCTCACGGCCACCTATCATGTCGATGAGGTCTCCGATATTGTGCGGGACGTAATATGTGAAAATAGCAGAATTGCTCTCTACAAACCCTTTGGTGTTGAATCCTTTGCCGATCGGGGAGAAATCAGGCAGCCATGAACCGTCCAACATACGCGGCCGCATCCAGCCGACCGTCTTGTCGAAGACGTTGCGGTAGTTGAACGAGCGTTCGTAATATTTACCGTATACGTCGTCGCGGCCGAGCCCTTTGGCAAATTGCGCCATGCACCAGTCCTCGTATGCGAAATATAGCGTCATGGCGCATCCCTCCTTGTGCCCGGCATTACCCGGAAGCCCTTCCGGAACGTATCCCTTCGTCACGTAATGCTGCATATATTCGTTCGGCTTTGCCTCGTACCCTGCATGGTCCCTGATGCCTCCCGGTTCGGCGTTCTTGAGGCTGCCGTCGAATGCCGCCTCCACATCGAAATCACGTATTCCTTTGTTGTACGCTGCCGCTATCAGCGGTATGGCTTGATCGCCTACCATTACGTATGTATAGTTTCCTCCGCTCGGGCCTCGGGCTATCATGCCTCCGTTGTGGTAGTAGTCCACGAGGGTCGAGACGAACCCGCTCATAATCTGCGGGTATGCCATCGACCAAAGTATGTTGAGGTTGAATTCGGCGCCCCAGAACGCATCGGAATTATATGTGTTGCGTACCGGCTTGCCGTTCTTCATCGGAAGTTGGCGAACTACAGGTTTGGCGCCGGTATTGTCGATGTATTTCCCGTTGGCGTCGGAGAAGGTGCGCCGTCCGAGGAGCGAATGCCACAGGTCCGTATAGAATTTTATGCGCTCGGCTTCTGTTCCGCCTTCTACCTTGATTTTGCCCAATTCGCGTTCCCATTCGGCGTAGGAGTCGGTTACCACTCTGTCGAAATTCCAGTGGCCGAGTTCCGTTTCGAGGTTCAGGCGTGCCTGTTCGATGCTGACGTACGATATGGCGACTTTCATCAGAACCGTGTTCTTTTTCAACTTATCGAACGAGACGTAACCGCCGACGTCCTTGCCTTCGAACGAGTTTTTCTTTACGATCTGTTTTTTGCCGTCAACAGGTTCCCAGCCGCCGAATTCGCTGAACGGCTGGTTGAACTGTGCCACGAAATATACAGTGAACGGTTTTTTGCGCCTGTGTGTCGGGGCCATGACCGACCAACCCTCGATCTCCCTGTTCGAGACTTTCCTGATTGCCGCCTTCTCCGTTGGGCCGTGCGCCAGATAGGCCCCGATGTCGAACAGAATGTTGGCCTTCTCGTTTTCCGGATATTCGTAGCGGTGCATTCCGACCCTGAGCGTCGATGTCAGTTCCGCCTGAATGCCGTATGTGTCGAGTACTATTTTATGGTAGCCCGGTTTGACAGTCTCGGTGTCGTGGGAGAATCCCGATTTATACGCATCCATACCACGGTGTCCTGTGATCTCGCCCGTCGTCGGAAGTACGGGGACACCTGAGATTTGCCATCCGTGTATGTGGCTGAAGCACCTTACCGATGTCGAGTCGTACAGGTAGCCGGACGACCACGATCCGCGTACCCACATGTCGGGGCTGAGGTTTACCATTCCGAACGGACGCGATGCCGACGAGAAGAAGAACCAGCGCGAGTTGTGCGTATCGGTCTGCGGGCGGACATAATCTACCGATGGAAATTCCGCTGCCGACAGCGAACATGCGAATACGGATAGCAGGAGGGCCGATATTCGGCGTTTGATGGCTTTCGAGGACAGTGTGTTCATAGGTTTATCCAGACTTAATGAGGGCTTAAAGATACCCATTATTCGTAAAAAACATAAATGCAAGTCCGGCTGAGTAGTGTGTTTGTTTGAGTTTTTTTCCGCTTGCCGTCAGATTTATGCTCGGTATGGAACAACCGGATTTAAAAATATTTATATTTGAAAAATAATAGGAGGCGCCTCGGACAAATTCTGCAAACAAGTTTGTACTTTGCCGTTCGGCTTTTCCTATATTTGTATGACGTGCTTGTTCGGGATGGAGGATGATCTTGATGCGATTGGACAGGCGATTAAATGCAATTGCTATGATGTTTAGACAGACAGGGATGGCCTGTGCCGTAATGTCGTTGGCCGGCCTAAGTACCGTTGCACACGGGGCGGAAAGACCGAACATATTGTTCGCTTTCGGAGACGATTTCGGACGTTATGCGTCTGTATATGCACAGATAGAGAAGAATAACGAGTTGTGCAAGTTGGTGGATACTCCTAACTTCGACCGGATTGCACGTGAGGGAGTATTGTTTACGAACGCCCACGTCCCGGCTCCTTCGTCCACCGCCTGCCGGAGTTCGCTGTTGTCCGGACAATACTTTTGGCGTACAGGTATGGGGGCAAACCTTTGGGGGGATTGGAACGACAGTATACCGTCTTATCCATTGTTGCTGGAGGACAATGGGTACACGATAGGGTTCTCGTACAAGGCGTGGGGACCGGGCCATCCGTTGAATGCCCCGTACGGTGGCGAAGCGAAGAAGTTTCAGAAACGCGGAGGTAAATTCGGCAGTTTTTCACAGGAGGTAACAAAACGAGGTAAGGAAACTCCTGCCGGTAAGGATTATGATTCTGCCAAACAGATGTTGTATAAAGAAGTAGCCGGGAATTTCGAGGATTTTCTCGCTACGTGTACGGATGGAGTGCCATTCTGTTATTGGTGGGGGCCTACCAATACGCACCGGGCATGGCAGCGCGGTTCGGGAAAAGAGCTATGGGGGATAGATCCGGATAAATTGAAAGGTATAATGCCGTCTTTCCTGCCGGACGTGCCGGAGATACGCGAGGATTTTGCAGATTATCTCGGAGAGGTAATGGCCTTCGACCGTGGATTGGGGGCGCTTATCGAAGTGCTGGAGCGCGAGGGGCTGATGGGGAATACCATGATAGTGGTAAGCGGCGACCACGGCATACCCGGTTTCCCGCGCGGAAAATGTAATCTGTACGATCTCGGAACACGCGTGGCGCTTGCTGTACGCTATCCTGCTACCGTGAAGGGCGGTCGTGTGATCGAAGACTTCATCAATCTTATGGACCTCGCGCCGACATTTCTCGAATACGGAGAGACCGCCATCCCCGATGTTATGACGGGGCGTAGTTTCCGCAATATACTCGATGGCGGAGCTTCGGGCCGTGTAGACCCGGAGAGGGACTATGTCGTTACGGGTAAGGAGCGGCACGTTCCGGATGCGAGGGATGGTTTCCTCCCGTATCCCCAGCGTGCGATAGTGACCAGCGAGTATAAGTATATCAGGAATTTCATGCCGATGCGCGAACCTATGGGGACTTTGGAAACCGATTTCCGGGACCTTGACGGCGGACCTACCAAGCAATGGTTCTTATTGCATTATTACGATACGAGATATGCGCGTGAGATTCAGTTGGCGTTCGCGAAACGTCCGTATGAAGAGTTGTACGACCGTGTCCGCGATGAGTGGGAGGTGAACAACCTTGCTTACGATCCGGCATACCAACAGGTGCGCCGAGAGTTGTCTGCGAAACTGGATTCGGTACTCATAGCGGCTGAGGACCCGAGAATGTCGGAAGAGGTTGCCGAGTTCGATTACATGCCTTATACCCGCCCTACGCGGGAGAGGAATTGATGTAGTTCCTGCCGCATGGGTGTGGATATGTTGCTACGTTCGTATTTCGGGTGACATTCACGTATGACAGATTATGGGCGGTTGCGCGAGCGTCCGCCTTTTTTTGTGATAATCATATTGTTTTATATATAGTAATACTTCGAGTTTTAATAAGACGGTTATAAATTAAATAGGCTCAGGCCATGCAGCCTGAGCCTATTTGGTTCGTGCTAATTTATGTGATTGTATTTGCGACCGCTATGCGGCTTAGCGGTTATTTCGCTGTGCATTTTATTTTGAAAGTGGCGAGGTTGCCTTTATGGTCGGACGGCCAGACGCTTTGTGGCACTACGATATTGTCTTTCGAGTCTCTGCCTACTATCTTCCCGTACAGTACCGTCCCTTCTGGGCCTACCAATTTCGTCTTTTTGAGTACTATGCGGCCTCCTGTCGGATAGTAATATATGAAATCTATCCTGTCGCGTTCGTCTACATCCGGAGCCCATGCGAGTTTTTCGAGTTTGGCCGCTTCGGCAGTCTTATTGCCGGCAGGGAATGTGAATCCCGGATATTTTACCGGATTGGGGTATTTCTCGCGGAACGTGTCGATGAATCCCGCTTTGTCAAGCATTACGGAACAGTCCCAGTTGATAATGGCCCCGTTGTGATCCCATAGGTCTTTGGTATCAGCCTGCCAGTCGAGGTGCGACGGTTCGTTGAAATCGCCGCCCATTATCACTATGCGTCCGGCGTCGATGTCTTCGCGCGACTCCTTGACGAATGCTCGGATGCTCTCGTCCCTGTACGACAGCCGGTTGGCGGCAAGCACCGTTTGTTCGTCTGTCACCGGACCGTCTATCTTCTTCCAGCTCGTGCCGCTGTATCCGCGCGGCATATAACATTCGTAATGTATGTAATCGAGATGGCATGAGTAGAAAGCTACCTGCTGGCCTGCGATGGTTGCGACGGCTTTTATCATGGCCCGACCTTCGTCACCCGGGACGATACATTTTTTCTCTATGTCGCTGAGCTCGAATTTACTCATCAGCCCGATGGCCGAACCGATAGTTTCCCCGTGATATTCTTTGCCTCGCTCTTTCAAGTCGTTGATAAGTCGAGGAATAAATCTGCCCTTGTCCCTGATTTCGCACAGGAAGATGACGTCGGCGTCCATTTCGTCGAGCACGTTCAATACGGCGTCGTACCCATTGGGGACTTTAGTGCCGCCGTGCCACAGGTTCAATTGCAATACCGTGAACGTACCGTCTTTTTCTTTCGCCTGCGCTCCGTTTGCCGATCCGAACACGCACAGCAGGGATAGTAATACTAAGGTTAATTTTTGCATAATGAAGTTAAAGGTTATGGTCGGGATTCCCGGCAAAAATACGATGGCATAAAATTAGCAAATATGCGGTCGGCAGCAAAACATTCCGGTAAATTATATATTTATGATTGTCGGAGTTGCGTGTTTCGAACAGTTCGGGTTGTAACCGCCGTGTGGAGGTATGATGGAAAGTGGTTCTCGCCTAACTTTTCATATCTTTACGATGCGTGTTTCATTAAAAAAATATCCCCGAAGATATTTGGCTTCGGGGATACACACTGTGTATGTTGTGAAAGTTGGGATCTTTGTGTGGGACTGCTGGTCCGGTCCGGCGACTCTTAAAAATCGAAATACATCGAAACGTTTAGTGCGAAGTTATCCACTTTTTTGCCGTCGTGCCTGTCGCGATGGGTGATACGCCACATGGCGTTTACACGTATTATACGGAATATGTTCTCTATGCCAGCTCCCATTTCGATATACGGTTTTGATACCGACGTCATGCCTTCGGGGAAGTCGAGTATCGCAGCATGGTTAGCGCCGCTGCCGTCATTTTTGTCCGAGAGCGTACCCCACAGCATTTTGTAGATGAATACTTCGCGCCATTTCAGCTTTTTAAGCAGCGGTATGCGGCTGAGGAAAAAGCCCCTGAAGTGGTGCTCGTACATTACCGAGGCCCATGTGTCGGAAGCGAACTCGTAGAAGTCCATACATGAGAACGCGCTCCGGTCGTAGAAATATGTGGCGTTGCCTTCGTGCATTTTCAACAGCGGGTAGGGGACTCTGCCGAACACTTTTCCCGCCGTCACGTCTATGTGGCTGCGTCCGAGGGGCGGTATGTTGAACTTGTAGTCTACGTTCAGCGTCGTGCGGTAATATTCGTAATCGCTGTCGAGCACGTCTTTCAGTCCGGCTGCGAGTTCGATGTTGAGTACCGGGTACTTCGAATCCATACGCACCTTCTTGAACGGCTTGTGGTGGACCACTTCGTTTTTCGAGATGCGGGTGTTGAGCATTATCTCCGACGAGCGTATATGAGGCATCGAGCTTCCGTCCGGCTTGGTGAACGGAACGTATTTCGACGGGCTGAGGTCACGCCATTCGAGCGCGAGCGTATTCTCGAATCCCGGCGTCCATTCCTGCTCGTGTTTGATGCTGAACTTGTCCATCATGACCAGTTTCTCGGTCTCTCCGCGTGCGAATACCGAACTGAATAGGTTGCCCGTAGCGAACAGGTCCCTGCCCGCACTCAATTGGAGCACGTCGTGGCTGCCCGATATGGTGAGTTTGGATGTGGGTTGCTGGTTGAACATCAGTTCTATGTCGCCGCCGCCCTTGAACTTCTTGTCCTTCACCCCGTAGGCCCCGTAACCTCCGATCCTTATCTTGCGGCTGAAGTCGGCATTGGTCCTGACTCCGAGCTGGAAGCGTGCCCCTTCGAGTTTGTTGAAACTGAATACCTTGTATATGGACCCGACCTCGACCGGTCCGGCTTTCTGGTATCCCACGACGAACGTATTGATTATGTCGTATATGGTGGCGAACATCGGGACATTCTTAACCGAATCGACCATCGCGTATATGTTCTTTTCTCTTTCGCTGAGCTGATACGGCCTGACTGCGGCCCAATATTGTTCGTCGTTCTTGAGCACTTCGGGCGTGACGGCCATGTTCGTTCTTTGCGAGATTATCTCTTCGGGGATCTCTTTGTTGACCTTGATGTCGGAATAGTTGATCTCGCGCTGGCCCATGAACGATATGAGTTTCGACGAGTCGGACATGGTCAGCGACAGGTCGGCCATTATCTTGTCCTGTTTTTTGAACCAAGTGGAGCCGTCTGCTACTATCGCGTTTTCGTTCTCTATATACAGGCTGCGGAGCCAGTTGACGTTGATGTCCTTAGCGAGTTTCATCTTCGCCGACCGCAGTGCCCAGTCCGCGGCGTCTATGTTTATCTCACCTTCGAATACGGGACTGCCGAGGTTCTTGGGTTCGAAATATATCAAGTAGGTAGGCCGGCCGTTCATGTCGAAACGGTCCATGAGGGTGTATTCGTAGAAAGCCCTTCCGTGTTCGCACAGAGGACTCGGTACGTTGACTCCGAAAAGATTGATGTAGTTGTCGTAGATGTTAATGTCCACATGCAGCGCTCCCGTGAACTGGGCGAAGTTGTAGTCCTCGATACCCGATATGCGGCTGGCCTTGATGATCTCCCTTTCGAGTTGCGGCCTTTTGCGGTAATAGTAGTCCGATGTCGATTCGGTTATCATTACGGGCAGATAGACGCGTCCCGTTACGGCTGACGTGTCGAGGTGTTCGAAAACGAACCCGAAGTTCTTCTGCAACTTCTTGTTGCGGAACTTCTCCTTGTTGGCGAGGCTGAGGTCCATCTTCGTGTATGTGGTATACTGGTATGAATCTTTCCTTGCGGGGTCGTTCCTGTATTTGTAGGCCATCACGCTGTCGAGTATGGCGTGCGCCGGGTTCTTGCCCGGTGTGACCTTGATGGTCTCCATCTTCGTGACAGTTGGCGATAACTTTACGTCTATCGTATTGAAAACGCCGTGGCTGACGGGTAAGACCTGTGTCTCGTATGATAGTGACGATACCTCGATTTGGCTGACCTTTTCGCGTGTCTCAAGACTGTATACCCCGTTTTTGTCTGTCGATACGCCGGTTTGCGTGCCTTTGAACATGATGCTCGTCATTGGAATCGGTTTGCCAGTGGCGGCATCGGTCACAACTCCCCTTACGCGTGTTAGCGATTGGGCCGAGGCCGTTCCGCACAATAGGATTCCAAATATGATGCTGTAAATGACTTTCCTTATACTCGTGTTTGTAATGCCCATGATTCGATAAGTTGCCGCGAATGTAATCGGTAATTGATTAATTTGCGAAAAACATACAAAGATATGTATTTTTTGCGAAGAGATTGAATGTCATCGGAAAACAACGCCAAATCGACCATTTCGTCGGGTATATGTGACTAATGTGGGTCGTGTGTTTGGTGTGATTGTCATGTCGCAGGAAGATATAAGAACGTGTCAGCGTAAAATACCCCGACACGTTCGGAAAGTGCCGGGGTATTGCGGGTTGCTTGGCCGTTCTATTTATTCTTGCGGCCGGGATATATCTTGAGGGCCTCTTCGATACATTTGGCTGCTGCGAGCAGGTCCTCTTTCTTTATTACGTATGCCACGCGCACCTCGTCGAGTCCGGCGTCTGGGGTTACATAGAAGCCGGTAGCGGGAGCGAGCATGACCGTCTGCCCGTTGTACGAGAACTCTTCCAACAGCCATTGAGCGAATCTGTCGCAATTGTCTATCGGCAGCTTTACGATGGTGTAGAACGAGCCTTTCGGTTTGGGACAGTACACTCCGTCTATCTTGTTGAGTGCCTCTACGATGCAGTCGCGGCGCGATATGTATTCCGATATGACGTTGTCGAAATACTCTTGCGGCGTGTCGATGGCGGCTTCTGCGGCTATCTGCGCCAAAAGCGGCGGCGACAGGCGTGCCTGAGCCATGTTCATGCAGGCGTTGTATACCTCTTTGTTGCGCGTCACGAGTGCGCCGAGCCTTACGCCGCACATGCTGTAACGCTTCGATACGGAGTCGGCCACGATGACGTTCTGCTCGATACCCTTGAGGTTGAGCGTAGAATGAAATTCGAGCCCGTCATAACAAAATTCGCGGTATACCTCGTCGCAGATAAGGAACAGGTCGTGTTTCTTCACGATTTCTGCCAGTGTCTCCAACTCTTCCTTACTATATAGGTATCCGGTAGGATTGTTGGGGTTGCACAACAGTATGGCGCGCGTCCACGGCGTGATGTGTTTCTCGAAGTCGGCGATTGGAGGCAGGGCGAAATCCGTGTCTATGGTAGATTGGATGGGTTTGATGGTCACTCCTGCTTCCATGGCGAAGCCGTTGTAGTTGGCGTAATACGGTTCGGGTACGAGTACCTCCTCGCCGGGGTTGAGGCACACCGTGAGGGCCATGAACAGTGCTTCGGAGCCGCCCTCCGTCACGAGTATCTCGTCGGTCGAGAGTTCGATTCCTATGCGGCAGTAGTATTCCGCCAGTTTACGCCTGTAGCTTTCGATGCCGGCCGAGTGCGTATATTCGAAGATTGTTTCCTGATTGTTTTTTACCGCCGCTCGCGCACCCGCAGGAGTCTCTATATCGGGCTGGCCGATATTGAGGTGATATACCTTGATGCCACGACGCTTTGCGTCCTCGGCATAGGGAACCAGCTTGCGGATTGGTGAGGGTGGCATTTGTGCCCCCTTGCGTGATAAAGTCGGCATAAAAACAATAAAAATTTTAAAGATTATTGGGTGCAAAGCTAAGAAAAGATTTTCAGATTGCTCGAAGGCTGTGTCGAAATTAGCTCAAAAGCCCGCGTTTTTCGGCTGTCGCCGTCCGGTGTTGCGTATTTAGTGGCCGTATGGCAATAAAACGTCGTCCGTTTTGGCTTCCCGCACTCTTTTAGTACCTTTGTGCGTTGCGGCGCGGTAATGCGTTGCGTATCTATGCGTTGTCGCGGGCGGATGCCGTCCGGACAAGTTGTGGCATACGGTGCGCTTAGCGGCTGGCCCGCTTCGACTTATGAAGTTATAATACTGTGTTTGCCTTATGGTGAAAGTCACAAGACACGGACTGCTTATAACCGTGTTGATTATCCTGATAGCCGGAAAGTTGCTGGCGAGAGTGTTTCCGCTCGCAGGAGCGATCATAGAGGCTGTCGCGTTGTGCGTCTATCTGGTGTTTTGCGCTCGGCGCACGTTGCACACCATGAGCCGCTTCAAAGAGGCGGCCGGACCGGAGAAGACTCGTGCCGTGGTGTGGTTCGCTTTGCTGTTCGTGGCGATTAACATGATAGTGAAGGCGTTCACCGGTGGCGATACCGGCTTCTTCCTCGTGTTGGTTCTGCTGATGATAGATGAGATGTCTTATCCTAAAACACGTAAGTCATGAAACATATATCCGCGATATTCGCTCTGTTGTCCGTGTGTGTGCTGCCGTTGCTGAACGGTTGCGGCGGCGGGCGGACGGCTGCCGTTTCGTTAGGCGATACGATCTATTCGCCACGGTTCGCCGAGGGGTTTGCGATACTCGGTGACGGCGAGAGTTCGGTGCTTTCGGTCCGTAATCCGTGGCAGGGGGCCGAGAATGTCGAGTTCAACCTTTTTCTGAAACGTTTGGGAGAGGAGCCGCCGGCCGGATTCTCAGGTGTGGTGGTCGATGCCCCGCTGAAGAGTGTGGTCTGCATGTCGTCGTCCTATGTGGCGTTCATAGATGCCGTAGGGGCGGTGGATGCAGTCAAAGGGGTGTCGGGTGTATCGTACATCACGAACGATTCGATACGTGCGCGGCATGCACGCGGTTTGGTGCGTGATGTGGGCTACGACGCCAACCTGAACTATGAGGTCGTGGCGGAGATGCGTCCAGACCTCGTCCTTATCTACGGTTTGCAGGGTGATAATTCTGCCGTTACCCGTAAACTGGACGAGCTGGGTATAAAATATATGTATATAGGCGACTATGTCGAACAATCGCCGCTTGGCAGGGCTGAGTGGATCGTGGCATTCGGAGAGATGTTCGACAAGCGCGGTGTGGCCGAATCGGTATTCGACAGTGTGCGTAGCAGTTACGAAAAGACACGAGAAGAGATAGCTGCGCTCTCGATGTTGATTTCGAGCAACAGACCGAAGGTGATGCTCAATGCCCCGTATAAGGATACGTGGTTCGTACCGGGCGACCGCAGTTATATGGTGCAGTTGATAAACGACGCTCAGGGCTATTATGCCTGTGCGGGCGTAGATTCGGATCAAAGCCGTCCGATCAGCGGCGAATCGGCGTTCGTGGCCGCCAGCGGTTCGGACGTATGGCTGAATCCGGGGCAGGTATCGACCAAGGCGGAGCTCGTTGCACAGAATCCGAAATTCGCGGAGATCGGTCCTGTCCAGAAAAACCGTGTTTATAATAGCAACAAGCGGAGTACTCCGGAAGGCGGCAGCGATTTCTGGGAGTCGGGAGCGGTGAGGCCGGACATCGTCTTGAAAGACCTTGTCAAGATTCTTTACCCACGTTGCCTGCCCGGATACGAATTGTATTACTATAAAAAAGTCGAGTAGGATTGACCGCTAAAAGACGTAATATATTGGCGTTTGCCGTCGTTTCGGTATTGATACTCATTCTGTTCGTTGCCGATATATTGTTCGGCTCGGTCAGTCTGTCGGCGGCCGACATATGGGCGGCGATTACAGGACGGGCAGATTCTGCCGGCGATCCTACCGCATACGATACGGTGCGTTCCATAGTTACGAAATTCCGCCTGCCTAAGGCTGCTGTGGCGCTGGTCGCAGGGGCTGCGCTTTCTGCGAGCGGATTGCAGATGCAGACGCTCTTCCGCAATCCGCTCGCCGGACCTTTCGTTCTCGGGATAAGTTCCGGCGCGAGTCTTGGCGTCGCCCTGTTCCTGCTGGGGTTACCGTTGTTGGGAACAGGAGCCGGTGGCGAGATCGTGCGTAACCTCGGGATGGTTGGCTCGGCATGGGTTGGTTCGGCGTTAATATTCCTTATAATAATGGCTGTTTCTGTCCGGATCAAGGATATAATGGTTATCCTGATACTGGGCATGATGATAGGCAGTGCTGCCACGGCTTTCATAGAGATATTGCAGTATTTTAGTCCTGAGGGTGCTTTGAAATCGTTCGTAGTGTGGTCTATGGCGTCGGTCGGCGGAGTGACTGCCGGGCAGTTGGGCATATTGCTTCCCGTATGCGGAGTGGGGCTGTTGCTCTCGGTGCTGCTTATAAAACCGCTTAATATGCTCCTGCTCGGCGAGAATTACGCCCGCACTATGGGGCTCAACGTGGGGATTACGCGCGGTGTCATATTTTTGAGTACCACGCTGCTCGCCGGTACGGTGACCGCTTTCTGCGGGCCGGTCGGTTTTATCGGAATAGCTGTTCCGCATGTCGCGAGGATGATCTTTGCCGAGGCCGACCACAGGGTGCTGATGCCTGCCACGATATTGCTCGGTGCGGCCGTCATGCTATTCTGCGACATAATTTCGCAGATGCCGGGACACGATATTGTGCTGCCGGTGAATACCATAACGGCTATGCTCGGTATCCCTGTCGTGGTGTTGGTGATAGTGCGAAACCGTAAGATTTTTTAGAGATGGACGCCGAACGTATATATACGGTAGAGTTGAGGAACGTTACCTTGGGCTACGGGGAGAGGGTGTTGTTCTCGGGTGCGAATCTCGGTTTCGGTTGGGGCGAGTTCACGGCCCTCGTAGGACGCAACGGTACGGGCAAGAGCACGTTGTTGCGTACCATTGCCGGACTTGCGAAGCCGTTGCACGGCGAGATTGTGGTTGACGGTGAGCCTGTAGGTGGCATGACGGCGCGGGAACTGGCCTCGCGCATAAGTTTCGTCTCGACGGACGAGGTGCGTATAACGAACTTGAAGGTAGCGGACGTAGTGGCTTTGGGACGTGCGCCGTATACCAACTGGATAGGGTCGCTTACGGCGGAGGACCGGCAGAAGGTCGTCGAGTCGCTGTCGCTCGTGGGAATGTCGGCCTTTGCACACAAAGCGATGGATACCCTCAGCGACGGGGAACGGCAGAGGGTGATGATAGCTAGGGCGCTCGCACAGGATACGCCAATCATCTTGCTGGACGAACCCACAGCTTTTCTCGATCTGCCGAACAGGTACGATATATGTCTGTTGTTGCGCGAATTGGCCCACAAGCAGAAGAAAACTATCGTTTTCTCGACGCACGATCTCAATGTGGCTCTCGAACTTTGCGATACTATGGCGGTTATAGAAAACGGCCGATTCCATTACGGCCCGACCGTGAAACTTATTGAGGACGGTGATATACAACGCCTTTTCGAGGGAACGGCCGTGTTGTTCGATGCCGAAACGAAAACCGTCAAGATGAAATGATAATTTTTTTGGAGTTTTTTTTAGGAAATGTTTGCAACTAATATCTTTTTGCCTATCTTTGCACCGCTGAAATAACAAAGAGGTTCGGCAAATGATGGCCCATTCGTCTATCGGTTAGGACGCAAGATTTTCATTCTTGAAAGAGGAGTTCGATTCTCCTATGGGCTACGAAGGGGCGCGACAACGAGAGGTGGATTTGTGAGGAAGAGGGGTGGATGCGCTTTTTTATTTATCTGACAATATAGTTACAAAAGATATGGCAAACCACAAATCGGCTGAAAAGAGAATTCGCCAGACTCAGGTTAAGAGGCTTCAAAACCGTTACTTTCACAAGACGACGCGTAACGCGGTGAAAGCTCTTCGTAACACTTCGGACAAGAGCGCAGCAGAAGCACTTCTTCCTAAGGTGACGGCTATGCTCGACAAGTTGGCTAAGAAGAACATCATTCACGCCAACAAAGCGGGTAACCTCAAGAGCAGCCTTCAGAAACAGGTTAACACTCTGTAGTACACCTACTACCGTATCCGGTATGTTCGGGTGCGACAATGACAAAACAAACGAAAAAAGAAATATACAACCATGAAAAGGACTTATCAGCCATCGCGCAGGAAAAGGATAAACAAGCACGGTTTCCGTTCAAGGATGTCAACTCCAAACGGCCGTAAGGTGCTTGCAGCACGTCGTGCAAAAGGACGTAAAAAACTTACCGTATCCAACGAAACTCTCGCAAAATAAGCCTAAGGTTGTAAAGATACAGAGGATGCTTCGGATTTGTTCCGGAGCATCTTTTTTTTATTGCTGTTGGTATGTGCTTTAGTTTCTGGGGGAAGTGTTTGTGCGTATAATGTCCCGGGTAAGGGATTTGGAGTGGGGAGGTGTTGACAGGAATTTCTGTATGTGTGCAATTGTAGGAGTGTTTACTGGGAAATTTATATGGTCGTTTGTATGCAGGATATATGTCGTTAGTTGGTGGGCGGGTGGAAAGAGGGTCGGCTAATTGATTTTTGACGAGTCGCTTTACCCAGCTGACATTATGTGATAGGAAGCTGATGCGTTATTCTATTGAAATCAAAGTCGTATATACGGGATCAATACGGCTGTACTTGTCTGTATTAATTGGCAATTCAGAATTTTAAACAAATGTGGTGAATTTCGGTGGCGATGTTTCCTTTTTATTCCGAACTAAGCCGCCCTTCGTATGGACAGACTGATCGAGGATAATTCCATTAATTTTTTTACGTCCGCTTTGGCATGGCGTGCCAACTTGTTATCTTTGCAGAATGAATGGATTGAAGTTGACATCGATGGTGGAGAAGATTGCCGATAAGGTAGTCCGCCGTGAACGTATCTCCTGCGATGAGGCCGGTGTATTGTGGACCGAGGCTCCGCTGGCGCTGTTGGGGATGCTGGCTTTCGGATTGAAAAAGGAGAAGAGTGGCAATTCCGTTTTCTATAATCGTAATATTCATATCGAACCTACGAACGTATGCGTTTTCAACTGCCGTTTCTGTTCGTATCATAAGGCGGCCTCTTCGCCTGACGCATGGGATTATTCGCTCGACAAAATTGCCGAGATAGCCGAAGGCTACAAAGGCAAAGACATAACGGAGGTGCATATTGTCGGCGGCGTACATCCGCATCACGACCTGAACCACTATATAGATATGATCCGTTTGGTGAAGCGGATACTTCCCGATGTAACCGTTAAGGCTTTTACGGCGATAGAGCTGGGATATATGATCCGCAAGGCCGGCGTGTCGTTGGACGAGGGGCTCGGAATGTTGAAAGAGGCCGGTATGGAGGCGATTCCGGGAGGGGGAGCCGAGATATTCGCCGAAGATGTACGCTCGCAGATATGTCCTGACAAGGGAAGTGCAGAGGAGTGGTTGGCGGTGCACGAGGCGGCCCATCGGCAGGGGCTCCCGACCAACGCTACCATATTGTACGGCCATATGGAATCGGTCGGGCATCGCATGGACCACCTTGAACGTTTGCGTGACTTGCAGGACCGCACGGGCGGTTTCAACGCATTCATTCCTTTGAAATACCGTAGTGCAGGTAATTCTATGTCGGCTCTCGGAGAGGTAGCCATAACGGAAGATCTCCGGATGTTGGCGGTTTCGCGGATATTTCTCGATAATTTCCCGCATATAAAAGCCTATTGGCCGATGTACGGGAAGACCGTGACAGAGTTGGCCCTGTCGTTCGGCGCCGACGACATAGACGGTACGATAGACGATACGACAAAGATATATTCGATGGCGGGTGCGGAAGAGCAGAAGCCGTCGATGAGTGTCGCAGACATCGAGAAGATGGTGCGTTCGGTGGGCTTGGAGCCGGTCGAGCGCGATACGTTTTATAATCCGGTGAAAAGGAGTAACTTTACACGGGAGTAAACAAAAATTATTGAAGAAATATGGGATCAGCCGGGAAATTAATTTCGAAGGTCAGGCGGCATAATTTTTTGCGTAACGTCATACTCGCGGTATGCGCTATCATCGTTTTCGTATGCGTAGTGTCGGTTTTGTTGAGCATGTTTACGCGGCATAACAAATATCAGGACGTTCCCGATTTCGCGGGTATGAGCATCGAACAGGCCGAGCAGGCGGCAAAAAAAGGCGAGCTCGTGATAGAGCTGAACGATTCCCTGTATGTACCTACGTCGCCTGCCGGTGCCATTATAGACCAGATGCCTAAACCGGGTACGCAGGTCAAGGCTGGCCGCAGGATATTCGTTACGGTGAATTCGCACGGACGCAAGATGGTGAAGATCCCTTACGTGACCGGGTTCTCGCTCAGGCAGGCGAAAAACAATCTCCAGATCGCAGGATTGGAAATAGACAGGATAATTTATCAGGAAGATATTGCGACCAATTACGTGCTCGAAGAGCAATACAAAGGGAGCGTTATAACGGAGAACAGTACGAAAAAGGCAGAGCAGGGATCGGGCATTACGTTGATCGTAGGGCTTAATCCGGGCGAGCCGTTACCGGTGATGCCTAAGTTCATAGGGCTCACGCTCAACGAGGCGAAAAGCCGTATTTGGGAGGCCGGGATGAATGTGGGGATGATTACCTACGACGACGATATATCTCTGATGGACCGTAACGAGGCCCGTGTATATAAACAGTCGCCGTCGCAGATGAGGCGCGTCGATCCGGGAACGAGCGTCGATCTCTTCTTCACGTTGGACGATGGCAGGGTAAGGCGTGGAGCTGTTGCGGCCGACAGTCTTGCCAAACAGTACCTCAGATCGCTTGAGATGGATAGCGATACGACGGAAACATTGTAAATACCGGAAAGAGACGTGGAGAACGACCAGAATAAGACGCTAATTACAGAAGAAGAGCCGGTTTTTGCTGTCATGGACGCGCAGGACGATATGGATGTGCCTTTGGACGACGAGCAGCAGGATGAGATGTACGAACATTTCTCTGTGACGGTAGATAGGGGACAGGCGATGCTGCGTATCGACAAATTCCTGACCAACCGAATGGAGAATGTCACCCGCAACCGTATTCAGACCGCTGCCGATAACGGCAATATTCTCGTAAACGGAACTCCTGTAAAGTCGAGCTACAAGGTCAAGCCGCTGGATGTCGTTCAGATAGTGATGCCTTATCCGCGCCGGGAGATCGAGATTATTCCGGAAAATATACCGCTCGAAATTCCGTACGAGGACGACGACCTGCTGATAGTGAACAAGGCGGCTGGTATGGTAGTTCACCCGGGGCACGGGAATTACAGCGGCACGCTCGTCAACGCGTTGACGTGGCATCTCAAAGACCTGCCGTTGTTCCAAGAGGGGGATATGCGTGCGGGATTGGTGCATCGTATCGACAAGAATACTTCTGGTTTGCTTGTGATTGCAAAAAATGAGAAGGCGCACGCCCGATTGGCCAAACAGTTTTTCGACCATACCATAGAGAGACGTTATGTGGCGCTTGTATGGGGTAATTTTGATGATGACGCAGGGACGGTCGAGGGGAATATCGGGCGCAGCCATCGTGACCGTCTGAAGATGGCCGTGTTCCCCGATGGCAGCGACGGCAAGCATGCCGTGACACATTACAAGGTGCTGAAGCGCTACGGTTATGTGACGCTGCTCGAACTGAGATTGGAAACGGGACGCACGCACCAGATACGCGTGCATATGGAGTATATCGGACATCCGCTGTTCAACGACGAACGCTATGGCGGCGACCGGATACTGAAAGGTACGACATTCAGCAAGTATAAACAGTTCATCGAGAATTGTTTCGCCATAATGCCGCGTCACGCGCTGCATGCGCGCAGTCTCGGTTTCGTGCATCCGTCTACTCGCCAAGATATATACTTCGAGAGCCAGATGCCTGACGATATGCGTCAGGTACTCGAAAAATGGGACTCTTATATTCTTAATAGGGATACATTTACGGATGCGGAATAGTCGAGAGCGTTCTGCATTTCATGCGTGGCGTGTTCTGGCGCCAATCGTGTTTGTTGACGCAGGTATTGGACGTGCCAAAGCAAAAGAATGTAGCCGTAGCTCTCTATGCACACGTCCCCATTACATAATGAATATGCTACTTAACGTTACGGAACACGCCGGTTGCAATATTGTCGTGTGTTGCGCTTCGATGCTACGGTACTGCTTTGAATAGGGAAAGAAGTCTGGGGGTTAGGTTACGGATATTGTCGTGACCGTTCTATTTGAGCGGTTTGTATTCGCGCGGGCGATAGCTTTGGTCGCGGAGTTGCGGCGTGAACCCAGCTTCGCGGATGGCTGCCTGAATACCTTCTGCATCGAAATGGTTGCGTGCCCCGGCCGACGATACCACATTCTCTTCTATCATGATCGAGCCCATGTCGTTAGCTCCCGAGTGAAGGGCTACCTGTGCGGTCTGCTTGCCGACCGTCAGCCATGAGGCCTGTATGTTGCGGATATTGTGCAGTACGATACGGCTTATCGCGATGGTCCGTATGTACTCGGTGGGGGAGAACACGCTGGCGACGCCTTCCTGTTCCAAAATCGTGCCTTTGCCTGCGAATATCCACGGAATAAAGGCGAGGAAGCCCGGCTTGCCTTTGGGACATCGTGCCTGAAGGTCGCGTATGCGTATGAGGTGCTGTATGCGTTGGCGCGGAGTTTCTACATGCCCGTACATCATCGTCGCTGAGGTGACGAGCCCCATTTCGTGTGCCTTGTGCATGACGTCGAGCCACTCGTCTACGGATGGTTTCGCCGGCGATATGCGGCGCCTTACCTCGTCTACGAGAATCTCGGCCCCGGCTCCCGGCAGCGATTCCAACCCTGCGGCTACGAGTCTGTGCAACGTTTCATCGACGGATATGCGGCTTATTCGGGCTATGTGTGCGATTTCGGGCGGCCCGAGAGCGTGGAGCTTGACATTGGGATAGCGGCCCTTCAATTCGCCGAACAACTCCTCGTAAAATTCTATGCCGAGCTTCGGGTGCAATCCTCCCTGCAACAACAATTGGTCTCCGCCGAGGGCGAGCATCTCATCTATTTTTCGGGAGTATTCGTTGATGGTAGTGATGAATTCGAGCTCTTTTTGGTGCGGTTTGCAATGGAAGTTGCAAAATTTACACCCCGATATACATACGTTAGTGATGTTAACGTTGCGGTCTATCTGCCACGTTACGACCGAGGGATCGGGGACGCTATCGCGTCTGAGAGCATCGGCTACGGTTGCCAATTCCGCTGTCCCGGCGTCCGTGTAGAGCGCCAAGGCTTCGTCCTCGGTGAGCGGATCGCGCCTTAATGCCTTAGATAATGTTTTTTCGAGCTCCATTGCGTGCAAAGATAGGCCAAAAATCGTATATTTGGCCTTGTGAATTTAAAATCCCGACTATGACAGACCTCGAAATAGCTCATAAAGCCAAAATGGAACCTATTGTGGAGATAGCCGAGAAACTGGGGCTGGATCCGGACGATCTGGAGTTGTATGGTAAATACAAGGCCAAACTCCCGTCGAAATACATCGACCGCGGCAAGTTAGGGAAACTCATACTGGTGTCGGCGATTTCGCCCACGCCTGCCGGAGAGGGTAAGACAACCGTGTCGATAGGCTTGTCTCAGGCTTTGAACAGGATAGGCAAACAATCGGTCGTGGTACTGCGCGAACCTTCGCTTGGCCCCGTATTCGGAATCAAGGGAGGTGCGACGGGAGGAGGATATTCGCAGGTTTTGCCTATGGAGGATATAAATCTGCATTTTACTGGCGATTTTTCAGCTGTCGAGAAAGCGCATAATCTGCTTGCGGCGCTGATAGACAACAATTTGCGGAGTAAGACGAGGTCACTCGGAATAGGCCCTCGGAGCGTTTCGTGGATACGTGTCATGGATATGAACGACCGTG
>CALYBQ010000008.1 GCA_944415565.1 uncultured Rikenellaceae bacterium
ATCTGACCAACCCGGAAAGGTTGTTGGAGCAGTACGAGCAGATGGTAGACGTATACCTGAAATTTGCAGGGTACGATCCTAACGAGGAGTACGAACTTCCTCCTTTCAGGATGTATGCCGACATTCAATTACCGAATTCGAGGCAGCAGGACAACAAGAGCAACAATGAAGATGTGAGGTATGCTCCGGGTTATCCTATGGGAGTATTGAAACATTCGAGTATGCGCGGGACCAGCTATCTTGACGAGGCTCGTTATATGAATAATAATGACGAGCTGAATTTCGGATTCAATAACGGAGCAGATACTAAGGTGGCAATGGTGCACCACGATTTTCAGATGACAGTGCTTGGAGAGTGGGCTCAAGCTATCAGGATGAAATGGGGTCTGCAACGTCTGGCCAACCTGTACTATTGTTACAAGATAAGCAACGGGACCTATTTGGGATCCAAGGCTTATATGACACCTTCCTTTAATATTAAGGAGGTCCTCAATCGTCAGGCTTTCCCTGCAAGTAGCAATACAGGGCAAGAAGGCCCGCACGGTTATTTGTCAGACAGAGCTATGTGGCTATACGGAAACTACGTAACGACTAAGAACCCCGGCGATATAGACGGTGACATACAGTTCGAACTTTACGGAAGCGAAGACCAGTGTAGGCGTATCGAAGGATGGCATGCTATTGCATTTTTGCAGTTAATCCAACAATCGGACTGGGGGCTCATTCCTTATATTAACCAACGTTGTCAAGAGTTAGGATTCGTGAATGAATACGAGCAGGACTGCTTTGACTTCTTCGCTATGGCGGCCAGCGAATATCTTGGCAAAGACCTGAGGCCGTTCTTCCGTTGGTGGCAATATCCATTCACGGCATACGCAGCGCACTTCATGGCCCAGTTCCCTGCATTGGAGCAGGAATACACCTACATGGAAGAAGGAGCTACCACAGCTAAAAACTATTACTTCTTCGACTGGCCACTGGCTGCCGAAACATTCTTCCCGAATGATAAGCTTCCGGCTGGAATATCTGATGAGATCAAAGTCGTAAATAAAAAGCCTTGGCCGGAAAAACCGTATTACATGGAAGTGGATCAGGCATCTACTAACACAAAATGGACGATACATGGGGAAATCGTAGAGTCAAATTATACGAATGTTGGCCCGGGACAGCTTGGCAAGAACAACGGAGAGGGTTACGATCCTGAGTTTATACCCAAGCCTTCGGATCTTCTTAACAACGATACTAAGAATAGGAATATTCTGTATGACCATGGGTTCCTTGCAAGTTCATATTTCGATAATTTTAAGGCGCCTAAGATTAAGAAAAATACGGGCAAAATCATGAATCTGCCTCCGTTTATCAATGGTAACTGGATGGATGCAGGCAACCTCGGTTCGTTGAAGGGCGGTTTCGGTAATGCGAGTAGCACCAATAATTACAATGTGATCGACATCGATTTCGGCAAACCGCTCAAGTTCAATGCCATCAAGTTCCGCCAGTGCAAGGGTGACTTTGGAAATAACCCGATGGCCAACTTTATCATGTACCTGCAATACTATGTAGAGCCGGAATATTATGAAGAACCAGATCCGAGCGATCCTTCGAGCACAGGACGTTGGGTCAAGAGCGGCAGCATAAGCAGCGTGGACAATCCCCAATGGAATCAGGTGGATTACAACTATGATCCGGAAGGTGATCCGCGCAGGGTGATCTGGACCGGTTTCCGTAAGGAGTACGATCCTAATGATCCTAATACTGTTCCATATCCGGGACGCACGAAGAATAAGACCGATGACAAAGAAGCTACGAGCGGTTACTGGGGATTCCACGAGGGCGGCAAGGGCTATTTCAACCACGTTTATGTACGCAAGCCGATATATGATAAGATGATTACCAATGCGCCTTCGACTACCGATCAGGACTGGTATTATGGCTTCATATGGTTGCACCGCGACGGTTACAACCGTTCGTATGTCTACTATCTCGAAGAGACTGTCGAGACGAGGCGTATAAGGTTTATGATGAGGTCGACTATGAAGAACAGGACTGGTAATAATATGGGAGTTGACAACGGCGAATCTTGGGATATACGTTTCAAAGAGATGGCTCTCGGTCTCATTGACACCGAAGTTCCTGCTCCCGGAACCATTCCTATGCCGCACGCATGGTATGTAGGCGCCGAATCGGGCGAGTATCCTAAGGCTACTCCGAGAAGGTATGGCGGCGACGAGATCGCATTCTAATACTATCGAGATTATAATGAATGGAACCGGCTGCATTTTGCGGCCGGTTCTGTTTTATGTCTGGTGGGTATAGGAGTTCACCCTGTGTATAATTCTGTTTTTAATGTATGTTTTGAATGTTTTCGGGGAGTGCTGTACGATGCCACAAATGTGTATGGCAAGAAAGTATACCTGTCAGTGCAACTTTTAGTGACCGGACACGTCATATATGTGTAATAATTTATTACCTTTATTGTTACTCAAACTATACTGAATATGAAATCAATCTTAACCCTCAAGCGATTTCTGGCTTGTTGCACCCTGTCCTTAGGGATATGTCTGAATGCTTCGGCTCAGGATACGACGAAAATGATGACCAATGCCGATATGGTCAAGATCTTTAATGCCTATGTCGGCGGATATTTTAGTGAGAAAGTCTTCATACACCATGACAAGGATTCGTATATGGCGGGAGAGACGATGTGGATGCGTGCTTATCGTACAGACGCTTCTACTCTGTCTCCATATTATTATAGTGGTCTGATGTACATAGAATTGAGGGATCCGGAGAACGTGATGAAGCATCGTATGATGATAATCAAAACTGATTCTGTGTTCCAAGCCACTTACAAAATACCGCAGGAATGGCCTTCGGGGACTTACGAGTTGGTGGCATACACGAACCTGATGCAGAATTATGACGACGCTTTCTATTTCCGCAAGCCTGTATATATCTATAATAGTACGGACGATAAGGTCGTGGCCGATGTCTCATATGAAATTGTCGAGGATCGCCAGAAGCAAGTGAAAGCGACTATTAAGCTTCTTGGAAATGATGGCTCGGCATATCGAGAACCGATGGTAGAGGTTACGCCGTATATTAACGGACGAAAGGGTGAGACCGTTATGCGTAATGTCAATAAAGACGGGGAACTGAGCTTTAACTTTCCATTTGCTTCGGATGTAAGCGGACTTAATATTCGCTTTGCAGGGAGCAAGCCCATATCTTATGAACATTATTTCAAAGTCCCTATATTCTCCGATTCCATAGACGTGCAGTTCATGCCCGAGGGCGGTCATTTGCTGGCCGGCGTCATGCAGCAGGTCGGCTTTAAGGCTGTCGGCTCTGATGGGAAAGGTGTTAGTGTAAAAGGAGAGGTGAAGGATAGTCTCGGCAATCTGGCCGGGTTCTTCGAATCTCAGCATTTGGGTATGGGGCGTTTTGCATTCCAACCGAAAGCAGGAACGAGCTATGTGGCTGAGGTTAAGGCTGCCGATGGACGTATCTTTACTGTGCCTTTGCCTCCTGTTGCAGAACGCGGTGTTGCAGTCAGTACTGCTCTCCGTGGTAATGTGCTGATGTGCAGGGTGCAAGGGACGGCTGATTTCGATTATACCGGGTTGAACCTTGCAGTTTATAGTCGTGGACGTCTTATAAATTGGACTCCATTGAAAGGAGCTTCTGCGATACAGCTGGATGTGCAGAAGTTGCAGGAGGGTATCGTATATTGTTTCGTAGTCGATAATTACGGTAGGGTGTATAGCGAACGTATCGCTTTGATCAACAAGGATGCAAGCCCTGAGGTCACGGTGAGTGGTTTACAGACTTCGTATAGCCGTCGCCAACGTGTGGATATGGAACTCAATGTGACCTATGGAGAAAATGTGCCGTTGCCTTCGGAACTTTCGGTGGCCGTGTTGGATTCACGCCGTGCACTCGTGAAAAATGACGACAATATTGTAAGCTATATGTTACTTACGTCAGACATTAAGGGTAAGATTGAGAAACCTTCCTACTATTTCGATAAGAGTATACCGCTGGCCGAACGTAACGCTATGGCAGACCTGTTAATGATGACTCAGGGATGGAAACGTTTCAACGTAGATAGTATTTTCTACGGTAAGAGACCTGACATGCCATTCCCTGTCGAGCAGAGCCAATATATTGCGGGTACAGTAAAACCGCTTTGGCGTAAATCTATGCCATCTGGACAAGCCGTTATTCTCGGTATGAATCCGGCAGAAAATTTTTCGATTAGCAGGGCTGTTATCGCTGACAGTAGTGGATTCTTTCAGGCTTCGTTCTCATATCCTCGCGGGACAACGTTTATTGTCCAAGGTTCGGACGATAAGGGAAAAAGCAATGTAGAGGTGGAGATAGAGAAGCAGAATTTCGCGCGTCTTTCCAAGAATCCGCTTACCGGCCGATCGGTATACACACCCGAAAAGGCTTTTGTGGATAGTGCTGCCCTTTTCCATAAATCGCAGGGAGTTAAGTATATTTATGAAAATGGAGAACGCATCCTGCTTCTCGATGCCGCCGAGGTTGTGGTCAGAGCTAACGGTGACGCCGAATCCGAGATGTATGATAGGGTAGCGAGCAATCAAATATCGGGGGCGAAATTGGAAGAAGATTCTTATACCTCTATAAGCGATTGGTTGCAGGCCATTGGTGTAGAGGTAAGGGAAGACGTGTCGTCAATAAGTATAAGAAACCAGCCTGCAAATGTCGTAATAGATGGATTCCCTGCTTCTGCCGAGGAGTTACTCCGTGTGTCTGTAATAGAGGTTGCCGATATATGGGTTTTCAAAGATCCTATGGCTATGAACATGGTGCTGATGAGCGATGACGACGGTATGCGTGGCGGTATCGTACTACGTACCAAGACGGGAATGGGGGCTGCTGCTAAGGCTAGGGAGACGACATTCTACCATCAGTTTGAAATGCTTGGATACAGCAAGCCTGAAAAGTTCTACGTGCCGAAATATGATGACGGGCAGAATAGTGGCGTTAGTGACGACTACCGTATGACTGTACATTGGGACCCGAACGTACAGACGGACGCGAGTGGAAAGGCTAAGGTATCGTTCTATCTGACCGATGCGCCTACTGAATATACGATTGTCATTCAGGGTATGGCCGGTACGCAGCAGATGGGGCTTCCGATATACAAGAAGTTGAGCATACGTTCCGGGAATTAGGAAGTGTAAGCTGGGAGCGTGGGCTATAATGAATGGCGAGGCGGACTAAATTTAGTCCGCCTCGCTGTGTATTATGGAAGTTAGATGACGAGTAGAGGTTGCGGTTTACATTTGGTGTGGTAGATATTCAGAAGGACCTCTGTTGGCATGGTTGATTGCGGGTAAAGTTTCTATAATTTGCAGCGTTGGCAAAATGAGGTAATTTATATGGAAGCTGGGTGCGGTTGGTCTGGTAGTTTGTACCTTGTATGGTGGCAGCTACCATTTTATGGGTTCAATAATGGGGCGTAGATTGGCCGTGCAGAAGTACGATTTGGACGTCAAGTAGGTGGAAAGGGACGTGTCGCGGGGAGATTAGAGGGGGTAATGATTGTTCGCTAAAATAAAACAGTCATACTTGGGATAAGAGCCATGCATGCCGGATTGCTTTATATGTAAAGGCCCAGTATTATCACTTTCAGATAATGCTGGGCCTTTGCGAGTTAGCTATCTTGTTTATTCTTCTCCTGCTTCTATTTCTATGTCGTCATCAGGCTCCTGTTTGGCGGAGTTGATGCTGGCGGCATAATCTTTCGGGAGTACTCCAAAATATTTTTTGAAGCATTTCGTGAAGTACGATGCGGAGTTGAATCCCACCTTGACATATACGTCGCTTATGCGGCATTCGTTGCGGGCGATGATGGACGCCGCACGTTTCAGCCTGTAACGTTTCACGTATTCGTTGGGCGATACTCCGAACAGGCCCTTTATCTTGCGGTAGAAGTTCGAGCGGCTCATGAACATACTCTCGGCGAGGTGGTCGAGCGATATGTCCTCTTTCTGGATATACTTTTCGATCTCCGCGTTGAGCTTCTCTATAAATTCGCTGTCCTTCTTGCTATATACCGTATTGCCGACTTCTACCTTGGCCGATGGCGGGGTATTGTAGGCATTACGCAGCCTGCGGCGGTTTTCGAGCAGGTTTTCGATCTGTGTATGCAGGAATTCGAGCGAGAACGGTTTCTCCACATATGCGTCCGAACCGTACTCGAGACCTTTTATTTTATCCTGCAACGACGTTTTGGCGGTCAGTTGTATGACGGGTATGTGCGAGTAGCGGATGTCGGACTTGACGAATTCGCAAAGCTCATAACCGTCCATTTCCGGCATCATGAGGTCGGTTATCAGCAAGTTGATATTCTCCCGGTCGAGGATGTCGATAGCCTGTTTCCCGTTTGCGGCATACCTGACGTCGTAGAACGTTTCGAGGTATTCGCCGGTAATGCGGCGCACTTCGTCGTTGTCTTCGACGAGCAGTATCCGGTCTTTCGAATTTTCCGATGTCTCTTCGAGTGGTGTCGGTGCGTCGGTAGACGGGATGATGGCGTCGGATATTGAATCGCTTATCAGCAGGCGTTCTTTTTCGAGCAATGGTATCGTCACGGTGAATATGGCTCCACTTTCACGGTTGTTTCCCGCCTCTATGGTTCCACCGTGCTTCTCCGTAAGAAGTTTGGCCAGATGCAGGCCTATGCCGCTGCCCGATTTGCTGCCTTCCGGTTGGTAGAACGTATCGAATATCTTGTCTTTTTCGCTAAGGTCTATTCCCTTGCCGTCGTCCGACACGGAGAGTACGAGTGTATTGCCCTTCAATCTAAGCGATACCGTTATCTTGCTTTTTGCGTACTTGAGCGCGTTGGAGATGAGGTTGTTGGCTATCTTTGAGAATGCGTCGGAATCGAGGTTGAAGAACACGTCGTGTTCCGGCATCTCGATATCCATCTTTACGTTGCCGATATTCAATACCGAGTTGAACCGTGCACAGATGTCTGTCAGCAGTTGTTTGACGTCGTGATTCTGTATCGACAGCGCATATTCTCCTTCGCCGCTCTTGCGGAACTCCAACAACTGGTTTATGAGGTTGAGCAGGTTATTGGTGTTCGTATTCATCATGTCGAGGTAGTTCTTCACCTGCGGCGATCCTTCGCCGGATGATATGATGAATTCGAGCGGAACCTTTATCAGCGTGAGTGGGGTCCTGATCTCGTGTGCTATGTTGGTGAAGAATTCTATCTGTGCGTGATAGCTCTGGCGCTCCTGCTCCTCGGCATATTCGCGAAGTTTCTTTTTCTGCGAACTTATGATGAGGTAGTAGACCAGTAGTACGGATGAGACGAACAGCAGACCGTAGATGATGTATGCTGTAATGGTCATGTAGAACGGCGGAGAAATCTCGAACCTTATGGATGTGGTCTCGTCGCTCCACAACCCGTCGTTGTTCGATCCGCGCACCATGAATTGGTATGCTCCCGGTTTCAGATTGTTGTATTGCGCCGAGGTCGATAGGTCTGTGTCTATCCATTTCTCGTCCCAGCCGACAAGTTTGTACGAGTATTTGTTCTTTTGCGGCGATTGATAGCTGAGAGCAACGAAATCTATCGTGATGTTGTTGCTTCCCGAATTGAGGCGTATAGACTGTGCCGTGTCGGGCAGAGAGTCGTTTTCGGTGCGTGTAGATGTTGCTGCGATGCGTTTTTGTGGCAGGACCGACTGGTTGTTGACCTTCAGGTCGGTGATGAGCACATTAGGGACGTAATCGTTGCTTATCAGGTCGGCCGGGTTGAAGTAGTTGAACCCGTTGATGCCGCCGAAATATAGCTTGCCGTCCGATGCGGTGAGCGATGCACCGGCATTGAACTGGTTGCCTTGCAGCCCGTCCGTTTTGGTATACCTGCTCTCGACAGTATTGTTTACGGGGTCGAAACTGAATATCCCCGCGCTGGTCGATACCCACAACAGGCCTTCGCTGTCCTGTGCTATCGACGAGATCATGCGGCTTGGCAGCAACTTTTTCTCGTCGTCGAGCCTGATGATACCGGGGATGCTGTAATCGTAGCGGCACAATCCGTTCTCCGTACCTATCCATATCGTACCCTTTTCATCCTCGAACAACGAGGTGACCCTGTTGTTCGGTATGGTGGCTTCGTTGCCCGGTTCGTTGTAGAAATATGTCCACGATCCGTCCGACGGCTTCAGCCTGTATATGCCCATGTTGGATGTGGCCACCCAAATGTTGCCGCGGCTGTCCTCTATTATGTCGGATATGCTCGCTTGGTTGCCCAACTGAGACACCTGCTCGAAATCGTCGGTTTCAGGCCTGTATATGTCGAGCCCCCATGCGGTTCCGATATATATAGTTCCTTCTCGGTCCTTGAACAGGGCCGTGACAGTATTGTCGCTGATCGTGTTTGGGGCGCCGCTGATGTATTGGTAGTTGCGAACCTGTCGGGTCGTCGTGTTCATGACGTCGAGGCCGCGCGAGTATGTGCCGATCCACAGTTCATCGCCGTTGAGCAGCAGCGAACGTATGTTGTGGTAGCTTATCGAGTTCCCGTCCGAGCGCCTTGGAGTAAAGAAGTTCATATAGCCCCGTTCCGGATAGTAGTATATCAGGCCGCCGTCTTTTGTGCCGACCCAGATGTTGTGCCTTTCGTCCTCGGCGAAGCAGCTCACTACGCGGCCGCCGAAGAAACTGTTGTTGCTCATCGGGATGACGTGTCCGAACGGACGCAAGTTACGCGGAATGTAGTTGACTCCGCCGTATTCGGTGGCTATCCACAAGCCGCCCTCGTCGTCGCGGCATATGTCGAGGACCGATTGGTCGCTTATACCGAAGAAATTGCGGGTGTCGAACGGCTGGAAATCCCCCGAAGCCTTATCGAACAGGAACAGGCCGTTATCGGTGGCTATCAGCAACTCTTCCTCGTTGAAGGGGAATATCTTGCGGAAGTGCGATACCGAATATTTCGTATCGTCGAGACGGTATATCTTTATAAGCCCCGATTTTTTGTCTATTGCCTGCAATTCGGTTATGCCGAGCCCGCAGTACAGGGTTTGCTTGTCGCTGTAAAGGGCCGTTATGTTTTTGTTGCCGCGTATGTTGTTGTTGATGTCGGGCAGGAATTCGCGCAGGAAATGTCCGTCCACGTCGAATTCGAGAATGCGTCCGCTGTTGGTTCCCGCGTATATTATGCCGCTGCTGGCGCGCGTGATGTCGCCGATGACCGATCCGTATTTACGTGTCTGGAACAGCGTGTCGGCTTTCGTGTCGTATATGAACAATCCTTGTCCGGACGTGCCGAACCACATCATGCCGGGGCCGTCGAACATGATATGCCGCACGGTCCCGTTTATGCTGGTTCCGTCGTTCGTGCTGAGTGCGAACCGGCTGAATGTTTCCGTCGCGGGGTCGTATACGTAGACACCGCGTGAAGTGCCCACCCATATGTTCCCCTTGTCGTCTTGCGCGAGGCTGTATATGGAGTTGTTGCCGAGTTGTCCGTCGGTGGCTTGCGGGTCGTTGTCGGGGAATATCTTGTAGTGCTGTCCGTCGAAGCGGTCGAGTCCGTCCGCCGTTCCGAACCACATGAAACCGTCGCGGTCCTGCATTATGCACCGCACCGTATTGTGGGATAATCCCCGGTCTACTTCGTATTTATAGAACATCAGCTCTTCGGCAGCGTTGAGGCTCAGTGCCGACAGCGATAGGAGAATTGCATATAGATATCGTTTCACACGTATGTCCTTTCGAATTCCAGATATTAATATTCCGAACTTATTACGCCTCGGATGGCGGTGATCCAGTGTCAAAGTTAATATTTTTAAAATGAATTTCATAACTCTTGCGCCGCTTCGGTAATTCTTGGGCTGTTCTTGTCGGTAACAGTATGTTGATGGCTGCTGTATTTTGTTGTAATACAGTCTTGTATCATGTGTTGCCAATGTTCGGGTGTGTCGTTTGAAGACGTGTTTGCAGTGTGGCGGTTTGGCGTTTATGCCGTTATAAAAACGTCATTATTTAGGATAAATTGATTTATTGATATATATTTGTTACTTGAGGGGATTTGGGTTTGCCGAACGTGGATGTGCGGATGTTTCGCCGTTATGAAAGATAAGGTCGTATTTGGTATAAGAGGTTTTTCGAGGCAATGGTAAAAAAGGTATTTTCGTCGATTTTGGTTGGCGCCTGCGTCTGCGGCGTCTCTGCTCAACAGGCGTATTTCGCCGACGGCTATCACGGAGGCATATACGGGCATTACCCGAAAAATTATACGCGGTTCATCGTAGATAAGATGGACGAATTCCCGTTATGGAGGATAAACATGGAGATCGAACCCGAGACGTGGGATTCGGTTAAGGTGAACGATAGGATAGGTTACGACCGTTTCCGCGATATGGCGTCTGGGCCGAGGGTAGAGTTCACGAACCCGACATATGCACAACCCTATCTCTATAATATATCGGGCGAGAGTATTATCCGCCAGTTCGAATATGGGATGAAGAAACTTCGCGCCCATTTTCCCGATGTTGCTTTTACGACATATTCTGTCGAAGAGCCTTGCTTTACGAGCAGTCTTCCGCAGATACTCAAACTTTTCGGTTTCAAATATGCGGTGTTGAAGAATCCGGACACGATGTGGGGAGGTTATATGGCCCCGTATGGCGGCGAACTGGTGAACTGGGTCGGACCGGACGGGACTTCGATGCTGACCGTTCCGCGATATGCGTGCGAGGCCCTCGCTCCGAACTCTACGTGGCAGACTACGGCGTGGAATAACAGCAGGGAGTATCTGGATTCGTGTTTCAAATATGGTATAGGCAACCCTGTCGGGATGTGTTATCAGGATGCCGGATGGGATAATGGTCCGTGGCTCGGAGGTGGCAGCAATTCGCGCAACAGGTATGTGACGTGGACGGAGTATTTCGAATCCATATCGCTGGGACAGAGCAACGACCGTTACCGGATGTCGCAGAACGACGTTCGTGTGGCGCTCATGTGGGGTAGTCAGGTTTTGCAGCGTGTGGCTCAGGAGGTGAGGCAGGCGGAGAACGAGCTGGTGGTCGCCGAAAAGATCAGCGCGATGGCGGCGATAGAGAGCGGGTATCGTTTCCCCTCTGCCGCGTTCGACAAGGCATGGCGGACACTCATGCTGGCACAGCACCATGACGCATGGATAGTGCCTTACAACAATCTGTCCGAACGTGGAACGTGGGCAGATTATGTCAAGGGATGGACCGACAGCACGGACGTCATCGTATGGAAATCGTTGTCGTCGGCATTGCGGACGTTCGACGCCCCGCGCGATAAGAGTGTCGGCCCTACGGTCGTAAGGCTGTTCAATCCGACTGGTACGGAGCGTTTGGAGCCTGTCAAGATCGCCGTTCCCGGCAATCTGGCTGGGAAAAGGCTCGTCGTGGTCGATGCGGAGGGGAGAGAGGTCCCGTCGGTGCAATATAAAAATAACAGCCGCGAGGTGATAAGTTTCAGGGCTTCCGTGCCTTCGTTCGGTTATTCTTCGTATGCTCTGAAGGCGAAATACAAGGTGTCTGAGAGTGGGTCCGGCGTGGAGTTCATGGAGAACGGCGACTGCAAGCTGGAGAACGATATGTATAGAATTGTCATTGATTCGGAGCACGGAGGGACCATCAAGAGCCTTGTGGCCAAGAAGGAGGACGGTAAAGAGTTCGTCGATGCGGCCGGCAAATTCAGAATGGGAGAGTTGCGTGGATATTTTTATCGCGACAGCGCTTTTTATTCGTCGGCAGAGAGTCCGGTGCGTATCAACGTAGTCGAGGATACGCCTTTCGAGACCAGTGTCCGCATAGACGGGGCAATCGGGAAGCATGTCTTTTCGCAGATCGTCTCTATAGCCAAGGGTAAGCGAGGTATTGATTTCGAACTCAGGGTCGATTGGAACGGAAAACCCGGAATAGGAGAGTATGACGAGCGCGATTGGGGCAACCGCCGCCGGGCGTTCTACGATACGAGATATATGTTCAATGTTATGTTCCCCAACTCACTCACCGATACTCATCTGTCGAAGGACGCTCCTTTCGACGTATGCGAGAGTGGAACTGGCGATACGTTCTTCAATCGTTGGGACAGTATTAAGAATAACGTCATTCTGCATTGGGTGGACCTCATGCAGGACGACGGCAACTACGGCATGGCATTGTTTACCGACCATACGACGTCATATTCATACGGGGCCGGATTCCCGTTGTCGCTGACGGCACAGTATGCCGGGGGCGGCCTTTGGGGCCGTAATTACGCGATCGAGGGGCCGTTGCACCTGAAGTATGCCATAATGCCGCACAAGGGCGCGTGGGATATAGCACAGATAGCGGAAGAGAGTGCGTTACGCAATGAGGGCGTGAAGGTTACGATAGGTACTGGTATTCCGCTTGCCGACCGTTCGTTCATAGAGTTCGATAAGCCGGGTTATGAGATCACGGCCGTGAAAGCCAGCCCGGGCAAGGTTATGGTAAGGCTTTTCAACGTGTCGGGTGACGATGACATACGCACTATCCGCCTCAGTTTCCCGATAGAGAAGGCGGTACGTGTGGACTTGAATGGAAAGGTGCTGTCCGAAGCTGTCTTCACTCCTATGGGGACGGGTGCGATGGTCGTTACGGCGATGCCGCGTTTCGGAGTGGAGACGCTCGTGTTTAGTTTGAAAAAATAGAACCTGAAAAATATTAACAGATGAAGAGAATCTGCTTGCGGGTAGCATCACTGTTTGCCGTGGTGGCCGTAACGGCGGGGTGTGGCCGTGTAGTCGAGGGAGAAAAGACATTGTCCGATTACGTCAATCCTTTTATCGGGGCCAGCACGAGTGTTGGTGCGGCCGGCGTGTATCATGGGCTTGGAAAGACATTCCCCGGCGCGGCGACGCCTTACGGGATGGTGCAGGTCAGTCCAAATACGATAACCGGTGGCGATAACGGCTCCGGTTACAGCTATGAGCATAAAACAATAGAGGGATTTGCGCTTACGCAGATGAGCGGTGTTGGATGGTATGGCGAACTCGGTAATTTTCTCGTTATGCCGACTACCGGCAAGCTGCGGAAGATAGCGGGTAAGGAGGACGGTAGTATCTCAGGGTGGCGGTCCGCTTACGACAAGGAGACAGAGACCGCTACGGCCGGATATTATTCCGTGACGTTGACCGATTACGGGATCGGTGTCGAGACGTCGGCTACGCCTCATTGCGGTATCATGCGCTTCACATTCCCCGAGAACGGAGAGTCGCGTGTGCAGGTCGATCTGGCCCGCAGGGTTGGCGGAACTTCTACCGAGCAGTATGTCAAAGTGGTCGGCGATAATGCCATAGAGGGCTGGATGAAATGTCCGCCCGAAGGCGGCGGCTGGGGTAACGGCGACGGCAATGTGGATTATACGATTTACTTTTACGCCGAATTCAGCAAGCCTTTTACCGATTACGGATTCTGGAGCGCCGATATTCCGGACGATTGGGTTCGTAAGCGTGACGAGGTTACGAGCCTGCCCTATCTCGAACGGGTGGCACAAGCTCCTGTAATCGAGGGAAAGACGGAATTGCAGGGGAAGCATGTGGGGTTCTTTACGCAGTTCCCGACTGCGGCCATGGAGCAGGTGGTGCTTAAAGCCGGGATTTCGTTCGTGGACGTGGAAGGCGCACGCAATAATTTCAAAGCGGAGATTGCGGATAAGTCGTTCGACGAAGTACGGAAACAGGCCCGTGAAGCGTGGGATAAGGAGCTTTCGCGCATTACTGTAAAAGGTGGGACTGAGGAGCAGAAAACCGTTTTCTATACGGCGCTTTACCATACGATGATAGATCCGAGGACTTATACCGATGCCGACGGCCGCTATCTGGGAGCGGACGGTTATATCTATAATACGATAGATTTCACGAAGCGGACCGTGTTCAGCGGATGGGATGTATTCCGCAGCCAGTTCCCGTTACAGACCATAATCAATCCCGACATCGTGAAGGATATGCTGGCCTCGCTCGTTGCGCTTGCCGATCAGAGCGGCAATAAAACCTTCACGCGATGGGAGTTGCTCAATTCTTACAGCGGTTGTATGATCGGTAATCCGGCTATCTCGGTACTGGCCGACGCTTATGTGAAGGGTATTCGCGGATACAGTCCTGAGAAGGCTTACGATTACGCTAAGAATACCTCGGCCAAGTTCGGTAACGACGAGTTAGGTTATACGGGACCTCCTTTCAGCATATCTCATACGCTGGAGTATTCCTATACCGACTGGTGTATAGCGCAGATGGCGAAAGGCATGGAGAACAGGAAAGATTACAGCGATTATATGGCGAAGTCGAAAGCGTACAAGAACGTGTTCGACAAGGAGAAAGGTTGGTTCCGCCCGAAGAAGGCCAATGGGGGGTGGGAAGATTGGCCGGAAGAAGGCCGCCTGAAGGAGTGGTACGGTACGATCGAGTGCAACCCGTATCAACAGGGGTGGTTCGTGCCGCACGATTTTACTGGGATGGTGGAGTTGATGGGCGGACGCGATAAGGTGTTGGCCGATCTTGAGAACTTTTTCGAGAAGACTCCGGATAATCTGCTGTGGAACGACTATTACAATCACGCCAACGAGCCGGTACATTGGGTTCCTTTCCTTTTCAACAAGTTGCAGGCTCCGTGGCTGACACAGAAGTGGACCCGGCATATATGCGACAAGGCTTACGGTAATTCGGTAGAGGGTATCGTCGGCAATGAGGACGTGGGGCAGATGTCCGCATGGTATGTATTGGCGGCCTCCGGTGTGCATCCCTCGTGTCCGGGCAATACGCGCATGGAGATTACGAGCCCGGTATTCGACGAGATTACTTTCAAGCTCGACAATAGGTATTACAAAGGCGGGGAATTTACCATCGTGGCGCACGGTAACGGTCCGGATAATGTGTATATAGAACGGGCTGAGCTTAACGGCGAGGAGCTCGAAAGGTGTTATATAGATTTTAAAAACATGGCCGATGGCGGTAAGCTGGAGTTGTGGATGACCGATAAGCCCAATGAGAAGTGGGGCTTGGCAAAATAATGTATAATTAAAAATGAACCATAAGATTATGAGAAAAGGCAGTATCATATTGTTTGCGTGCCTGATTGGGGCGTTGTTCGTGGCGCAGGACGCCGGGGCAAAGAAAAAGTCTGGCAACCCGATCTTCCCCGGTTGGTATGCCGATCCAGAGGGGATGATATTCGGCGATAGGTATTGGGTGTTCCCTACTTATTCGGCCAAGTACGAAGAACAGACATTCCTCGACGCTTTTTCTTCCCGCGATCTGGTGACGTGGACCAAGCACGAAAAGGTGGTCGATAATACGGAGGTTAAGTGGGTGAAATATGCCATGTGGGCCCCGGCCGTGGTGGAGAAGGACGGTAAATACTACATTTTCTTTGCGGGCAATGATATACAGAACAACGACCAGCTCGGAGGTATAGGTGTGGCCGTGGCAGACAAGCCAGAGGGACCATATAAGGACCTGTTGGGTAAACCGCTCATAGACAAAATCGTGAACGGGGCACAGCCTATCGACCAGTATGTGTTCAGAGATAAGGACGGAACGTGGCTTATGTATTACGGTGGCTGGGGCCATTGCAACGTGGTGAAGCTGAAAGACGACTTTACTGGCATCGTGCCTTTCGAGGACGGAACGCTTTACCGGGAGGTGACGCCGCAGAATTATGTGGAAGGGCCTTTCATGTTCATACGTGACGGTAAATATTATTTCATGTGGTCTGAAGGCGGCTGGGGCGGTCCAGATTACAGCGTTTCATATGCGATTTCCGATTCGCCGTTCGGACCTTTCAAGCGCGAGGCTAAGATACTTCAGCAGGACCCGGAGGTAGCTACCGGGGCCGGACACCATTCTATTATCCACAGGCCCGGTTCGGACAAATATTATATAGTTTATCATCGCCGTCCTCTCAATGAGAATGGACGTGACAGCCGTGCGACCTGCATAGACGAGATGCATTTCGATGAAAACGGCAAGATAATCCCCGTCAAGATGACGTTCGAAGGGGTTGAGGCCGATAAACTGCCGAATGTGAGAAAGTAGACGTAGGTATAGCCTTGTCGGGAAAGGAATTTTCCGATATGGGAAGATATTGCGGGACTGTCAGTTGCTCTGACAGTCCCGCAATATCTTATTTAGGCAAGCTCTGTATGCGGTTATATTTCGCCGAACAACGCGTCTTGTTATTAGATGGCAACATCATTGGTCATTACTGCGTTGTTTTCAAAGCGGCGCTATAAAATCTACTGCAAATCATTTCGGTCGATTATGATGTGTCGCCGCAACAGCAGGTGTCGGACAATTCTGGGAAGTGCCACCGTGCGGAGGGTGCTCTAATAATAAACTGCAAACGAGTAAATCCGCTCGGTTTTGCGTCCCGGATGGTTTGTTTCGGTAGTTATCCGGGCGGCGGAGAGCATAGTTTGATTCCAGTTTAGAAATTTATCGGTTCGACGACGTTGAGCATCCCGTCGAATTCCTTATTTACCGCCAGCATCAGGAATGGGCGTATGGTGTAGCTCTGCTTTTCGCCTTGCGTTACGTTATAGGCTAATGTCAGGATACCGTTCTTCGACATCAGTGCGGCAACGTCATATCGGGTGTCGGTATCGGTCGGAGGTCCTATGACCGTAACGATGAACTGTTTGTCGAAGTCGATGGGAGTGGGGCGCGAGGACATCGTGGTCGCCATGCCGAATATGGCGTCAAATTCTTCCAGTGAGGAGAGTTTCAGTATCTTGGTCTTCGTGGTGTCTACGTCGTTACGCACGAAATAGTTGGACGGCTTTTCGTATGGAACCATACTTCCGGAGTATAATTCGATTATGAAGTTCCCGTCGTATGGATCTCCTTGCATCAGGCTTTCACCTATCGCCAGAGTGTAACTGCCGCCCTGCGTCAGGTAGTAAGATATGTCGCGCCCGAAAGGACCGTCCGAATTGCCTTCGGGTGAGATTATCTGGTTGAAGCGCAGGTTGCCGGCGTTCGATGCCGGAAGTACTATCCGGCCGTATAGCGATTCGTTGCCGGGTGAGTCGAACGATGCCCATACGGTTTGTGCGGAGTTTTTGTGGATGCTCGTTTTGGCATATCCGGTCGATAGGTCTATGGAGAGGGGGATGGAATCGTTCTTCTGAGCCGCTTTGCTGGTCGTCGTGACAGATGCAGCGTCTTTATCTTTTTTCGTGCTGCGCTGGCCGCATGAAACTATGACGGCGCCCGCACATAAAAGCGTTGCCGGTAGCAATAGTCTGATAGTTCTCATAATCTGTGTTTTAATTGGTTGATTAATTGACAAATGCTTCAATAAAAGTGCCAAGTATGTCGCAATGGTCATTAATAAAAACCGAATGTGTGTTGTATTATTGTTTCTTTTTTGTAGCTTTGTAGTGCAAAGTACTTTTAATTGTGATTTATGAATAGTCAGGTTGAAGATATCAAGGTCATAAGGGAGATGATGGAACGGTCGTCCAAGTTCCTTTCCCTTAGCGGATTGTCCGGAGTCGCGGCGGGTGTGACAGCTATATTGGGTGCGGCGTTCGCATATTTCTACCTGTTGAGGGACCCGGGTGCGACGGATTATAACAGCTTTCAGGAATCTTTGATATTGCTTGCCGATGCGCTTGTCGTATTGGTGCTGTCGCTCGGTATCGGGTTCTATATGTCTTGGCGCAAGGCGCAAAGGAACGGAGCCGGGCTTTTCAATAAAGTCACATACCGGATACTGTACAGTTTGGCTGTGCCTCTCGTTGCCGGAGGAATATTCTGCATGATATATCTTTTGAAGGGCGATATACGGACCGTGATAGCTGCGACATTGATCTTCTACGGGTTGGCCTTGGTCAACGCCTCGAAATATACCTACGGCGAGATACATTATCTCGGACTGACGGAGATTGTACTCGGGCTTCTTGCCGCAGTGTTCGGACGTTGCGGCCTGCTGATCTGGACGCTCGGTTTCGGAGTCTGCCATGTGCTCTATGGGCTTGTCATGCACTTCAAATACGATGCGAGGCGGAATGGATAATATAATCTCGGGGCTTAACAAGATTTTCGAAAGCCGTGTACGGCTCGGCATCATGTCGATATTGTCGGTGAACGATTCCGCCGATTTCAATGGCATGAAGCAGCTCATGCAGCTCACGGACGGAAATCTGGCGAGCCACCTGAAGGCTTTGGAGGGGGCGGGATATATCGCTTCGGCCAAACAGTTCGTGGGACGCAAACCGAACACTACTTATACAATAACGCAGGAGGGGCGCCGGCAGTTCAAGGCCCATATAGATGCGTTGGAGCAGTTGTTGAAATAGTGGCGAAAGAAGGAATCAAGGCGTACTGCGCCTGTTTTTTTTGATTTGTTCACTTTGTAATACAAAGTAGTTAATTAAAAATATCTGATTATGGAAAAGAAAAAGAATCTTGGGTTGTCGTATACCTTGAAGGGGCTTATGATAGCCGGATTGTCGTTGGTGTTGCTGATTCCCAGTTGTGCGGTTCATGGGCTCGTGAAGGAGCGTAAACGAACGCGCGACGAGGCCGTAAGCAAGATTGACAGCAAGTGGAGCCTTCCGCAGACGGTAGGCGGGCCCGTGCTGGCCATACCTTTTACGAGATTGGTCGCGGACAGCAAGAACAAGGAGTATACGCAGGACGAAACGATAAACGTAGTGCCCGATCGGCTTGAGGTGGATTGCAAGCTCTACCCCGAGGAGCGTTATTACGGTATTTATAAGACCATCGTATATAAGAGCGTCGTTACGATCGAGGGCGAGTTCGCTGCTTTTGACCGCAATTTGCTTCCGCGTGGCGTGGTAGCGTTCGGCAATCCATATGTCAAGATAGGAGTGTCGGACAGGCGCGGCATATCCGGCGATCCTGTGTTCGAGATGAACGGACGTTCGTACGAGATAGGGATCGGTTCGGTGACGGACAATGTGTTGGGCGAACTTCTGGTCGTGGACATAAGGGATCAGTCGGTAGACAATAAATTGTCATTCAGTATGTCGTTCGAGTTGAAGGGAAGCGGAAGCATCAATTTCCTGCCGGTGGGGCGGACGAGTATAGTGAATGTAGAGGGGGATTGGGCCGATCCGGGATTCGTGGGAAACTATTCGCCGGAATTTACCATTGCCGACGGCGGGTTCAAGGCGAATTGGGAGGTGTTGCGTTTCAACCGCAATATGGCCGATACGTGGTACGACGGCGTGGCTTCCAATTCCAATCGTGAGTA
Organism: uncultured Rikenellaceae bacterium; assembly: GCA_944415565.1. GTDB lineage: Bacteria > Bacteroidota > Bacteroidia > Bacteroidales > Rikenellaceae > WRDF01. The sequence goes on from CALYBQ010000008.1 coordinate 19,278, forward strand.
TGTATACGATACTGGCATGGGGGTAGCCTCGGACCGAGGCAATTCATTTGGAGTCAATCTCGTCGATACCGTAGATGTGTACCAGCAGAGCGAACGTTCGGTGAAGTATGCGATCATGTTCATATTGCTGACTTTCGTCGTCTTCTTTTTCGTCGAGGTGTTTACCGGGAAGAAGATACATCCGATACAGTACGTTCTGGTGGGTGTCGCGCTCGTGTTGTTCTATTCGTTGTTGATTTCATTCGCCGAGAGACTTGGGTTCGGTTGGGCCTATCTGATATCCGGCATCGCTACGATAGGGCTGATTACGGTTTATGCTTCGTCGGTGTTCAAGAGCCGCAAACCTACGGTCACGTTGGCGGCGATACTGTCGGCATTGTACGTGTATCTTTATGTCATATTGCAATTGGAGGATGTGGCGCTGTTGGCCGGTAGTGTAGGCTTGTTCGTGATATTAGCCGTCATCATGTACTTCTCGCATAAGGTGAGTTGGTATAACGGGCAGGACTCTATCGAAGAGTAGTGTACGTATGAAATGATATATGAGGGTTGCGGCTGTGTGGTCGCAACCCTTTTTTGTGTCAGGGTGTTATTGCGTGTATTGCGCGGGAGTGTTGAAATGTGCAACATCTTGTTGATAACTTCCGGAGACATTATGGATTTCGTATGCAGGTAATGGATACTTTTGTTACATGACATTGGTTCCCGTGTCCGCCAATGGCGGACACGGGATTAAAAGGGAATCCTGTGCGAATCAGGAACTATCCCCGTAGCTGTAAGTTCCCACGGGCAGCTTCATTTACAGATGGGGCGTCCGTTAAAAGGCAGCGCAGTCGTTTGCCACTGGTCCCGCAGGACCGGGAAGGTGCGTCGGCCGGAACAAGTCAGAAGACCTGCCATGTCGGGAGGAGTCGGGCCGGAGCCCTGTCCTCTCAATTACGATCCGTAGCTTTCGGGTGAAAAGCGACAGGTTTTGTACCGGGCCGTGTGCCGTCACGTATGAAATCTTTTGTTTCCCGCAGGCGATGAGTGTGTTGTGAAAATTCATTAAAAAACGCAGAATATGGAAACATTCATTATTAAACGTGATGGAACGCGCGAAGCCTTCTCCATCGAAAAGATACAGAGCGCCATAGCTAAGGCTTTCCTCTCGGTCGGCAGTTTCGCCACGCAGGATGTCATCACAAACATATTGAGCCGTGTGAGCATTGCCAACGAGACTACGGTGGAGGAGATCCAGAACCAAGTCGAGATAGCTTTGATGGCCGAGCGTTACTATACTGTCGCGAAGGCATATATGCTCTATCGCCAGAAACATACTGAGGATCGCGAGGTGCGCGACAAGCTCAAGTTCCTGATGGATTATTGCGACGCTTCGAACGCCGCTACTGGGAGCAAGTACGATTCCAACGCCAATGTCGAGAACAAGAACATGGCAACGCTGATAGGGGAACTTCCGAAGTCCAACTTTATCCGCCTCAACCGCCGCATGCTAACCGACCGGCTGAAGGAGATGTACGGCAAAGAGGTGTCGGACAAGTATATCGAATTGCTGAACGGACACTTCATATACAAGAACGACGAGACGAGCCTCGCCAACTACTGTGCCAGCATAACTATGTACCCGTGGCTGATAGGCGGTACATCCTCGATCGGCGGCAATTCCAAAGCTCCGACCAACCTGAAATCGTTCTGCGGCGGGTTCATCAATATGGTTTTCATGGTGTCGAGTATGCTCAGCGGGGCATGTGCCACACCGGAATTCCTGATGTATATGAACTACTTTATAGGGTTGGAATACGGCAAGGATTATTATAAGTCGGCGGACAAGGTGGTCGATCTGTCGAAGAAACAGCGCACGCTCGACAAGGTGCTTACGGACTATTTCGAACAGATAGTCTATTCGATCAACCAGCCAACCGGCGCCCGTAATTTTCAGGCGGTTTTCTGGAACATATCGTATTACGACCGATATTATTTCGAGAGCCTTTTCGGCAACTTCTACTTTCCCGATGGAAGCCAACCCGACTGGGATTCGCTGAGCTGGCTTCAGAAACGTTTCATGAAGTGGTTCAACGCGGAACGTACACGTACCGTGCTGACGTTCCCGGTTGAGACTATGGCGTTGCTGACAGAGAACGGAGAGCCCAAGGATAAGGAATACGGCGATTTCACGGCGGAGATGTATGCCGAAGGACATTCGTTCTTCACCTATATGAGCGACAATGCAGACTCGCTCAGTAGTTGCTGTCGTCTGCGTAACGAGATAACCGACAACGGTTTCAGTTATACGCTCGGGGCAGGTGGCGTTTCGACAGGTTCGAAAAGTGTTCTGACAATCAACCTGAACCGTTGCATACAGTATGCGGCGCGTAAAGGGATTGCGTACCAATTCTTCTTGGAGGAGGTGGTTGACCTCGTGCATAAGGTGCAAATGGCTTACAACGCGAACCTCAAGTATATGCACGAAAAAGGTATGTTGCCGCTGTTCGATGCGGGCTATATAAACATGGGGCGGCAGTACCTTACCATCGGTGTTAACGGGTTGGTAGAGGCGGCCGAATTTCTCGGCATTCCGATTACGGACAATCCCGATTACGTGCATTTCACTCAGGAGATATTGGGCATGATCGAGCGTTACAACAAGAAGTACCGCACGAAAGACCTTATGTTCAACTGCGAGATGATACCGGCTGAAAATGTCGGTGTGAAGCATGCTAAATGGGATAAGCGCGACGGCTATAAGGTGAATCGTGATTGCTACAACAGCTATTTCTACTTGGTCGAGGACGAGTCGCTGAACATAATAGATAAGTTCCGCCTGCACGGCCGGAAGTATATCGAGCATTTGACGGGCGGTTCGGCCCTTCACCTTAATTTGGAGGAACATCTGAGCAAGGAACAGTATGCACATCTGCTCAAGGTGGCTACACAGGAAGGGTGTAATTATTTCACGTTCAATATTCCGAATACTGTCTGCAACGACTGCGGGCACATAGACAAACGCAATCTGAAGGTGTGTCCGAAATGTGCGAGCCAGAACCTCGATTACCTGACTCGTATAATAGGGTATATGAAACGCGTGAGCAATTTTTCGCAGGCAAGGCAGAAGGAGGCCGCACAGCGTTATTATGCTACGACTGGCCAGTTATGATGTAGTGTTTCAGGAGATTCCGGGGGAGGTGACTCTCGCGCTGAACCTATCCGGATGTCCCAATCGGTGCGAAGGATGCCATAGTCCGCATCTGCGCGGCGATATAGGCGAGACGCTCGACGAAACGTTGCTCGACGGATTGCTGCGTACATACGGGAGTTCCGTGACGTGCGTGTGTTTTATGGGGGGCGATGCTGATCCTGCGGAGGTGGAGAGACTGGCTCTTCGCGTAAAGCGGCATGGCGGCGGAACGTTGAAAGCTGGATGGTACTCGGGGCGGCAGGCTTTCCCGGCGGGATGTGAGTATACGAGTTTCGATTATGTGAAGTTGGGCCCGTATATTCCGGAATGCGGAGGGCTGAGGTCGGAAGGTACGAACCAACGCATGTATCGCGTGGATGGCGGCGGAGTGGTCGATATAACCGAATCTTTCCGGGAGCGGCGTTGACGTTAGCAACGTTATATGCAAAAGGCATCGGATAATTTGTCCGATGCCTTTTTTGTGCTGCTGTTATGAGCTCTGTGTTCGATTCCGAGCCGGTCTATTTCACGCAGTATGGTGGCTGAACACTCCCCGGATGTCAGGCGGCATACCTGATTTAGGAATCTGTTATAGGTCTTTTGCCATAAATTGGTCTAGTCGACAAAAAGTAGGATAAAATCTCTGCAATATATTGATTTTAATATATTTGCAGAGATTATTATTGATATGGCAAAAAAAATGCTTTTTTTGTGGGTCGTCCAATGTGGTCAGGAACGG
>CALYBQ010000009.1 GCA_944415565.1 uncultured Rikenellaceae bacterium
CACAAGAGAGCATAGGATAAAACTCATTGACGAATATATATCACGCCATTATTGACACTATTATCATGAATCTTGTCGACTAAGAAATATTTATTCGTGTGCCATCATGAATTTTGTCGACTAGGCCCATAAATTGAATGGGATTTGTTGTTTTACGGAAGAGTTTGCGGTTCCCGTTAGCATGACGGTCAGCATCTGTTTTGATAAGGTACGTTTCATGGCTGCAACAATTAAAGGTTAATAGAAAGCTCCGGAGCCGTGCAGCCCCGGGGCGTGATCGTATCGTGTTTATTGTCGTATGCCGTAGAACAAATAAGGTCTCCTGCCGGAGGACATGGAGACCTTTTACAAAGGAACAGCATTATACTAATCCTGTCGAAGGCTGGCAGGGAGTTTTCCCGGTTTGGTGCGGATATAGGGGGAATTCCGAGAGAGTATGCGAGCCTTCTGTTTTAAGTTGACCATATGTGTACAAAACTGGAGTTTCATGACCTGAAGGAGTGTTTTTTCAGGGGGTGAGATATTGAAACATAACTTCTCGATACTAATAAATTAGTCTTCTTTTTGAATACAAAGGATATTTTTCCTGTTTTAGACTACGAAGTGTGAGTTGGATGAATACAATTATGATCAACAACGGCTATTATCTAGCGTGGCAAATTAGCTAAAATTTCAGCATTTATAAAAAGGCAATGCACATCAACTTTATACTTTTTAGGCTATATGGAAACCGACAATCCGCTGACAATCGACTGGAAAGATTGTAATTTATCACTCTGAATATGTAAACGTACCATGCGTAATATATTGAAGCATAACGCAATTAATTGTGTGTAGTATAAAGTAGATGTTATGGATATTAAACCATTTACAGATAGACTCACAGAGCAGGTCAGGCAGGATCCCGCAATACGGACTGAGAATTGATTGTCTTTGCGATATTATTTAACTGTTATCATCTCTAAGGTGGTAGCATTTGAATAATTATGGCCACACTACCACCATACCTGTTTGCCGTTCTCGTATATGAATATACGCTCTTCCTTACCGCGGGAAAGGTTTTTCAACAACAATAACGAATTACGCGGCACGGAATCGAATACGAGGAACCTCTCTTTCGCTTCTTGCTGTCCGCGGCTGTTCCATTGTCCGTCAGCATAGTAATTCAACTCGTACGTATCACCGTAGTGTATTCCGTTATCATCGCTGCGCGGCACAAGGCGGACCTTGTCGATCCTGACAGTATCACCGAAATCCATGCCGATCCACGCCGGCGCCCATTTGTTGGTAGAACGATAATATGTGAGCCAGTCGCCGTCGAAAGCATCCGCGTGGTTCACTCCGGCGGCACCGTATATCTTGCCCATAAGCATACTGTCCACCCCATCCTTGTAAAACTGGACTTCCGCTATGTTGGAATATGATTTGGGGGCACCAAGGTAACGCCAGAATCTGTAAGCCGAATCGGATGCGATCGGTATAAGGTCCGGATAATATAAATCCTTGACTTCATAAAATGTCGTTGATGTCGTGAATAAGGAATCATTCGACGCCTGCACTTTCCCCTTGAGTATACGTTTCTCCATAGAGGTCGTATTCGTATTTCTCGGATATTTGCGCCATAAAGTCAACGTATCGAGATGCGTCTTGTCGGGTTTCAGGCTGCGAATATTTCCGTTGCTTTCAAGAATAAACGGGTCTGTGATTGCAACCAGTTCTTTTCCATCGTATCCCATAACGAGATAGGCTATGTCTCTACCCATATCCTTAAAGTAGGCTTTCTTACCCTTTATGATGCCAAAATCTACAATATTCCAATCCCTGAAATTGGACACTGCGATGTATGCGTATTTGTCAGCCAAACCTTTCGTATTGACCGGTATCTCAAGATCGGTTGTCGGAAGGTATTCGGCGGTGACATCTTTTTCAAACTGCACGAAATCGGAATAAACAAACTCCGCATTTTGAACATATTCTTCCCGCTCCGGTACAACGGCATATTGCTGACGGAATATCTTCGGCAACTTCCGCGTAGGGAAAAAGACCGCTCCCAGTTCCTTGTCGATATGAGGGGTCAGCAGAAACCCGTTGTTATTGTAAACTGTAGACCATCCGTGGCGCCCGCTGGCTCTTTCTCCCCATTGAGGCGTGTACTCGTAAACGGCCGGGACTCCGGCGCTACGCATCATGGCGACATTTACTAGCGCATAGTCGTTGCAGTCTCCGAAAGACATCCTAGGGATTGTTTGTGAATTAAAGTGGACTGGTATTAAGCCTAATTTCGAATTTTCTAATAGTAACTTTATTTTTATCTTGGTTATGAAGTCGTTATTAAGAAATGTTCCCGGTCTGTATGCGAACTGGCAATCCAGATCGTTGGGGGCAACCTTGTTTACTGCCTCATAAAATTTTTTATTCAAGGCATCGCGCCAATAGTCGAGACGTTGATATTCTGCATATTTATATGGCAGCAGATATTCGCAAAACTGGTCGAACGTGAGGTGACGTGCCCACTGCTTTTCCCATGCGGGCATATATCTCGGTTGTCTGGACCGAAACATGGCTTAAAACATCCCTGATACAGATCTGTCCCCCAAATGCTGAATCCTTACAGACTGGACACTAAAAAAGCGGCCCGAAAGCCACCTGTATTTTCTAAAGTAGACAAAAATAGAAAATCCGATTTCGAAAATTGCAGCCATAACACCGCAACCGCTTTGCGTATCTGGTCGAGAACCGCTGAAAGGAGTTGGCCTGTTGTCGCTTCGTTTTCTGCGCGGCTTTTTGTATCGGGCAAAAGTTTTATTTTCATCGGGGTATTACACCCGCTGAGAGTGTAGGTCAAAAAGTTATTTTTTCGTTGAGGTAATTGCCCCCGTTTTACTTATCTATTATATATAGACTTTGGTCTTCGTAATATGTTTTTTTCGACATCCTCAACCATCGAAACGCTATTTCACAGATAGGGCCTAAATCAGTTTTTGTTTGTAAATTGTTTACCGCGGTTGAAATAAAAAGCCACTCACATTGCTGTAAGTGGCTAATTTTCAAGTAGCGGGACCGGGACTTGAACCCGGGACCTCATGATTATGAATCATGCGCTCTAACCAGCTGAGCTATCCCGCCATTCCGCTAAGCAAACGAAACCATGCGTATGGTTGTCTCCTTAAAGCACGACAAAAGTAGTAAATATTTTAATCCCTCCAAAAATATTTTTTACAATAGACGGATTTTTTTGATGCTGCGGAGCAAAAAACTATGGAATTATCCCCATTTAGGGCATGTATCGGGTGATGATAAGTCAATTCTAATGACGTTAAGGGAGAAAATACATCCGTCCAAGTAGCTGTACTCAAACTATTCGTAAAGTGGCAGAAACGACAATCTATGGGTCGCAACTGGTTGAGGCCCATAGATTTGTCGAGGGAGTCGTTTCCCCCTATTCTTTTTTGAGCAGGTCGCGAATCTCGGTGAGCAGTTTCTCTTCTGCCGATGGGGCCGGAGGTGCTGCCGGTTCTTTGCTCTTCGTTTCGGACAGGCGGTTGACGAATTTCACCAGAAGGAAGACGGCGAATGCCACGATCAGGAACGAGATGATCGTGTTGATGAACAGACCGTAGTTGATGGTTACGGCAGGTGTGGTTTCGGTAGCCGCCTTGATCGTTATTGCCAGCTGCGAAAAGTCTACGTTGCCCAACAGTATCCCGATTGGGGGCATGATGATGTCGTTGACCAGCGAATTCACGATAGGGGTGAACGCTCCACCCATGATTATACCCACGGCCATGTCGAGAACGTTTCCGCGCATGGCGAACTTCTTGAATTCAGTCAAAAAACTCATAGTTCTTTTGTTTTAATCAATATTAAGTTAGTTGTATGGAAATGCTGAACAAATTTTGTGCAAAAAGCTTTTCTGAACCGCCGTTTGTCTCGAAATATTTTTCCCGACTTGTCGATTGCGTACTATTCTGCGATCCATGCGTTTACGATCTCCACTATGTATGCCGTGTGGAAGTCTCTCGCAGGATACCATTTGTCGATGATGGTTTTGTCTGTGAACGATTCGGGTTTGATCTCGTCCTTGTATAGCTTGCGGCATTCGAGTACTATGTCGGCTTCTGCGAACGTGGTGCTGCCGGATTCGGTCGGTGCGGGGGTAAGACCTGTTTTAGCCGCCTTGTCTGTGTCGCGTCCGGAATGTGCTCCGCAGAATTTCAATGCACTGCGATATTCCTCGGCGAAAAACGACAGCGTGAGCATATCGTTTTTCTCGACGAATTCGTGCGTGTACCTTTGCGGCCGTATGAAGACGAATGCCACTGGTTTGCCCCATAATTCTCCGACGGCACCCCAACTTGCGGTCATGGTGTTAAAATTATCCGGAGCCCCGGCTGTGACCAGCATCCAACGGTCGCTGATAAGTTCGATTACGTTAGGTTTCAGTTCTTTGGGATCAATTTTTTTCATGGCTGTGTTGTTTTGGATTAAAAAAGTGACGGGATGCCCCGTCACTTTTTCTGTGTAAATGGCTGCAGGGAAACCTGCTGCCGTTTATGGATTACGCATCGATGTTGGCGTATGTGGCGTGTTTCTCGATGAACTCGCGGCGTGGCGGAACGTCGTCGCCCATGAGCATGGAGAAGATGCGGTCTGCCTCGGCGGCGCTCTCTATCGTCACTTGGCGCAATATCCTGTGCTGCGGGTCCATCGTGGTTTCCCAAAGCTGTTCGGCGTTCATTTCACCGAGACCTTTGTATCGCTGTACGCCTACGCCTTTGGTTCCGAATTCGGCTATTGCCGCTTCGCGTTCTTCCTCGGTCCAGCAGTAGCGTTCGTTCTTGCCTTTCTTGACGAGATAGAGCGGCGGGGTGGCTATGTATACGTGTCCGTTCTCGATGAGGGCTTTCATTTCGCGGAAGAAGAACGTAAGCATGAGCGTGGCGATGTGGCTACCGTCGACGTCGGCATCGGTCATGATTATGGCCTTGCCGTAACGCAGTTTGTCGAGGTTCAGCGCCTTGCTGTCGTCTTCGGTTCCTTTCGTTACGCCGAGCGCGAGGAACATGTTCTTGATCTCCTCGTTCTCCCACATCTTGTGTTCCTGAGCCTTCTCCACGTTAAGGATCTTACCCCTGAGCGGCATGATGGCTTGGAATTCCCTGTCGCGGCCCTGCTTGGCTGTACCGCCTGCGGAGTCTCCCTCGACGAAGAATATCTCGGCTTTCCCGCGTTCCCTTGATGAGCAGTCGGCCAGTTTCCCAGGCAGGCCTGCGCCAGAGAGTACGGTCTTGCGCTGCACCGCTTCGCGTGCCTTGCGTGCCGCATGGCGTGCCGTAGCTGCGAGTATGACTTTCTCTACTATCTGTTTGGCATCCTTGGGGTGCTCTTCGAGGTAGTTGGAGAGGGCTTGCGTGATGGCTTGGTCTACGGCTCCGGCTACTTCGTTGTTGCCGAGCTTGGTTTTGGTCTGTCCTTCGAACTGCGGTTCGGCTACCTTGACCGATACGATGGCTGTGAGTCCCTCGCGGAAGTCCTCGCCGCTGATTTCGAATTTGAGTTTCGCCAACATCCCCGAATCTTCGGCGTATTTTTTCAGAGTGCGTGTCAATGCGCGTCTGAAACCGGTGAGGTGCGTACCACCTTCGATGGTGTTGATGTTGTTGACGTACGAGTGTATGTTCTCGTTGTAGCTCGTATTGTACTGAAGTGCTGCTTCTACCGGGATGCCCTCTTTCTCGGTGTCGAGATATATAGCCTCTTCGATGAGCGGTTCGCGGTTGGCATCGAGGAATTTAATGAATTCCTTGAGGCCCTCTGTCGAATAGTACTCGTCGCGCAGGTACGATCCGTCTTCGTTCTTGACGCGTTTGTCCGTGATGTTGAGGTGTACGCCTTTGTTCAGGAACGCCAATTCGCGAAGGCGTGCCGAAAGTATCTCGTACTTATATTCTGTGGTGATGAATATTTCGTTATCCGGTTTGAACGTGATCGTTGTGCCCCTGCTGTCCGTTTCGCCGATTACCTTGAGTTCGCACTGCGGAACGCCGCGGCTGTATGTCTGTTGGTATATCTTGCCGTCCTTGCGTACCTCTGCCACAAGCAGGGTGGAAAGTGCGTTCACACACGATACGCCCACACCGTGGAGGCCGCCCGATACCTTGTACGAATCCTTGTTGAACTTACCTCCCGCGTGAAGTACCGTCAATACTACCTCAAGTGCCGATTTGCCCTCTTTTTCGTGATAGTCCACCGGGATACCGCGGCCGTCGTCCGCCACCGATATTGAACCGTCCTCGTTGATGGCCACTTCGATATTGGAACAGTGTCCGGCCAGCGCTTCGTCGATAGAGTTGTCCACGACCTCGTAAACGAGGTGGTGCAGTCCCTTTTCTCCGATGTCGCCTATGTACATCGCCGGCCTTTTTCGTACCGCTTCAAGACCCTCCAGCACCTGAATGCTGGATGCCGAATATTCTTCCTGCGCGTTGTGGTTAAGTTGTTCGTTGCTCATTATTTATGTCTCCGTTTTTATGTTTTTCGGTTTGGTCGCAATATGCTATAATATAACGTATTCCGTAGTCAGTTTGTTGCCCTCTATGTAATGTTTGTTGTTTGTTGAAATGGCTTATAGTCAGTGGGTTATATTCCGAGTATTGATTTTATATCCACCTCCTCGACACGTCCTTGCAGAAACCTCAGCGTCCGCGAAGGATAATCCTCTATCACACCGAGGTTGTGGGTAGACATGATGACCGAGCAGCCTCCCGCCGCGATCTCGGTAAAAAGTGTCATTATGCCGTCCGCTGCCGCAGGGTCGAGGTTTCCTGTCGGTTCATCGGCTATGAGCACCTCCGGGCTGTTGATCATCGCGCGGGCTATGGCAAGTCGTTGCTGTTCGCCTCCCGACAACTGGAACGGCATTTTGTACTCTTTGTTGAGCAGCCCGACCATTAATATGACCTCCTCTATGCGTCGGCGGATGTCCGTCTCGTTCTTCCAGCCGGTTGCCTTCATAACGTAGTGCAGGTTTGCGAAAACGGTACGGTCCGTGAGCAGGTTGTAATCCTGAAACACTACGCCGAGCCTGCGCCGCAGGAAGGGTATGTCCTTGCTTCTGAGCTTCCGCAGGTCGTAACCGGCAACGTACCCTTCGCCTTCGAGCAACGGAACCTCGCCGTACAGCGTCTTGAGGAACGTGCTCTTGCCCGAGCCTACTTTACCGATAAGGTATACGAATTCACCTCGTCCGATCTCTGCGTTCACATCCGACAATACGAGTTCGCACCCCACCAGCCGGTTCCTTCCGCGTCCCGGTTTGTTCCTGTCGGGCGGCATGTGGTATATAGATACGTTGTGCAGCTCTATTACGTTTGCCTTATCCATTTTTACGATGTGCTATTTAACCTACAAAGATAACATTTCTTTTCATGATTCCTCTATCTCAGGCGTGCTGAAAAGGCGGTTTTTTTACATATTTTGGCTGGCGTATGTGTGTCCATATTTTGTATAATAGTCCGAAATGAGTTAGTTTTGTAGAAAGCGTAGACGTTATGAAGACTGTGAAATATTTCGACAATGTGAATGATGCCGCCGTGGCTCTCAGCTTCCTTGAAAGCGAGGGAATCGAAGCCGTGATTCTCAATGAGAACCTGAGCAGCGTTACCCCGATAGCTTTCGCTAATCCGAGTATGCGTCCTTATCTGGCGGTCTGTGACGAGGATTATGCACGGGCGGCTGAGTTGCTCGGAGTCGCGGCCGAGGAGGATGTCCGTGTTTGTCCCCATTGCGGTTCGGCCAAGGTCAGGTATGGCATTACGAATCGAAAGAGCGGCAGGAAACGGGCTATCAAACTCATGTTCGTTGTATTGTCTTTGGTCGGGGGCGGAGCTCTGGGTAACGTCACGGCCTGCCGTTATTGCGGTGATTGCAACAAGGAATTTTAAATGTGTGGTTTCGTATGGAGAGTGATAATATTGCAGAGGTGCATCCGCTGCCGCCTTTCCTTCCCGACGGGGCTCGATTGCTCATGCTGGGTAGTTTCCCGCCGCCGCGTGCGCGTTGGTCTATGGATTTTTTCTATCCCAACTTGCAGAATGATATGTGGCGTATATTCGGGCTCGTTTTCTTCGGAGACAGGGAGCATTTCGTTGTCCCCGGCGGAAAGTTGTTCGACAAGGATATGATAGTGGAATTCCTGCGCGAAAAGGGCATAGCCCTGAGCGATACGGCCCGGGCCGTCATCCGTCATAAGGGGAACGCTTCCGATAAGTTTCTTGAGGTGGCTGAAAGTGCCGATGTGGCCGGGATGTTGGCGGCCATACCTGATTGCCGTACGGTCGTGACGACTGGCGACAAGGCGTCGCAGACGCTCGCAGCGACCACTGCTTCCGTGCAGCCCAAGGTCGGAACGTTCGAGGAGTTCGAGTATGCCGGACGCGTTCTGCGGCACTATCGTATGCCCTCTTCTTCGAGGGCCTATCCCAAACCGATTACTGAAAAGGCGGAGATTTACGCTGCGATGTTCCGCGAGACAGGCATTTGGTAGCGACGGCATCGACATTTTTGCTGCCGATGTGCTTTATTTTATCGGCAGCGATGCGGTTTGGTCTCTTTATTGTGTACGGACATGAATGCCGGGCGGAACCTTAATGTCGGCGGTTGTTAATAATCCGTTAAGACGCCACGGAAAAAGCGGGCCTGAGTTATAAAATGGCCGTTTAATATTTACCTTTGAAGAGATTTGAACAAAACGATATGGCAAAGAAAAAGATAAACAAGGATCGGAAGACCGGCGCTGCAACGAGGCGCGGTAAGGGTATGGACAGGAGTGCGGTTATTGCCGAGCTTTTCAGGCTATTTCCTACGAAACGCTATACTATAAAGGGTCTGGCTGCGGCCAGCGGCGGTGCCGACGGCGAAGGACGTCACTTTACCGCGCAGATAGTGGAGCAGATGCTCGAACAGGGTGCGATACAGTCGGTGGGTTCTGGGAAATACCGTCTCAGCCCTGCCGAACGGAAGACGATGGAGGGTATCGTGGATATGCTCGCGAGCGGATCTGCGTACATCAAGGTGGACGGCCAGCAGCAGGATATATTCATAAACGCGAGGAATGCCGGTCATGCTATGAACGGTGACCGTGTGAAGTTCATAATAAACCGCGTCGGCAAGGGCGGTACGCCGGAGGGTGAGATCGTGGAGATCGTAGAGCGGAGCAATAAGAACTATGTGGGGGTGATGGAGATCGAGGATGGCAAGAGTTACGGGTTCGTGAGGGTGGATTCGCGAAAGGTCCCGATGGATATTTTCGTGCACCTTAAAGAGGGGCAGAAAGTCAAGAATAATGAAAAAGTGCTGGTTCGGGTGCTCGACTGGGCCGAGGGCAGCAAGAGTCCTGTGGGCGAGATAGTGAACGTGTTCGGGATGGTGGGCGACAACAATGCCGAAATGCACGCCATACTCGCCGAATACGACCTGCCGTATCAGTTCGACCCGTCGGTTGAAGAGGCTGCTAACAAGATTCCGGGCGAGATTACGGCTCAGGATTATGCCGAACGCAGGGATATGCGCCGGATAACGACCTTCACCATAGACCCGGCAGATGCAAAGGACTTCGACGATGCCCTCTCCATACGCAAACTCTCTAACGGTTCGTGGGAGGTCGGAGTGCATATCGCCGACGTTACCCATTACGTGCAGCCGGGAAGCGTGGTCGATGTCGAAGGCGAAGACCGTGCGACTTCGGTATATCTCGTTGATCGTACAGTGCCGATGCTTCCCGAGAGACTTTCGAACGAACTCTGTTCGTTGCGTCCGAACGAAGAGAAGTTGACCTTCTCGGCTGTGTTCGAGATGGACGACGAAGCTAACATATTGCAGCAGTGGCTCGGACGGACCGTCACGTTGTCCGACCGACGTTTTACGTACGAGGAGGCTCAACAGGTGATAGAGACAGGAGAAGGTGATTATAAAGAGGAGATATTGACGTTGAACCGGTTGGCGCAGACGATGCGCGCACAGCGTTTCAAGAACGGGGCCATCACGTTCGAGCGAGAAGAGGCCAAATTCAAGCTCGACGAGACCGGCAAGCCGCTCGGTGTGTATTTCAAGGAGATGAAAGAGTCGAATCAGCTCATCGAGGAGTTCATGTTGTTGGCGAACAGGAAGGTCGCCGAGTTCGTGGGCAAGAAACGCGGGGCGGGGGCTAACGCTGAACGCACATTCGTCTATCGTGTACACGACGAACCTAATGTGGACAAGCTGGCGAACTTCAAGAGTTTCATCCTGCGCTTCGGGTACGATTTCAAGGCCGAGGGCGGCAAGCAGATAGCCAAGGAGATGAATCGCCTCATGGGCAAGATAAAGGGCAAGAGCGAGGAAAACGTCGTTTCGACGCTCGCTATCCGGACTATGGCCAAGGCATATTATTCTACCGATAACATAGGCCACTACGGGTTGGCATTCAAGTATTATACGCACTTCACGTCGCCCATACGCCGCTATCCGGACATGATGGTGCACCGCTTGCTGGCTAACTACCTCGCCGGCGGCAAATCGCCAGACAAGACCACATACGAGGGCAAGTGCGAGCACTCGTCCGAGATGGAGGTGCGTGCGGCCGAAGCGGAACGTGCTTCCATAAAGTATAAGATGGTGGAGTTCATGCTCGACAAGATAGGGCAGGAGTTCGACGGTCATATATCGGGCATCACGGAGTGGGGTATCTACGTTGAGTTGGACGAGACGCATATCGAGGGTATGTCTTCGTTGCGCGACATGCAGGACGATGTGTATTCGTTCAGCGAAGAGGATTACGCTGCCGTCGGACATCGTACCGGCAGACGTTTCACGCTCGGTGATGCGGTTAGAGTGAAGGTGTTGAGGGCCGACCTCGCACGTAAGCAGCTCGATTTCGTGATAACCGCCTCGATAGATTTCAAAACGGGTAAGGTCGTGCCTGTAGAGGCGGACGAAACGTTGCAGTTTGATGAGCCGCGTAAGTCGGATGCGCGCGGAGCGAAAAGGGGAGGGCGGAAGCGTCGTTAGCGTTGCAGTGTGCTGCTGGGAAGATGCTGCAGACTCGCTATTGAGAAGTGTGTCATGTTACGCGAGGCATGCACGGGTATGTTATATATCGTTTGCGGGATGGTTATTCTGTGACGATTTCGTGTTGATTTGATAGTGCCGTCCCGAACCGTTTGCTTCTGCCGGGTAGACCCGAACGTTCGGTTGTGTCAAGCGTCGTGTGCGTTTATATAGTTAGGTAATCTTGTGAAACTAAGAAGATAAGCCTTTCGTTATAATTCTCGCACGGATTGATTGTAAAGATATTCCTATATACTAATATGCCGGACCTCATTCGAGGTCCGGCATATTAGTATTGATTTTCGAGTATTACTCTGCTACTATCTTCCCCATCAGGGTGGCTGAAGAACAATCCGTGACCTCCACCGTGAGGTAATCGCCGGGATTGTGCCCCTGCCGATCGAATACGACCACTTTATTCTGTCCCGTGCGTCCGAACAACTGGTCGTCACGCCGTTTCGATACTCCTTCGACGAGGACCTCGAATTGCTTGCCGACGTCGCGGCGGTTATTTTCGAGCGATAGCTCGTTCTGTAATGCTATCACCTCGTTGAGGCGCGAGGTTTTCACCTCTTCGGGCACATCGTCCTTCATCGTGCGCTGGGCCTGTGTTCCGGGACGTTCCGAATACTTGAACATGAAGGCGAAATCGTAGCCTACCTCGCGCATGAGCGACAACGTTTCTGTGTGATCCTCCGGCGTCTCGCCGCAAAATCCGGAAATGAGGTCGGTGGTTATCGAGCATTCCGGCATGTGCCGTTTGATGGCTGCTACGCGCTCAAGATACCATTCGCGGGTGTATTTGCGGTTCATGCGTTCGAGCATGCGCGTGCTGCCGCTCTGGGCCGGAAGGTGTATGTGTTTGCATATGTTGGGCATGGATGCCATGA
Source organism: uncultured Rikenellaceae bacterium (assembly GCA_944415565.1). Lineage (GTDB taxonomy): Bacteria > Bacteroidota > Bacteroidia > Bacteroidales > Rikenellaceae > WRDF01. The sequence goes on from CALYBQ010000009.1 coordinate 11,976, forward strand.
CTTCCAATACCTTGTCGCTTATATCTTTGGGATGTGAGGTGGCGAAGCGAACGCGCAGCAGCGGATCGACCTCGGCGACCATTTTCAGCAGGTCGGCGAATCCGACGCCTTCGCAGGAATAGGAGTTGACGTTCTGGCCCAATAGCGTGACTTCGCGGTATCCGGCATCGAACAGTTCCCTTGCTTCGTTCACGATGGTCTGAGGGTCGCGGCTTCGTTCACGGCCGCGAGTATATGGAACTACACAGTAGGTGCAGAAGTTGTTGCAGCCGCGCATAATGGCAATGAATGCGCTTACGCCGTTTTTGTCGAGGCGCACAGGTGATATTTCGGCATACGTCTCCTCGGTAGACAACATCACGTTCACCCCTCTCGATCCTGCGGCGGCCTCTTTGGTCAGACGCGGAAGGTCACGGTACGAGTCGGGACCTGCCACAATGTCCACTATCTGCTCCTTTGCCATAAGGTCTTCGCGTAGGCGTTCGGCCATGCAGCCTATCACTCCGACGAGCAACCCTGGTTTGGCCCTTTTATATCTCTTGAACTCCTTGAGCCGTCCCCATATCCGTTGTTCGGCGTTGTCGCGTATCGAGCATGTGTTCACGAGTATGACGTCGGCTTCTGCGATGTTCTCGGTGTAGACGTAGCCGTCGGCCTGCATTAGCGATACTACGATCTCGCTGTCGCCTGCGTTCATTTGGCAACCGTAAGTCTCTATGTAAAGTTTGCGTCCGTCGCCCGTGGCCGGCCGCAGATTGTTTAGTCTCATGTCGCAAATGTAGTGAAAGACGCCGGATCAGACAAGTTTGTTACGATTTGTATTTACATCCCTTTTTGTAGGTATTTTTCACGGGAGGAGAAAAATAATGTATGTACCGTGGTTGCATGTCGGGGAAAATAAATTACCTTTGCACGGTTCGTAAAGGACGATGTGGAAAGATTTGGTTGATTGCTACCACGTAAAAAAATTGCTAAAACAGCATTCTTTTTTCTCTTAGCTTTTTGATTGCCAACCGCTTTCCATTTTAAAAAGTTTAACTTTAAAACCTTTTTTAAAATGGGATTTTTATTTACATCGGAGTCGGTGTCCGAGGGACATCCCGATAAAGTTTCAGACCAGATTTCAGACGCGATACTCGATGAGTTCCTGCGCCGTGATCCCGAATCGAAAGTAGCTTGCGAAACGCTTTGTACCACAGGTCTCGTGGTCGTGGCCGGCGAGGTGCGTTCGAACGCATATGTCGATATACAATCGACCGTGCGCCGTGTGATCCGCAAGATAGGTTACACCAAAAGCGAATATCAGTTCGATGCCGAGTCGTGCGGAGTGCTTTCGGCCATACACGAGCAGTCGGCCGACATCAATCAGGGTGTGGTTCGCGAAAAGGCCGCCGAGCAGGGAGCGGGCGATCAGGGAATCATGTTCGGTTACGCATGCAACGAAACGCGCGAGTATATGCCTGCTACGCTGATACTTTCGCACGTTATCCTGAAGGAGCTGGCCGACATACGCCGCGAAGGTAAGGTAATGACATATCTCCGTCCGGACTCTAAGAGTCAGGTGACTATGGAGTATGGCGACGACGGATGTCCGAAACGCGTACATACGATAGTAGTCTCCACACAGCACGACGATTTCGATACGGAAGCCGCTATGGGCGAGAAGATCAAAAAAGACGTGCGCGAGATATTGATACCGCGTGTAAAGGCGCGTCTGGAGCGTGCGAAGGATAAACTGGCCGCATTGATCGGCGACGATTACATACTGCATGTGAACCCTACGGGCAAATTCGTAATCGGCGGCCCGCACGGGGACACAGGTTTGACTGGGCGCAAGATCATAGTAGACACTTACGGAGGCCGCGGTGCACACGGCGGCGGTGCGTTTTCGGGTAAGGACAGCTCGAAAGTAGACCGCAGTGCGGCTTACGCGGCACGCCATATCGCTAAGAACATGGTGGCTGCCGGTATCGCCGATCAGGTTTTGGTGCAGCTTTCGTATGCTATCGGTATCGCAGAGCCGTTGAGCGTCTATGTCGATACATACAATACTTCGAATGTCAAGATGAGCGACGGGGAGATAGCTGCCAAGATCGGTAAAATGTTCGACCTTCGTCCCGCCAAGATTGTCGCTAAGTTCGGTCTGAAGAATCCTATATTCGAGGCAACCGCTTCTTACGGGCATTTCGGCAATCGTCCGTTCACGCGCAAGGAGACTCTTGTCGTGCGCGGCAAGGAGGTGCAGAAAGAGATCGAATTCTTCTCGTGGGAGAAACTCGACGAAGTGGAAAGACTCAAAAAAGCCTTTAAGCTGTAATTGCGGCGGCGATTACGCGCTATGATAAAAACCGGGGTTTGCAATGCGTAGACTCCGGTTTCTTTTATGTGGGCCGTATGCGGCGTTACGCGAAACCCTTTGCGGATATACAATATAATTGTCCGTATCTTCGTTTAGTTGTACCGGTTTGATGTAAATCCGGTGTTGTGTAATATTTTGAAAATTTAAATTGCCGATGCAGTAATTATACCTTTTTATATTTTAATGATTAGCAATGAAAATTCGTAAATTATGAAAAGGAAACAGTTCGTAGCAGCCGTCGTTGTGGCCTCGGTAGTCGCGGCCGGACTGACGGCGTGGGGTGTCAACAGCCTCGTATCGTCTAAATTGCAGACCACGAAGGAGGTCCGAGTGGTAGAGTTCGCCAACGGAGGGGTGGGAAACCATTTCACGAATTACGACAGGGAGAAATATCCCGACCTGACTTATGCGGCCGAAAATTCAGTGCAGGCCGTGGTCAATGTCGAGAAAATAGAAGAGATCATTTACAGCAGCCGCAGTATGGGGCGTAACCCGTTTTTCGACTTTTTCGGCATCCCGGAGGGATATTATGGCGAACAGCAACCACAGTCGCAGGAGCGGCGTAGCGGAGGATCGGGTGTTATTATCAGCCCCGACGGTTATATCGTGACGAATAACCACGTTATCGAGAACGCTTCCAAACTGAAGGTGACGTTGAATGACGACCGTACTTTCGATGCCGAGATCATAGGCAGCGATCCGACGACAGACGTGGCCCTCATCAAGATAGACGCGAAAGACCTGCCGACGCTCGTGTTCGGAAATTCGAACGACTTGCGTCTCGGGGAGTGGGTGTTGGCGATAGGGAGCCCGTTCGACCTGCGCTCTACGGTGACGGCCGGTATCATCAGCGCGAAATCGCGCGACTTGAACGTTATCCCGAGCGAGTTCCGTATAGAGTCGTTCATACAGACCGATGCGGCGGTGAACCCGGGTAACAGCGGCGGTGCGCTCGTGAACGTGCGCGGGGAGCTGATAGGTATCAATACCGTTATAAAATCGCCTACTGGAAGTTTTACGGGCTATTCGTTCGCCGTCCCCTCGACGATAGTGCAGAAGGTGGTGGAGGACCTCAAGGAGTACGGCGTGGTACAACGCGGCCTGCTCGGGGTGCAGTATCAGGCCATCAATAACGGTAAGATATACGAGAATGACGGTAAGGGCGGTTTTCGCGAAACAGAGGTCGGCGAACAGCGCGGACTATACGTGGCTGCGGTGAGTGAAGGCAGTGCGGCAGAGGATGCGGGCATAAAAGAAGGCGATATAATAACGGAGGTGGACGGAATGCAAATGTCTACTGCCAGCTCGCTCTCGGAGTATATCGGGACTAAGCGTCCGAATGAAAAAGTCAAGGTTTCCGTAAAAAGAGAGGGGAAAGTGAAACAATTTGAGGTCGTCCTGCGTAATAAAGCAGGTAAGGCGGAACCGGTAACGAAGTTCGACCTTGAAAAAGAGCTCGGGGGCAAGTTCGTTAATGTGACCGAAAGGGAGAAGAGAGAGTTGCAGATCAATGGCGGTATCAAAGTCACGTCGATCAAAGAAGGAGGGTATTTGAGTAACAATAAGGTGCGTAAGAACTTTATCATAACCCATATAAACGACGTGGAGATAAATTCGCTCAATGATCTCGACAAGATAGACGGCAAGATTTCTTCCATAGACGGGGTTTATCCCGACGGCCGTTCCGCAAGTTATTAGGAATGACTGAATATTAATAAAATGCAGGTGCCGGAAAGCCCGGCGCCTGCTAAAACCTACTTAGAAAGGAGACTGGTTAGCATGAGACAACTAAAGATCACGAAATCCATTACCAATCGCGAGAGTGCGTCACTTGACAAATATTTACAGGAGATAGGGAAGGAGGATCTTATAACGGTTGAAGAGGAAGTAGAGCTGGCCCAACGTATTCGTAAAGGAGATCAGGAAGCGTTAGAAAAATTGACCAAGGCGAACCTGAGGTTCGTGGTATCGGTAGCCAAACAGTATCAGAATCAGGGGTTGAGCCTTCCGGACCTTATCAATGAAGGGAACCTCGGGCTAATAAAGGCTGCTGAGAAATTCGACGAGACACGAGGTTTCAAGTTCATTTCATATGCAGTTTGGTGGATTCGCCAGTCGATACTCCAAGCTCTGGCTGAACAGTCGCGTATCGTGCGCCTGCCGCTCAATCAGGTGGGCTCGCTCAACAAGATCAACAAGGCGTTCGCCCGTTTCGAACAGGAGCACGAACGCACGCCTTCACCGGAAGAGCTCGCCAATGCGCTCGACCTGCCGAAGGAGAAGGTATCTGATACGCTGAGGGTCTCGGGCCGCCACGTATCGGTGGATGCACCGTTTGCCGATGGGGAGGACAACTCGTTGCTCGACGTACTCGTGAATGCCGATTCGCCAAATGCCGACCGCGGACTTATTAACGAGTCTCTCGGAACCGAGGTGGAGCGTGCTTTGGCAACGCTGACCGACCGTGAAAAGGACATCATCAAATATTTCTTCGGTATCGGGTGTTCGGAAATGACGCTCGAAGAGATAGGAGAAAAGTTCGGCCTGACACGCGAACGTGTGCGGCAGATTAAGGAGAAGGCGATACGCCGTCTGCGCCACAGTTCGCGCAGCAAGTTGCTGAAATCGTATCTCGGGTAGTTCAGCGGTAAGCGATTTGAAAATGGATGAAACGTTGAGTGTTTCATCCATTTTTTTGTGCCCGGTGTCAGTATGTCGGTTTTTTGTGCGTGAAATACTTCGTTTTTTTCTATATTTAAAGCTCTAACCTAAACAGATAGTCAAGTAATGAATATTAAGAAATTAGCCATGGTAGTTTGCGCCCTGACTATGGCGGCAGGGCAATTGGGCGCTAAGGAGATCACGATGAAGATAACGGAGCGATACCTGAACATTCCGGTCGCACAGGAGGTGTCGCGAAAGAGGATGACCTTGATGGTAGACGGAGAAGAGGTGAGGTCGTTCGTCATTCGTGTCCCGACTTACGCGCCGGATTACTATGTGTTTGTGGATATGTCCGAATACCTCGGCAAAACGCTTACCATATCCTATGACGCCACGGACCGTGATTGCAGGGGCATGGACAAGATATACCTGTCGGACGAAATAGACGGACAGGCGAGCATGTATAAGGAGGAGAACCGTCCGCAGCTGCATTTTACGACACGCCGCGGATGGATCAACGATCCGAACGGGCTCGTATATTACGACGGTGAATATCATCTTTTCTATCAGCATAATCCATTCGAACGCGAGTGGGAGAATATGACGTGGGGGCACGCAGTGAGCAAAGACCTCGTTCATTGGACCGAGTTGCCTTCGGCGCTGTTCCCAGACAAGCTCGGGACCATGTTCTCCGGTTCTGCGGTCATAGATTATAAAAATACGGCGGGATGGAATCAAGGCGATACGCCTGCGATGGTCATAGCTTATACGGCTGCCGCCCCGGACAGGCAGACGCAGTGTATCGCATACAGCCTTGACAAAGGTCGTACATTTACCAAATACGAAGGTAATCCTGTCATCGACTCTAAGGAGAAATGGAATACTGTCGATACGCGAGACCCCAAAGTCATTTGGTACGAACCGAACAATGAGTGGGTGATGGTATTGAACGAAGGAGGAGGACATTCTATTTATACGTCGTCGGACCTTAAAGAGTGGAAGTATCAAAGCCATATCAACGGTTTCTGGGAGTGTCCCGATCTGTTCGAGTTGCCGGTCGATGGTGATGAGAATAATAAGAAGTGGGTGATGTACGATGCACCGGGTGCTTACATGGTCGGTTCGTTCGACGGCAAACAGTTCGTTCCGGAGTCGGGGAAGCAACACTATATGTCGGGTACGCTGTATGCGGCACAGACCTATTCCAATATTCCTGATTCGGACGGACGGCGCATACAGATAGGTTGGAGTCGCGTGACGCATCCCGGAATGCCGTTCAAAGGGCAGATGGGGTTGCCGACTGAGTTGACGCTCCATAGCACTAAGGATGGGATACGGCTCTTCAATAAGCCGGTAAAGGAGATAGACAAGCTGCAATCCCGGAAGTTCGTAAGCAAGAAGAATCTTTCGGCGGATAAAGGCAACAATGCGTTGCAGAAATACAGCGATGAAGCTACTTTGAGGATTAAACTTACCATGACATTGTCTGATACTGCGGAATCGGGCCTGAAACTTTACGGACAGGATATATTGCGCTATGATCCTAAGGCGCATACCGTAAACGGGGTGGCGTATTCGCCCGAAAACATGACTATATCGGCCGATATAATCGTGGATAAGACCACGTTCGAGGTGTTTATCGACGGCGGAGCTTATTCGTTCTATTGGGAGCGTAAGCCCGATGCAAACAATAAGGACGGTTTCCGTTTCTATGGCGACGATCTGCAAATCAAGAATCTCGACGTATATAAGATGAACTCTATCTGGGAGTAGATTTCTTGGTGTTTATCTGATAATGAAATATGGCGTCCGTTTGATGTGGGCGCCATATTTTTTTGTCTTGATGCGGCTTGCAATTGTCAGGGGTGTTCGTTTGACCGTGTATGCAATTTTTTAACTGTCATACATGGTTTCCCGCATTACTTCCTTGAGGAGAAGTGCTATATTGCGTGTTACATTTTCTTTTTGCAAGTCTTGATCTCTCGTTCGGGATTTTTCGACAGAAAATCCTCCCACGACAGGCTTCCGCTGCGCGATGACGATTTGAGTCCTCCTCCCAGTGCGTTCTTGCGGCTCCCGTCGGATAGTGAGTTGATTACCGACGAATTTTCGAAATGGTGGCAGAGGGCTACGGCAAGTCCGTCCGTAGCGTCGAGTTTCTTTAACGAATACTCTACGTTGAGCATTCGCTGCAACATGGCGGCCACTTGCTCTTTGGTGGCCGCCCCATTGCCGGTTATTGATTGCTTGATGCGGCGCGGTGCGTACTCGAACACGGGAAGCCCGCGGGTCAGTGCCGCCGCCATGGCTACGCCCTGTGCCCTGCCGAGTTTCAGCATACTCTGGACGTTCTCGCCGAAGAACGGGGATTCGAGAGCCACCTCGTCCGGTGCATATTCGTCTATAAGGGCGCCGACACGGTCGAAAATTCGCCGGAGCCTGGAGTACGGATCGGACAACTTGACCAACTGTATGTAGCCGAGCACAAGACATTTCGGGGCGTTACCGCGAACTTCGATGATACCGTAGCCCGTGTAGTTGGTCCCCGGGTCTATGCCCATGATTATCTTCGAGCCAGCCGGTTTGTCCGGTTTCTTGTCCATACCCGTTTAGGTGTCGTTGTTTTGTAAAATCTCGCTTCAAGCCGGTAAAATCAGGCAGATAGTCGTATGGTGATCGGCATAACGGACAACGCCGTAACGAGGTTCGTGTTATCGAGCCAGATTTTCCGCCATTATCTTAAATACCATTACACATAGTAGTATTATAAATCACGGGCCTTATGTCGATCTTTTTATTCTTGCAGCCTTGATGACTTATAGCCGTTTACTTGTTTGCCAATTCTTCAACCTTTTTACTTAGCTCGCGTACCTCTGCGCTGAGTTCCGGAAGGTGGCGGTATACGGCGTTCGAGCGGTTGAACTTCATTATAGGCTGGGCCGGGTATCCCATGAGGAACGACTTGTCCGGAACGTTCTTCGATACGCCCGACTTGGAACCTACTATCACATGGTCTCCCAGCGATATGTGTCCCGTGATGCCGACCTGTCCGCCTATCATGCAATTGCTGCCTATCTTGGACGATCCGGCGAAGCCCGACTGTGCCGCGCAGGCCGTGTCATGGCCAATCACGCAGTTGTGCCCTATCTGTATTAGGTTGTCGAGCTTGACGCCCTCCTTGATGCGTGTGGAACCCATGGTCGCCCTGTCGATGCAGGTGTTGGCTCCTATGTCCACATTGTCCTCGATAACGACGTTGCCGAGCTGCGGTATCCTGTTGTACTTGCCGTCGGCATCTGGCGCCCATCCGAAACCGTCGGCCCCTATCACCGTACCTGCGTGGATGGTCACGTTGTTGCCTATCACACAGCCTTCGTAAATCTTCACACCCGCGAACAGCGTGACGTTATTGCCGATTTTTACGCCGTCGCCCACGTAGACCTGCGGGTATATCTTGCAGTTGTTCCCCATCTTGACGTCGTCGCCTACCACTGCGAAATCGCCTATGTAGCACTCGTCGCCGTAGCTTGCCGATTCGCTCACCGACGCCATGCCGCTTATGCCTTTTTTCTGCGGTTTGTTGGCTTCGTAGAGTTCGAGGAGTTTGGCGAAGCATGCATATGCATCCTCGACCTTTATCATGGTCGCTTTCACAGCATGTTTGGGCTCGAAGCTCTTGTTTACGATGATGATGGACGAGTTAGAATCGTATATGAAATGTTCGTATTTCGGGTTGGACAGGAACGACAAGGCTCCCGGAACTCCCTCTTCTATTTTTGCGATAGTACTTACTTTCGCTGTTTGGTCGCCGACGATCTCTCCGTCGAGGAATCCTGCGATCATTTCTGCTGTAAATTCCATGATGTTATGGGTTATAGGTAATTTTTTATGTCGATATTGTCGGGCATGAGCATCGTCGTGTCGTGGCCGAACGATACCAGTTCGCGTATCATGCTGGACGATATGGCGACGAACTCGGGTGGGGTGAACAGCAAGACGGTGGTGATGTCCGGATAGAGTTTCTGATTTACGAGCATCATGCCGCGTTCGTATTCGTAGTCTACCGTGTTACGCATGCCGCGCAGGATGAAGTGTGCGCCTATCCCGCGGCAGAACTCGCCGGTCAGGTTGTCGTAAGCAGCAGCCTCTACCCTTGGGTTGTCCGCATAAATGTCGCGTATCAGCCTGATGCGGTTGTCTATGGATAACAAGCCCCTCTTTTCGGAGTTGGCCCCTATGCCTACCACGATCCGGTCGAATATTTTAAGGCCTTGTTCGACTATTGACTTGTGTCCCATTGTAAACGGATCGAACGATCCGGGGAAAAGCGCTGTTCTTTCCATCTCTTCGTGTTGTGGCCGTTGCTCCGGACGGCTAATTTCCCGCTAAGGTACGTATTTCATGCGACAAAAAAAAGGAGGCGTAAAGATGCCTCCTCTTAGGTTTGGATATAGCGTGTTGCGGCTTACTTTCTTTGTCGCATAATGTCCCAGGCGGAAAAGTCGCATTTTTTCCATGTTTCATATATGTCGGCCATGTCTGTGCCGCGTGTGTGGAATTTGGAGTGCATGAATAGTCCGTTGGACTGTTTTTCGATTGTGAAGGTTTGTTCTTCCGTATGGTTTCTCACCCCTTGTCCGTACATTAGTTCCACATATTCGAGAAATACGTTTTTGTCGGTTACTTTCCATTTGCCGGAGGCGTTGAGGAACGCGGGCTTTTTGTCTTTCATCTGCATATGGATGTACGTATCGTCTGCATTGAAGATTTTCAGGAAAGGTATGTATGTTTCGACTTCTCCGGTGGCAGGATTGACTATTACCTGTTGCCAGACCCCTATCAGGGTTTCTTTCGTAGATCTTATTGCTTTGCCTTGGGCGTTTAGTTGTGTGTTGGCGAAAAATGCACCTGCAAACACGAATAGTACGAACAATGATAATATAGATAACTTTTTCATAGTGTTGGTTTTGAGGTTGAACAATTCTTTTATGTGTTTGATCAAACGTTTTTGCCGGGGCATGCCGTTGCCGTCTTTGTCTTGAGAGTCGTCATTTCCAATCGTATCTTCATGCGGATCGTATCCGAGGCATGAAAGAATGGTCTTGATGGTATAATTTCTCGGAGTTACTTCCTGTGCTTCTATCCTTTGTATGGTCCGCAGACTCATGTTGCATCTTTCGGCAAGTTCGGATTGCGTCAGGCCCGTTCTCTGCCTCAACTCCAGTATTGTCTGTCCCAATTCCGGTTGTTTCATCGTTTTGTCTTCCATTTCCATTGCAAATATGAGGTTATTTTAAATCTGAGGCAAAAATTTAGTGTGACTTTAAGACGCCATTCGTGCGTCATTCGTAAGTGGGTGGTTTTAGCCTAATTAGTTTTACTGAATATAATAAAAAAATCTATGTCGCGACATTGTGCGACATAGATTTTAGTGTTTTGCCAGACTTCTGGCGTAGTCAATATGCAATCGTAGTATGCTTTGTATGCAGTAGTTTTAGCACTCCGGTTCTGTTTCGATTATTCTGAACAGTTTTTTCATGCTGACTTCGTCTTCGATTATCTGTGGTAGATCGGCCATCGGGACACGCTTCTGCTCCATCGTGTCGCGGTAACGGATGGTGACCGTCTTGTCCTCGATGGACTGGTGGTCTATCGTAATACACAACGGGGTTCCGATGGCATCCTGACGGCGGTAGCGTTTGCCGATGCTGTCCTTTTCGTCGTACTGTACCACGTAGTCGTATTTGAGTTTGCTGAGAAGGTTCTGTGCTATCTCCGGCAGGCCGTCCTTCTTGACGAGCGGCAGGATGGCCGCTTTGACGGGCGCTATGGCTGACGGTATGCGGAGCACGACACGGCTTTCACCGTTTTCGAGTTTTTCTTCTGTGTATGCGGCCGAGAGCACCTGAAGCACCATGCGGTCAACGCCTATCGAGGTTTCAACCACGTACGGCACGTAGCTTTCGCCCGATTCCGGATCGAAGTATTGTATCTTCTTGCCAGAGAATTTCTGGTGGTTGCCGAGGTCGAAGTCGGTACGTGAATGGATACCCTCGACCTCTTTGAAGCCGAACGGGAATTTGTACTCGATGTCGGTTGCTGCGTTGGCGTAGTGTGCCAGTTTGTCGTGGTCGTGGAAGCGGTAGTTCTCTGCCCCGAACCCTAACGATTGGTGCCAGCGCATACGGGTTTGTTTCCATTTGTGGAACCATGTCAACTCTTCTCCCGGACGCACGAAGAACTGCATCTCCATCTGTTCGAATTCGCGCATGCGGAAGATGAACTGACGAGCCACTATCTCGTTGCGGAACGCTTTGCCTATCTGTGCGATTCCGAACGGTATTTTCATGCGGCCGGTCTTCTGTACGTTAAGGAAGTTCACGAAGATACCCTGTGCCGTTTCCGGACGCAGGTATATGGTGTTGGAACCGTCAGATGTAGCACCCATCTGGGTGGAGAACATGAGGTTGAACTGGCGCACGTCTGTCCAGTTGCGAGTTCCCGAAATGGGGCAGACGATCTCCGCGTCGATGATTACCTGACGCAGAGCGTCGAGGTCGTTGTCCGTCAGGGCTTTCACCATGCGGCTGTGTACCTCGTCACGCTTAGCCTGTATTTCCTGTACGCGCGGGCTCTCTGTGCGGAACTTGGCCTCGTCGAACGATTCGCCGAAACGCTTGCGGGCCTTTTCGACCTCCTTGTCTATCTTTTCGTCCAGTTTGGCGATGTGTTCTTCGAGGAGCACGTCGGCACGGTAGCGTTTCTTGGAGTCCTTGTTGTCAATGAGCGGGTCGTTGAATGCGCCTACGTGTCCCGATGCCTCCCATGTCTTGGGGTGCATGAAGATCGCGGCGTCGATACCTACGATATTTTGGTGCAGTTTCACCATCGAATCCCACCAATATCTCTTGATGTTGTTTTTGAGTTCCACACCCATCTGTCCGTAGTCGTAAACGGCGCCGAGGCCGTCGTAGATTTCGCTTGACGGGAAAATATAGCCGTACTCCTTCGAGTGGGCGATAAGTTTCTTAAAGAGTTCTTCCTGTGTCATTTTACCCGAATTATTTGGTATCGAGTGGCAAATATAGTGAAAGTTGGGTGAGATGCCAAAGAATTTCATCCGGCATGCTTCAAACGCGCGGCATATTCTGCAAATGTGAGAATAATGGTGCGGGCATAGTGCCATTCGGTTGAAAAAGCGTAACTTTGCGACCGTTATGGGACGAATCCTTGCCATAGATTATGGAATGAAACGCACGGGTATTGCGGTGAGCGACCCTCTGCGTATAATCGCGGGCGGGTTGGAAACCGTACCCACGGCGCAGATTATACAGTGGTTGGAAAAATATATCGGGCCGAACGGCGTTGATGTAGTTGTGGTGGGGCGGCCTACGCGTATGGACGGTTCGCCGTCAGAGACGTTGCCTCACATAGAGAAGTTCGTTGAGAAGGCCCGGTCGCGGTTTCCCGGCGTTAGGTTCGAGTGGTGGGACGAACGTTTCACCTCGGTGCTGGCCCAACGTGCTATCAGGGAGAGCGGCGTTCCTAAGATGAAGAGACGTGACAAGGGGCTGGTCGATAAGGTGAGCGCGACGATAATCTTGCAGGGATATATGGAGAATATGCTGTAAAGACTAATGTTATGAACCGTAAATCGTTGAATCCAGTTCGCGGAGCGTTCCGTATTTTGGCCGTCGTTGCCGTGGTGGCGTTGACTGTATCGTGCCGTGGCAGTAAGGACGTGGCGGATGCCGGTGTTGCGGGGATGTGGAGTATCACCGGTATAAGTGTAACTGGAGCCGATCCGTTGATGTCCATGTTTTTCGATGCGGATAAGGTGAATCGCGAGATAGTCGGACAGGGATGGGGTTTCGAGATACGGGACGACAGTACGGTAACGGTGAGTAGGGAGTCGGAAGTTGTGAAAGACGGGAAGTGGAGTTACGAAGGCGGTGTACTCGAATGCGATTTTGACGAAATGGCCTTGCGGCTGAATGTCGTGGAGGTTTCGGACGATACCATGAAGCTTGAACTCTCGTCGTTGGACGGGTTGGACAAAGAGGTGAATGTGGGGTTGGCTATGGCAGCCTCGTTGAATGTGAAATTGCTCCTGTCCTGTTCGAGACAGGAATAAAATATTATTTGGCATAGATTTATGATATACCCGATTTATGTCTACGGCTCGCACGTACTGCGGGACGAGACGAAAGAGATTACGAAGGATTATCCAGATATAAAGAAACTCGCGGCCGATATGTTCGAGACCATGTATTCGGCCAACGGCGTAGGATTGGCGGCGCCGCAGATAGGGCTGGCCATACGTATGTTTGTGATAGACATCACGCCGTATGCCGACGAAGATCCGGCTTATGCCGAGTTCAAGAAGGTATTCATCAACCCTGAGATATATTGGGAGAGCGACGAGGAGGTTTCGATGGGCGAAGGTTGTCTGAGCCTGCCGGGGCTTAACGAGGACGTATACAGGCCGGAGCGCGTCCGCATGCGTTGGTTGGACGAGGACTTCAACGAACATGACGAAGAGTTGGGCGATTTTGCCGCAAGGGTGGTACAGCACGAGTACGACCATCTGGAAGGAACTGTATTTACCGACCGTGTCAATCCGCTGCGGAAAACCCTCATACGTGGGAAACTTACTTCTATGGGTAAAGGCAAGTATACCGCCGCATATAAAACGAAACAGGTGAAGTAGCTTGTTCCGCCCGCCGCAACACGCCTTGCTGTGCGTGGTCTATATCGCGAAATCATGCCGGCCGTCGTTTGACGGTCGGTTTTCTTTTGTTAAATTCGGAATACGGTTTAAGTTAGGTTGACGGTAATGTTCGAATAAAAAATGTCGCCGTTCGGAAATTGTGGCATATAATTTGAATATTGTCTGAATGGAGGATAAAGTGTATTTCATATGCCGGTCTTGCCTGAAGTCCTATCTGAAAGGGTTCTGCGGACCATTTTTACCGAAGGGTATCGCTCAAGGCATGTATACAAAAAGTTTCTTCATTTATTTAAGTTTGGGTTAGTAGTTTTGGGGAGATCTGAATCCCCTAACGAGGAAGGTCGCCGCGATGGCTCCCTTCCTCGTTCTTTTTTGGCGTTTGAGGCAATTTTCAGGTATGTTTGCTTATCTGGCGTCGGGATGTTAAATTTGTCACGTATGGATACGCACAAAACAGTAATATCGGAGCGTGAATCGCGGCAAAAGGCTGTCGTGAGGATAACCGTTGTCGGTTCGGTCGTCAATCTCGTACTTGTCTTATTGAAGTTCGCCGCAGGGATATTAGGACGGAGTGCTGCCATGGTTGCCGATGCGGTACATTCGTTGTCGGATTTTGTGACCGATGTGATAGTGCTGGTATTCATTCGGTTGTCGTCCAAACCGCGCGATGCCGACCATAAATATGGGCACGGGAAATATGAGACGTTGGCTACCGCTATAATAGGGCTCGTGCTGTGTTTCGTGGGTCTGAAACTCATGTGGAACGGCGGGAGTAAAGTATACGGTTTTTTCGTTCTCGGAGAGGAACTTGCCGGGCCCGGATACGTCGCTTTGGCTGCCGCTTTGGTGTCGATAGTCGCGAAAGAGATATTGTACCGCTATACGGTTCTTGTAGGACGGAGGGAGAACAGCCGCAGTGTCGTGGCTAACGCGTGGCATCATCGTTCCGACGCTTTCTCTTCTATGGGGACGGCTGTCGGAATCGGCGGGGCTGTGCTGTTGGGACCCGGGTGGGCCGTGCTCGACCCGATAGCTGCCGTGGCTGTGAGTTTTTTTATAGTCAAAGTCGCATTGGGTTTGTTGTTGCCCGCTGTGAACGAATTGATGGAGAAATCATTGCCGGAGAGTATAGAATCCGATATTCTGAGCATGGTTAAAGCCGTTCCGGGCGTATATGATCCGCATAATCTGCGTACACGGTGTATAGGGAACAATTACGCCATCGAGGTCCACGTCAGGGTTGACGGTGCGATGCAGGTGGGTGACGCGCATGAAATTACGAAGACTATCGAAAGCCGCCTGCGTGAATGTTACGGCGAAGATACACATGTGAACATTCATGTGGAGCCGATAAAATGACGCCGTTTATATATTCTCTCATGAAAATTGCCGGCGACTGAACTCGTTCTCATACGCCGTGTGTCTATGAGTGTGTGCTGAACCGCGTTCGGTGAATGGTACGCACATTATCTGTGATATTTTTCGAGCGGTTGTAGCTTGTAGAAATGTTCGGGCGTACTTCGCCGGAACTGTCGGGTGATACTATGGTAACCGGTGTCGAAGCGGATTAGCTTCGTGCCGGTATTTTCGGCAAAAGCTATTCGTGATGGTACGGCTCGTTGTTGAGGATTGTGAATGCCCGGTACAGTTGTTCCGAGAATATAGCGCGGACTATCTGGTGTGAGAATGTCATCCTCGACAGTGATACGGCATCGTTGGCCCGCTCTTTTACCGCCGGAGAGAACCCGTATGCTCCTCCGATAACGAATACGAGCCGTCTGGTTCCGCTGTTCATGCGTTTTTGCAGCCACGCCGCGAATCCTGTGGATGTGTATTCATATCCCTTGTCGTCAAGCAGCACCAGTAGATCGCCGTCCGATACGTTTTTCAGTATCATCGTGCCCTCTTCGCGTTTGAGCGACTCCTCGGGCATGTTTTTAGCGTTGCGGATGTCGGGCAGCGATATTATCGAAAACTTGATATATCGGTTAATGCGCTTCTGGTACAACGATATTAACGAGGCGACTTCGGCCGAGTCGGTCTTGCCGACAGTGATGAGGTCGATGGTCATAATCGTTTCGCCTATCGTTTTGTCGTTTTGCGTGATGCCGGAGCTTGTTGTGTCGCCTGTTCTAATACCGTTACGCCGTCAGCCACCTGAACGTCCATGTCGTCAGTATTCCATTCGCCTTGGGCGTCGTCGAAGATCACCGGAACCGACGGACCTTGAGCCTTCATCCACTGGTATGTCTTGTACATGTTGTAGCCGTTGCCGACGTTACCGCCAAGCGACCATCCTATGATGCAGGGACGGGTCTTCACGCGTTCGAACATAGCTGCTGTACGGCCCATGTATGTGCCGAGCCATGCCGGATCGTTGCTCGGTGCGCCGCCCACTTCTCTGTTCCCCGCCGCGTCGGAAGAGTATACGTTAGCACGTTCGATGACATACATCCCCGCCGCTTCGCACATGTCGTAGAACCATATGGGGCACGGTGCGGTGAGGTACAATGTGTTGTATCCCGCGTTTTTGAATGTCTTGAGGTGGGTGGGGGTGAGGGCCTTGTCCGGCTTTCCGTAGCTTACCGCTTTTACGCTGACTGGTTTGCCGTTGCGTGACAGTACGCCGTCCGCGAATGTCGTCTCTCCGAATCCTACCTCTATGGGAAGGTATTCGATCCACCGTTTGTCGTAATTGATATGAAGCATCATGTTGTAGAGCTTGGGTGTCTCCGCACTCCACAGATTGCCCATGACGTTGTCGTATATGGGTTGGTCGAATACAACCGTGTCGCGGCCGTTGCCTTCCAGCGTCACCTCGCGCAGGTCGTAGTGTATGAGCTTGCCGCCGTTAGGCATGTAGAGGTCGTAGCCGAGCCTGAAGCTCTCGCGTGAGTTGTAGCTGTTGGCAAGCGCGACTTCAGTCCTCAGGAAGCAGCGCGTACCGCTGGAATCTATCCTCGTAGTGACGGTGTAGTTTTCGATGCGGAGTTTCGGTTGCGAATAGACGTACACGTTCATGTCTGGTTCGAAACCGTCGTATCCTATCTGCCGCTCGTTGGGCAGTTGTTGGCGTTCGAACGTTATCGTGTTAGGTCCGTCGACTATCCACCGGGAGATGTTGAATTCGGCAGGAGTGATGTCGTCGCTCGCGTATCCGATGGTACGGTCGTTTATCTTGACGTAATACGCCTCTATCCCCTCGACGTGCAGGAACACTTCGCGGTCGAGCCACATATACGGTATGTCGATGTTCACCGAAGCTGAGTTGGTCATGCCGAACCGTATGTCGAGCGGCATGTAGAACGGACTGACCTCCGATTTGCCTTTTTCTGCCTGTTCGCGAGTGGCGAAACTGATGAACTCGGTCCTGAGCGGGGCCGTCCCTATCGAATACACTCCCGGGTCCTGCCACTCTTCCCATGTGAAACTGTGCGTTTGTGCCGATGCCGCAATGGCCGCCGACATGCCGCAGATTGCCAGTATGTATTTCGCGTGCATTATTTTGTTCTTCATCTTCTCCGTTCGTTTTTGATACAGTATGTCATTCGAAAATTAATGTCTCTGGGTCTTTCTTACTTCGCCGAAATCTGACGCCTTAGTCTCCGCATCGGCCGCGTCTATCCCGTATCCGGTTTGCATCACGCCGTCGTTGTCGCGCAGGCTGTCGTCGCGTCGCATGGCGGCTATGGTTTCGGTGGCCGCTTTACCTTTTTCGACGGCGGTCGCAATGTCTTCCGCTGTCGCTTCGTGTCCGAGCTTGTCGCCGAGTACGGCTACTGCCCATGCCTTGGCGTAGGAATCGTAGCTGTCATGTATACGTTTCAGACGTGAATTTATTGTCTCGGCGTCGTTTACCGCACCTTTTTCTATGTCGTTCAGCAGGTCCGATATTTCTTTGGCAGGTGCGAACATGCCGGAGAGGTCTGCCCAGTGCCGATGTGCGGTCTTGGCCGGTTCGGCATCGGTTGATAACAATGCTCCGAGCAGCGCATCGAAAGCCGTGTTGTATAGGTCGTAACCGCGTTTAAGCAGCGGGGTCTTTATTCTGATGCGGTTGACGAGATGTACGTCCCGCCCGCTCTTTTCCAGCAGTTTCTTGCATAGCCCGATGCCGGCCGACAACTTTTCTCCGATATATGGATTGTATTCGGCGAAGTTGACGATGTCCCTTTTTATGGTGCGTTTGTCGCGTGCAGGCCATTTGCCCATGTCCCTTGCTGTGCCGAAGCTGCGTAGATTCGCCCCCGGTATCGCGTAGGTCTTGCCATCTTCCTCTACGAGGTATGAGTAGGGTAGGTCTTTTGTATCGTGATGGCTGGCGTGGCGGCCCATGACGACCGTGAACGCCCCCTCGCGTGCTGGAAGCATCACGTATGCGTTGCTGCCGAATTTGCACCCGCGTTCGTGGATGCCTTGATGTACGGCGCCCGTCTTGAACAGGTGGTTGCTTTGATTCGAGCCGCTTCCGGCGTTGAAGAACGAGAAATAGCCGGCTATAAGCAGCGACGAACGGTGGTGTGAGACAGTGAACGGCCCTGCGAATACGGAGCAGGCTTCACCGTTTGCGACGTCGGAGTTGGCGAAGAACAAGCAGTCTGTGGCCGAGAAGTAGTGGTCCACGCGGCAATTCTCACCTACGAAACAGCGTTCGATTACCGCTCCGTTGTCTATTCGGGAGCCTTCCGCGCAGATGAAATCGTAGGCTTTGACGTCGGCGCCTATGTATGCCGGGGACTCTGCGGTACTGTTGACGCTACCGTTGCTGAGTACCGAAGCCCCGTCGATCACGGCTACGCACCCTATGTTTACGTTAAGTATCTTCCCGCATCCTGACAAACGAGCCCCGTCCTCTATGATGCCGTGCTCTTTCGATACTTTGGCACATTCGCTTGCCGCGATTTCGGCGAGCCTTTCTGTCAATGCCGGGTTTTCGCGGTGCATTGCCATGATGTAGGCGAATTGTGCGGTAAGACCGTTGAAAAGCGTCACTTCGCGTCCGCCGCCCTCGTTGATCGGTTTGACGACGACTCCGTTGCCGAAACGCGCCGCTTTGTCACAGACTATCGTTCCGCAGTCCTCTATGAAGATTCCGTTTCCTATTCGGTAGTTCTTGATGCTGCCTCTGACGTTGGAGATTAGCGTGTCGCGACCGATGCAACAATCCGCTATGCTGGCGTTGTAGATTCCGGCTTGTCCGGATGAGTTCGCGCCCAACTTGACCGAGCCTGTGAAACGTGACTGCCTGACGTGTCGTGCGTCGAAACCGTCTGCGGCGACCTCCACCTGCCCCCAGTCCGGGCAGAGACATCCGTTGCCTTCGAGAATACCGATCTCGGAATCGGTCAGTTTACGGTATTTTTCCTCCATAAAGCGCGTTTTCTTTCTGAACCACACAAAGGTAGCAAAAAATGTGATTCACAACAGTCCGGAGGCTGAATTAGGTCGTTTCGGTCCGGCGGTTGGGCGTAAAATATTTGCGGCTGCGGAAGAATGTAGTGCAGGTGTCGGCAAAGCTCAAATAAATTTGGCGGTGCACTCGGCTTTTCATATATTTGTGGATTGAAAAACTAAACGTTAAAACAATGTCTGAAGCAGGAAAAAGAACCACGATCGCCGGGCTGTTGGGCTCGCAGGAAAGAAATGTCGATGTGACCGTAAAAGGTTGGGTGCGTACCAAGCGCGGTAATAAGAACGTGGCCTTCATAGCTTTGAACGACGGAACTACTATAAATAACATACAGGTGGTGGTCGATCCGTCCGCTTTCCCCGAGGAGTTGCTAAAGGATATAACAACAGGGGCCAGCTTGCGTGTCGAGGGACTGTTGGTGGACAGCCAAGGATCGGGACAGCCGGTCGAGGTACAGGCCAAGGAGATAGAGATATACGGCAAGGCCGATCCGGAGAGTTATCCGCTCCAGAAAAAGGGGCACTCGCTCGAATTTCTCCGCGAGATAGCGCACCTGCGTCCGCGTACCAATACGTTCGGGGCCGTACTGCGTGTACGCCACGCCATGGCTTATGCCATCCATAAATATTTCAACGACCGGGGATTCTATTATATGCACACGCCGCTCATCACCGGAAGCGATGCAGAAGGGGCCGGAGCCATGTTCGAGGTTACGACGCTCGATATGGACAATCTGCCCAAGACGGCTGACGGGAAGGTGGACCATTCGCAGGATTTCTTCGGCAAGGCTACCAATCTCACGGTCTCCGGGCAGCTCGAGGCAGAGATAGGGGCTATGGCTCTCTCCAAGGTCTATACGTTCGGGCCTACGTTCCGTGCCGAAAATTCCAACACGCCGCGCCACCTTGCCGAGTTCTGGATGATAGAGCCCGAAATGGCGTTCTTCGATTTGGTGGACGATATGGATTTGGCCGAGGACTTCCTGAAATATTTGATAAAGTATGCGCTCGACAACTGTATGTCGGACCTCGAATTTCTCAATAAGATGTATGACAACGAACTCATCGACAGGCTGAAATTCGTGGTGGAAAACGATTTCGTAAGGCTGGACTACACCGAGGGCATCGAGATACTGAAGCAAAGTGGCAAGAAATTTGAGTTCCCTGTAGAATGGGGGCTCGATTTGCAGAGCGAACACGAGCGTTACCTCGTGGAGCAGCACTTCAAGAAACCGGTTATCCTCATCAATTATCCGAAAGAGATCAAGGCTTTTTACATGAAGCTCAACGATGACGGTAAGACGGTGAGGGCTATGGACGTGCTCTTCCCGAAGATCGGGGAGATCATAGGCGGTTCGGAACGCGAAGCCGACTACGATAAGCTCGTGGGCAGGATGCACGAGATCGGTATCAAACCGGAGGATATGTGGTGGTATCTTGAATTGCGTAAATTCGGGACGGCTCCGCACAGCGGGTTCGGGCTCGGGTTCGAACGCCTCGTGTTGTTCGTGACGGGGATGGCTAACATCCGCGACGTGATACCGTTCCCGCGTACGCCGAAGAACGCCGAGTTCTAACGGTTGCAAATTGCCGGAACAATTGGCTGCGGCTTTTTCCGGAACATATGCGGGAAATCCGGAGGGATGATTTCCGAAGCCAGAGAAATTTTTAAATAAGACCTAATGCCGACTATAAGCCAGACACAAGTCCAGAAACTTCTTCAAAAACTGTCTCCGCAGCAGATCCAGATGATCAAGCTGCTGGAGCTTCCTACCGTGCAGCTCGAACAGCGCATCAAGCAGGAGTTGGAGGAGAACCCGGTGCTCGAAGAGGAGATCGAGGAGAAGAAGGACGAAGACGGGGAACCGAAAGAGGTGTCTGTCGATGAGTTCATAGACGATACGCCGAGCTATAAGCTCCGTGCGAACAACCATTCGCGCGATGACCAGCAGCGACCGATTTACATAACCGAAGGCCGCTCGCTCGCGGAATACCTCGACGAGCAGATAGGTTTCCGCCACCTCACGCCCAAGCAACGCCAGATAGCCGATTACCTGATAGGAAGCATAGACGACGACGGTTATCTGCGCCGCGATCTGGAGGCCATTGCGGACGATATGGCATTCAACCTCGGTGTGGATGCCGAGGTCGGCGAATTGGAAGAGGTACTCGGGATAATTCACGAGTTGGAGCCTTCCGGTGCGGGTGCACGCTCTTTGCAGGAGTGCCTGATGTTGCAGCTCAACAGGCGACCGGAGGATAGCAAGCCGTTCCGTATAGCCCGCAAGATTCTGGCGGACCATTTTACCGAATTCTCGAAGAAGCATTACGAAAAACTGATGTCGCGCCTCGGTATTACGGAAGACGAGTTCCGCGATGCGATAGAGGTCATTACGAGCCTTTCTCCGAAGCCGGGCAACCTGTATAATGAGGGAGGAACGGATACGACTCCATATATTATTCCCGATTTCATATTGGATTATCAGGACGGGCGTTTCGATCTCAGCCTAAATGCGCGTAACGTGCCGGAGGTCAAGATAAACCGCCAGTATATGGATATGGTGCGCGAGAAGGCGGCGGCACATGGCGGAAGCGACAGCGAGAAGGAGGCCATGCAGTTCCTCAAGAGTAAGATAGATTCTGCGAAATGGTTTATTTCGGCTATCAGGCAGCGTCAGGATACGTTGATGCGTACTATGGCTGAGATATTGGATTATCAGCAGGAATTTTTCGAGGACGGGGATTTCGGTAAACTGCGTCCGATGATTCTGAAAGACATTGCCGACCGCACGGGGTTGGACGTATCGACCATATCGCGCGTTGTCAACAGCAAACACA
>CALYBQ010000010.1 GCA_944415565.1 uncultured Rikenellaceae bacterium
CACTATACACACTATGGCCGTCTGTGTCCTATCGAAACGCCTGAAGGCCCGAACATCGGTCTTATCTCGTCCCTCTGCGTATATGCTAAGATTAGCGATATGGGCTTCATCGAGACTCCGTACCGTAAGGTAGAGGGCGGTGTGGTAGATGAAGACAACAGCCATATTAAATATATGAGTGCGGAAGAGGAGGAGGAGTTGATCTTCGCTCAGGCTTCCACTCCGGTAGATGACAACGGCAAGATAACCGCTGAAAGGGTTAAGGCTCGCCAGGATGTTGACTATCCGCAGGTAACGCCAGAGGAGGTAGACTATATGGATGTGGCTCCCAACCAGATTGCCTCTATCGCTGCGAGCCTTATTCCGTTCCTCGAGCACGACGATGCCAACCGTGCACTCATGGGATCGAACATGATGCGCCAGGCGGTTCCGCTCATCACGCCGGAAGCGCCTATCGTAGGTACAGGTCTCGAACAGGAGATGATAAAGGACAGCCGTATACAGATCGTCGCAGAGAAATTGGGCGAGTGCGTGTATTCGGATGCCATAGAGATACATATTAAATACGATCTTACGGACGACGAGAAGCTGGTCAACTTCGATCCGGAAGTTACCGTTTACAAACTTCCGCGCTATCGCAAGACCAACCAGAATACTTCGATCACGCTACGGCCTATCGTGAAAGCCGGCGACAAGGTAGTTCCCGGACAGATACTTACCGAAGGCTACTCGACGCAGAACGGCGAGTTAGCTATCGGACGTAACCTGAAGGTGGCCTTCATGCCTTGGAAGGGGTACAACTTCGAGGACGCTATCGTTATCTCGGAGCGTATCGCGCGTGAGGACATATTCACTTCGGTGCATGTGGACGAGTACATCATGGAGGTGCGCGACACCAAACGCGGTGTCGAGGAGCTCACTTCTGACATTCCGAACGTCAGCGAAGACGCTACGAGAGACCTCGACGACAACGGTATCATCCGTGTCGGCGCCAACATTAAGCCGGGCGATATACTTATAGGTAAGATCACTCCGAAGGGAGAAAGCGATCCTTCGCCGGAAGAGAAGCTGCTTCGTGCGATATTCGGCGACAAGGCCGGCGACGTGAAAGACGCATCTCTCAAGGCTCAGCCGTCGCTTTACGGTACGGTCATCAAACGCGAACTCTTCTCTCGTGCCAACAAGGACAACAAGAAGGGTAAGGCAAGCGAAAAAGCCCAGCTCGACAAACTCGATATGGACTTTGCCAAAGAGGCTCAGGAACTTAAAGACCTGCTCGTGCAGAAACTTTGGGTACTGCTCAAGGATAAGACCACGACAGGCATAACCGATTATTTCGGTGCGGAACTCTACTCGAAAGGTACGAAGTTCAGCCAGAAGTTGCTCGGTGAGATCGACTATATGAACCTCGGGGCCGTATCGTGGACGGACGATGAGCATATCAACGATTTGTTAACCAAGGCGGTCAACAATTATATTATCAAATATAAGGAGGCCGATGCGAGGATCAAGCGTGAGAAATACAACCTTACCAACGGAGACGAACTCCCGGCAGGTATCATACAGCTCGCCAAAGTTTATATCGCCAAGAAGCGTAAGCTCAAGGTGGGTGACAAGATGGCAGGCCGCCACGGTAACAAGGGTATCGTAGCAAGGATCGTGCGTGACGAAGACATGCCGTTCCTCGATGACGGTTCTATCGTGGACATAGTGCTTAACCCGCTGGGTGTGCCTTCGCGTATGAACCTCGGTCAGATATACGAGACCGTTCTCGGATGGGCCGGTAAGGAACTCGGACTCAAGTTCGCAACCCCTATTTTCGACGGTGCTACGCTCGACGAGATCAATGAATACACGGCTAAGGCAGGTATCCCGCGCAGCGGACGTACTTACCTGCACGACGGTGGTACGGGAGAAAGGTTCCACCAGCCGGCGACCGTCGGTGTCATCTATATGTTGAAACTCGGTCATATGATCGACGACAAGATGCACGCCCGTTCGATCGGTCCGTACTCGCTCATCACCCAGCAGCCGCTCGGTGGTAAGGCTCAGTTCGGTGGTCAGCGTTTCGGTGAGATGGAGGTTTGGGCACTCGAAGCATTCGGTGCATCGAACATCCTTCAAGAGATCCTTACCATCAAGTCCGACGACGTTATGGGACGTGCCAAGGCGTACGAAGCTATCGTCAAGGGCGACAACCTTCCGACCCCGGGCATTCCGGAATCGCTTAACGTGCTCCTTCACGAGCTTCGCGGTCTGGCGCTCAGCGTGAAACTCGACTAAAATGCAAGGTACGGCGGCATTGCCGAAGGGTGCAGCCGCCGTGGCCTATGAAACGAGGACGATTTGTGAGGTGAAAGGAAATTTGTAGAAAAAGTAAAGTAAAAAAATATGTCATTCACAAAAGACAACAAGAATAACGCTGCGGCTTTCAGCAAGATTTCGATAGGGCTGGCCTCCCCGGAGGAGATACTCAGCGCATCGAGCGGCGAGGTTCTGAAACCCGAAACGATCAACTACCGCACATACAAACCCGAACGCGACGGTCTGTTCTGCGAGAGGATCTTCGGCCCGGTGAAAGATTACGAATGCCATTGCGGTAAGTACAAGAGGATACGTTACAAGGGTATCGTCTGCGACCGTTGCGGTGTGGAGGTGACCGAGAAGAAGGTGCGCCGCGAACGTACGGGACATATACAGCTCGTGGTTCCGGTAGTGCATATTTGGTATTTCCGTTCGCTGCCTTCGAAGATAGGTTACCTGCTCGGTATACCGTCGAAAAAGCTCGAAGCCATTATTTATTACGAACGTTATATCGTCATCAACGCAGGTGCTGCCGCTGCAAGCGGTGTTAATAAGTACGACTTGCTGACCGAGAAAGAGTATCTGGATATAGTGGCTGCACTGCCTAAGGGCAACGCGCAGTTGGAAGATAACGATCCGGAGAAATTCGTGGCCCAGATGGGTGCGGAGGCGATATATACGCTTTTGCAGAATGTGGACCTCGATGCACTCTCGTTCGAGTTGCGCCACAAGGCCAACACCGAGACCTCGCAGCAGCGTAAGGCCGAAGCTCTGAAAAGGCTTCATGTAGTGGAGTCGTTCCGAGCATCGAAAGAGGTGAACAAGCCGGAATGGATGGTTCTGAAGGTGATCCCAGTGATCCCGCCGGAACTCCGTCCGTTGGTTCCGCTCGATGGTGGACGTTTCGCAACAAGCGACCTGAACGATCTCTACCGCCGTGTGATAATCCGTAACAACCGTCTCAAGAGGCTTATCGAGATCAAGGCGCCGGAAGTGATCCTGCGTAACGAGAAGCGTATGCTTCAGGAGGCTGTCGATTCATTGTTCGACAACTCGCGCAAGAGCAATGCTGTTAAGACCGAAAGCAACCGTCCGCTCAAATCGCTCAGCGACAGCCTTAAAGGTAAGCAGGGACGTTTCCGTCAGAACTTGCTCGGTAAACGTGTTGACTACTCGGCGCGTTCGGTTATCGTTGTAGGCCCCGAGCTGAAGATGCACGAAATGGGTATCCCGAAAGATATGGCGGCAGAGCTTTATAAACCGTTCATTATCCGTAAACTCATCGAGCGCGGGATCGTCAAGACCGTAAAATCTGCAAAGAAAATCATAGACCGTAAGGATCCGGTAATCTGGGATATACTCGAAAACGTAATCAAGGGACACCCGGTTCTTATGAACCGTGCCCCAACGCTTCACCGTCTCGGTATTCAGGCGTTCCAGCCGAAGCTCATCGAGGGTAAGGCTATGCAACTCCACCCGTTGGCATGTACGGCGTTCAACGCCGACTTCGACGGTGACCAGATGGCGGTGCACCTTCCGCTCGGCAACGCGGCTATTCTCGAGGCCCAGATACTTATGCTCGGTTCGCACAACATCCTGAACCCTGCTAACGGTGCGCCTATTACCGTACCTTCGCAGGACATGGTACTCGGTCTGTATTATATCACAAAACCGCGTCCTAATGTTAAGGGCGAGGGATTGGTGTTCTATGGTCCGGAAGAGGCTATAATCGCCTACAATGAAGGCCAAGCCGACCTGCATGCGAAGATCAGGGTATACATAGACAATGTTCCGCAGGAAGACGGTTCTTTCAAGCGTGAAATGATAGAGACTACCGTGGGTCGTATCCTGTTCAATCAGGTGGTTCCTGAGGAGGTTGGCTATCTTAATACGCTCCTTACCAAGAAATCGTTGCGCGACATCATCGGTTTGGTGATGAAGAAAGCCGGAGCAGACAAAGCTGCCGAATTCCTCGACAATATCAAGCAGCTCGGATACCAGATGGCATTCCGCGGCGGTCTTTCGTTCAACCTCGACGCCGTGCTTATTCCGGAGGAGAAATCGCAGCTCGTCAATGAGGGATACGAACGTGTGGACGAAGTGTTGGAAAGTTACAACGCCGGTCTTATCACCAACAACGAACGTTATAACCAGATTATCGACATCTGGACAAATATCAACTCGAAACTTACCAAGACCGTGCTCGACCACTTGGTTGCGGACGACGACGGGTTCAACCCGGTATACATGATGCTCGATTCCGGAGCCCGTGGTTCTAAGGAGCAGATACGTCAGCTTTCTGGTATGCGTGGTCTTATGGCGAAACCGCAAAAGAGCGGCGCAGAAGGAGGGCAGGTCATCGAGAACCCGATTCTTTCGAACTTCAAGGAGGGTCTTTCGGTGCTCGAGTACTTCATCTCTACGCACGGTGCGCGTAAAGGTCTTGCGGATACGGCGCTTAAGACTGCCGACGCAGGTTATCTGACCCGTCGTCTCGTAGACGTCGCCAACGACGTTATCATAACCGAGGACGACTGCGGAACGCTTCGTGGTTTGACAGCGACAGCTATCAAACGTAACGAGGATGTCGTGCAGACACTTTACGAACGTATCCTCGGCCGTACAGCCGTACAGGATGTCGTGAATCCGCTGACCGGCGAGGTGCTTTGCCAAGCAGGACAGGAGATTACCGAAGAGATAGCGGAAGCCATCGAAAAATCTCCGGTGGAACAGGTTGAGATACGCTCGGTATTGACGTGCGAAGCCCGCCGCGGAGTGTGTGCGAAATGTTACGGACGTAACCTCGCAACGGGCCGTATGGTTCAGATGGGTGAGGCTGTCGGCGTTATCGCGGCACAGAGTATCGGTGAGCCGGGTACGCAGCTTACACTCCGTACGTTCCACGTCGGTGGTGTTGCGGGCGGTGTATCTGTGGACACGAATGTAGTGGCCCGCTACGATGGTAAACTTGAAATCGACGACCTCCGTGTCGTTAAGCATAAGAACGACGAAGGTGTCGAAAACCAAATCGTTATCAGTCGTCTGTCGGAACTCCGTATCGTGGATACCAACACCGGCATAACGCTCTATACGCATAACCTGCCTTACGGTTCTATCCTCTACAAGAATGACGGGGATATGGTGACCAAGGGCGATATGGTTTGCGAATGGGATCCGTACAACGCCGTTATCATCTCGGAATACGAAGGTAAGATTGCGTTCGACAACGTTATCGAAGGTGTTACCTATCGTGACGAGTTCGACGAACAGACAGGTCTGCGCGAGAAGGTCATCATCGAATCGCGTGACAAGACCAAGAACCCTGTCATCAGGATTCTTGACAAGACGGGTGTGGAGCAAAGGCAGTATAACTTGCCTGTCGGCGCACACGTCATAGTGAAGGACAACGCCAAGGTCAAGGCCGGCGATACGCTTATCAAGATACCGCGTGCGGTTGGTAAGGCTGGTGACATCACCGGTGGTCTTCCCCGTGTTACCGAACTCTTCGAGGCGCGTAATCCGTCTAACCCGGCTATCGTTTCGGAAATCGACGGCGAAATCAGCTTCGGCAAGATCAAGCGCGGTAACCGCGAGATCGTGGTGACGAGCAAGGGCGGAGAAGTACGCAAATATCTCGTACCGCTTTCGCGCCAGATCCTCGTACAGGAGAACGACTTCGTGAAGGCCGGCATGCCGCTTTCGGACGGAGCTATCACTCCGAGCGACATTCTGTCGATACTCGGCCCGACCAAGGTTCAGGAATATATCGTGAACGAGGTTCAGGAAGTGTACCGTATGCAGGGTGTGAAGATAAACGACAAACACTTCGAGGTTATCGTGCGCCAGATGATGAACAAGGTGCAGATACAGGATCCGGGCGATACCCGTTTCCTCGAGGAACAGGTCGTGGACAAGTGGGAGTTCATGGACGAGAACGATTCGCTCTACGACAAGGTGGTCGTTACCGACGCCGGAGATTCTCAGAACGTGCGTCAGGGCGAGATCATTTCGGTTCGCCAGTTGCGCGACGAGAACTCTACGCTGAAACGTAAGGATATGAAACTCGTCGAGGTACGCGAGATTATTCCGGCGACCAGCAATCAGGTGCTTCAGGGCATCACCCGTGCGGCACTCCAGACGAGCAGCTTCATGTCGGCGGCATCGTTCCAGGAGACGACCAAGGTACTCAACGAGGCTGCGATCAACGCTAAGGTCGATCCGCTCGCTAACCTCAAGGAGAACGTTATCTGCGGACACCGTATCCCGGCCGGAACTGGCTTGAGGAGTTACGACAAGATCGTTGTAGGTTCGCTCGACGAATACAATGCTATGGTAGCGAATAAATAACATACTATTTTCTGACAAAAAAGAGATGGAAACCACAGGTTTCCATCTCTTTTTTTATTATCTTGTATGTACCTAAAACTATGCGCTATGAAAAGGACTATTTTTACGATGCTGCTCCTATGGATATGTGTAGCAGCTTTCGGTGCGGAGTCGGGTGCTCGCAAGCCCACAAAAGAGTTTCGGGAATATCACAGGATAGTCGCGAAGTACCTGTATAGACAGCCGGACAGTATCGACCCTGTATTGTGGAAAGTTGATAAGTGCGATGCCGATAAATTGAGAAAATTGGAGAGAGCCATTACTCGCGATGAAAGGCTCGCTATCATGTACCGTGTATTCACGAATAAAAAGAATACAGGATTTATCCTGCGGCCGGCTCCGGTAGGTAATCCGAAGGTTCGCGTGAAAGCATCTTTGCCGCTTATTCCTCAGGTGGTCGTTATAGACGGGAAGGCACGCGACATAGATCTTGTCGGATTCAGGCTGGAAGATGCCAATGTCGACGAATGGAGCCGAGTTTTAAAAATTCCGACGGATGATATAAAGAGTATAGAATACTTGGGGTAT
The DNA here is from genome assembly GCA_944415565.1 of uncultured Rikenellaceae bacterium. Classification (GTDB taxonomy): domain Bacteria; phylum Bacteroidota; class Bacteroidia; order Bacteroidales; family Rikenellaceae; genus WRDF01. The sequence continues at coordinate 7,219 of CALYBQ010000010.1, forward strand.
AATAGATACTCAGTCCAAAAGTATGGAGATAAGGCTGGGAACGGTGTTATTATAGTGACTACTAAGAGTGGAGCTAAAAATAAAAGTCCCCGTGCTAAGGGGCGGAAGTAACGACCTCGACCTCTTTTCTGATCTTAATTGGCTGGTTATTTGTTTATTTGAAGGGAATGTCATAAATTTGTCATCCTGTTACGAGTTAACGGAAACGATAGTTAATGGACGACGTGTCGTCCGAATGTTAATCAGGGGACGTGTTCCCCGACTTTAAAAAACAACTAAAATGCCAGTAAAAATCAGATTGGCGCGCCACGGTAAGAAAGGATACGCTTTCTATCACATCGTGGTTGCAGACAGCAGGTCGCCACGCGACGGTAAATTCATCGAAAAACTCGGTACTTACAACCCGAACACTAACCCGGCAACTGTCGAACTCTGCTTCGATAAAGCTATTGAGTGGTTGCAGAAGGGTGCACAGCCTACCGATACCGCAAGGGCTATCTTGTCTTACAAAGGTGTAATGTACAAGAAACATCTTCTCGGTGGTGTGGCTAAAGGTGCGTTCAGCGAAGAAGAGGCAGAAAAACGCTTCGAAAAATGGATGAACGAAAAAGCCGGCAAGATCAGCGCTAAGGAAAACAAGCTCGAAGCCGACAAACAGGCTGCCGCTAAGAAACGCCTTGCTGAAGAGACTAAGATCAAGGAAGAGAAGGCTAAAGCCATAGCTGCGAAGAAAGCCGCAGCAGAAGCAGAAGCTACTGCTGCTGAAGCTGAAACCGCAGAGGGAGCAGAACCGGCTGAAGAAGTTGCTGAAGCAGCTCCGGAAGCATAACGATTCCGCAGCCATAGCTGCAAGGAGACATTGTTCGAGGGTATGGGAACGAAAAGAACCGGTAACGGCGCATCGCGTGCCAGCCTTGTCAAGGTAGGCAGGATCGGTAAACTTTTTGGGACCGACGGAGGGTTGACTCTCAGCCTTTATGAAATATCCCCGGATGATATAAGTATCGAGGAACCGCTTTGGGTCATAATCGACTCACTGGCGGTTCCTCTTTTTGCCGAATATTTCGAACGCAAGGGACGCAGCGGTGCGCTCGTGCGTTTTGCCGATATAGATACGACACAGAGGGCCGAGGAGATGATAGGTCTGGAGGTTTTTCTCAAAACTGTCGCGGATAGCGATGGCGTCGGCGAACTGTATTTCGAGGATTTGGAGGGATACGGTGCTGTGGTCAAGGAGGCTGGGCGAAAAGATATTGAGGGTAAGATTGCGGCTTACGTAGATAGTGACCTGAACCCGTTGTTCGTCGTCGATACTCCGGAAGGCGAGGTGTTGATACCCGCAGCCGACGATTTTATTGAGGAGGTAGACGTTGAGAAGCGAAATGTCATATTTGTCTTGCCGGAAGGATTACTGGATCTGAACAGTTGAGAAATAGTATAGCCGAATGTGCGGCTATGCAAAATCATAGGAATAGCATGAAAGAGCGTGTGGTCATAGGGTTGTCGGGAGGCGTAGATTCTTCCGTCGCGGCATATCTCCTGAAGGAGCAGGGGTATGACGTGGTGGGGCTTTTCATGCGTAACTGGCACGACACGACAGGGACGCTTGCAGGCGATTGCCCGTGGTACGACGACCAGATGTTCGCTGAGTTGGTGGTCAAACGTCTCGACATACCGTTCCATTATGTGGACCTCAGCGGCGAGTACCGCAAGAGGGTGGTGGATTATATGTTCTCGGAATACGAGCGGGGACGTACGCCAAATCCAGACGTGTTGTGCAACAGGGAGATAAAGTTCGACGTGTTCCTAAAGGAAGCGTTGAAGTTGGGGGCCGACCGTGTGGCTACGGGCCATTATTGCCGCAGGGAGGAGGTCGAGGTGAATGGCAAGACTATGTACAGGCTGTTGGCCGGAAGCGATCCCAATAAGGATCAGAGTTACTTTCTGTGTCAATTGTCGCAGGAACAGTTGCGTTATGCGATGTTCCCGATCGGGGGAATGTTGAAGCCAGAGGTACGCAGGATCGCCGAGGAGCAGAAGTTGGCGACCGCGAAGCGTAAGGATTCGCAGGGAATCTGCTTTGTCGGTAAGGTGGACTTGCCTGTTTTTCTGCAACAGAAACTCAAGGCGAAAAAGGGCGACATAATGGAGATCCCTGCCGATTGGAGCGGGTATAGGGCTGAAAAGCACGATCTTGCTGAATTGGCACAACCGTTCGCGTATTCCGGCGATGACGGAGTTAAGGCCGGGGAACATAACGGCGCCCATTTCTATACTATCGGTCAACGTAAAGGGCTGAACGTAGGCGGAAGGCCAGAGCCGTTGTTTGTAATCGCTACTGATGTTGAGCGCAATGTGATATATGTCGGACAGGGAGCGGAGCATCCGGGCCTATACCGGCGTGCACTTCACATACGTCCCGACGAGATACATTGGATACGCCCTGATATGGAGATGGCGGTCGGTGAACAGCGTGACTTCAGCATACGTATCCGTTATCGTCAACCGCTCCAAAAGGGAACTTTAAGGCGTGAGGCCGACGGAATGTATGTCGTGTTCGAGCAGCCTCAGAGAGGGGTGACGGCAGGACAGTTCGCCGCATGGTACGATGGCGATGAGCTGATGGGTTCCGGCGTCATCGATGCATAAGTTGTGGTGGCAGGGACAGGCATCTCGAGCGTAATTTTGCAGTATAATCTATACCGGGCCGTGGTCCGGTATTATTTTTATGGTATTTGCAGGAACGTCCGGTATAAAAGCCCTAAAAATGTTATATTTGTAAAAGTGTAACATAGCTTTCGGTATGGCGAGGAACGACCCGTAGCAATGAGGATATGGCGACTGCTAATGATAAGCTTGGGGTTACAATTAGAGTAGAGGAACGATAAACAGGGATTATATATGGTACTTAAAATACTGCTCATAATATCCATCGTATTGCAGCTTATAGCCGCTGCCATCGCCGTCCGGCTTATGAGCCGGACGAAATACAACTCGTCGTGGATACTCATAACCGTCGCGCTGACGCTTATGACCGTGACACGGTGCGGCGAGTATATCCAAGTGGCGTGGGAGACTGACCTGAACGTTCCGCAGGATTTCTTCGTGTGGATGGGGGTTGTCACATCGTTGTGTTTTGCGGCGGGGGTATTCCTCGTCCGTAAGATATTCGATTGGATCGAGCAGCTCAACCGCCAGCGCCGCCTTACTGAGCGGCGTCTGCTCAACACCGTATTGAGGACTGAGGAGAAGGAGAGGCTGCGTTTTTCGAAAGAGTTGCACGACGGCTTGGGCCCGTTACTCTCTTCGGCTCGTATGTCGCTTTCCGCATTGAAGGGGCAGGATATGCCGGCGGCGAACAAGGAGATATTGGAAAACACCTCGTATGTTATAGAGGAGGCGATCGCGTCGCTACGGGAAATATCGAACAACCTCAGTCCGCATATTCTGAACGATTTCGGATTGGCTAAGGGCATGTCGAACTTCATAAACAAGCTGTCGGCCAAAGGAACGGTCGAAAAGATAAATTTCGAAACCAATCTGCGGGACGACCGTTTCGATAAGGATGTGGAGGTCATACTCTACCGCGTGATGTGCGAGTTGATAAACAACAGCATAAAACATTCGGGCGCATCGCAGATAGACCTGTCGCTGAATTTCGACGGTGAGGTTATCAGCGTGGATTATGCTGACAATGGCTGCGGGTTCAATCCATCTGCTATGATGGACGTAGGCATGGGCCTTTCCAACATAACATCGCGTATATCGTCGCTTAAAGGAACGTCGGAAATAACCAGTGCACGCGGAGAAGGAATGAAAGCAGTGATAAAAGTCGGGCTGAAACATGAATAATCCGGAAGGGCATACGGTTAGGGTTTTTCTGGTCGATGACCACGCGCTTTTCAGAAATGGATTGAAAGGCTTGTTGGGTCTTAACGGTGCTTTCGACGTTGTCGGCGAGGCCGGAGACGGCAGGGAGTTTCTTGAAAAGTTGCCGGAGAGTGGGGCGGAGGTTGCGTTATTGGATATAGACATGCCCGTGATGAACGGGTTCGATGCGGCCGTGAGGGCATTGGAGCGTTTTCCCGATCTTAAGATCATCGTTCTGTCCATGCACGGGGACGAGGAGTATTATTTCCGCATGGTCGAGTTGGGGGCCAAAGGTTTCCTGTTGAAGAGTTCTGAGATCGAAGAGGTGGCTTCGGCTATCGAGGCGGTGGCTAAAGGGGGGAGTTGGTTCTCACAGGAGTTGTTGCAGGGGCTCGTGGGTACGTTGAAGACCACGCCGAGGAGCGATGAGCCGGAAGATGGCTTGTCTGCGCGGGAACTAGAGGTGTTGCCGTTGATATGCAAAGGTATGTCGAATCAGGAGATAGCGGATGAGTTGTTCATATCGAAGCGTACTGTCGATAAGCACCGAGCCAATATCCTGTCTAAAACAGGAGCTAAGAATACGGCCAGTCTTGTGGTTTACGCCATAAAGAACGGACTTGTAGTGATATAGCCGTCCGACTTGGCGGGAAATGTGGGGCATTGGTTCTCCAGTCTGTCCGGTTGTGGTTTGGGGTATTGTAGTTAGTTGCGATATGGTCGTTGCCGTATTATCCACGTAAGGCGGCAGTCCGCATGGGGCAACTTAAATATATTGAAAATAAAAAATCCGCACCGATCGGTGCGGATTTTCTTATCTCTGTACAGGAATTTTATTTACGTGTCTTGGGAGTATTATCCGGAACTTGCTCGGCACCGTCCCATGAGCGTTTGATGTAGCTCGTGTAGTCCTTGACCTCCGGGGTGTAGTCCGGATTACCGAACAGCGGCGACGATATTATGTAGTCGGCCGTAGCACGGTTGAATGCGGTCGGTACGTTGTACAGGGTAGCCAGACGGAGCAGGGCCTTTACGTCTACGTCGTGTGGCTGTGGCTGCATAGGGTCCCAGAAAAAGAACATGGCATCTATCTGTCCCTGTGCTATAAGTGAGCCCAGCATCTGGTCGCCTCCCAGCGGACCCGATTTGAGCAACGTTATGTTTGCCTCTTCCTCTATGCTTTCGCCCCGGCGTTCCGTAAGCGTTTTTTCAACCATTTTGCCTGTCGTGCCGGTACATACGAGGTGGCATTGCAGGAGTGCTTCCCAGTTCCATTCTACCCATCCGGCGAGATCTTTCTTCATGTTGTCGTGGGCCACCAGAGCCAACGTCAGATTCTTCTTTGCGTCCATTTTCTTCATCTTTATACATTTATTCGGCCCAAAGTTACGAATTTGAAACCCGCTTACAACGTTTGGGAGTTAATGTTTTCATTAATTCTTTTTTATCACGGCCTTGTTATTGCGCCCGTCTATGAAGATGTACAGGGGGCTTTCGAAACGCACACGGCGGAAAAATTCGCCTTCGTATACGGCCGGCATGGAGTCGAGGATGGGGATGTCGAATTTGCCGTCGCCGATGAACGGGCTTATCGTCAGGTATCCGACCCCGAATGATGTGAGGTTCTGGAAGAAGTGCGTTCCTTGGCTCGGCTCTACGCGGAGGTCTTCGATGCCGCACTCCACGATGACCTTCGATTCCGAGATGTCGGGCCATTTGACCGGGATTCCGAGCCACGGGTCGCTCGACCCCCATCGGCCCGGCCCTACGAGTACGTAGCCGCTCTGTTCCTCACGCATTTTGATGTTGAGTGCGCGTATCTCCGCAGCCATACGTTCGGTGTGGCTCGTGTCGAATGCTTCGGGCTTGATGTATATTATGTCGCTCACACCCTCGACCTGTCCTACGCCGAGTGCGCTCTCTGCGTATATGAGGGCGTCGGATGTGTCTACCTTCGACCAGTTCAGCGTATTGTATCCTTGGGCCTCGACGATGGGGCGGATTTGCAGGAAGTAGAACATCTGCTCGCGTCCCGGCGGAACGTCCATATTTACGGCGAACTCTATCTCGACCGGAGTACGCATTTCGTGGCTACCCATTTCGAGCATGTCGCGCAATATGTCGGCCAGCGGGAATGCGTCGTATTTGAGCACGCGGGAGAAGGTGATTATCTTGCGTCCGTCGATAAGGCTGCTTTCCGATATATACTGGTTCTGCATGTCCCATGTCGATGCGACGTATTTGAGGCTGTGGAATCCACGTACCGTTGACGAGTTTATCTCGAAACGGGCGAGGTTCACGGCGTCGTTGATTGACGTGCGGAACTCTTCGGGACGTAGGCTGAGGGCGTACATCTCGCGTTGGGTGTCGCGCAGCGCGAACTCGGGAAGCGAGAGTTGCAGCGTGTTCTTAGGGTATTTGGGCGAGAAGCGCAGCGTTTGTCCGCCGTCCACCACGAGTTTACCGAGCCCGAATGCTATGTTGGCTATGCCGTCTTCGGGCTTCTCGTCGCCGATGGGGTAGAAGTTCAACGAACGTGCGACTCCCGATATTGTCGGGAAGAACCATCCGTTATCCTCCGTGCCGCACACTTCTTGTATTATGATGGCCATTTTCTCCTCGCTCAGCAGGTTGTCCGTGGCCATGATGTAGGCACGGCTCGCCGCGTAGAATACCGAAGCGTATACGCTTTTGACGGCTTTGCCCAAGAGACGCAGCATTTGGTCCGGATTGCTCGTATGCGGAATCATGTAAGTCGAGTAGATGCCTGCGAACGGTTGGTAGTGCGAGTCTTCGAGCTTGGAACTCGACCTTATGGCGAGCGGGCGTTTCGTGGTGCGGATGACTATTTTGAGGTGCTCCACGAGCTCCTCGGACAGTCGTGCGCTAACGAATTCCGACAATATTTCGTCGTCCGAGAGGTCGGCGTTGATGACGTACTGCAAGCCGTTGTCTACTATGAACCGGTCGAAGTAGTCGGTGGCGATGACGACCGTACGGGGAATTAGTACCCTCGCGTTGGGGTATTTGTCATAGAACCCGTGCTTGAGCATCATGGTGTTGAAGAACGCCAGTCCTCGCGCCTTTCCGCCTATGGATCCCGATCCCATGCGGGCGAAACCTATCGTTTCGTTGTATGTGTCCGGGTCGAACTTGGCCACGACGCCCTGTCCGATCATGAGCCTATAATCATGGATGATGTTGCAAAGCGTGGAGCGCAGTTCGTCGGTAGATTCGAAACTGCTGCTTTTTAGCTTTTTGATGGTCGATGCTATCGAGAAAAGTCCTCGCGAATACATCCATTTCGACAGGTTGTCGCGCGAGGTGTGGTATCGGAGCACCTTTTCCGGCAGTTCCTTTATCAGCCGTTGCATGTCGCGCAGGTCTTTGGCCCGGCCTATGATGTCGCCCGTTTCGAGGTCGCGGAATATGAAATCGCCGAACCCGAACTCTTGGCTGATATAATCGCCAAGCTCCATAAGCAACGTCTTGGAATATTTCAGCAGGAAGCCTACGCCCAACTCTTCGGCCACCTTACGGACACTCTCCTGAGAGGATTGGAAGAGGAACGGCATGTACGGGTCATCGTGTTTTATGAGGCGGCAAAGGTCTATACCGGCGTCGAGTTTCTCCGTATCGCGCGGGTCGTTCTTGTGTATGACGAAACCTACGTCGGAAATCACGCCGAGCATGTTCTCCTTGTAACGTTCGTACAATCCGACAGCCTCCTCGTAGTTCGTGGCGAGTAATATCTTCGGCCTTGCGCGTTTCCGCATCATCTGTTGCTGTTCGTTCATGGCTTCGCGCAAGAATTCGTGGCTTTGGTTCAGTACGAGCTTGTATATCGCCGGAAGATATGTGGAGTAGTATTTTATGGAGTCCTCGACCAACAGTATTGATTGTACGCCTCCGGCCAATATGTCGTCGTCGGCGTTCATCCTGTCCTCTATCAGCTTGATAATGGCAATTATGAGTTCGGCGTTGCCGTACCAGAAGAATATGTAGTCTATCGCCGAACGGTCTTCGTGGTCGATCCTGCGGTAGAGGTCTTTCGAGAAGCTCGACAGCAGGACGACAGGCAGGTTCGGATGCCCCTCCTTGACTTTCTTAGCAAAATCGAACACGCTGATCTCGCCTATGTTGTACATGGCTATAACCAGATCGAAGTCGGAGCCGTCCTTCAAGACCTCCAGCGCTTCGGTAGCCGTCGCTACACGTTTTATCGACGGCGGGTTACTCAGGTTGAGTTCGTAGTACTCTTCGTTTATCTGCGATTCGAGCTGGCCGTCCTCTTCGAGTATGTACGCGTCGTAGCTGCTGCATATGAGCAGTATCCTGCGTATACGGTGCTGCATGAGTTGGCGGTAGTTGGTCCTGTTCGAATATGTCAGGGATGATCTGAAGGCTTCCATTGCTTTAAATGCTTATCATACAAAAATAAATTAAAAATCCTTATGTACGCCGTCGGATCGAAGAAATGTGCGCGGTCGTCTTGTAAAACGATGGGCGTTTATTATCTTTGTTAATTGCAATCGTAACGCATCGTTATATGGATCAATATAAACTTGAAGTAGTCGAGTCTAAGAAGCAGAAGCACGAATTCTATGAATTGGCGCGCAGGCTTTACGCCGGTAACCGCTGTTGGGTGTGCCCGATAGACAACGACATAGAATCGGTCTTCGACCCGCAGAAGAACGAATTGTTCGCTGACGGGGATGCCGTGAGGTGGATATTGCGCGACTCTTCCGGCAAGGTGGTCGGGCGTATCGCTGCCTTTTACAATAAGGATGTCGCCAATCTCAACGACCAGCCGACCGGCGGGTGCGGCTTTTTCGAGTCGGTCGATGACCAGCAGGTCGCGAACATCCTTTTCGATGCGGCCAAGTTGTGGCTGGAACAGCACGGCATGGAAGCTATGGACGGACCGATAAACTTCGGCGACCGTGACTCGTGGTGGGGGCTGCTGGTGGACGGTTACGAATTCCAGCCGCTTTACAACAATAACTACAATCCCCCGTATTACGTCAAGTTGTTTGAGAATTACGGGTTCCGTAACTATTTCAACCAGCACACATATTATCGTAATCTACGGGCAGGAGAGTTCAGCCAGTCGGTATACGACAGGGTGAAGAGGTTGCAGGAGACACCCGGATACAGGTTCGGGCATATCAAAAAGGAGAATCTGGAGCAGGTGGCGGACGATTTCCGCATGATTTATAACAAGGCGTGGGCCATGTTCCCGGGCGTTAAGCCTATCGACCAAGAGCATGCCCAACAGTTGATGAAGACGCTCAAGCCTATTATAGATGAGAAGCTGATATACTTCTCATATTTTAACGACGAGCCGGTAGGGTTCTTCATAATGGTTCCCGACCTTAATCGGATTATCGGACGGTTTAAGGGCAAACTGAATATCGTCAATTCGCTTCGTTTGTTGTGGCAGTTGAAGATGCGTAAGGTGGACCGCGTGTTCGGAATAATATTCGGGGTTGTACCTGAATTTCACGGCAAGGGAGTGGAATCTGGTATGATCTACGCTTTCGAGCAGGCTGTGGCCCGGGGCGAGATCAAGTATAAGACGCTGGAACTCGCATGGATAGGCGATTTCAATCCGGTGATGATGCGTATGGTTGAGAATTACGTGTGTGCCCAACGGCATAAGGTTCACGTAACGTACCGCTATCTTTTCGACCGCAATAAGGAATTTAAGCGTTGCCCGCGTATGGGTGTCAGGAAAGAGAAATAGTCTTGTACTAAATATGCAGGCGAGGGAGACTGTTACGGTCTCCCTCGTGTGTTATAGGCATAGCGTGATGCGTTGTGGCTCTTGTCGCCGACCGGCACAATTGCCGCTGCTGTCATACCTTTTTCGACGGGCGGAATATGTTGAAGCGTGCGAGTATCCTGTTCTTTCGGCTTATCATCAGCATGTCCAGAAGGAGGAATACCAAGGCCGCGCCTATAAGATATTGATACTGTTCGTCGAACTCTTCGAATACGGTCGATGTGAATTTGGTCTTTTCCGTATTGTTGACTTGAGAGATTATTTCGTTGAGCCCCATGCTTTGGTTAGTGGCGCGTATGTATCCGCCGCCTGTGGATATGGCGATCTGTTGCAATATCTGCTCGTCGAGTTTGGTCACGACCATGTTGCCCTCCTCGTCCTTGACGAATTCGCCGCCTATGGAGATCGGAGCGCCTTCCGGGGTCCCGATGCCTATGGTGTATATGGTGATGCCTTTCTCGGCAGCTTGTGCCGCTGCCGCCAAGGCGTCGTCCTCGTGGTTCTCACCGTCCGATATGAGGATTATGATGCGGCTGCCTTCGCTCTGAGACGAGAACGAGTTGGAGGCCATGTCGATTGCAGCCCCGATTGCGGTTCCCTGCATGGAGACGAGGTTGGGAGATATTTGGCTGATGAAGTTACGTGCGGCGCGGTAGTCGGACGTGATGGGAAGTTGGACATACGGGTCGCCTGCGAATACTATCAGTCCCACTTTGTCTTGGTTCAGCCCGTCCAGCAGCCGGTTGATTGCGGATTTTGTGCGTTCCAGTCGTGACGGTTGAAAATCCTCGGCGAGCATGCTGTTCGAGACGTCCACCACGAACATGAGTTCTATGCCTTCGCGCGAGACCTCTTTCAGCTTCGAGCCGAACTGCGGCCGGGCCAGTGACAGAATGACGCAGGCTATACCGCACACGGACAGTATGAATTTATTCCGTATCCTTCTCGGCGAAGCTTCGGGCATGAGCTGGGCGATGGTTGATTGTTTCCCGAACCGTTCGAGCCGTTTGCGTCTCGCGCGGACCGTATATACGAATACTCCTATCATTGCCGGTATGAGCAATAACAGGTAGAGCATATGTGGTGAAGCGAATCTGAACATATCGTTTTGTCGTTTACGGGATACGGCGAAGCCAAAGCTTGCCGATCAGGAATTCGAGTACGAGGAGAGCCAACGCGATAAGTGCGTAAGGCGCGTAGAGCTCGTTGTATTTCGTGAAGTCGTCCGTCTCTATTTTTGTTTTTTCCAGTTCGTTGATATTGTCGTAGACTTGCTGGAGTGTTTTGTTGTCCGTCGCCCGGAAATATTTGCCGCCGGTCTTTTCCGCTATCTGGGTCAGCACCTCTTCGTCTATCTCGACCGGCATGGATGCCATCACCACGTTTCCCCATTGGTCGTATGCCGGGGTGAGGGCATTGCCTTTGCTTCCGACTCCGATAGTATATACCTTGATGCCGAACGATTTGGCTATGTCAGCAGCCGTGAGCGGGGTGATTTGTCCCGCATTGTTTACGCCGTCGGTAAGCAATATGACGACCTTGCTTACGGCGTCGCTGTCTTTCAGCCTGTTGACAGATGTTGCGAGGCCGTTGCCGATGGCTGTCCCATCCTCTATGATGCCGCTTCGTATCTGAGACATAAGGTTCGTCAACGTTCTTTTGTCCGTTGTGAGCGGCGATTGGGTAAAGCTCTCGCCGGCGAAGACCACTATCCCGATACGGTCGTTCACTCGGTCAACGATGAATTTGGAGGCGACCTCTTTTGCCACCGTGATCCTGTTCGGCTTGAAGTCCTGAGCCAACATACTGCCCGATACGTCCATTGCGAGCACTATGTCTATACCCTCGGTCGAGGTCTTGCTGCCCTGTTCGCTGCTCTGGGGACGTGCCAGCGCAACTATTAGAAGAGCTACCGCACAGCATCGCATGACGAACGGTAGGTGACGTGCGTAGTATTTGAGCGATTTCCCGGTTTTCTCGACTCCCGACACGCTCGATACCTGTATGGCTGCCCCTCCCTGCCACGTTCGGAAGACGTAGTAGGCTATCATCGGTACGAGCACCAGCAACAGCCAGAGCAGGTCGGGGTTTGCGAATCGTGTTATTCCATCCATTTTGTCGTAAGCATATAGCTCGTTATAATCTTATCCGGCCCGGTTCGATACCGTGTGTGTTGACCGATGCCCAGCGGATATTATTCGTTTTGTTACCAGTTCTTTGACGGTCCTCCTACGGCACGTCCCTTCTTGGCGTTGACCTTATCGCGGGTCTTTTCGTCGCCCATCTCGATGGCCTGCAACATCTGTTCGGCTTCCTCTTTGGTTATTCCGGACTGTTGTTGGTCTTGCTGTCCGCCGCCGTTCTGATCGTTATTCTGGGCCTGATTGTCGTTTTGGTCGTTGTCTTTATTCTGGTCCTTGTTTTGATCTTTGTTTTGGCCGTTTTGGTCTTGATTCTGGTCGTTCTTATTCTGTTGGTTGTCCTTGTTGTCTTGCTGGTCTTGGTTGTCGTCCTTGTTTTGGTCCTGCTGCTGGTCTTTCTCAAGGAGCTTCTTCACATACGCCAGATTGAATTTGGCTTCGAGGTCGTCCGGATTGATGCGTAACGACTGCTTATAGCTCTCCAGAGCCTCTTCCAGTTTACGCTGTTGGAATTGCGCGTTGCCGGCGTTGTAGAAACTGTGTGCCGCCGATTCGGGTGTCATACCCGCTACGGCCGGCTTGGAGAATGCGGTTGCGGCTTCTTCGAACCGCCCCTGCCTGTAATATGCGTTGCCGAGATTGTACCCCGCCGCGAAAGATAACGAGTCTTTGCCTTTGGCCCGAAGGTAGTCTATTTCGCTGCCAGCGTAATCGCCATTCGCGTAATCCCTGTTTCCTTTACGTATGAACCTGCGTTCCGGCATGAGTTGGGCGGACGCGTCCCCGATTGCGATTAGTATCGCTATCACCACGAGGAATATATGTGTCGTGCGCCTATTCATAAGGTTGTAATTCGTTGTCCTGTCCGCCCGGAGTCGCTTCAACCTCGGTGGGCTTGGTGTTTTCGATAAAATAATACGCGTCGTAATACGCTTTTTCGTTGGCTTCGGCGTCGGGCACGTATTTGGCGAATTTTACGAGGTCTGCGTCCCGTAGCACGCTTTCGAGATCGGCGTAATATTTCTGAGGTATTCCGGCTTCCGACAGTGCGGACATTATCTCGTCCGAGGTCATCTCCATCGCTCCTATGGCGTAGCGTCCGTCGAGGTATTCGCGCAGAATATCCGTGAGCCGCGTGTAGTAGAATTTATGTTTGTTGTTCTGCCACAATTTCTGGTTGTGCAACATTTCGAGGTTGCGTATGGCTGTCACATGCGGCGGCTCGCTCGGTTTATACTTGCCTTTTCCGATACCTCTCTTACGCTTTCTGAGGATAATAACCGAGACAACGGCTATTATGATGGGGCGTAATATCAGGAAGTAAGCCAGTATGTACAGGATGACTTCCATAAGGCTGAAAGGCGCTTCGGCGACCGGTTTTATGTCGTAGATGGTCTGTTTGGTCGTGTCGATCTGGAACGTGGTGACCGTCAGCGACAGCGAGTCGGCGGAAAAGAGCGTGTCGACTATATTTTTGTCGGCCCACAGTACAGGAATTTTGCCTATGCCGTAGTAACCCTCATCGAATGTGGTGAGTTTGTACCGTTTGCGTATTTCGATCCTGCGTCCGTCGTGTTTGAGCGTGTCGATAGGACTCTCGCCGAGTATCTCTATCTGGTCGCTGATCTTACGCTCCTCGAACAGCGGAAAATCGACGACCTGCATCACATCTTTTTCGACCGTTATCTCAAGCGTGAAATGGTCGCCTATGGCTATGCTGTCCGGGGTGACGGAGGCCCTGACGGTCGGCGGGACCGCGTTCGAACCTTGTGGCTGCCTTGCAGCGGTGTTGCCTTGTCCGTGCAGTAACGGAAGGCACATGGACATTCCTGCTATGATCGCCAAACCGTATTTTGCTATCCACCTCTTCATTTCCTATCTTTTTTTGAACAGTTTGATGAGCGATTTCACGTAATCTTCGCCCGTGTCCACGGCGATGTTGTCTACTTTGGCCCGGTTGAGTATCTGTGTTATCTCGGCCGAACGTTTTACCCATTCGTCGTGGTAATTGTTCCGGACTTTTTTCGACGATGTGTCTACCCAGACTTTCTTGCCTGTTTCGGCATCTTTCAGCTCCACTATGCCTACGTCGGGCAGTTCGGCCTCCCTTTGGTCGTACACTTTGATGCCGACTATGTCGTGTTTGCGGCTGGCTATCTTCAGCGCCTCTTCGAACGTCGCGACGTCGTCCTGCCTGTCCATGAAGTCGGACAACACGAACATCGTACACCTTTTCTTGAGTATGTTGGTTATATATCGCAATGGCTCCGACAGGGACGTTCCCGTGTCTTCGGGCTTGAACTCGATCAGCTCCCGAATTATCATCAGCACATGTGCGCGTCCTTTTTTTGGTGGGATGAACTTCTCGACCTTGTCGCTGAAGAACAGGCAGCCCACCTTGTCGTTGTTTTCGGCGGCCGAGAATGCCAGAACGGCGGCTATTTCGGTGATTATGTTCTTTTTTAGTTTGTCGGTAGTGCCGAACATCCGGGAGCCGCTGACGTCCACCATGAGCATCATGGTCAACTCGCGTTCTTCCTCGAATGTCTTTACGTATGGGGCGCTGTTGCGTGCCGTGACGTTCCAGTCTATGTCGCGCACGTCGTCGCCGATACGGTACTCGCGTACCTCGCTGAAAGCCATGCCGCGTCCTTTGAACGCGCTGTGATAGCGTCCGGCAAATATCTCGTTGCTGAGCCCACGCGTTTTGATCTCTATCTTGCGGACCTGTTTCAGTATGTCGTTACTGGTTTCCAACTGGTTGTCGTCTGTTTGGTTGTTTCCCTTTTTGTGCCGCTTGTGACGGATTCTTGCTTTTCTGTTGTTTTGTGCTTTGCCGTTCTTTCATCAGCGTTTGCCTGATCTTTGCGAGTCTGGCTTCGGCGGCCTCCAAATCGTCGCACGGGACTAAAACCCCGTCTATCCCGACCGATGGGATCGCCAATTCTTGAGGACTCAAAGACGTTATCTTAACGTTTGTATGAGGTCCCGGCTTATTCGGGTTGACTCCTTTCTTGACTAACATGCCGTACATGGGCGTATCGGGGTCGAAACCCGTGTACCTCATCGTGATGTACTACCCTTTTTTTACCTTCCCTTCTCTTTTCGCATTATAGTCTGTTGCAGGCGAGTCGCTGAGATAGTAATTGAACGTTGCGTCTGTAAACTTTATCCCGTCCATATATATGAGGTGTCTGCCTGCTTTTTTGTCGAAAATGAAGAAAATCTCGCTGCCGATTGGTCCGGAATGGTCCGAGCATGCGTGCCTCCATGCGGTGGAGGTCAGAATGTCCAGATCGTTCTTTGGTTTCTTCGCTTCTGCTCGCGGGATTCCTGTTAGGAATATCACAAGGGATAAAATAAGAAGACCGAATGCGTTTTTCATGACTCAAGGGTTTTTAGGTTAGCCTTGCCGCCGCTGTCGGGCGTTGACCGCTACGGCACCTCGACGTTGTTCAGTATCTCGGTGATGATCTCTTCGGTCGAGATGTTCTCGGCTTCGGCCTCGTATGTCAGTCCTATCCTGTGGCGCAGAACGTCGTGGCACACGGCACGCACGTCTTCCGGAATGACGTAACCGCGGCGTTTGATGAAAGCATACGCTTTGGCAGCCTTTGCCAGCGAGATGCTTGCTCGCGGCGAACCGCCGTACCCGATGAGGGTAGCGAGCTGCTGGAGATTGTAGTCTTGCGGCTCCCTTGTGGCGAAGATTATGTCGATGATGTATTTTTCGATCTTTTCGTCCATGTAAACGTCGTTCACTACGCCGCGAGCCTTCACGATGTCCTCGGGTGTTATCACCTTGTTGACCTTCGGCATGCCGCCGCCTGAGAGGTTGAGGCGCACGATGTCGCGTTCCTCCTGTTTCTTGGGATATGTGATCCTCGCCTTGAGCATGAAACGGTCTACCTGCGCCTCGGGCAGCGGATAAGTACCCTCCTGTTCCAGCGGGTTCTGTGTCGCGAGCACGAGGAACGGCTGCGGCAGCGGATAGGTCTCGTCGCCGATAGTCACCTGCCGTTCCTGCATGGCTTCGAGCAGTGCGCTCTGCACTTTGGCTGGAGAACGGTTGATCTCGTCGGCGAGTATGAAGTTGGCGAATACAGGCCCTTTCTTCACCGTGAACTCCTCTTTCTTCTGTGAGTATATCAGCGTACCGATAAGGTCGGCCGGCAGAAGGTCGGGGGTGAACTGTATACGGCTGAACTTTGCGTCCACGGCTTGCGCGAGAGTCGTGATGGCGAGTGTCTTGGCGAGTCCCGGCACGCCTTCGAGCAGTATGTGCCCGTTGGACAGAAGGCCGATGAGCAAAGTGTCCAACAGGTGTTTCTGGCCTATTATCACTTTGCCCATCTCCATGTAAAGCGTGTCGACGAAAACGCTTTCGCGTTCGATGCGTTCGTTCAGCTCCTTGATATTTATAACGTCGCTCATGTTTTATTTTGGATTGTTTAGGTTTCGTTTGCGTCCGCATGGCAGAGGCGGTCATGGACCTGTCTTTGCCGCTTCGTTTTCTTTGAACGCGGCATTCACAAATTTATTATAAATTTTCTAAAAAATATAGTCCCGCCGTATATATGTAAGGCGAAATCGGTATAAAAGACATAACTTTGTAAATCGCAAAAGAATGGAGAGAGAAGTGTCTGAATTACTCAAAAACCTTAATGAAGCCCAACGGGCCGCGGTAGTGAATTACGACATGCCGTCGCTTATCGTTGCCGGAGCGGGGTCGGGAAAGACCCGTGTGCTCACCAGCCGTATAGCATATATGCTCGAACAGGGAGTGCCGCCATGGCGGATATTGGCGCTTACGTTCACCAATAAAGCTGCTGCCGAGATGCGCGAGCGTATTGCCCAGATGGTGTCGAAAGAGCAGAGCGACCGCCTGTGGATGGGAACGTTCCACTCCATTTTCCTCAAGATATTGCGTATGGAGGCCGACAAGCTGGGCTATCCGGCGAGTTTCACTATATACGACACCTCCGACAGCCGCAATCTGATAAAGAGCATTGTCAAGGAGATGAATCTCCCGGACGACAACTATAAGCCCAACGCCATACATTCGCGTATTTCTTTGGCCAAGAACAACCTCGTGACGCCTGCGGCATACGAAGCTAATCCGTCGTACATAGCCGAGGACCGCCAGCACAAAATGCCCGATTTCATCGAGGTATACAAGGCGTATATGCGCCGCTGCAAGGAGAATGCCGCGATGGATTTCGACGATATGTTGCTCAATATCAATATCCTGTTCCGCGATTTCCCGGACGTGTTGGCCAAGTATCAGGAGAGGTTTCAATACATATTGGTGGACGAGTATCAGGATACGAACTACGCACAGTATATCATAATTCGCCGGCTTGCCGAGAAGCACCATAAGGTGTGTGTGGTGGGGGACGACGCGCAGAGCATCTACTCGTTCCGCGGAGCTAAGATCGAGAATATACTCAAGTTCCGCAACGATTTTCCGCAGGCGCAGATATTCAAACTTGAACAGAACTATCGTTCGACCCAGACCATAGTGGGGGCGGCGAACAGCGTTATCGAGAAGAACAAGAACCGCCTCGACAAGGCTTCGTTCTCGAAAGGCGACGAGGGTGCGCCTATAAAGGTTATGAAGGCCTATACGGATCAGGAAGAGGCTTCGTTGGTGGCCGACGAGATACGTTCGTTGTCACGCGACGGGGCAAAGTGGAGCGAGATAGCCCTGCTGTACCGCACGAATATGCAGTCGCGCGTGTTCGAGGAGGCTTTCCGCCGGCGCGGCATACCTTATCGTATCTATGGCGGCATGTCGTTCTACCAGCGCAAGGAGGTCAAGGATATGATGGCCTACATGCAGCTTATAGTTAACCCGAACGATGATGTGGCTTTTCGCCGTATCGTGAACTATCCGACGCGCGGTATCGGCGATACTACTGTGGGGCGTCTGGCTCAGGCCGCTTCGGAGCAGGGGCAAAGTATCTGGACGTTCGTTACGACGGGCGACCTGAAAGGGGCCGGCCTGAACGCCGGTGCGGAGCGCAAGGTGAAGGAGTTCACGGAGCTTATCAGCTCGCTGTCGCAAGACCGCACGACCATGTCGCTGTTCGAATTCGGAGAGAATGTTGCCGTTAAGAGCGGTATCATGGGCAGTTATCGCATGGAGAATACGCCGGAATCCCAGAGTGCTTTGCAGAATATCAAGGAGTTGCTCAACTCCATGCAGTTTTTCTCGGAACAGCAGCAGGCTGAGATGCAATTCGATCCCACTACGGGCGAACCTGTCGAGGGAGTAGTGGCTGAACCTTCCGTTACCGAATGGCTGCAGAGCGTCACTCTGCTTACGGATATGGACGAGCAAGAGGAAGATAAGGAGAAAGTGACTCTGATGACGGTCCATTCGGCTAAGGGATTGGAATTCAGGTATGTGTTTGTCGTAGGGTTGGAAGAGAATTTGTTCCCGAGCATGAGAAGTATGAATGGCGAGGATGATGTCGAGGAGGAGCGCCGGCTGTTCTATGTAGCCATTACGCGTGCAGAGAGCAGAGCGTGGCTTTCGTTCGCAGGGAATCGTTTTCAGTGGGGTAAGATGGCGTCGAGTTCGCCGAGCCGTTTCCTTTCGGAGATAGACCCGAAATATCTCGACATGGCTTTCGATCTGAGCGAAGCCGGTGGGCGGGACCGTCCGGCAGAGATGGTCCGTAAGAATTATAACGACAATAACGAACGTGCGCGCGAGGATAGGTCGCAGTATGCAGGCCGAGGACAATCTTACGGCGGTAACAGACAGGGGGGGGGCGACCGTCAGCGACAGCCTTGGGAGCGCCGTACCGAATCGTCGAAGCCTGTTCCGAGATATGAGGCGCCGCGTCCTGTCGAAGGTCCGGGAAGCCGCTTTAAAAGTATGGGCAAGCGGGTGGCTGGCGCTGACGTGGTACAGGACGCTCCGACGCCGCAAGCGGTTTCGGACAGCAGTTTGTTTGCGGTCGGCCAGAGAGTGTCGCACGCCAAGTTCGGTAAGGGGACCATATCTC
This sequence comes from uncultured Rikenellaceae bacterium, assembly GCA_944415565.1. Classification (GTDB taxonomy): domain Bacteria; phylum Bacteroidota; class Bacteroidia; order Bacteroidales; family Rikenellaceae; genus WRDF01. The sequence goes on from CALYBQ010000010.1 coordinate 26,031, forward strand.
TAATCGAGCATTTCGGTGGAGATAGGAAGATAACGGTGCAGTTCGATGATCCGGCGGCCGGAAAGAAGACTTTGCTTAGCAAATATGCCAAGCTCGCAATAATATAAAATATATTTGGGATGTTCGGAAGTAGGATAAAGAGGCGTCTGAAGCGCGTCGAGGAGAATACGAACCGAAAACTTAATGAATTGATATGGGCCGAGGTCTTTAAGTGTGCAGTGCAGGATTCGGAATGGTTCGTGCGGAGGTCGCTCTGCCCGGGGCGTTGGGCCATGGGTTTTCCGGCACTTTATGTCCTGTTTAGGATATTGGATAATTTTCGTCCCGTGTCGATACTCGAATTCGGTTTGGGAGAGAGTTCTAAGATGACCATGCAGTACAAGGCTGGCAATCCGGATGCGGATTTGACGGTGATAGAGCACGACGAGTCGTGGAAAGAGTTGTTCTGTGCAAAATACGGCATGGCGGAACTCGTGAAGGTCGTGCCTCTTGAGATAACTGCCGACGAGCCGCCGCATATCGGATACAAAGATCTGTTGCCGGTCATTGAGGGTCGTAAGTATGACTGTATACTGGTAGACGGGCCGTGGGGATGCGAAAAGGATTCGCACGATCATATCCTCGATATAATAGAGGCAGGGCTTCTGGCGGAAGAGTTCGTAATTTTGTTCGATGATGTTCACCGTCAGGGAGAGAAAGATACGGTGGATAAAATGTACGTGGTGTTGGACAAGAAAGGCATCATGTTCGAAAAGCATGTGTATTCGGGAGAGAAGGATACGTTGTTGGTTTGCTCTCCGCGACATAAGTATTTGTGTTCATTATAAAATTTGTTGCTGTGACCATAAAGGAGAGATACGAAGGGGTTATCCGTTGGTTTTCGGAGAATATGCCGATGGCCGAAACGGAACTCGTTTACGACACCCCGTACCAGTTGCTCGTGGCTACGATACTCGCCGCGCAGTGTACCGACAAGCGTGTGAACATGACCACGCCTGCGCTTTTCGATAAATATCCGACGCCGCAACATTTGGCCGAGGCCGAGCCGGAGGAGGTTTTCGCTTACATTAAAAGCATATCATATCCAAACAATAAGGCCCGCCATCTGGTCAATATGGCTAAAATGGTGGTGAGCGAGTTCGGCGGCGAGATACCTACCGATCTCGACCAGTTGCAGAGGCTGCCCGGCGTTGGGCGTAAGACGGCAAACGTCATGGGGGCGGTCATCTTCAATAAAAATGTGATGCCGGTAGATACGCATGTCTTTAGGGTGTCGGCCCGGATAGGCTTGTCGGTCAACGCCAAAACTCCATTGCAGACCGAGATGCAGCTTACCAAGCATATTCCTGCCGATCTGTTGCCGTTGGCGCACCATTGGCTCATACTGCACGGGCGTTATGTGTGTATGGCCCGCAAGCCTCATTGCGATAAGTGCGGTGTTACGGACTATTGCAAGTACTTCGCGCAAAACGGTTAACGGCTTTAGATGCTATTGTCGAGGGCGTTTGATTACGTGCGCGTAAGCCGCTTTGAAAAATAGGTTTTGGACGGTATTGCCGTTGAGTGAGAATATAAGCCCCTGCCAAAAGTCTGGCGGGGGCTTGTGTAGACTGAGGCTGCTTGGGGAATATCTTCGGACGTATCTTGGAGTTTGTTGTGATACGTGAGAAGTGTTATCCCATAGCGCTTCTCATATCTGGAATGTTACTTGCCCGGGCATAAGTCACGCAGATAGCGGTTGCTTGCAAAACCGTGTCGTTGGAATCTGCGGCTGTCCGATTTTTGGATTATCCCTGTTTGCGGTAGCAGATAGCGTCGAAGATAGCCACTTCCGTACCGTCCTGTCTTTTGACGCTTATGTGGTATTGGGCTATCCTTTTGCGGAGCAGCGTCTCTTCTGCTGTGGCGGTGAGTACGTCGCCTTCGAATGCCGATTCGAGATAGCGTATGTCCGACTGCATGGAGAACGCCAGTATCCCGTGTGCGTTTACGGCTGCTGCCAATGCGAAATCGGCGAGTGTGAATATCGAGCCGCCTTGTGCGACTCCGTATGCGTTAAGGTGTCTCTTTTCAATCGTCAGTTTGGCCGTTGCGCTCCCCGGGGCGACATCTTCGAGTGTGATGCCTACCTCTGCGGCGAAAGCGTCTTTCTTCATCAGTTCTTTGTAATCCATTGTATTAAAATTGTTACTGTATGTATGTGATGTCGAATAAAGGGACCTTTCAGGGTCCCTTTATTCTTTGGCCCTAGGCCCTTTATTGCTGTTTCAGTGCTGCATGTGCGGCTGCGAGACGTGCTATCGGCACGCGGAACGGTGAGCAGCTCACGTAGTTGAGGCCTGCGTAGTGGCAGAACTCTACCGAACTCGGTTCGCCGCCGTGCTCGCCGCATATTCCGCATTTGAGCACAGGACGTGTGCCACGGCCTTTGAGCACGGCTTCGCGCACGAGCTGCCCTACGCCGTTCTGGTCGAGTATCTGGAAGGGGTCGTTCTTGATGAGCCCCTTTTCGAGGTACACTGGCAGGAATTTGCCTATGTCGTCGCGGGAGAATCCGAGCGTCATCTGCGTAAGATCGTTCGTGCCGAACGAGAAGAATTCGGCAACTTCGGCTATTTGGTTCGCCGTGACTGCGGCACGCGGCACTTCGATCATAGTGCCTACCATGTATTCTATCTTGTCGTTGCGTTCACAGAACACTTCGTTGGCAACCGTGTCTATGATGCCTTTCTGGTAGCGCAGTTCTTTGTGGTTGCCCACGAGCGGGACCATGATCTCTACGTGCACCGGAATACCGCGTTTCTTCACGTTCATCGCCGCTTCGATAATGGCGCGGGCCTGCATCTCGGTGATCTCAGGATATGTATTGCCGAGACGGCAGCCGCGATGGCCGAGCATAGGGTTGACTTCGTGCAACGATTCCACTTTCTCCTTGACGGTCGCTAACGGAATGCCCATGTCCTTCGCCATCTCGTCCTGCTCTTTTTCGGTTTGTGGCAGGAACTCGTGGAGCGGCGGATCGAGCAGACGTACCGTAACCGGGTAGCCGTTCATCACTTCGAACAGTTGTTCGAAGTCGCCGCGCTGGATTGGAAGAAGCTTGGCGAGTGCCACACGACGGCCGGCTTCGTCGCCGGCGAGTATCATCTCGCGCACGGCCTTGATGCGGTCGCCTTCGAAGAACATGTGTTCCGTGCGGCAGAGGCCGATGCCTTCAGCGCCGAACTGGAACGCCACTTTAGCATCGTTCGGAGTGTCTGCATTGGCCCTGACCTTCATGTGAGCGTATTTGCCTGCGAGGTCCATCAGTTTGGCGAAATCGCCGCTCAATTCGGCGGCCTTCGTGGCAACCTGTCCGAGATAGACTTCGCCGGTCGTACCGTTGAGCGAGATCCAGTCACCCTCTTTTATCGTCGTATCGCCTATGGTGAGCGTGCGTGTCTTGTAGTCTATTTTGACCTCGCCTGCTCCCGATACGCAACATTTACCCATGCCGCGTGCGACAACCGCCGCGTGCGAGGTCATGCCGCCGCGAGCAGTCAGGATGCCGGCGGCCACGTTCATGCCCTTGAGGTCTTCGGGTGATGTCTCGATACGGACGAGGATAGTCTTCTTTCCGTCGTTGGCCCATTTCTCGGCATCCTCGGCGAAAAATACGATGGGGCCGCTGGCAGCACCGGGAGATGCCGGAAGACCTTTTGTGAGGACCTTGGCGTTTTTCATCGCCCCCTTGTCGAATACGGGGTGTAACAGTTCGTCGAGCTTCGCTGGTTCGCAACGAAGTACAGCCGTTTTCTCGTCTATCATCCCTTGTTCGAGCATGTCCATCGCTATCTTCACCATGGCCGCGCCGGTACGCTTGCCGCTACGGGTCTGGAGCATCCAGAGCTTGCCGTCCTGTATGGTGAATTCGAGGTCCTGCATATCCTTGAAATAGTTTTCGAGGTTCTGCTGCGTCTCGTCCAATTCTTTGTATACCTGCGGCATGACCTCTTCGAGCGACGGGTATTTGGCCCTGCGCTCCTCTTCGGATACGTTCTGTGCCTTTGCCCAACGGCGCGAACCTTCGAGCGTTATCTGCTGCGGTGTGCGGATGCCCGCCACCACGTCCTCGCCTTGTGCGTTGACGAGGTATTCGCCGTTGAATATGTCTTCGCCTGTGGCGGCGTCGCGGGTGAAGCAGACGCCGGTTGCCGAGTTCTCGCCCATGTTGCCGAACACCATTGCCTGTACATTGACGGCAGTACCCCATTCGGCCGGGATGTTGTTGAGCTTGCGGTAGTAAATTGCGCGGTCATTCATCCAGCTTTGGAATACTGCATTCACCGCTCCCCAAAGCTGTTCCCACGGGTCGGTCGGGAAATCCATGCCGGTCTGTTTCTTTACCGCGGCCTTGAAGCGTTTGACCATCTCGCGGAGATCGTCGGTCGAGAGGTCGGTATCGTTCTTGACGTTCTGCTCCTCTTTCATCTTGTCGATGATCTCCTCGAACGGATCGTGGTCTTCCTTGCTTTCGGGTTTCATGCCGAGGACCACGTCACCGTACATTTGTACGAAACGGCGGTACGAGTCCCATGCGAAACGTGCGTTGCCCGTGCGCTTGGTGATGGCCTCCACCGCCTGATCGTTGAGCCCGAGGTTGAGGATAGTATCCATCATGCCGGGCATAGAAGCGCGTGCGCCCGAGCGTACCGACACGAGTAGCGGATTCTCCTTGCCGCCGAACTGCGCTCCGGTGAGTTGTTCGATCTGTTCGACCGCCTTCTCCACTTCCGGCTGTATCATCGCGATGACGGCCTCCTTGCCTTTTTTGTAATATTCGGCGCATACCTCGGTGGTGATGGTGAATCCCGGAGGGACCGGTATGCCGATCAGGTTCATTTCCGCCAGATTGGCACCTTTGCCGCCGAGCAGCTCTTTCATTTTGCCGTTGCCTTCGGCATTTTTGTTGCCGAAGGTGTATACTCTTTTTGTTTGTGCCATGATTCAGATTGTAGTTTTAGTAGGTTCAAAATAGGTGTCGTATGATAGAATGCGAATATAATGTTTTTTTCCAAAAATCCAATTAATTGGCCGGATAGTCGTATTTTGCCGGGCCGTTTGTCTGTAATGTCGTGTGGCGGGCCGGGGGTAGCTAAAAAACATAGGCCGCCTTCGGTGTGAGGGCGGCCTACGCAATTCGTCGCATTCGCGTTTATTTGATGTTTCTGATGTGCTTTTCCCAAGCCCATGCCGAAGCGAGCGTGTCGTCGAGCGTGCGTTCGGCTTTCCAGCCGAGTTCGTTGTTGGCCAACTTGGTGTCGGCCCATACGGCCTCTACGTCGCCTGCACGGCGCCCGACTATCTTGTAGGGGACTTTGACGTCGTTCACCTTCTGGAACGTATTGACAAGCTCCAATACCGATACGGGAACGCCCGTGCCGATGTTGAATATCTCGTATTCTGCTTTGCCCTTGTTTTCTATCATTCGGGTAACGGCCACTACGTGCGCTTTAGCGAGGTCTACGACGTCGATGTAGTCGCGCAGACACGAACCGTCGGGTGTGTTGTAGTCGTCACCGAATACGCTCAACTCCTTGCGGATGCCGGCAGCGGTCTGGGTGATGAACGGCACGAGGTTGTTCGGCACGCCTTTGGGAAGTTCGCCGATGAGGGCCGATGGATGTGCGCCTATCGGGTTGAAATAGCGGAGGGCGATACCTTTGAGACCTTTGTATGCCGCTACGCTGTCGCGCAGGATGTCCTCGCACATCTGCTTGGTGTTGCCGTAGGGAGATGTTGCGGGCTTGCGCGGAGTCTGTTCAGTGGCAGGGAGTGTATCGGGCTGACCGTAGACGGTTGCCGAAGACGAGAACACGATGTTGCTGACACCGTATTCCGACATGAGCGAGAGGATGTTCACGAACGAGCCTACGTTATTGCGGTAGTAGAGCAACGGCTTCTCGACCGATTCTCCGACGGCTTTGCTGGCCGCGAAGTGTATGACGGAGTTGAATTTATATTTTTTGAATACCTGTTCGAGTTCTTCACGGCTGTTGCAGTCGGCCTTTTCGAATGGGATCTCTACGCCTGTGATCTTACGCACGCCTTCTACCGCCCCCATGTCGGAATTGGACAGGTCATCGACGATGACCACGCCGAAACCGGCGTTAGTGAGTTCGACCGCGGTGTGCGAACCGATGAAACCTGCCCCACCGGTTACGAGTACTGTGTTCTTCATATTGGATTTAAATATTTTAATTTGGAGACAGCATTCCTGCGATTGCCGGCATCTGGTTGTCGCTGGCATTTGCGTCAGGAACGGTGCGTCAACACGGCTCAAAATTAACAAAAATATTGTGAATCAAATGTGTGAATCAGGTAAAAAAGAGTTATTTTTGGCCGCTGGAAAAATCGTGTAATCAAAACAAACGAAATATGTTGTATCCGTTAAAATTCAAGCCGCGTTTCAAAGAGCGCATATGGGGCGGGAGTATGCTCGCTTCGAAGATGGGGAAAAAACTGCCGGAAGGCAAGATGATTGGCGAGAGCTGGGAACTGTCCGGTGTTCAGGGGGATATATCCGTCGTTTCGAACGGTAAACTCAAAGGGAATAATCTGGAAGAGCTTATCGAGGTCTATATGGGCGAACTTGTCGGCGACAAGGTATATGAGAAATTCGGGGTCGAATTCCCGTTGCTTATCAAACTTATCGACGCCCGCGATGTGTTGTCGATACAGGTGCATCCTGACGATGAGCTGGCACGCGAACGCCACAATTCATACGGCAAGACCGAGATGTGGTACGTGGTGGGCAAGGAGCCGGGAGCTTTCCTGTATGTGGGATTCAATGGCAAGGTGAGCCGCGAACAATACCTCGAAGCCGTAGCCAAGGGCAATCTGCCGGAACTTTTGGCGCGTTGGGAGGTGAAACCGGGCGATGCTTACTTTATTCCGGCCGGGACCATACACGCCATTGGCAAGGGACTGTTAATCGCCGAAATACAGCAGACTTCGGATATTACCTATCGTGTGGACGATTGGGGGCGTGTGGACGACAAAGGTAATCCGCGCGAATTGCATACGGAACTTGCTGTGGATGCGATAGACTTCGGTGAGCCCAAGGACCTGAACGTTACGGCTGCTCCGATAGTCAACGAGCCGGTCAATATCGCGGACTGCCGATATTTCACCACGAACGAGATTGAATTGGACGGAACGTTGGCGAGGGATTACGAGGACCTCGATTCGTTCGTGATATATATGTGTCTTGACGGAGAGATGAAGGTCGCTTGTCAGGGCGGCGAGGAGACGTTGGAGAAAGGAGAGACGATGCTTGTTCCGGCCGAGTTCGACGGCGTGACCCTTACGGGCAAAGGCAATTTGCTGGAGGTTTACATAGATTGATCTTTCACGCTTTGAATATTGATTTGTAATTTTTGTTATAAAACACAAAAATTATTATTGCATAATAAACAATAATTATATTATGTTATGCAGGTGAAAGTTTTGAGCAAAAATTTGATGATGTTGATTGTTGCTATTTCTTTGTTTTCTTGTGCGTATGATGAATTGGGAAATGGAGAAGAAATTAAAACAGCAATAAATGTGTCAACTTTTAGTGCCAATGATATTGGCAGAACAAAAATTAATGTGGCGGATATTCCTGATGGAATAGATCCTTTGGTATTCGATTCAGAAGATGAAGCGTTAGCGTATTTTCAGAACAATATGCAGCTTTTATATCAAGAGTTGCCACATAAGGATGGTGGAAATTTTGTCCATAAAAGCGAAAAGAAGTTCCCTTTATTAAAAACGCGCAGTGAATCTTCTAATTTGCCTCCTTCGCAAGGAATACAACATGTTGATTATTTTGCAGGTTTAATAACAGTGAATGTTAGTTTGCAGTGGGAGAATACATTGGGGCCCATAGATGTAAATAGTTGGCTTGGAGGTGTAACGATAGGTTCTGGTTGGGAACAACAGAATGCTGAGGCGAACTGGGTTTATGACGGGGAAAACGACCGGTGGGGAATTTATTATCATATAATCGCTACTTATAAAGCCTATATAGTTATTGAGGGTATAGGTGAAATTATGACGCAGACACTTGATTTTTCAGATATTGTTTATTTATAGAGCAATGGATAATTCCACGCTATTCACTATTCTGGAGATCGCGAGGGTGGTATTGATCCTTTTCGGCGTCTACAGGCTGTTCGTAACGCCGATGCCGGGATGGAACAGGGTAGCGTGGCTCTTTTTGATCATCCTGTTCCCGTTGGCAGGCAATATAGCGCTACAGTGGTATGTTCGAAGGAAACAAGCCATGGAATAAATTTGTCTCGTAATATGATTGAGCCGGTTTCGGAATTTCTGAAACCGGCTTTTTTGTTTGCATTTGCGGGTGTATGTTTGTTCTTTGCTGGGCATGGAAATTGAATTTTACGAAATTCGTATTTTTACGATGCCCAAAAGTGCCGAAACGGGGAAAAAAATGTAACTTTGCCAAACGTGTGAGCGACCGGACGAAAGACCTGCCGTTGTGGTGTATGTGCAGAGCTGTCCGCGTTGGTTCGGCTTCCGGCGTGTTGGCCGGATTCTACGAACTCCAGCGAAGTTCGCCGCCTTAAAAATAACGGGATGCAAATGAAGAAGTACAATCGTTACCTTGTCACATCGGCGTTGCCTTACGCCAACGGGCCTGTCCATATAGGACACTTGGCGGGCGTATACGTGCCGGCAGATATTTATGTGCGTTACCTCAGGCTGAAGGGGCAGGACGTAGTGTGGGTTTGCGGAAGCGACGAGCACGGCGTGCCCATCACGCTGAAGGCACGAGCCGAAGGCGTTTCGCCGCAGGATATAGTGGACAAGTACCATAATATGATAAAGGCTTCGTTCGAGGAACTGGGTATCTCGTTCGACATATATTCGCGCACTACCTCGCCTATGCACTATAAGACGGCGTCGGAGTTCTTCCGTGTGCTGTACGACAAGGGCGAGTTTACGGAACAGACCTCCATGCAGTACTATGACGAGGAGGCTAAGGTTTTTCTCGCGGACCGTTATGTGATGGGGACCTGCCCGCACTGCCAGAACGAGCGTGCGTATGGCGACCAGTGCGAGAAGTGCGGAAGTACGCTCAATCCGACCGACCTCATAAATCCAAAGAGTACGATAACGGGCTCTGTTCCCGTGATGAAGGAGACTACCCACTGGTATCTGCCTCTCGACAAGCACGAACAATTCCTGCGCGAGTGGATACTCGACGGGCATAAGGAGTGGAAGGCCAACGTGTACGGTCAGTGCAAAAGTTGGCTCGATCTCGGCTTGCAGCCCCGTGCCGTGAGCCGCGACCTCGACTGGGGTATTCCGGTTCCTGTGGAGGGAGCTGAAGGTAAGGTGCTTTACGTGTGGTTCGATGCCCCGATAGGGTATATTTCGGCTACGAAAGAGCTTACACCCGACTGGGAGAAGTATTGGAAGAGCGAAGACACCAAAATGGTGCACTTCATCGGTAAGGACAATATCGTGTTCCATTGTATCGTTTTCCCGTCTATGCTGAAAGCTCACGGGGATTTCATCCTTCCGGAAAATGTGCCGGCCAATGAATTCCTGAATCTCGAAGGCGATAAGATCTCGACCTCCCGTAATTGGGCGGTATGGTTGCACGAATATCTGGAGGAATTTCCGGGCAAGCAGGATATGTTGCGTTATGTACTGTGTGCCAACGCTCCGGAGACAAAGGACAACGACTTTACGTGGAAGGATTTCCAAGCGCGTGTCAACAACGAACTCGTTGCCGTGTTGGGTAACTTCGTGAACCGTGCTTTGGTGCTGACGGACAAATATTTCGAAGGCAAGGTTCCTGCATGCGGCGAATTGACCGACTATGACAAGGACATTCTCGGCGAGTTGCCAGAACTGCGTACCTCGCTCGAAGAGAATATAGAGAACTACCGTTTCCGCGAGGCGCTCAAGGACGCTATGGCCATCGCACGTCTCGGAAACAAGTACCTTGCCGATACAGAGCCGTGGAAAGTAATCAAGACCGATCCGGACAGGGTGGCTACGATACTCAACGTGGCGTTGCAGATCACGGCCAACCTCGCTATCGCCACAGAACCGTTCATGCCGTTCACGTCGGCCAAAATATTGGCGATGCTCGATACGAAGCCGTTCGGGTGGCAGCACTTGGGACGCACGGACCTTATCGAGGCGGGGCATAAGATCGGCAAGGCCGAATTGCTGTTCGAGAAGGTGGACGACAGCGTTATCGAGAGGCAGTTGCAGAAACTTGCCGATACGCGTCAGCAGAATCAGATAGCCGAAGCGGGTGGCGGAACCATAGAGCCGCAGAAGGATACCGTATCGTTCGATGATTTCGGCGCTATGGACATCCGTGTATCTACGGTATTGGCTGCCGAAAAGATCGCTAAGACCAAGAAACTGCTCAAGCTCACTATTGACACGGGAATCGACAAACGCGAGATAGTGTCGGGAATAGCGGAATACTATACGCCCGAGGAGCTTATCGGGAGACAGGTGCTCGTGCTCGTTAATCTCGCACCGAGAGAGTTAAAGGGTGTCGTGTCGCAGGGTATGATCCTGATGGCTTCCGACCCTGCCACAGGAAAACTGTCGCTCGTATCCCCGGTCGATAAAGTAAAAAGCGGGGGGACGATAGGATAGTTATGACAGTTGCGTATGCGGTATTTATAATACTGATTTTGGTTTGTGCCTCGATTGGCATATATATGTTGACAGGTAAAGGAGTCGGTATGATAAATCTGCCCGCAACAGTAAAAGCAAAGTGGGACGAGCGAAGGTTGTGCAGAACGGTAGGGGCGCTTTTGCTGTTCCTGACAGTTTGCTTTTTGATTATGATTGCAGGATTGTATTTCAGGGTTAAGCTTTTGGAAGTTGCCGGTTTGATAATGCTGTTCGCCGGAACTGCGCGTGGAGTAGTAAGGCTGATGAACCCTACAAAGAGACAACAACTAAACGTTTTACGTTAAAATGGAAAATATAGATTGGGGAAATCTGGGTTTCGGGTATATGAAAACCGATTTCAACGTGCGCTCTTACTGGCGCGACGGTAAGTGGGGTGAACTTACGTTGACCGATGACGAAACTATCACCATGCACATGGCCGCAACATGCCTGCACTACGGGCAGGAGGCATTCGAGGGTCTCAAGGCATATCGCGGCAAGGATGGTAAAGTGCGCTTGTTCCGTGTTGAGGAGAATGCCCGCCGTATGGCCCGCACTGCGGAGTATACAAAGATGGCGGCTCCTACCGAGGAGCTTTTCATCAAGGCGGTCAAGATGGTCGTTGAAGCCAACAGCCGTTTCATCCCGCCTTATGGGACCGGTGCGTCGCTCTATATCCGCCCGTTGCTGGTGGGTACTGGTCCGCAGGTTGGTGTAAGACCTGCGAACGAATACCTGTTCATGGTGTTCGTAACGCCGGTAGGCCCTTATTATAAAACAGGGTTCAACGCTATCAATGTAATGATAGACCGCGACCACGACCGTGCTGCGCCGCATGGTACGGGTAACGTCAAAGTCGGCGGTAACTATGCCGCCAGTCTGTTGTCGGCTGAAATCGGCCACCAGAAAGGCTTCCCGAGCGTGCTGTATCTCGATCCGTGCGAGAAGAAATATATTGACGAATGTGGTGCGGCTAACTTCTTCGGTATCCGTGACGGAGCGTACATAACTCCAGAATCACCTTCGATACTGCCGTCTATCACGAATAAAAGTATCAAGCAGATAGCGGCCGATATGGGATTGCGTGTAGAAACGCGTAAGGTCAATGTGTCGGAACTGTCTACTTTCGAAGAGGCAGGTTCGTGTGGAACTGCGGCCGTGATCTCTCCGGTCGGGAAGATATACGATTTCGATACGAACGAGGTATTCACGTATGGAGACGGCGTACATGCCGGCCCTTGGACTACGAAGTTGTATGAGAAACTTCACGGAATACAGTTCGGTGAAATACCCGATCCGTATGGTTGGACGACAGTGGTACTGTAAGTCTGTATATATGAAGGCGGTCTGCAAAGGCCGCCTTCTTTTGTAAGTTTTGTATTTTACGAATTGTCTATTCCCGATTTGTCGAGACTGCTTGTGCATCATGTCTCTATGCGGGTCGATTATGTCGCAGCGACTCTAATTTTATACGTTTGGTACGGTTTCGCCTACGCTGAAATTATAGATTATTCCTCTTCTTCGGGGAGTGCCGTAATGCTCAGCATGAACATACGGCTGGGCTTCATCGTTACCTCTACGGTCATCACACATTTGCCATCTTCGTGTAGTATACCGTTTATGTCGGCCGAACCGTCTGCCAGATCTTCTCCGTTCGCCGAGATGTTTACACCAGTACGCCTGAAGCGCAGCCTGTTGGAATCCTTTTCTTTTTCTATCTTGACGTTCAGCAGAGCCAAATCTCTAATTACTCCCCATTGTACGGAGTCGTTGGGTATGACGTTGATGTCGCCGAGAAGGATATTTATCTGATTCTTTGTTGCGCGTGATATTTGGATCTCCTGTGATTGGTCCCTGAAGTTGGGAACCCATGTTATGTTTCCGGCTTCGATAACCGCCGAGTCGGGATACCCTATGTCGAGACTGGCGTTGCCGGAGTATGCCCCAGTTATCCACGATGTGTAATCGGGAAGTGTGCTTTTCTTTTTGTCGTCGTCTCCGCATGAGGTAAGCGTTACTGTGGCAAGTGCTAATGTTATCAGATAGAATAATGGTCTTTTCATGGCCGTATGTTATGATGTCGGTTTAGATTCTCGAAGTGGGTGTCCATGTTGCAGAACACCGGACTCTTTCCGTAAAGTTATGGTTTATTTTGAAAACGATGAAGTGTTTTATGTCAAAAAACCGAAATTTACCCTATATGGATAGTGGGGCGGCCGGCATAGGCGGCTGAACAAATTTTGTAGATTAGATTGTGGCGGTGGTGTGACGCTGTGGGTAAAATAGTATCTTTAACGGATTTTTATATGGTTGACTAAGCTATCCTTATGATGAACAGAACTTTTTTATCGTTGGTCGTGCTGTGCGTGTTCTGCACTAGCGCTGCCGGTGCCGCCCAGAGATGGGAGAAGAAACAGGCTCCACTGATGACGGAGTGGGGCGAAAATATTGACCCGGACAATCTTTTCGACGAGTACCCACGCCCGCAGATGGTCAGGGAGAATTGGACTAATCTCAACGGAGTGTGGGATTTCCTGAAATCTGACACGTCGGCCATTGGTCAATACGATCCCAAGGCAGTTTATGATAAAAAGATATTGGTTCCGTTCCCTGTCGAATCGGCCCTGTCGGGTATTATGGATACGGATTACGCGAACCAGAATAAATCGTACGCTTACAGACGCTATTTCTCTGTGTCGAAAGAGATGAGGAGCAAGCGTGTGTTACTGCATTTCGGTGCGGTAGATTGGCGTTGTTTCGTATATGTGAACGGCAAGGAGGTTGGCTCCCACTCCGGCGGTTACGATCCGTTCTGGTTCGACATTACCGATGCGCTCAAACCGGGTGGCCGACAGGAGTTGGTGGTGCAGGTGTACGATCCGACCGATGCCGGACAGCCGCGAGGCAAGCAGGTCATGAAGCCTGCCAATATATGGTACACGCCGTCGAGCGGTATATGGCAGACCGTATGGTTGGAGGCTGTCGGGAAATCCTATATCAAAGATTTTACTATTGTGCCCGACATCGACAATGAGGTGGTCAAGGTTACAATAGATGGGGAAAACGTAGTGGCCGATGCCAAAGTCCGTGTGACAGTGCTCGAAAGCGGAAAGCAGGTGACGCAAAAGATAGTTGATCCCGGTAAGGAGGCTGTTCTGGAAGTGCGCGATCCCAAACTTTGGTCTCCCGATTCGCCGTTCTTGTACGACCTGAAGTTCGAACTTATGGCAGGCTCTGCCGTCGTGGACGAGGTGGACAGTTATTTCGGTATGCGTAAGATAGCATTGGGAACGCTGCGCGGCAAACCGTGGATGTTCCTGAATAACAAACCTGTGTTCCAGTACGGGCCTCTTGATCAGGGATTCTGGCCCGACGGACTTCATACCGCACCCAGCTACGAGGCGTTGTATTTCGACATAGACAAAACCAAGGAGCTCGGATTCAATATGACGCGTAAACATATCAAAGTCGAGCCGGCACGTTGGTATAACTACTGCGATAAGGTTGGACTGTTGGTTTGGCAGGATATTCCGAATGCGAACAACCGCGATCACCTGAAAGGTGCCGAGGCATTCGAATACAACAATTGGATCAGGCATAATTTCGAACGCGAACTTACGGCTATGATAAACTCGCTGAAGAATTATCCGTCTATCGTCGTGTGGGTTCCGTTCAACGAGGGCGGCGGCCAGTTCGGCGGCCAGATCAGCCACACCCAGAACGTCGTCGATCTCGTGAGGGAGCTGGACGGGACGAGGCTGATAAACGCGGCCAGCGGTTGGACCGATTACGAAATAGGCGATATTAAAGACAGACACTCGTATTCGTTGCCGCTGACGTTCGACAATACGTACAACAAGCGTGCGAACGTGTGTGGAGAGACGGGCGGTTACGGCTTGCCTATAAGCAGCCACTCTTGGGGTAAGGCCGATAACCCGTATGCTTCGCTGAAATCTGGCGACGATCTTGCCAAAGCGCTCGAACAGCTTAACCGTCAGGCTTTGGCCCAGACTGCGGACGGAATGTGCGGCCTCGTCTACACACAGATTACCGACATCGAGGGTGAGATCAACGGACTCTACACGTATGATCGCAAGCTGTCGAAAATGGACGACGGGCAGCGTGCACGTTTCAGGGCCGGAGCCGAGAAACTTTACAAGACTGCGGCCAAAAGTATAGTATCGACTGGGTTGCAATTGACGAACGGATCGAGGTGGAAATACTATTGCGGCGATTTGAATTTCAATGTAGGCGATGGATGGAATACCGATCTCGACTTCGATGACAGCAATTGGTCGGTAGGTATGGCCGGATTCGGCAAAAACAGCCCCGGCAATGCGGTCACGAGGACGACTTGGGATACCGGTACAATATACTTACGCAAAACGGTTACGCCGGAAAAGATGACTCGGGACGAGATTAACAGTCTGAAACTCTATATGTTCCATGACGATGACGTAGAGGTCTATATAAACGGCGTATTGGCGTTCTCGGCCAAAGGGTTCTGCGGCGATTATAAGGTATTCGACATCCTGCCGGAGGCCAAAAAAGCACTTAGACCAGGTGAAGAGAACCTCATTGCGGTTAAATGTAATCAGGATTTCGGCGGACAGTTCATAGACGTCGGCATATACTACGAGATCCCGCTGGATAGGGAGTAGCGTTTTGTGTCTCATACTGACAAATGAAGGGTATCCGAAAAGACGCCATTCATTTGTATATCGTTGAATTATAGTCCGTTTTGCAGACAGTAGGCTCTGTCGGGGGATTATGATTCCGACGAATTGATTGAAAATCATTATAGTATAATGAGGTTTGGGTAAAAAGTCGTATTTTTGCTCTCTCAAAACTTTTATGACGATGAATTTTGTAGAGGAACTCAAATGGAGGGGAATGATCCACGATATGATCCCCGGGTCTGAAGAACTGCTCGCCAAGGAGATGGTGACGGCTTATGTTGGGATCGACCCTACGGCCGATTCGCTTCATATAGGACACCTCGTGAGTGTAATGATATTGAAACATTTTCAGGCGAGCGGCCATCGTCCGGTGGCGTTGGTCGGTGGTGCTACTGGTATGATAGGCGACCCGTCGGGCAAATCCTTGGAGCGCAACCTGCTGGACGAAGATACCTTGCGCCGCAATCAGGCCGGCATCAAGGCACAGTTGAGCAAACTGCTCGATTTCGAGTCGGACGCGCCCAATGCCGCAGTGTTGGTCAATAACTACGACTGGATGAAGGAGATGTCTTTCCTCAGCTTTATCAAGGATATAGGCAAGTTCATCACGGTCAACTACATGATGAGCAAGGATTCGGTCAAGAAACGTTTCAGCGGCGAGGGCGACGGTATGAGTTTTACCGAATTCACATATCAGTTGGTGCAAGGGTACGACTTCATGCACCTGTATGAGACGATGGGGTGTAAGTTGCAGCTCGGCGGCAGCGACCAGTGGGGCAATATCACTACGGGTGTAGAACTTATACGCCGCAAACTCGGTCAGGAAGCGTACGGCATCACATGCCCGCTTATCAAGAAGGCCGACGGAACGAAATTCGGCAAGACCGAGAGCGGTAACATATGGCTCGACCCGCGTTACACATCGCCGTATAAGTTCTACCAGTTCTGGTTAAATGTAAGCGACGAGGACGCGAAAAGCTATATCAAGATATTCACGATGCTCGACAAGGAGACAATTACGAGTCTCATAGAGGAGCACGAGCAGGCTCCGCACGAGCGCAAATTGCAAAAGGCACTCGCACGCGAACTGACCGTTATGGTGCATTCGCAGGAGGAGTACGACAAGGCTGTCGAGGCGTCGCAGATATTGTTCGGCGGGGCGACGGCAGATGCGCTGAAGAAACTCGACGAACAGACGTTGTTGCAGGTGTTCGAGGGTGTTCCGCAGTTCAATGTAGCGGCGGCGGATATATCGGCAGGTATCAATTTCGTAGACCTGTGTACCGAGAAGGCGGCCGTATTCCCGTCGAAAGGGGAGACTCGCAAGCTAATACAGGGCGGCGGTGTTTCGCTGAACAAGGAGAAAGTGGCCGGTGCGGACCGCATGGTCGGAGATGCCGACCTCATAGCCGGGAAATACCTGCTTGTGCAGAAAGGCAAGAAGAATTACTTTCTGCTTATAGCCCAATAGCCGGTACGACAGATAAATATATATCATTAATATATGGATAGTCGCCGGAAAATATGTATTTTTGGCGACTATCCATTTTTTAAACGAAGTTAACGATGGCCCTTATCAAACCCGAAGGATACCGCAATATTTTGGGATCGGTGGAGAATACCGAGAAAGCTATAAAGTATGTTAAGGATATGTTTCAGGACAACCTGTCCGCGCAATTGGCATTGCTGCGCGTCACGGCTCCCATGGTCGTTATGCGCGGTACGGGCATAAACGACGACCTTAACAGCGTGGAGCGTCCGGTGACGTTCCCGATCAAGGATATGGGCGACGCACCGGCCGAGGTCGTACACTCGCTCGCCAAATGGAAACGGCTCAAACTGGCGGAGATGAGGACCGAACCGGGCAGGGGGATATATACCGATATGAACGCTCTGCGTCCCGATGAGGAGTTGGATAACATACACTCGATATATGTGGACCAATGGGATTGGGAGAAGGTGATATTGCCCGAACAGCGGAATCTTGATTTCCTGAAGCAGACCGTTCGCAGGATATATGAAGCCATTAAGGTGACGGAGAATAAGGTTTATGTCGAGTTCCCGGAGATCAAGCCTGAACTGCCGGAGGAGATATTCTTCATCCATTCCGAGGAGTTGCGCCGCATGTATCCGGAGATGACGCCGAAGGAGAGGGAGAACGCGATTGTGCGGAAGTACGGCGCCGTTTTCGTGATAGGTATCGGCCATGCGCTCGAAGACGGGAAACTGCACGACGGCCGTGCGGCGGATTATGACGACTGGAGCACGGTTAACGAGGACGGTTTCTTCGGGCTTAATGGAGATATATTGCTGTGGAACCCGCTTCTTGGGAGTGCTTTCGAGGTGTCGAGCATGGGTATTCGTGTCGATCAGGAGGCTATGCGCCGTCAGCTCGGTATACGTGGCGAGGAACATAAGGCGAGTCTCGATTTCCACAAGAAATTGTTGGCAGGCGGATTGCCCCAGACTATCGGTGGCGGCATAGGGCAGTCGCGTTTGTGCATGTTCCTTCTGCGTAAGGCTCATGTGGGCGAAGTGCAGAGCAGTATTTGGCCCGAATCCATGCGCCGCGATTGTGCCGAAGCCGGCATAGAGTTGTTCTAAAATAAGGTGATCCCGCGAAGCGGACTGTAAAATAACGGCGTCCGGCAATGGTTAAAACCTTTGCCGGACGCTCTCGTTATGTGCAAAAACATTATCTTAGCGTCAAATAGGAGATACCAACCGATGGCTGAACTTTATGCAGACATAGTCGTGCCGCTCGCACAACCGGCGTTTACGTATCGTGTGGACGAGACTCTGCGCGATACCATTGCCGTTGGTGTGTGCGTAAAGGTTCAGTTGGGCTCGTCCAAGCTGTATGCCGGGATAGTGTGGCGCCTTCACAACGAGGCGCCTGCGTTCAAGACCGTCAAGTCGGTAAGCGAATACGTGTCGCATTCGCCGCGCCTTTCGCAGACCGTAATGCGGTTCTGGGAGTGGGTAGCAGATTATTATATGTGCTCGTTGGGGGAGGTTATGAGGGGAGCTATGCCGTCAGCACTGAAGCCAGAGGGGATGACCGACGGGGAGTTCATGCGTTCGGGAATCGCCCCGAAGGAGGTGCGGTTACTGCGGTTGCATCCGGAGATTGCGGATGAATTCGCGCTCGGAAATGCTTTCGAATCGTTGCGTCAGGCGCCGAAGCAATACGAAGCGTTGCTCGATCTCGTGTCCAAGTTGCCGCAGGACGGGATGTTCTCAGGAGAGGTCCCGAGACATTTCGTCAATGCCGATCCGGCCGTTATCGCGAGTCTCGTCAAGAAGCGCATATTGACTGTCAGCAGTCGTGTGCTGAGGCCCGGCGAACTGCCGCCATTGCCGGTCGTGCTGCCGGAACTGACGGATGTACAGCAGAGAGCCATGTCGGAGATCGCGGCTAACGGCAGTCGGCCCGTGTTGTTGCACGGAGTTACGGGAAGCGGGAAGACTGAAATTTATATCCATCTCATAAACGAACAGTTGCGGGCAGATCGTAACGTAATGTACCTGCTGCCAGAAATAGCTATGACGTCACAGCTCGTGGCGAGGATAAGCAAGTATTTCGGTGAACGGGTTGTGATATACCATTCGCGCATAAGCGAAAGCAAGAGGGCCGAAAACTATCGCCGTGTGGCCGAAAGTGTTGGGGGCATGTTGATACTCGGCGTGCGGTCGGCCATCTTCATGCCTGTGGATAATCTGGGGTTGGTGATCGTTGACGAAGAGCATGACGACAGTTACAAGCAGAACGAAACGGCTCCGCGATATAACGCCCGAGACTGCGCCGTGGTGTTGGGGCGGTTGCATGGGGCGTGTGTGGTCCTCGGCAGTGCCACGCCTTCTGTGGAGAGCTACTTCAATGTTACGGAAGGCAAGTACGGGATGACCGTTTTGACAGAGAGATACGGGGGAGTGTCGATGCCCGAGGTGTTGATTTCCGATACGATAACCGCCGTGAAGAGGGGCGAACGGTCCTCGCATTTCAACAAGGCTTTGAGGGATCGAATAACAGCTGCGCTTGAAGCTGGCGAGCAGGTCATGCTGTTCCAGAACCGCCGCGGTTTCTCGCCTTACATGGAGTGTACGGAGTGTGGCTATGTGCCTATGTGTCGCGACTGCAACGTTTCGCTTACGTTGCACAAGTCCGAGGGCCGTTTGCGTTGTCATTATTGCGGTCGCAGCGAACCGATTCCGGCGACATGCCCGTCGTGCGGGGCACATGCTGTAGTGGCACGCGGGTTCGGAACCGAGAAGGTCGAGGAGGAGTTGGCGCGTTTATTCCCGGATGCAAAGGTGGTACGGCTTGACCGCGATACGGCTCAGTCGGCGAGGGCCTACAATTCGGTGATAGAGTCGTTCGAGAACGGTACGGCCGATATACTTGTCGGTACGCAGATGATTACCAAAGGATTCGATTTCGCCGGGGTGTCGGTCGTAGGTATACTCAATGCGGACAACCTGTTGAATTACCCTGATTTCAGGGCCGGTGAACGGGCATACCAGATAATCGCCCAGATGGCGGGGCGTGCGGGCAGGAGGGAGAAACGCGGGCAGGTCGTCATACAGACCTCTTGTCCGGACAATGTCGTGATACGGCAGGCCGCTGCCGGGGATTATGGCGCTATGGTTAGGACGCAACTCGCTGAGCGTGCCGACTTTTTTTATCCTCCGTATTGCCGTTTGCTGTCGGTTACGCTGCGGTTTCGGGATAAATCCGTTCTCGACGCTGCCGGGGCGAGGTTCCGGGAGTTGTTGGCTCCTGTGTTGGGACAGAGATTGTTGGGCCCGCAACCGCCTGTCGTAGACCGCATAAAGAGACAATTCCTGTTGTCTTTCATTATAAAGACGGCGAGAGGCGAATCGTTCGCTGCCGCTAAACATGTGCTGGCGCAAGCGTCGGCAGCGCTTAATGCCGAGCAGAGGTTCAAGTATGTCGATGTGATTGTGAATGTCGATCCAGTATAATATGAGCATACTGAAAGATATTGCCGGACTTTTCCTGCCTCGTACATGCGCTATGTGTGGCGAACCGTTGCCCGAAGGGGTAGGTTTTGTATGTACGCGTTGCCGGTGGGAGATGCCGCTGACGGGATTCGGGCGCAGTTTCGATAATCCGGTAGTGCGAAAGTTTCACGGGCTTATCCCGATAGTCAACGCATCGTCGTACCTGTGGTTCGCAGACGGAAGCGATACCCGTTCTATGGTGCACGCATTCAAATATAGAGGTAATTGGAGGTACGCCTATGATGCAGGGGCGTGGTATGGCGAGGAGCTCCGCGATGGAGGATTGTATTCCGATGTGGACCTTATCGTGCCTATTCCGCTACATATCCGCAAGTTGTTGAAGCGCGGGTACAACCAGTCTGAGTATATAGCACGCGGCATGTCGTCGGCGATGGGAGTGCCTGTTGACCGTCACAGCGTCGTGCGCCGGAGGTATAACAGGAGTCAGACCGAGCACCGTAAAAGCGACAGGTGGAAGAATGTCGAAGGGATATTCGCCGTTAAGCATCCGGACAGGCTGGCCGGGAAACATATCTTGTTGGTTGACGATGTGCTGACTACCGGAGCGACCATCATTTCGTGCGGACAGGCGATAGCCGATGCCGTTCCCGATTGCCGTATCAGTGTAGCTACTCTTGCGGCGTCGCGTGCCGAGTTCGGCGATTTCAAGTGATGGCTGTTGATCGATATTAAAAAACTCTGTTTTTGTAGATGCGGTTATGATATGCCGCTTCGAGGTTTAATAAATAATGGGCGGCATAAATAATGCCGCCCATTATGTTTCGGGCTCCGGGTTCCGCGTTTCAACGTGTTATCCGGAAATACGGGAGTATCAGCTATTATACTGTCATTATCTCTTTTTCTTTTTCGGCGATTACTTCGTCAACCTTTTTCGAGAATTTGTCTGTCAATTTCTGGGCTTCAGTTTCGCCGTCTTTTGCTACGTCTTCGGGCAGACCGTCTTTCTGAGCCTTTTTGAATGCTTCGACAGCGTCGCGGCGTGCGTTACGCAGGCTTACACGGGCGGTTTCTGCATCGGTCTTGATCTGTTTTACCAGCTCCTTGCGGCGTTCCTCGGTGAGCGGGGGAACGGTGAGGCGGATATGTTCGCCGTTGTTGGACGGCGTCATGCCTATGTTCGCGTTGATGATGGCCTTCTCTATGGGGGCGATCATGTTCTTCTCCCACGGTTGTATCAGTACGGTTTTCGCATCCGGAATGTTTACGCTGGCTACCTGTGAAACGGGTGTCGGGTTGCCGTAGTAGTCAACCATGATTCCGTTGAGCAGGTTTTGGCTGGCTTTGCCTGCCCTCACTGCGAGGAGCGCTTCCTGAAGGTGGTCGATGGCTTTCTGCATCTTGGCGGTAGCCGAGTCGAGGATCTGTTTGCTTTCTTCCGTCATAATTTCGGTTATTTTGATTTAAGAGTTTTGTCTATGTCCGATACCAGTTCTTGGAATTGTGCGTTGCTGTATCCCGTGTGTGCGGCGGCTATCTTGCCGTCGCGGCCTATGATGTAGACGCGCGGAATCATTTTCTCCGCGAATTTATTAAAAATAGACGAATCGGTGTCGAGTCCTATGCTGAATTTATGGTTTGTCATCCTCCGGAAGTTCTCGACCGTCTCCCTTGCTTCCCCGCGCGAAATGGCTATGAATACGAAATCGTCTCCTTTGAAGCGGTTGGTTATCTCGCTGTCTACCCGGCTCAGCTCCGTCCTGCACGACGGGCACCACGTTGCCCAGAAGTTCAGTACGACTACCTTGCCTTTCAGGTCGGCTGAGTTTACGACCGAGCCGTCGAGCATCTTGACAGAGAAATCGGGGGCAGTGTCGCCTATTTTGAGTTTTGAATCGTTCTGTCCGTACGCTATTGCGGCGAACAGGAACATGGGGAATAACAACAGGAGCTTTTTCATGTCCATAAATACAGGCACAGATGTTTTACTCTACGATAGTCCCTATTTTTTCACCAGCGAGGACCTTGGCGAGGTTGCCCTCGGTGTCCATATCGAAAACGATTATTGGTAAGCCGTTCTCCTTGCAAAGCGTGAATGCGGTGAGGTCCATAACTTTCAGGTTGCGGCTGTAAACCTCGTCGAACGACAGCCGGTCGAATTTTGTCGCGGTCGGGTCTTTTTCAGGATCGGCCGTGTAGACGCCGTCAACTCGTGTGCCTTTTAAGAGTATGTCGGCCTCTATTTCGACTCCGCGTAACGCCGACGCGGTGTCGGTCGTGAAATAGGGATTGGAGGTTCCTCCACCTATAATAACGACAAAACCGGCTTCCAAGTATTCGAGCGCCTTCGATTTGGAGTAAAATTCGCCTATCGGCTCCATACATACCGATGTGAGTACCTTGCATTTCACACCTTCGCTCTCCAGCGCCGATTGCAGCGCGAGCGAGTTGATGACCGTGGCCAACATCCCCATCTGGTCCCCTTTCACGCGGTCGAAACCTTTGCCTGCGCCGCTGAGTCCGCGAAAAATGTTACCGCCTCCGATAACGATGCCTATCTGGACGCCTTTGTCGGCGACTTCCTTAATCTGTTTGGAGTAGCTCGCGAGCACCTCTTCCGATATTCCCCTCGATTGTCCGCCTCCGAGCGATTCCCCGCTCAGTTTCAGCAATACCCTTCCGTATTCCATGCTTTTTACTTATCGTCTTAACTGTTGTTATTTATCCATCAATCTCATGAGTTCGTCGATCTTCGGCGTGAGTATTATCTCCGTGCGACGGTTCTTGGCTCGTGCTTCCGGCGTTTTCGCGTTCTCTATCGGGAGGTACTCGCCGCGACCGGCGGATATTATGCGGCTCGGGTCGATGCCTTTGTTCTCCAGCAGCAGGCGTGTTACGGTCGTGGCACGTTTTACGCTGAGGTCGAGGTTGTCTTTGAGGTATTCGTTCGAACGGTAAGGTACGTCGTCCGTGTGGCCTTCGACCATTATGTTGATGTCCGTATTCTCGGCCAGTACGGCGGCGAGATCACGCACGGCCTTGGCTCCTTGCGGGTCGATGTTGAAACTACCGGATTTGAACAGCAACTTGTCGTCCATCGAGACGTAAACCTTGCCGTCGCGCGTGGTGATTGAAAGTCCCTTGCCGTCGAATCCTAACAGCGCGTCGGCCACCTGTCTACGGATGGCTTCTATGGCCTCTTCGCGGGCGCGGAGCATCTGTTCGAGCTCCTGCATGCGCTCTTCGCGGTCACGTAATTGTTTTTGGTTCTCTTCCAGTTGGCGCAGCATACGTGCGGCTTCGGCAGATCCGTCTTCGAGCAGCCTCTTGTATCGTTCGGTCAGCGTGGCGTTCTCCGTTTCGAGTTTGGCTTTTTCGTTGCGGAGCGCTTCGAGTTCTGCCGTGAGTTTGTTGTTGTTCTCGGTCAGGTCGTCTATGCGTACATTGGCCGACGATAATTCGGCTTCGAGCCTGAGGGCCTCGGCACGCATAGAGTTGAACACCTTGTTCGACACGCACGATGCTGACATGGAGGCTACGGCTCCCAGAAGTATGATTTTGCTTATCGTTTTCATATGGTTTGTTTTTAATTGGTACGAAGATACGAAATTTTCAATAACACGTAGATGTCGTCACTTAAATTTAGGTATCTTTGCATCGTTTAAAGGGGTTATGAATCATATTCCTTATAAATATCTTAACGCTGTCAACTCTCCCGACGACCTGAAAAAACTGTCGTTGGAAGAGGTGCGTGCCTATTGTGCCGAGTTGAGGCAGTTCATAATCGAGCAGTTGGCGGCCAATCCGGGGCATCTCGGCTCGAACCTCGGCGTAGTGGAGCTGACGACCATGCTGCATTACGTTTATGATACTCCTTACGACAAACTTGTGTGGGACGTCGGGCATCAGGCCTATGCCCACAAGATTATAACCGGCCGCCGCAATGTGTTTTGCACTAACCGTAAACTGGGTGGTATAAGCGGTTTCCCGAAGATGGACGAGAGCGTTTACGACTCGTTCGGAGGCGGTCACGCTTCCGTATCCATATCCGCTGCGTTCGGTATGGCGCGGGCAGCGGAGTTGCTCGGAGAGAAGCGCAAGGTCGTGGCCATACTCGGCGACGGTGCGCTGACGGGGGGGCTCGCATTCGAGGGGCTGAACAATGCCGGTGCGTCGGACAGCGATATACTCGTTGTTCTCAACGATAACCATATGTCCATCGACCCTAACGTGGGGGCGATGAAAGAGTATCTCATACGGCTGACTACATCAAAACGCTACAATCTTATAAAGAACAGGACTTGGGATTTTCTGTCGCCGGTTCCGAAGTTGCGGCGCATGGTGCAGAAGGCCGGTAATTCGATAAAGCGAGGATGGTTGCAGCAGAGCAATCTTTTCGAAGGGTTGAACTTCAGATACTTCGGGCCGATAGACGGACACGACGTCAAGATGCTCGATACTGTGTTGCGCGGGCTGAAAGATATACCGGGACCGAAGGTCCTGCACGTACTTACCGTCAAGGGTAAGGGGTACAAGCCTGCCGAGGAGCAGCAGAGCATCTGGCATGCTCCGGGATGCTTCGATCCGGACAGTGGGGAACGTATAGTGTGCAGGGGCGACAACGCTCCGTCGCGCTATCAGGATGTTTTCGGCCACACTATGGTCGAGCTCGCCCGCATGAATGACAAGATCGTGGGGATAACTCCCGCCATGCCTTCCGGCAGTTCGCTTAATATCATGATGAAGGCCATGCCGGAGCGGACGTTCGACGTGGGCATAGCCGAAGGGCACGCGGTGACATTTTCGGCCGGGCTCGCAGCCGCCGGGTTGATGCCTTTCTGTGTGATATATTCGTCTTTCATGCAGCGGGCTTATGACAATGTCATACACGATGTGGCTTTGCAGCGCCTTCCTGTGGTGTTGTGTTTGGACCGTGCCGGCCTTGTGGGCGAGGACGGCTCGACTCATCACGGAGTTTTCGATATAGCTTTTTTCCTGCCGATTCCCAATGTCGTCATATCTTCGCCGCTCAACGAGGCGGATTTGCGTAACCTTATGTATACGGCACAGATGTCCGGACGGCCGTTCGTCATACGTTATCCGCGCGGAAGCGGTGAGGGCGTAGACTGGCACGGCGAATTGGAGAAGCTGCCGATAGGACGCTCGCGGGTATTGCGGGAGGGAAATGATGTCGCCGTTCTGTCGTTCGGACCGTTGGGAAATGTTGCCGCGCGTGCTGCTGAACGTGCTGTGGAGCGTGGCATGTCGGTATTTCATGCCGATTTGCGCTATGCCAAGCCGTTGGACGAGGAGTTGCTTCACGATGTCGGCAGACGTTTCAAGCGTGTCGTAACCGTCGAGGACGGCGTAGTGCGCGGCGGAGTGGGAAGTGCCGTTGCGGATTTTTTCGTGAAAAACGGGTACGGTTGCAAGGTCGAGACACTCGGTATCGGCGACCGTTTCGTGGAACAGGGTTCCATGAAGGAGCTTCATGCCATATGCGGCCTCGACGAGACCGGTATCTTCGGCCGTATAATGGGCCTTTAGCCGGTATTTCTATTTTTTATCGTGTGTATTGCCTTGTTCGGGCGGGTTGTTTGTGCATTATTGGCGTCGAGACGCTCGTAGTGTCGTGTGCGATGGCGTAAAAAAGGAGCCGCAAGCTGCCGTATACGCCAAAATTTTGTATATTTGAAAATTCGAAAAACGCATTTACAAAACGCGATTTAATATGTCTAACGAAAAAGAGCAAAAACTGTTTGCCGAATTTCCCCCGGTTTCGACCGAACAGTGGGAAGAGGTGATAGTCAAAGACCTTAAAGGCGCCGATTACGAGAAAAAACTCGTATGGAGGACGGCCGAAGGGTTCAATGTCCGTCCGTATTACAGGGCGGAAGACCTCAAGAACGTAAAATTCCTTAACGCGGGCGTCGCCGAGTTTCCATATGTGAGGAGCGTCAAGAAGTGCAATAACTGGCGTGTGGTGCAGACTCTATGGCTGGAGGATCCGATAGAAGCGAACAAGGCGGCACGCAAGGCCATAGAGAACGGGGCCGAGTCGATAGCATTTCATGTCAACGGCAAGAAGATGAAGGCCGCCGACCTCGATGTTATGTTGGACGGCATAGACCCGAACAGCGTTGAAATAATCATTCGCGGTTGCGAGGTGAAAATGGTTGCCGGCTTGTTGATAGAAAAGGCCGAGCGCGAGGGATGGGACACGGAGAAGAGCAAGGTCGTGCTTATTTGCGATCCTATAATGAAGTTGCTCTCGCTGCGCGGAGGTTTCCCTTATAACGAGGATGGCGCTATGCTGTTCGCGGCCCTTCACGGAATGATCGCACAGTGTGCGAAGTACAAGAAATGGAGGCTCATAAACGTCAACGCCTATAATTTCCAATACGCGGGAGCTACGATCGTGCAGGAGTTGGCGTTCACGTTGGCCGTAGGGCACGAATATCTTCTGAAGATGATGGAGATGAAATTGCCGGTGGACGAGGTGGCACAAGCCATACGTTTCGCTTTCGCCGTGAGCCCCAATTATTTTATGGAGATAGCCAAGTTCCGTGCTGCGAGGATGCTTTGGGCGAATATCGTTAACGCCTATGCACCCAAGGAGGAGGATTCTCGCAAGATGATGATACACGCCGTGACTTCGCGCTGGAGCATGACCAAATACGACCCGTATGTCAATATGTTAAGGGTGACTACCGAGGCTATGAGTGCGGCCGTCGCAGGAGTGCATTCTCTCGAGGTGCTTCCGTTCGACATAGTTTACGAGCGTCCTACCGAGTTTTCGTACAGGATAGCCCGCAACGTGCAATTATTGTTGAAGCATGAAGCGCATTTCGATAACGTTACCGATGCGGCCGGCGGCTCGTATTATATAGAGAATCTTACGCAGCAGATAGCGGATCAGGCTTGGGAACTCTTCAAACAGATAGAGGACCGCGGCGGATACATCAAGGCGTTCAAGACAGGCTTCATTAAGGAACTGATAGACGCTTCGGCAGCCAAGAAGGACAAGGAGATAGCTACTCGGCGCATCACGCTTCTTGGGACCAATCAATTCCCGAACTTTACCGAAAAGATGGAGACGACAGGACAGGAAAACACTTGCGATACTCCGGGCTTCGGCTTCGACGGGGCATGTTACGATTTCGACGTTACGCCAGATACCGATCCCCTCAGGATATACCGTGCCGCAGAGCCGTTCGAGGAGTTGCGTATGAAGGTGGATGCCAGCGGCAAGGAGCCTAAGGCATTTATGCTTACATGCGGCACGCTCGGCATGGCCCGTGCACGTTCGCAGTTCTCAAGCAACTTCTTTGGGTGTGCCGGTATAAGGATAATCGACAATACGTTCTTCAACTCGGTGGAAGAGGGAGCTAAAGCCGCATTAGCATCGGGGGCAGACATCGTAGTGGTATGCGCTGCCGACGACGATTATGCGGAACTCGCACCGAAAGTCAAGGAGTTGATCGGCGACAAGGCCATACTCGTAGTGGCTGGAGCGCCTGCGTCGCAGCCGGAGCTCGAAGCCCAAGGAATAAAGAATTTTATCAGCGTCCGCAGCAACGTACTGGAAACGCTCAGGCAATATGTAAAGGAACTCGGAATTAAATAGGACTGTGATGAAGAGAGCTAACTTTAAAGATATATCATACAAAGGGGCCGCGGTCGAAGGTTGCGATTCCAAACACGCATGCGGCTGCGGGGAGAAGAAAGAGTGGATGACCCCGGAACAGATAGCCGTCAAGAAATCTTACACTGCCGATGACCTGCAAGGCATGGAGCATCTGAATTACGCGGCGGGTATAGCCCCGTTCCTGCGTGGTCCGTACTCTACGATGTATGTCATGCGCCCGTGGACCATACGCCAGTATGCGGGGTTCTCTACGGCCGAAGAGAGTAACGCTTTTTACCGCCGCAACCTTGCGTCGGGGCAGAAGGGACTTTCGGTGGCGTTCGACCTCGCTACGCACCGCGGTTACGATGCCGACCATCCGCGCGTAGTCGGAGACGTTGGTAAGGCCGGCGTTTCGATATGTTCGGTAGAGGACATGAAGGTACTGTTCGACGGTATCCCGCTCGACCAAATGTCGGTTTCGATGACTATGAACGGAGCGGTGCTTCCGGTACTTGCATTCTACATCGTGGCCGGACTGGAACAGGGAGCGAGGCTCGACCAGCTCGCGGGTACGATACAGAACGACATCCTCAAGGAGTTCATGGTGCGTAATACCTATATATATCCGCCGGAATTTTCGATGAAGATAATCGCCGACATATTCGAGTATACATCGAAGAATATGCCCAAGTTCAACTCCATCTCCATATCGGGTTACCATATGCAGGAGGCTGGGGCTACGGCGGACATCGAGTTGGCGTATACACTTGCCGACGGTCTCGAATACCTTCGCACCGGGGTGAACGCCGGGATGGACATAGATGCTTTCGCACCTCGTTTGTCGTTCTTCTGGGCTATCGGTATGAACCATTTCATGGAGATCGCCAAGATGCGTGCGGCGCGCCTGCTTTGGGCCAAGATCGTGAAGCAGTTCAATCCCAAGAATCCGAAATCGCTGGCGTTGCGTACACACTCGCAGACGTCTGGATGGTCGCTTACGGAGCAGGACCCGTTCAACAACGTGGCCCGTACTGCTATCGAGGCGATGGGGGCCGCTCTGGGACACACTCAGTCGTTGCACACCAACGCATTGGACGAGGCCATAGCACTCCCGACCGACTTCTCGGCGCGTATAGCACGTAACACGCAGATATACATACAGGAAGAGACCAATATCACGCGCGAGGTCGATCCTTGGGCAGGTTCGTATTATGTGGAGAGCCTTACCAACGAGATCGTGCATAAGGCGTGGGCTCTTATCGAGGAGGTAGAGAAACTTGGCGGTATGGCTAAGGCCATCGAGACGGGAATCCCGAAAATGCGTATCGAGGAGGCTGCCGCCCGCAAACAGGCGCGTATCGACTCGGGACAGGAGATCATCGTGGGGCTCAACAAGTACAGATTGGAGAAGGAAGATCCTATCGACATCCTTGCGGTGGATAATACGGCAGTGCGCGAATCGCAGATCAAACGTCTGAACGAGTTGCGTGCCAACCGGGATAACGAGGCGGTAAAGAAGGCGCTCGATGCCATCACCGAATGTGTGAAAACCAAAAAAGGAAATCTGCTCGAACTCGCGGTCGAAGCGGCGAAGCTCCGGGCTTCTCTCGGCGAGATTTCGGATGCCTGCGAAGTTGTTGTAGGTCGTTATAAAGCAGTAATTCGTTCGATTTCAGGAGTATATTCATCGGAAGTGAACAAAGACCCGAATTTTGAGAAGGCCCGTAAGATGGCGGAAGAGTTCGCCAAGAAGGAAGGTCGCCAGCCGCGTATCATGATAGCGAAGCTGGGGCAGGACGGGCACGACCGTGGAGCCAAGGTGGTGGCTACGGGGTATGCTGACATAGGTTTCGACGTGGATATGGGACCGCTGTTCCAAACTCCGGCCGAAGCCGCTAAGCAGGCCGTTGAGAATGACGTGCATGTGGTCGGAGTGTCGTCTCTGGCTGCAGGACACCTTACGCTTGTGCCGCAGATAATAGCCGAGCTGAAGAAGTTGGGGCGCGAGGACATCGTTGTGATCGTGGGCGGTGTGATTCCGCACCAAGACTACGAACAGCTCTATAAAGACGGAGCTGCGGCTATCTTCGGACCGGGTACTCCTATCTCTACCGCTGCGATAGAGATTCTGAATATCCTGATGCAGGAGTAGTTCGGGCAATGTAATTGTATGCAAAGCGGCCGGCATTGAAATGCCGGCCGCTTTGTTGTTGGTCTATGGGGTGTTTTCTCGGACGATTCTGGGGACAGCCAGACTTCTTTTGGCTCACAATTCCGAGAGCTCCACACTTATTTGTTAAGTATAGGCCAGTTTTAGTTCTTCGTGGGGAGGAATGAATAGTGGTGTGAATATTCCAGCATTTGCTCAGTGTAGTCGGCTTCGTAAGATATTTTGATGTCGATTATCTTTCCGTTCTCCATGACGGGACTGTATTTCGGGTTGACGAAACCGCTGTACGGCTCGATGTTGAGGCCGGCATAACGTTCGAGTACCTCAGCGTGTAGTTTCTGATCGACCTTGATCCCGTATGTCTCCACGAGGGCCTTGCCTGCTTCGTAGTCGCCTTCCGATTTGATGCGCTGAACTTCACGCAGCAGTTCCCCGAACAGCTTGCGAAGTTTTTCGAAATCGTTGACTACTATGTAAGTTTTGCCGTCAGCAACTCTCTTTTCTATCACATTGTCCGCTTTGCCGTGCTCGTAGCACCACTCCGAAATGAGCTTGCGGTTACGCATGTGTGCCTGTTCGACATCTTTGCCGAGTTTGACACGGGCCAACTGCGTCATCATCCCGTTCATCACATACCGCGAGTATTCGGCCCATGCCGCATCCATCGAAGGGATGAGATCGAGTTCGACCATTTTGGGGTCGGCAATATAGTAGAGGGCGAAGAGGTCGGCGCGCGTCTCTTCGAGTACCGAACCGTAGTTCTTCAGTTCGTCGCCCTTGGTCCCCGGTGCGAGCTGTCCTGACCCGTGTCCGAGACATTCGTGCAGGTCGGTATGCAGGTTGTCGGCGAGGGATCCGTATCGGTC
Source organism: uncultured Rikenellaceae bacterium (assembly GCA_944415565.1). GTDB lineage: Bacteria > Bacteroidota > Bacteroidia > Bacteroidales > Rikenellaceae > WRDF01. The sequence goes on from CALYBQ010000010.1 coordinate 57,054, forward strand.
CATGCGCTTGCGGTCTTCCGGCCGCAGGACGAACTCTTCACGGAAGCCGTCGCCCCGTGCGGCCGCTTCATAAGCGTCGGTGATGTTCTCTATGGTTACTGATTTGGAACCGTATTCTTTCCTGATCCAGTCCGAGTTGGGGAGGTTTATGCCGATAGGCGTGGCCGGATAGCAGTCGCCGGCGAGTATGGCAGCCGTAATGACCTTGGCCGATACGCCTTTGACCTCCGGTTTTTTATACATACTGTCTACGGGCGAGTGATCTTCGAACCACTGAGCGTTTTCGCTGATTATGCGTGTGCGCTTGGTCGCCTTTTCGTTGCGGAAATTTACCAGCGACTCCCACGAAGCCTTGTAGCCCAACGGGTCGCCGTAAACCTCGATGAATCCGTTCACGAAATCTACGCGCGATTCGATGTCGTTCACCCACATGATGCTGTACCGGTCGAACTCCTTGAGATCTCCGGTCTTATAGTACGATATAAGTGCCTCGATTATGGCTTTTTGAGTCGGGTTTGCGACTTGTGCCGCTTTTTCAAGCCATCCCACTATTCTCTCTATGGCCTGAGTATACATTCCGCCCACGCGCCATTTCTTCTCTACGAGCCTTCCGCCGACGGTCTTGGTCAGCTTGCTGTTGAGCCCGTATGATACAGGGGTGCTGTCTGCCGGATCGGCCATAGCCCCGTAGTATTGTTCCGCTTCGGCCTGCGTTACCCCTTCGTAATAGTTCATGGCAGATGTTTTCAACATATCCACCCCTTCAGTCTGGTTCACGCGCTTCGGCATTTTGTCTTTGTCGAATATTATGCCTTTCACCAGCGATACGAGTTCGCGATGAGACCCGAAATCATCGGGGAAACTACCGGCCGGAGTGACGCCCAGCAACGAATCGAAGTATTCGCGAGAGAATTCCGGAACGAACTTGTCGTTGGAGTAGTGGTGGTGTATGCCGTTGGCGAACCACACCTTCTTGAGGTACTTTACGAATGCTGCCCATTGTACGGTTTCCTTGTCGGCTTCGGCGTTTTCGTATATAGCCTCCAGAGTACGGCGCACGGCGAGGTTGTACCGGCCGTTCTGGTCGTATATTATGTCGCGCCCGCATAGGGCCGCTTCGTTGAGGTAGTATATCAGCTCCTTCTCTTCGAGGGTGAGAGTTTCGAATCCGGGAACCTCGTACCGGAGGATGCGTATGTCGTCGAAACGATCGATTATCCAGTTCATTTCATTATCGTTTTTATCCCGCTTGCACGAAGCGAAACATGTTGTTAATATTATTGCAAACGCTATACGGATAACATTTTTCATTCCAAACCCGTTTATACGGCAAAGGCAAAGATAGACTTTTTAGGTAAAATGTAAGGTTATTTCTTTTCTAATTTCTAACTTTGTCGGGCGCAACGCAAGCTAATAAGTAAATGAGCGAGATGAAAACGGTCAGGACCCGTGCCGAGTTGGAGCAAAGCCTCGGCGGGGTAGACAGGAAACGGGTGGGATTCGTACCTACCATGGGTGCCTTGCACGCAGGACATCTTTCGTTGGTAAAGCGGGCGAAAGAGGAGTGCGGGACTGTTGTCGTGAGCGTGTTCGTGAACCCGACACAGTTTAACGACCCGAAGGATCTGGAGAATTATCCCCGTGATGAAAAGAGGGATCTCGAGTTGTTGGGCGAGGCGGGCGCCGACGTGGTTTTCATGCCGGGCGTTGCGGAGATGTACCCGGAACCGGATACGAGGGTCTTCGAATTCGGTGAGTTGGACAAAGTGATGGAGGGGGCTACGAGACCGGGACATTTCAACGGCGTAGCTCAGGTGGTTAGCAAGCTCTTTGCGATGGTCAGACCGGCGAAGGCGTTTTTCGGAGAGAAGGACTTCCAGCAGATAGCCATAGTGAAAGCGATGGTCGAAGGACTGGACGAGAAACCGGAAATCGTGCCGTGTCCGATAGTACGCGAGGCGGACGGTCTCGCCATGAGTTCGCGAAATACGTTGCTTACGCCCGAACACAGGGCTGCGGCGCCGAAGATATACAAGGCCATGTCGGAAGGTGTGGGAAAGATGGGTGAGATGACACCGGCGGAGGTCGAACGGTTCGTTATGGATACGATTAATTCCGAACCGTTGTTGGAAGTGATATATTTCAAAATAGTCGATGCGCTTACGTTGAAACCGGTCGAGAATTGGGCGGATAGCGTGGCGATACAGGGTTGTGCGGCCGTCCGTGCGGGTGAAGTGCGGCTCATCGACAATATACGTTTCGTATGAAAATGGAAATTGAAGTCCTGAAATCGAAGATTCACAGGGTGTCGATCACTCAAGCCAACCTCAATTATGTCGGCAGTATTACCGTAGACGAGGACTTGCTCGATGCGGCCAATATGATCGCTGGCGAGAAGGTGTCGGTGGTAAATGCAAATAACGGCGAGCGGCTCGATACCTATATTATTAAAGGTGAGCGTGGAAGCGGTTGCATATGCCTCAACGGTCCTGCTGCACGCAAAGCGCAGGTAGGCGATGTCGTTATCATCATCTCCTATTGCCGTATGGATTTCGAACAGGCGAAGACCTTCAAGCCGTGGGTGGTATTCCCGGACACGGCTACCAATAAGTTGGTGAAGTAGATTTTGTTTCTATTAGGCAAAAGATATGGAGGGGTGACCCTCCTTTTTTATTTTTAGGTGTCGCTTTGCCGCTTGTGTTATTATCTTTGATTTTATGTGGATTTGGCGTTTGCGCTTTTTGTTATTTCCGATATTGAATATAGTTGGCATTGCATAAAAGCCGGATCTGTCTTTTGGTGTTGCCCGTGGCTTTCCGTATATTTGGATAATATAGGATGCGTCTCAGCATAGACAAAGATGAAAACACGGTTTTCGATTTGCCTCTGCGCTCGGCTTTCGCTATATTTAAAGAATACAGGATGCGCCTCGGGCAAATTTGCAAACAAGTTTGCACTTTGCCGCTCGGCTTTCACTATATTTGTAAAATATAGGGTGCGCCTCGGGCGTACTTGCAATCAAGTTTGCATCTTGTCTGTCGCTTGCCCTATATTGAAAGTCGCGCTGTAATGGCGTTTTGTCTAACCTAATAATCTAACTATATGAAACTTTTTAGACGAGTATGTGCGGTTGCGGCGCTGTCGGCGATCGTATTCTTTTCTCAAGCTGCCGCACAGGGAATGGTGCAGGTGGATATTGCGCCCGACCGTGCCGATTGGACCTATAAGACCGGAGAACAGATCAAATTCAATGTGTCGGTAATCAGGCTGAATGTGCCGATGGATGGTGTGGAGCTGAATTACTCGCTTTCCGAAGATATGATGCCTCCGTTTAAGGAAGGTAAGGTGAAGGTCAAGAACGGGAAGGCGGTCATCGACGCAGGGAAGTTTGATAAGCCGGTGTTCATACGCTGCCGGGCCAATTTCAGTTATGACGGTTACGGATACGACGGAGTCGCTACGGCTGGTGTCGATCCGGAAAAGATAGAGCCCGTCACGACCAATCCGGCCGATTTCGTGAAGTTTTGGGACGACGCTAAGGCGGACCTTGCCAAAGTGCAGATGAATCCGATAATGACGCTTATGCCCGAGAGGTGTACCTCGAAAGCCGACGTGTACCATGTGAGCATTCAGAATATCAACAACTCGCGGGTATACGGCATACTCTCCGTACCCAAGAAGCCGGGTAAATATCCTGCCATCCTCAATGTTCCCGGAGCGGGCATACGACCTTACGGCGGAGACATCGCTACTGCCGAGCAGGGATTTGTTACACTCGAAATAGGTATTCACGGTATTCCGGTGAATTTGCCGCAGCAGGTTTATAACGACCTTAATAGCGGTGCGCTCAATAACTACATGCAGTCGAAGCTCGACGATAAGGACGCTTACTATTACAAGAGGGTATACCTCGGTTGCGTGCGTGCTGTCGATTTTCTGACCTCGTTGGAGCAGTTCGACGGTAAGAATATGTTCGTGCGCGGCGGCAGTCAGGGAGGGGCGCTTTCCATCGTTACGGCTGGTCTCGACAGCAGGATCACGGCACTCGTGGCTTACTATCCGGCATTGTGCGACCTCGTAGGTTATAGGTTCGGCAGAGCCGGCGGATGGCCCCACCTATTCCGTAGCGAAAGTCCGATGAATACGGAGCAGCGGATGGAGACCACCTATTACTACGATGTCGTGAATTTTGCGCGTCTGGTGAAGGCTCCGGGGTTCTACGGTTTCGGGTTCAACGATACCGTGTGTCCTCCGACATCTACGTTCGCCGCTTACAATGTCATAACGGCGCCGAAACAGGTGTTCCTGACTCCGCATACCGGACATTGGACCATTCATGAAGAGACCGACAGGGCATGGAAATGGCTGCGCTCACAAGTTAAACAATAATGATGAACAGGCGAAAGATATACCGGCCGTTACTTGCGGCATTGTGCTCGCTCTGCATTCTGTGCGGATGTAGTAAGGACGACGATCCTCCAGCTCCGGCGCCGAAACCGATTCCTACGAGTATCGGCAAATGTTTTAAGGATGGTGCTTTGGTAATTTCAAATATTTCCGGCATACCTGCAGGAGTAACCTTTAACAAGGTATCGGCAGAGGTGTCGGGTGACGACTGGCAGATTGTCGATCTGGTGGAAACCAGCTATGACGGAAAGGAAACCGTTTTGGTATTGCCTCTGTCTATTCCGGATGTCAGGCTGATGAAAGTCGTGCGCGACAATGCTTCCGATTATACCGGCTTCTGGCGTGCGGATACGGATAATGCGAATGCCAAAGTGGCGGAGTTGCAAGATATATTCGCCTATTCCGGAGGACGCAGGGTAGGGCGTATATTTCTGACAGAATGGTTGTCAGGCAGTACGGTAGGCAAGCCGTTCGTGAAATTCCAGTATGCTAACGAACCTTTCGAATTGACCGGGACATACGGTTCATACCGTTTTGTAGATGCTTCATTCGGTGCGGGATGGAATGCCTATGCTATGGTAAATATTACCATGGATGCGGTTGCCGGAGCGGTTAAGTGTACTACGGATATTCCGGAGGATACGCAGCTGTATTGGCGTTTCGAATCTTACGAGTAGTTTGCCGCCCTTTTGTTTGAAAATATTAATGGCCGCGCATTCAGCGTGGCCATTAATTTTAGATGATGTTCGGCGGTTGTATTATATCGCTATTACTTTGTCCGAATCGTCGCTCGGCGCGTGTGGATGCGGTTCGGCGGCCGGATATCCCATGGCGACCACGCACAATATCCTGTAAGGGGCGAGTGCAGGGATGGAGTGGCGGAGGTAGTCTTCGGCCGTTTTGCCTTCGGGTTCGTCGTTCGAGTATGGGCGTCCGTTGACGTGTACCCAGCATGATCCCAAGCCGAGGTCTTCGGCGGCGAATTGCATTACGGTTGCCGATATGGAGCAGTTCTCGCGCCACAGATCGGTCAGGGAGTCGTCGGCCATGATGAAGAAAACGAGCGAGGCGTCTTTTACGAAAGCCGATCCGGTAGAGCGCATCGCTGCGACTTTGGCGAGGACTATCTTGTCGTCGCTGTATGCGATGCGTGTGGAACGGGTGTTTTTCGATGACGGGGCAGTCAGCGTAGTCTCGATTATGGAGTCGATGATCTTCTGGCTAATTTTCTCCGGTGTAAATTTTCTGACGCTGCGTCTTTTGGCAGCAAGTTCGCTGAATTTCATAACGGTAGCATTTAATTTGAAGTACTCCTACTATGGGTGTTTCAATGCAAAGTTAATTATTTAATTCAGAGTGCATACCATTACGACCGGATTCATGCTGTCGTTAAGTCCGGATATGATTTCCGGGTTAGTTATTATCGGATTGTCTTTGTGTTTTTTTATTGCGGCCGGTTTGACGAGGCATAGAAGTTTGTTCCCTGCCGTGAGACATTGAGGAGAACCGGCCATAACATCGTCTTGTTTTTTTATGTCGAACCAGTGCCAGTTATCTGTTTTTTTGTTTTTCAAACCGTAAATTAATAATGTTTCAGGGCCGTCCGTCATTTTTTGAATTTGAGCCTCAAGCAGGGCGTAATTCTCATTTTCCATAAATTTACGGATGATAGTGAAATCTTTTGAGAAAAGAAATTCTCCTGCTTCCATCGGGCTTTTCTTTTCGAAATATTCCTGCGGGACGTTGTATTTTCCGAAGTTGAAAGAATATTGTTGGCGGATACCGTTGTCTGTAATAAGGTAAATTACGTTGTTGGGATTGATAGACTCGCGGACGTAAATTGTATCGTCGTTATGTTTGTAGAATACGGGCAGCGTACTTTCGTCCATCATGAAGACGTTGTATTTCCCCGGGAGTTCCTTGCGGGAGATTTTTCCATTCCGATCGGCATGGGCTAATCGCCATTCTCCGTTCACGCTTGCGAAACCCCAGTATAACCAGTACTTATCTTCGCCAGCTTTGACGGCCCTCAAGAATCTGGTTTCGAGGTTCGATGTATTTGCGAATTGTCCGTCCTGCGAATAGTTATAAACTGCTTGATTCAAATCCGAGAAGATGCTTACATGGTCGTTATTATCGAAAGAAAAGTCTGAAAGACCGAGGTATTCCTGAGGTCCGCGTCCACGTTGTCCGATAGTGTTTAGGAAATTTCCGTATTTGTCAAACCTGAATATTCGAGCAGCGTTGCCCATGTCGGCTATATAGAATTCACCGTTGTGTATCTGTAATTGCAAATTATCACCCATCAGGGATTCTTGATTTGTCTCTAACGGGATTATCTCGACATGAGATATTATGCTTGAGGTTAGCATGTCGGAGTTGCCTGAAACATACGTGACTATTTCAGTGTTTGCATCGAGTAAATCGCTCTGCTTTTTACAGGCGATGATGCATAGCGACAATAAGATTATTGTTACGGTATTTTTCATAGCATTGCAAAAAGGCTCTAGTGATAGAGCCTTTATGTTTTTATTCACAACAATTGTATCCTTCTTCATAAGTTCTGCACTCTTCTGCCGTAGAACTATTTGTGCATTTATAACTTATAGAACTATGAGTGCCTGTGCATTTATACCCCATGGTTTGGTAGCATTTTTTTGTGGTTTCTCCATGAGCCAATGCTTCAATATTGCTATTAAGCAAGGGAATGTTGTTTTTCTTTTGTGTGCCAACTAAATATGTTGCACTACCCATTATTAAGGAAATGCAACAAATGAGTTTGGTATATTACAAATATATAAAAATATTTAAAATCAAATAATTTATTAGATGTTTTTCCGCTGAAAGAAACTATCTTTAACAAGATAATATTTTCGATATGGAAAAGAACCTTACAGTAGCGCTCATATACGACTTCGACGGGACGCTCGCGCCGGGAAACATGCAGGAGTACGACTTCATCCCTGCCGTAGGTAAGAGCAACAAGGAGTTTTGGCTCGAAAGCGAGAAGCTGGCCAAAGCGCAGGATGCTGATCCGATACTCGCATATATGTACAAGATGATTCACGAAGCGCGCAATATGGGCCTCTCGCTCAAGCGTGAGGCATTCATGGCATCGGGAGCGAAGGTCGAGCTGTACAGCGGCGTCGAGGAGTGGTTTGGGCGGATAAATGCTTACGGCGCGTCGAAGGGAATAGCGATAGAGCATTATATAAATTCGTCGGGTTTGAAAGAGATGATCGAGGGATCGCCCATCGCGGGTGAATTTAAAAAGATATATGCCTGCTCGTTTCTATACGATGTCGACGGAATCGCTTATTGGCCGGCAGTGGCGGTAAATTATACAAACAAGACACAGTTTATATTCAAGATAAACAAGGGAATAGAGACGGTTTACGATAGCAAGGAGGTCAACCGTTTCATTCCGGAGGAGCAGCGTCCCGTGCAGTTTCGGCATATGATATATTTCGGAGACGGGACTACCGATGTGCCCTGTATGCGTCTGGTCAAAGCGCAGGGCGGACATTCAGTGGCGGTATACAAACCGGGTTCGGCGAAGAACAGGGCAGTGTCGGAGAAGCTCGTGAAGGATAACCGTGTGAGCTATTTCTGCCCGGCCGATTACTCCGAGGGTAGCGAGATAGACGTATTGGTCAAGACAATAATAGATAAGATCGACGCTGACTTCCAGCTCGAACGGCTCCGTCCGGATGTAAGGGCGAAATAACCGACATTAACAACTGTATTTCGTGTCTTGGGTCGTGTCGCCGACTGAGGCGTAAGGGTGCTTGGGTCTGTTTTGCATGGTGAATGTTGTATCGGGTGTTAGTAATATAAGCAGGTTATGATGGAACAATCTTTTGTGAAAAATTTGGGGCGGCGCCGGTATCGGTTGCTGTTGGTACAGACAGTCGCGTTTTTTGTTTGGTTTAGCTTGTTGTTAGCAATATGGTGGGCTCCGGTATCGTATTGGATCGTTATTTTGTTAGTCCCGATGTTGGTCGGTTGCGTTGTGTTCTGCATAGCATCGTTGCAACTCGGTAAAATTGCCAAACAAATTGACTCTGACCATCATCTTAGACTGGAGCTAAACAATGAGCAGTATCGTGCCGATAGTCGTAAAGCAATAGTCTGGGGTTATTATGTCGTGTTGTGTGCCATAACAGTCATGTTTGTAATTTCGATGTTTGTCGATATTCCCGGTAAGGTCGTTGCCGGTATATTGCTGTTGGTGGGAGTGTCTGGGGCACAAGTGGCGCAATTAGTATTTTACCGGATGGGAAGTGTTGTGGCAGAGAGGAGACCAGGGGAACAATAAATACGATAGAAAATGCTAAATTTGCCCCGTCTGCCGCACTCGTATTGCATATGGCTAAGTATTTCGGTGTGTCGGGCGGGGACAAATGAGAAAAAGAATTATGAAAATAGTATTCGCTACAAATAACGCACATAAATTACGAGAGGTAAGCCAGATACTCGGCCAGTCTTTCGAACTCGTGACTCCGCGCGAGTGCGGAGTTGCGGAGGATATTCCGGAGGAGCAGCCTACGCTCGAAGGCAATGCCTTGCAAAAGGCGCGGTATCTTTACGAACGAACAGGGCTCGACTGTTTCGCCGACGATACGGGACTGGAGGTCGATGCACTCGGAGGTGCTCCGGGAGTACGCTCGGCAAGGTACGCTACGGACGGTCACGATCCGGAAGCTAATATGGAGTTACTTCTGAAAAATATGGATGGGGTGGCCGACCGTTCGGCGCGTTTCCGCACGGTGATAGCGCTTATACTCAGTGGAAAGGAGTATTTGTTCGAGGGTGAGGTGTGCGGACGTATATCCGAGTCGCGGTCTGGCTCGGAAGGTTTCGGGTACGACCCTGTTTTTGTCCCGGCTGGTTACGATAGCTCGTTTGCCGAGATGTCGGCAGAGGAGAAGAATGCCATATCTCATCGCGGTCGGGCCGTTGCCAAGTTGGCCGCATTCCTTCAATCATTATAGGCGGCGGGTGTTTCCGGTAGTTGCAGATGAAGAGCTATAAGGCGAGGGGGATAGTCCTGCATACGCTGCGATACGGCGAGAACTCGATGGTGGTGTTCATGCTGACCGATTCGTTGGGCCGCCAGAACTATATGGTGCAGGGCGTCAAGGGAGGCAAATCGCGCGGGAATAAGGCGGCACTGTTCCAACCGATGTTCGTGCTCGAATTCGAGGGTTACGAATCGTCGAAGATGCAGATGCACCGGGTGAGAGATGTGCGTGCCGCCATGCCGTTGGTCTCGATACCGTTCGACGTGCGCAAAAGCACCATATCCCTTTTTATGGCCGAGGTCCTTTATCGCTTGGTGAAGGAGGCCGAGCCGAACAGCCCTCTTTTCGATTTCGTGTGGGAGAGTGTGTGTGCGCTCGATTCGATGGAGGATGGAATTGCGAATTTCCACCTATGGTTTTTGGTGATGCTCAGTTCGCACCTCGGTTTCTATCCCGGCAACGAATATGTGCAGGGTAGTTGGTTCGATATTCAGAACGGGATTTTCACCCCTGTCATGCCTACGCATCGTCTGATGCTGGATGTGGAAGATACCGCTGTGTTGGCGTCCATCATGGAGACACGCCCCGAAAACCTCGGCGGACTGAAGATGTCGAGGGAGCGCCGTTCGTCGTTCCTGTCCGCCATGTTGCTCTATTTCGGATACCATCTCGATACGATGCACCACGTCAGGTCGGTGCAGATATTGCGGGACGTGTTTTAGTCCTGCGGCGTAGACCCGTAGTTGGGCAGTCCGGCCGATTTGCGTCTTGCGCCTTAGGCGAGTGCGTCCAACGCTTCGAGGATTATGCGTGCGCTGTCGCATACCTGCTCTTCGGTTATCGTGAGCGGCGGAGATATGCGGAACGCCGTGTCGCAGAACAAGAACCAGTCTGTCAGTATGCCGCGTTTGGTCAACTCTTCCATCATCTTGAACATCCGCTCGCTCGATCCGAGCTCGACGGCTATTAGCAGTCCGGCACGACGTATCTCTTTGACGGCGGGGTGTTTTCCGACAATTGATTCGTACAGAGCCCCGATTGGTTCGGCCCGTTCGGCGAGGTCGTGTTCGAGCGTGTAGTTCAGCGCTGCGAGACCTGCGGCGCAACATACTGGATGGCCGCCGAACGTGGTTATGTGCCCGAGTGTCGGGTTGACTGTCAGAGTATCCATAATCTCTTTCGAAGATACGAAGCCACCGAGCGGCATTCCGCCTCCGAACGCTTTGGCGAGGCAGACGATGTCGGGTGTAACGCCGTATTTCAATGTCGCGAACAATCCGCCTACGCGTCCGAACGCAGTCTGTATCTCGTCGAAGATCAGCAGCGCTCCTGTTTCGTCGCATCGTTTACGCAGGGCTTCGAGGTATCCCGGCTGCGGCGGGTGTACGCCTGATTCGCTTTGCACCGGCTCGACTAGTACCGCCGCCGTGCGTGAGGTTATCAGTTCGAGATCGCCGAAATCATTGTACTCGATGAGCCGCGTGTCTGGCATGAGAGGGCGGAACGCGTTTTTGTACTCTTCGCTACCCATGACCGCGAGCGATCCGTGTGTCGATCCGTGATATGCGTTGCGGCAGGAGATGAGCTCCGTCCGTCCCGTGTATCTTTTCGCGAGTTTCAGTGCTCCTTCTATGGCTTCGCTGCCCGAGTTGAGGAAATATACCGAATCGAGTCCTTCCGGCAGCAGCGAAGTTATCTTGGTCGCGTACTCTACCTGCGGTCGTTCGACCATCTCGCCGTAGACCATGACGTGCATGTATTCGGCCGCCTGCCGCTGTACCGCTTCCACGACCGCAGGATTGGCGTGGCCAATGTTGTTCACTGTCACACCGGCTATCAGGTCGTAATAGCGTTTGCCGTCGGGCGAGTAGAAAAATACCCCTTCGGCACGTTCCACCTCTACCATCATCGGCGACGGCGATGTTTGTCCCACATGCTGCAGGAACCTGCTTCTCAAAGTATTCATAGCGATTCTTCGTATTTTTTCAATATTCTGTCGGCGTCCTTGACCGAGCGTCTCATCCATTCGAACAGCAGAGGGGCCTTTTCGTCGTCGGTCAAAGCCCATTCCAAGTTGCTCGACCGGATGCGTTGCGACAGAATGTGTATCAGTATGGCTGCCGAGGCCGATACGTTGAGGCTCTCCACGAAACCGTGCATGGGTATCTTGATGAATTCGTCGGCAGTGTCTATGACGGTTTGGCTTATCCCGGCATGCTCCGTGCCGAATACGAGCGCGAAAGGTCCTGTCGTTACGTCGAACGATTCTGGCGTCGTGCTTCCCTGATGCGGGGTGGTAGCTACGATGCGGTATCCGGCACTGCGTAGCGCCGCGAGGGCTTCCGGCGTGGATTTATTCCTGTGGAACGTCACCCATTTGTCGGTTCCCTTGACGATGTTCACGTTCGGGTTGAACTTGCACAGCTCTTCGATTGTGTATATGTCCTGCACTCCGAAAGCGTCGCAGTGCCTTACCAACGCGGATGCGTTCTGCGGATGGAATGTGTTTTCCATGCAGATGGTCATGTAGCGTGTGCGCTCGTCGAGTACTGACCGCAGGGTGCCGGCCCTTTCGGGTGTCATGAATCCCGAAAGGTACTCTGTGCGGTCGAGGTACCATTGCCTGTCCCTAATGTCACTTTCGGTATTTTTCATCTTCTTCCAATATTTTCATGTAACTGACATAGCGGCTTTCGGAGACATCGCCCTCTTCGACGGCCTTGCGTACGGCGCATCCCGGTTCGTGGATGTGCGTACAGTTGTAGAACTGGCAGCCGGGTGCGAGTTTCATCATCTCCGGGAAGAAATGCCACAATTCCGCGGCCTCTATGTCTATGAGCCCGAATCCCTTGATGCCGGGTGTGTCGATGATGTAGCCCCCGCCGGACAACGGGTACATCCGGGCGAAAGTTGTCGTATGCCGTCCTTTCAAGTGGCTGTGGGATATGTCTCCCGTGCGAACGTCGGCATCGGGCTCTATTCGCTTGATGAGACTCGATTTCCCGACTCCGGAGTTGCCCGACAACAACGTGGTCTTGCCGTGGAGGAACTCTCCGAATTCATCCATGTTGTACCCTTCGGTGGCGGAAACCTCCATTACGGGGTAACCGGCCGACTCGTATATGTGCCGGAACTCTTCGATGAACTCTGGGGCTTCGCGTAGTATGTCGCATTTGTTCAGCACGATCGTGACAGGTATCCGGTAGGCTTCGCAGGTCACAAGAAAGCGGTCGATGAATTCTGTTTTGGTTTCCGGAGCCACCAGCGTCACCACGAGCGCGGCCTGATCTATGTTGGCCGCTATGATGTGCGATTCTTTCGATAGGTTCGAGGCACGGCGGATAATGTAATTGCGCCGTTGTCGTATTCCGGTTATCACAGATTCACCTGACGGGTCGGTCTCGAAATCGACCACGTCGCCGACGGCTATCGGGTTCGTGGACCGGGCCCCTTTCAGGCGGATCTTGCCGCGTATGCCGGCGTCTACGGCCGCACCGCTGTCCGTATCGAGTACGGAATAGCTGCTCCCGGTGGAACTCATTACTATGCCCGTGTGTTTACCTTCCATCGTCTGCTGTCGTTTCTGCGTCTTCGTCGGTGAAGAGTTTGTCCTTAACGAAATCTATGTATGGGAACGCCATGGAAGCCACGTCGGTCAGGGGCTTGTACAGCTTCGATTCGTCCAGTTTTTTCTGCTCTACCCAGTGCTGCCGCTGGTTCACCCAGTCGAAACTGTATAGCAATATACCGAGTATGAGTCCCATCTTGACGATGGAAAAGAGTATTCCGCCTATCTTGTCCAGTATCGACAGACCGGCGAAGCGGAATACGTTCCTCAGCATCCGTCCTACGACCGAGATCGCTATGAGTACGAGTAGCAGTATGATGGCGAATCCGGCTATCGTGGCCCATCTGTCGTCGATGCTCAGCCATTGGCCGAGCGCGGAGCCGTATCGGAACGCGAGGTAGATGCCTACGAAGAGACCGGCGAGCCCTCCGAGTTGTACGACGACCCCGTCCTTGAACCCGTCATAGATGGCCCAGAGGAAGAATATCAGTAGTATTATGTCGAGGACATTCATCGCGCTAAGTTAAGAAATAAAAATAAAAAGATGTCCGCATCCGGGCTTTCTCTCGCCTTTATGCGTGAATGGTTCGTGTTTTGCTGCGGAATATGTAACTTTGTATGTGCAATTTATGTTTCGGATTATGAAAAAATACCTGCTGATGGTCTTCTGCCTGCTGGCGGCGGCGCGGATAGATGCCCGTGAAGTGTATAATCTCAATAATAACTGGCGCTTCTTTTCGAACGAGGACGACAGGGAACAGATCGTGAACCTGCCGCATATGTGGAATTTCGATGCGCTGGGTGGCGAGAGGGATTACTATCGCGGACTGTGTAATTATCAGAAAGATATAGTCATCCCGTCGTCGTGGAAAGGCAAGCGTGTTTTCCTGCGTTGTTACGGGGCTAATTCCGTGGCTAACCTGTTGGTGAACAGCAAGCACGTAGGGGAACATCAGGGAGGATTCACGGCTTTCACCTATGAAGTGACGGATTTTATTGATTACGGACGCCGGAACTTTTTCTGGCTCATGGTCAACAACGCTCCGCGGACGGATGTGCTGCCGATAGCCGGCGACGCCAACTCCTATGGCGGTATTTTCAGGGATGTGGAGCTTATCGTGACGGAGAAGGAGGTCGTGTCGCTCACGAGCGATTCGTCGCCGGGGGTATATGTGGTGCAGAAAACGGTCACGAAAGAGAAGGTGGAGGGCGATATAGCGGTCCATGTGAACGGTTTGGGCGATAACGGCAACATCGTTGCTTCATTCTCTGTCTATGACAATCTTGGCAACGAGGTAGCACAGGGCCAGCATAAGTTGAAACTGACGGGACGTAATACGACCACCGTGATGATGCCGTTCTCGATAGACAATCCGAACCTGTGGAACGGGACCAAGGCGCCGTATATGTACGGTGTGGCGGTCAGGATAATGAACGGGACACGCGTGACCGATTCGGTGAGGGTGGCCACGGGATTCAGGAAGATAGAGGTGGATAACCGGGGTAACGTGAAGTTGAACGGTGAACCGTACAAATTAAAAGGTGTCGTGTTGCATCAGGACAGGGCTATGGTCGGGACGGCGCTGACGATGTATCAGGTCATGGAGGATTTCAACTTCGTCAAAGAGATCGGAGCAAACATAGTACGCGTTGCCGGGGTGGCGCATCATCCGTATTTTTACGAGTTGTGCGACAGGGCAGGGATAATGGTCTGGAGCGATTTTCCGCTTGTGGGACCTGCGAGGCGTACCGACCGTTCGTTCCTCAATTCGTGGCACTTCCTTAATAACGCCCGCAAGCAGGCCGACGAGATCGTGGCCCAACAGTATAACCACCCTAGCGTGGTCATGTGGGGCTTGTTCTCCGACATTCGTTTTCGCGGCGAGGACCCTGAGCCGTTCATAAAGGAATTGAATGATGCCGTTAAGCTGAAAGACGCGTCGCGACTCACGGTGGCCAACAGCAATCAGGACGGGAACGTTAATATGATACCGGACCTTATAGTTTGGGATCACCATTTCGGTTGGCGGGAAGGTATGCCGTCGGACATCGCTGTATGGCAGAAGCAGCTGCACAGTCAATGGGCTCATCTTAAATCAGGGGTGAGCTATGCCGCAGGTGCATCCATATATCACCAGAGCGATTCTCTCCGTCGTCCCGATTATCTCGGCCGCTGGCATCCGGAACGCTGGCAGACATATGTTCATGAGGAGTATTATAAGAACCTTGCTCCGGATAATCTGTTGTGGGGAGTCTTCGTTGGCAACTTGTTCGACTACGGGGCTACTATACGTTCGTGGGGCGAGGGTAACGGAATAAACGACTGCGGACTGGTGACTTTCGACAGGAAATACCGCAAAGACGCATTTTACCTCTATAAAGCGAACTGGAATACGGCAGATCCGTTCGTATACATAGCCGAGCGGCGATGGAAGGTGCGTGAAAGTAAGACCCAGCAGATCAAGGTATATACCAATCAGCCGGAGGCGGTGCTTTCGGTTAACGGCGTATCGTACGGGGCAAGTAAGGCCAGTGGCGGTATCGTGAGATGGAATAATGTGAAGTTGCAGGAGGGGGTCAACGAGATAGGTGTTCGTTCAGGGGAACTTGTCGATGCCACGAGGATCGTGGTCAGCGCAAACCGCGCCGGCACTGTGTTGAGGTAGTTTGATGTGCTTAGGTGCCGTGTAGTTTCAGCATGTTTCGATGTACATATATCAGATGTGTAGTTTGAGTGTTGACTGCCCGAAACTTCGTTAATGTTCGCACAAACATCGTCGGGGTTGTTAAAAAAACTTAAAATAATGGATGATATGATTGTTATTTAAGGAACAATAGGATAACTTTGCGACACCGCAGAGGTATTCAAACAAAACTATAATTAATCAAAATCTCTTTATGGGTAATTTCCTAACATCATCATCGATCGGGAAGAAATTCGTGATGAGCATCTCGGGATGCTTCCTGTTGCTCTTCCTCATTTTCCACATGGTCATGAATGCTACGGCGGTCATCTCGCCGGAGGCTTACAATGTGATCTGCGCATTCCTCGGAGCTAACTGGTATGCAGTGGCCGGTACTGCCGTGCTGGCGCTCGGTGTGCTCGTGCATTTCCTGTATGCACTCATCCTCACTTTCCAGAACTGGAAGGCGCGCGGAGGTGTGAAGCGCTATGCAGTGACCAAGAAAGAGGACAGCGTTAGCTGGTCTTCGAAGAACATGTTCGTGCTGGGTTGCATCATCGTAGTAGGTCTTATTGTTCACCTCTACAACTTCTGGTACAACATGATGTTCGTCGAATTGGTCGGTCAGCACCAGAATGCTATGGGATTCGCCCCTACGGACGGAGCGTCGCTCATCATGTACCATTTCGCCAGCATCGTTTGGGTTATCGTATACCTCGTTTGGTTCGTTGCCATCTGGTTCCACCTTACGCACGGTATGTGGAGCATGATGCAGACGGTGGGTTGGAACAACAAGATTTGGCTCAAGAGACTCAAGGTCATCGCCAACGTACTCTCGACGCTCATTATGCTCGGATTTGCGGTTACCGTGATAGTTTACTACCTCAAGAGCGTAGGTTTCGATTTCTTCGGACTCATAAGCTGGTAAATAACCTGACGTAAAAAAAGAAAAAAGATCAAGATATGGCAACATTAGATTCTAAAATCCCGCAGGGCCCGGTAGAGAGTAAGTGGAGCAAGCATAAGGCCGACATCAAGGTCGTGAGCCCGGCAAACAAACGAAAATTGGACATTATCGTGATCGGGACCGGACTCGGCGGCGCGTCTGCAGCTGCCTCGCTCGGCGAACTCGGTTACAATGTGAAGATATTCTGCATCTCGGACTCACCGCGCCGTGCACACTCTATTGCGGCTCAGGGAGGTATCAATGCAGCGAAGAACTACCAGAACGACAACGACTCGGTGTACAGGTTGTTCTACGATACCATTAAAGGCGGCGACTACCGTGCCCGTGAGGCCAACGTATATCGTCTGGCAGAGGTGTCGAACAACATCATCGACCAGTGTGTGGCTCAGGGTGTGCCGTTCGCACGCGATTACGGCGGCCTGCTCGACAACCGTTCGTTCGGTGGCGCACAGGTATCGCGTACTTTCTATGCCCGCGGTCAGACCGGGCAGCAGCTTCTTCTGGGTGCTTACGCAGCCCTGAACCGCCAGATCGCGGCAGGCAGTGTGAAGAGTTTCCCGCGCCATGAGATACTCGATATAGTTCTCGTAGACGGAAAGGCCCGTGGCGTGATCGCCCGCGACCTCGTAACCGGCGAGATCAAACGTTTCGGTGCACATGCAGTGGTTATGGCTACCGGTGGATACGGTAACGTGTTCTTCCTCTCGACTAATGCGATGAACTCGAACGGGTCGGCTGCATGGAGGGCGTTCAAGAAAGGTGCGATGTTCGCTAACCCGTGTTTCACTCAGATCCACCCGACCTGTATCCCTGTTCACGGAACGCAGCAGAGCAAATTGACCCTTATGTCCGAATCGTTGCGTAACGACGGCCGTATCTGGGTTCCGAAGAATAAAAAAGACGTGGAGCTTCTCCGCGCCAACCTCATAAAACCGTCTGAAATCGCAGAAGAGGATCGCGACTACTACCTCGAACGCCGCTATCCGGCATTCGGTAACCTCGTTCCCCGTGACGTGGCTTCGCGTGCCGCTAAGGAGCGTTGCGATGCCGGCTTCGGTGTGAACGAAACGGGACTCGCCGTGTTCCTCGATTTCAAAACGGCTATCGAACGCCTCGGTGCAGATGTTATCCGAGCACGTTACGGCAACCTGTTCCAGATGTACGAAAAGATTACGGACGTGAACCCGTACGAGGAGCCGATGATGATATATCCGGCCGTTCACTACACTATGGGCGGTACTTGGGTGGATTACAACCTGATGACCACTATCCCCGGCCTGTATGCTATCGGTGAAGCTAACTTCTCGGATCACGGTGCTAACCGTCTCGGTGCTTCGGCGCTTATGCAGGGTTTGGCAGACGGATATTTCGTGCTTCCTTATACGATAGGCGATTACCTCTCGCACGAAATCCAGTCGCCGAAGGTGAAAACCGATACTCCGGAGTTCGACGAGGCCGAAAAGGCTATCAAGGATAAGATCGAACGCCTGTTCGCCATTAAGGGCAAACAGTCTGTCGATGACATTCACAAGAAACTCGGACACATCATGTGGGAGTATGTGGGTATGGCCCGCACGAAAGAGAGCCTCGAAAAGGCTATAAGCGAGATCAAGGCCGTGCGTGAAGAGTTCTGGAAGGACGTGCGCGTAACCGGTACGAACAACGAGTTCAACCAAGAGTTGGAGAAAGCCCTTCGTGTGGCCGACTTCCTCGAACTCGGCGAACTTATGGCCAAGGATGCGCTCAACCGTAACGAATCTTGCGGCGGACACTTCCGCGAAGAGTACCAGACTCCGGAGGGCGAAGCACTTCGTGACGATGAAAACTACTCTTACGTAGCGGTATGGGAGTACGAAGGCGAAGGCAAAGAACCACAACTCCATAAGGAGCCTCTTAAATTCGAAGCCATCAAGGTGGCACAACGTAACTACAAGGACTAATCGTTGCCATAACTGTGGGCCGTGAGCAAAGTTCATGGTCCGGGACATGGAAACGGAAAGATGTTACAAACTTTTTTAAACCAAACAAAATGAATTTAACACTTAAAATATGGCGTCAGAAGGACGCTAAGTCGAAAGGGGGCTTCGAAACATTCAAGGTGGAGGATGTCTCGCCTGATACTTCGTTCCTCGAAATGCTCGACATTCTGAATAATGACCTGATACACGAAGGCAAAGAGCCGATAGTATTCGACCACGACTGCCGTGAGGGTATATGCGGTATGTGCTCGCTGCATATCAACGGCTTCGCGCACGGACCCGACACGGAGATCACCACCTGCCAGCTCCACATGCGTAAGTTCAAGGACGGTGATACCATCACCATCGAACCGTGGCGTTCTTCTGCGTTCCCGGTTATCAAGGACCTCGCCGTTGACCGTAGCGCCTTCGACAAGATACTTCAGGCCGGAGGTTTCGTATCGGTGAATACAGGTGGTGTGCCGGACGCCAATTCTATTCCGATTCCCAAAAAGGATGCGGACGAAAGTATGGATGCGGCCGCTTGTATTGGATGCGGTGCGTGCGTCGCTACTTGTAAGAACGGTTCGGCCATGCTGTTCGTTGCCGCAAGGGTTTCGTCTCTGGCCAAACTTCCGCAGGGTAAGGTCGAAGGGGCCCGCCGTGCGAAGGCTATGGTTGCCAAGATGGACGAACTCGGATTCGGAAGCTGTACCAATACGCAGGCTTGCGAATCGCAATGTCCGAAACTTATCTCTATTTCGCATATTGCACGACTGAACCGCGAGTTTCTCAAAGCTAAATTCAGGGACTAACGAGTCGGTATTTATGATAAGAAACAGGGTAGCTACGATCAGCTACCCTGTTTCTGTTTGTATCAATTATTGTTTGTTCTTTGCTTGCGCGTATGTCGGCAATACGCCACGTCTCTGTATCCGTACTATTTTAGGCTTTGGATTGCAAATGTGTATGTGTAATCGAATGGGACCTTGTGCCGTGGCGTGACAAGACGAACTCTACGGACCGGAGGTCGCGTTTCCGCTGATCGTCGTTCGTTTGGCTATCGGCGGCGTTCGTAGTTGACGAATTCGAAAGGCTGTGGAAATTGCTCTCCATGATCGTGTCTTTCCGAGAAGGTGATTTCCCAGTCCTCCGTTTCGATTTCAGGAAAACGCGTGTCGCCGTCATAGTCGGCGTCTATATGGGTGAGATACATCCTGTCTGCCGAATTCATGGCTTGTCGGTATATCTCACCGCCCCCTATGATGAACACCTCCTCGTCTGGGCCGAACAGCGACAGGGCATTTTCTAACGAAGTTGTTGTTTCGGCTCCCGGAGCTTCATACCCGGCATTTCGTGTGATGACTATGTTGCGTCTGTTTGGCAGCGCCTTGCCGAGAGATTCGAACGTCTTGCGCCCCATTACCACCGGATGTCCCGAGGTAATGGCCTTGAAGCGTTTCAGGTCTTCGCCGATGTGCCACGGCATGTTGTTGTTTCCGCCGATGACTCCGTTGCGGGCTATTGCGGCGATTATGGATATCATACTGCGATGGGTGCTTTTATGGTGGGGTACGGATCGTATCCCACGAGGTTGAAGTCTTCGTATTTGAAATCGAATATCGACTTGACATCCGGATTGATCTCCATGATGGGCAGTTGCTGCGGCGAACGTGACAGTTGCGTATCTACCTGTTCCATGTGGTTGAGGTACAGGTGGGCATCGCCCAATGTGTGTACGAAATCGCCTGCTTTGAGGCCCGTTACTTGTGCCACCATCATAGTGAGTAAGGCGTATGAGGCGATGTTGAATGGTACTCCGAGGAATACGTCGGCGCTTCGCTGGTAGAGCTGACATGAAAGCTTTCCGTCGGCGACGTAGAACTGGAACAGTGCGTGACATGGCGGTAGGGCCATTTGGTCTATCTCGGCCACGTTCCAGGCGCTCACTATGTGACGCCTCGAATCCGGATTGTTCTTGATGGCATCGACTACATCGGCTATCTGGTCTATGTGCCGTCCGTCGGGAGTGGGCCAACTGCGCCACTGGTAGCCGTATACGTGGCCGAGATCGCCGTTTTCGTCAGCCCATTCGTCCCAGATGGTGACCTTGTTGTCGTGGAGGTATTTTATATTGGTGTCGCCCTTCAGGAACCACAGCAACTCGTGTATGATGGAACGCAGGTGCAGTTTCTTCGTGGTGAGCGCCGGGAATCCTTCGTTCAGGTCGAAACGCATCTGGTATCCGAAAATGCTCCGGGTTCCCGTTCCGGTGCGGTCGCTCTTGATTACGCCGTCTCTTTTTATCTTTTCGAGCAGGTCGAGGTATTGTCGCATGGTCTTATGTTTTTGTCTCGTGCGCCGTGTTCGGCGGTATACGTTATTTGCCGTAGTGCCGTAGTTCCAAATCACCCGAGGGATCTAATGTCGCATAGGTAGGGTCGGAGATCCACTCCCCGAGTACGAAAAGGCGCTTGCCGCCGCCGAGGTCGTAATCGACCTTGCTGTGCAGGTGTCCGAATACGAAAAAATCGATGTCTACGCATTTGAGATACTCGCGTGCGTATTTTACGAGGTATTCGTTCTCGCCCGTGAATACGTGCGTCAGGCTCTTTGCCTTGCGGCTTTTGCCCGACCACCATTGCCCGAACCTTATGGCCGAGTTGGGGTGTACCGTCGCGGCAAAAGCACGGCGCATGAATCCTGAGCGGAACATCTTTTGCATCATACGTTCCATGAACGGCGGACGTGTCGGGTAGAGGTTGTCGCCGTGCCCGATGAATACCTTTTTCCCCGAAAGCTCGAAGACTTCGGGTTTGTCGTGCAGAATTACTCCGCATTCGCTGTGCAGGTAGTCGTATGACCACATATCATGGTTGCCGGCGAAAAAGTGTATCTCGATACCGCGGTCCGTGAGTTCCGACAGCTTGCCGAGGAATCGTGTGAATCCTTTTGGGACCACACGCCTGTATTCGAACCAGAAATCGAACACGTCGCCTACGAGGAATATAGCGCTCGCGTCGGCAGATACTTCATCGAGCCACCGTATGAGCAGTCTCTCTCGGTCGCGCGACGAACTGTGTTCGGAGTTCAGTCCGAGGTGCATGTCGGATGCAAAGTAGTACATTGGCGCGTCAGATTAGTTCTTTGATCTTTTTTTCGAGCTCTTTGCCGAACAGGTCTTTGCCCGTTATGTTGCCGTCGCGTCCTATTATGAAATTGGCCGGAAGACTCTTTATATTGTAGCGTCCCACTATCGTGCTCATGGCGCCGCGAGGATCGTTTACACTTATCCAAGGAAGCTGCTGTGTGGTTACGGCCGATACCCACGCATGTTTCACTCCATCCAACGATATTTGGTATATCTCCAAACCTTGGTCGGCGTATTTTGTGTAAATGGCCTTCATCTCGGCGTTGTTGATAGCGCTGTTCGGAATGTCGGTAGTCCAGAAATCGAGTACGATGACCTTGCCGTCGAGATCGGATAGCCTGTGTTTCTTGCCGTAAATGTCATTCAGTTCGATGTCCGGGTATTTTGTGGTCTCGTTCGACATCTTATCCGTTATCATGTCGGAGAGTCCGCGTTTCGATTCCATAGCTTTGATGGTCTCGCGTAATGTAGCCACGTAAGGGGATGACGGGTAGCGCGCTCCGGCCGAGTCGGCAACTGTTCGGAAGTAGATTATGTCGTTCGCATTACTTACGAGCCTGTCGCTCGGGAGCTGCTGGTACAGGGCGTAGAGCGACGCAATCGAGCCGGGATCGGCTATTATGAACTTTATCTGCTCCTGTTTCGATGCGTAATATTGTTTCGCATAAGCGGTCGAGATGGCCCTGCGCTCCGAGGGATCGGCTTTGTCGAACGCCGATCTGATGGAGTCCAGTTTGTATTTTCCCGATGCCATTATTTTCCTCAATGTCTGCATCCGCTCCGAACCTTCAGAGCCTTGTACGGAATACTCTCCCGACGTTTTGGCGGGAATGTCTATCGTTACATCCTCTCCGGACGACAAGAGAAGGGCTATGAAGCCGTCTTTGTCGCGCACGTTATATATAATAGGTGTTTCGATACCCGATACCTTGAACCGGAAGCGGCCGTTGCTGTCGGTTGTGGTGGAGTCCGTTATTGTACTGTTTCCGGGCATGATCTTCTCCAGATATACCGTCTCTTTGTCCGATGCACCGATGCGTCCCGATACTACGGCTTTGTCCCGTGAACAGGAGCACGACAATATCAATATGGCGGCCGAGGCTGCGAAAATGTTTCTCATTGCATACTTTTCTTGATGGGTAACAAATATACGCAATTTATTTATATGTAGTGCCGGCATGAAAAAGTGTAAAAAACAACGAGGTATGTATGTGCAGACGGTCTTGACGGCCGGAGGAGGGATGGTATTGTCGTTTACGATGTCTGGATGGGGACGTATTGTCGTATTTCGAGTCGATCGGCTGGGGCCGTTTCCTCAGTTGTGGAAAACGAATCTTTGACGTGTGTTAATTTTTTGCTAATTCGATAGTTAGGTGTTGCGAACGCTGTAAATTTGCCGAGATTTGTAGTGAAAACATCTGTGCTGTCGGCCGATTCGGATGGCTCTTTAGGCAATTCTTGAATAATGCGCGAATAATGCGAAAGATGAGGCGCTTTTTGTTGTCAAATCATTTTGAATAGAGCGAAATTAGTTTTATATTTACTTCATAACAAAACAGATAATATTTAAAAAATTTAATAATGTCATTGCTTAAATTTGATAAGAGTGAGTTGGGGAATCTGGAGTATTCGCTTCAGCGCGAAATGCTCAGTACCAACCGCGCGGGTGGATATATGAGCACCACGATAGTGTGTTGCAATACGAGAAAATATCACGGTCTTATGGTGGGGCCTGTCGAGGCGTTCGGCGATGAGCATAACTACGTGCTGCTCGCTACGCTCGACGAAACGGTGGTGCAGCACGATCAATCGTTCAATCTTGCCATACATCGTTTCCCCGGAGTCTATGAGCCCAGAGGACACAAATATATTACGGATTTCGAATACACCCCCACGCCAACAATAACATATCGTGTCGGGGGTGTAGTTTTGAAAAAAGAGATGCTGTGGATTCACTCCCGGATGAGATTGATGATACGCTATACACTGCTTGAGGCAAAGTCTCCGACAAAGTTGCGTTTGCGCCCGTTCCTCGCTTTCCGCGACTCGCATACGGTGGGTAAGGCCAATATGACGGCTGACGTGCACAGCTATCCCGTTCCCAAAGGTGTGAAGTGTCGGTTGTACGGAGGGTTTCCGTGGCTTAACATGCAGGTGGAGCCGGATGCAGAATTCGTAGCGGCTCCGGATTGGTATTACAATTTCGAGTATCCGGTTGAACAGGATAGGGGTTATCCGTTTCAAGAAGACCTGCTCACTCCGGGATATTTCGAGTTGGACATAAAGAAAGGACAGAGCATAATCTTTTCCGCGTGTACGGACGAGTGCGACGAGGAGAACCTTGAGAAATGTTTCGATGAAGAGCTTTCTAAACGTTCGAACAAGATAGATTTCCTTTCGTGTATGCGTCATTCGGCCCGCCAGTTCGTGGTGCGGCACGGCAATAAGACTGAGGTCGTGGCCGGATACCCGTGGTTCGGACGTTGGGGGCGCGATACTTTCATTGCGCTTCCGGGGATTACCCTCGCGCAGGGCAATGTCCAAGCGTGCCGGGACGTTATAGATACTCTGGTCGGAGAGATGCAGGACGGTCTGTTCCCCAACATGGGGTCGGCCTATAATTCGGTGGATGCGCCGATGTGGTTCTTTTTCGTGCTCCAGCAGTTGGAGAAGCATGTGGGGGCGGAAGAGGTGTGGAAGTCCTATGGCAAATATATGAAAGAGGTGCTGGAGGCATACAGGCGTGGGATCGGCCCTTATGTTGCTTTGCATACCAACGGGCTCGTGTGGGCGTCTCACCCGACGCTCGCCATGACGTGGATGGACGCCGTGGTGGACGGTCGGCCGGTTACGGGTCGTGACGGGTATCAGGTGGAGATCAATGCGCTGTGGTATAATGCCGTTTGCTATACTTTGGAGCTCGCACGTAAATTTAAGGACGAAAAACTCGTGGCGGAATGGGGCTGTATGCCCGACGTCATACGGGAGTCGTTCGTAAGTAAGTTCTGGTGCGATGCCGAAGGATTTCTTGCGGATTATGTAGATGACAACGGACAGAATACGTTTATTCGTCCGAATCAGGTTGTGGCATGTTCGTTGCCATACAAAATGATCGGAGAGGATAAGATCGCTCAAGTTCTGGATGTGGTGAAATTGCATTTGCTTACACCGCGCGGCCTGCGTACGCTTTCGCCCGGCAACCCGTTTTACCAAGGACACTACGGCGGCGACCAGCCTACGCGCGACAGGCAGTACCATCAGGGGACCGTATGGCCGTGGCCTTTGGAGCACTACGTCTCGGCGTGCTTCCAGCTTTACGGAAAGGCGTTCCTGAATACGGCCAAGGAGATATTAGCGGGATTCGACGAGGATATAACGATGTACGGTATCGGGTCGGTGGCCGAGGTTTACGACGGCGACCCTCCACATTCGCCGGGCGGATCACCGTCGCAGGCTTGGAGCGTCGGTGCGATACTGCGTATAAACGAAATGATAGAGGAGTACGAAAGCGATAAGAATGGTAAGAAGCCTTCCGGAAAGACATACGGCGCGAAGACCGGTACAAGCAAGGCGGCAGATAAGGGCAAGTCGAAAGCCCCGGCGAAAAAGAGCGCTACGAAACGCAGTTGATAGGTTTGCATAGGTATAGTTGACATTACTGTTTACTATTCCGTCGTTATCGGTAAATGCGGCCTATTTATGGTAAAAGTGAGGATGTAGGGATTACGATATAGAAAAGATAAAACATAATATATTATGAGAGTTTTAATGTTCGGGTGGGAATTCCCGCCTCATATAGCTGGCGGGCTTGGAACGGCATGCTACGGACTGACGAAAGGGCTGGCCAAGCATGATGTCAAGGTGATATTCGTCATGCCGCATGCGACAGGCAATGAGGACCAGCGTTTCGTCAGGGTGGTAAACGCCAGCGATGTGGATGCGACGTATGGCGATTTCGGGAAAGAGTTCATTCCCGGAGACATGACGTTCATACATATAGATTCCAATATGGTCCCTTATATCTCTCCTGAGGAGTTCGAGGCGGAGAGGGTGAAGTCGCAGCAAACAGAGGGTCGTGTGACGCAGCATGGCGACGTTTGGCGCGAGAGGTACAATTTCTCGGGACGTTACGGAGCCAACCTCATGGAAGAGGTGGCGAGATATGCGGTCGTGGCGGCCGAGGTCGCCCGTCAGTTGGAAGGACAGTTCGATGTGATACATGCACACGACTGGCTGACCTATTACGCCGGGATGGCTGCCAAGCAGGTTTCGGGCAAACCGTTGGTGGTGCACATACATGCTACGGAGTTCGACCGGAGCGGCGAGAACGTCAATCAGTCGGTATATAATATAGAGAGGGCCGGCATGGAGGCTGCGGATAGGGTTATCGCCGTGAGCAATCTGACGCGGAATATCGTTACCAGCCGTTATGGGATAGATCCGTCGAAAGTTGTGACGGTGCATAATGCCGTTACGTTCGGGGTGGATTCGTGGAAAGATTTCGAACGAGGCGTAGACGATAAGATCGTGACGTTCCTCGGCCGTATAACATACCAGAAAGGACCGGACTATTTTGTCGAAGCCGCCGCTAAGGTATTGAAGAAGGTCCCTAACGTGAGGTTCGTAATGGCCGGTAGCGGCGATATGATGAACCATGTCGTGCGGCGTGTCGCGAAACTCGGCATAGCCGACAGGTTTCATTTTACAGGATTCCTGAAAGGGGACGATGTGCAGAAAATGTTTGCTATGAGCGACGTATATATAATGCCTTCGGTAAGCGAACCTTTCGGTATATCGCCTCTTGAGGCTATGAAATCGAACGTGCCTGTGATAATCTCGAAGCAGTCGGGTGTTGCCGAAGTGCTCGATTATGCCGTCAAGGTCGATTATTGGGATGTCGATGCTATGGCGGATGCAATATATGCGCTGATACAGTATCCGGCACTCGGAAAGATGTTTGCACGTAAGGGTTTGCAGGAGGTGACAAGCCTCAAGTGGGACAACGCCGCTGAAAAAGTCAAGGAGATTTACGAATCGGTAAGCCAGTAAGCTATAAAATTATAAAATATTATGAAGACGATCTGTTTCTATTTTCAAATACACCAACCCCTCAGGCTGAAGACATACAGGTTCTTCAATATGGGTAAGGATCACTACTATCTCGACGATGTTGCGAACAGTACTATTATGCGTAAAGTGGCGAACAGGTGTTATCTGCCGATGAACTCGCTGCTTCTTAAATTGATAAAGCAGCATAAGGGCGCATTCCGCATCAGTTTCTCCATGTCCGGACTGGCCGTAGAGCAGTTCAGGGAGTATGCGCCGGAGGTATTGGACAGTTTCCGTGAACTTGCGGCTACCGGTTGTGTAGAGTTCCTCGGCGAAACTTACGCTCATTCGTTGGCGTCTCTCATAGACAATGACGAATTTGTAGACCAGATAAAGAAGCACTCGGCTATGATAAAGAAGGAGTTCGGAATGAAACCGACTACCTTCAGAAATACCGAGCTCATATACTCCGATACCATAGGCGAGACAGTGGCGTCGCTTGGTTTCAAAGCCATGCTCGCCGAGGGGGCCAAACATATTCTGGGGTGGAAAAGCCCGAATTTCGTATACGCCAACGCTATCGACCAGAAATTGCGCCTGTTGTTGCGTAACTATAAATTGAGTGACGACATAGCTTTCCGGTTCTCGGACAGGGGGTGGAACGAATGGCCGCTTACGGTGGACAAGTTCATCAGTTGGATTACCCCGGAAGACGTACCGGGGGAGATTGTAAACCTGTTCATGGACTACGAGACGTTCGGGGAGCATCAGGATGCGTCTACCGGCATCTTCGACTTCATGGCCTATCTGCCAAAGGCTGCGTTGGCCACTAAGAAGATCAAGTTCGCTACCTGTTCCGAAACTGCGGCCGCACATCAGCCAGTGGCGGTGCTTTCGTCTCCGCATCCCATGTCGTGGGCGGACGAGGAGCGCGACGTTACGGCATGGCTCGGGAACGAGTTGCAGAACGAGGCGTTCAATAAGCTGTATTCGTTGCGCCCGTCGGTTAAGGCGATTGGCTCGAAAGATTTCGACTATGTGTGGAACTTCATGCAGAGCTCGGACCACTTCTACTATATGGCTACGAAATGGCTGTCCGACGGTGACGTGCATAAATATTTCAACCCTTACGAGTCGAGTTACGAGTCGTTTATAAACTATATGAACGTCCTTAGCGATTTCGCGATAGAGCTCGATAAGAAGAAAGAGGAATTGGGCAAATCGGCAAGAAAATCGAAATCGGTGTCGCATGCTTAGTGCTGCATGCCTATTTTGAATAATGTATACAACCCCTGTCGTAATTACGGCGGGGGTATTTTATGTTTGCGATGTCTTGTCGGGGTAACTCACGGTTCGGGATTATGTTTCCGAGTTTTGGTCAAGAGTTTCGGATCGCGTTATAATTTGTCGCGTTGTCGTTAGCGTGGCGGGCAGCGGTGAAAAATCAATCAAGCTCTGTGCCCACGAGCGTTGTTCAACGAGGTGTTGTTTGTAAATATTATCGCCCGACTCAACGAGCCGGGCGATAATTGTAAATGTCGGGCAGAGCTTTAAGCCCATTTTACGAGGGCGAAGTCCATGCGGTGCGGAAGCTGCGGGTTTTTAGGATATACCCTAACCGCGATGTCGAACGATCCGGTCTTGTCCGGAACCATATTGAGCTTGTACAAAGCATGGCTGCCTTCCGTGCTCACGCATGAGAGTTGGTGGGTTTCGTCTATCTTGATCTTCCCTCCGGTATCTATCTGGCGTGCCACCACGAGTTCCACTCCTATGTCGTCTGGTTTCAGCCCGTCTATGTCGAGCAGAACCTCTACCTGATAGTTGGAGTCGAGCAGGAATGCTCCTTTCCCCATGTCGAATTGCTTGACGTCTAGGATCTTCACCTTGTCCCATGCGTTGCTGACGCGGCGTTTCCATGCCGCTATTTGGCGGGCGAGGGTGAAGTCGTTGGACACCATCTTCTTGTTACGCTCGTACAGCTTGCCGTAGAAACGCTCCTCGTAGTCGGTCAGCATTCGGTTCGTCGTGAAGTTCGATGCTATTTCGGATATACATTTCTTGATAGCTGCAATCCAACCGTAAGGGATATTGTTGCTGTCGCGTTTGTAGTAAAGCGGTGCTATCTGCTCCTTGATGGTCGTGTATATCATTTCGGCGTCCAGTTCGTTCTGGAAACTCTGGTCTTCGTACGAACGCTCCATAGGCAGCATCCATCCGGCGCCCTCCTTGTAGCCTTCGACCCACCAGCCGTCCAGTACGCTGAAGTTGAGTACACCGTTCATTACGGCCTTTTCACCGCTGGTCCCCGAAGCCTCCTGCGGGCGGGTGGGCGTGTTAAGCCATACGTCTACGCCGTGTACCATCTTGCGGGCCAGCGCCATGTCGTAGTTCTGAAGGAAGATGATCTTACCTGCGAACTGTGGCATCGCCGACACCTCTACTATCCTCTTTATAAGGTCCTGCCCCGGCTTGTCGTTCGGGTGTGCCTTGCCGGCGAATACGAACTGTACCGGTTGTTCCGGATTGTTAACTATCTTATCGAGACGTTCGAGGTTGGTGAATAACAGGTGCGCGCGTTTGTATGTCGCGAAACGGCGTGCAAAACCGATGGTGAGTACATCGGGTTTGACGGAATCGACTATCTTGACCACTTGGCGCGGCGATGCGAACAAGAGTTGTTTCGGGTCGGCCATGCGGCGTTTTATGTAGCGGATGAGCTTTTCTTTCAGTACTATACGCTCTTTCCACAGCTCCTCGTCTGCGATCTCGTACACCTTCTTCCATGCCGGAATGTCGTACTGCTGGTTGGAGAATCCTTCCGGGAAATGGCGCAGGTACAACTTTTTGAGGTTGGGGGCGGTCCATGTCGGGAAGTGTACGCCGTTCGTGACGTACCCTATGTGCAGTTCGTCGTGGAAATATCCTGGCCACATGCCGCCGAGAATATCTTTGGTAACCTCTCCGTGCAACCAGCTCACGCCGTTGACCTCCTGTGACAGGTTGCAGGCGAGAAAGCTCATTGAGAATTTCTCGTTCGGGTCGTTCGGGTTTGTCTTTCCGAGATTGATGTATTGTTCCCACGTAATATCCAGCCTTTCGGGGTAGTGTGCCATGTATTGGCGTATCATGGATTCGGGGAATGCATCGTGTCCGGCCGGAACCGGCGTGTGTGTGGTGAACAGCGACGACGAACGCACGACTTCGAGTGCCTCGCTGAACGAGAGCCTGTTCTTGCGTATGAGGTTGTGTATGCGCTCTATGCCTATGAACGCTGCGTGTCCTTCGTTGCAGTGGTATACGTCTTGTTTGATGCCGAGTTCGTTGAGCGCCCTGATGCCGCCGATCCCGAGAAGTATCTCCTGTTTGAGCCTGTTCTCCCAGTCGCCGCCGTAGAGATAGTGCGTGATCGAGCGGTCTTCGGCGAGGTTCAGATCGTGGTCGGTGTCAAGCAGGTAAAGGTCAGTGCGGCCCACTTCGCATTTCCAGATACGGGCGGTAACTGTCCTTCCGGGGAAAGAGATGTGGATGCTTGCCCAATTACCGTCAGCATCACGTACCGGGGATATGGGGAGTTTGAAGAAATTTTGCGGCTCGTATGCGGCTTCTTGAGCCCCTTGTGCCGACAACTTCTGCGTGAAATAGCCGTAGCGGTAGAGCAGACCGACCCCTATCATGGGGACGTTCTTGTCGCTGGCTTCCTTGAGGTAGTCGCCGGCGAGTATGCCGAGACCGCCGGAATATATCTTCAGGGAACTGTGGAGCCCGTATTCCATGCTGAAGTAGGCTATCTTAGGACCTTTGGCGTTCTTTTTCTCGGCCATGTATGCGTTGAAGACTTCGTAAACGGCGTCCATCTTTGCGAGGAATTCCGTATCGTTCTCCAGCTCCTTGATGCGTTTGACGTCCACGAGGTCGAGGAGCGCTATCGGATTGCGTTCCGTCTTGGCCCAGAGCGTGTGGTCGATGTAGTCGAAAAGTTCGTGAGCACCCGACGTCCACGACCACCACAGGTTGCGTGACAGAACTTCGAGAGGGTGCAACCTTTTTGGAAGCGCCTTTTCTATCATTAACCGCGTCCACGATGGCTTGTTGCTAACCAATTGCTGGCGGACGAAATTTATCTGTTCGTGGTGTGCGCCGCCGCCTTCGTATATGATCCTGTTGGTGCGGGTCGATGCGTTTTCGAGCGCTGTTTTGTAGGCGTCAGCGTAGTATTCTATTAGGTTGTCCCACAGTGCCGTTTGCGATATGGCCAATGCAGATGCCCTGCATGCGGCGTAGTCCTTGGCGCTCATCGAACTGTATTTGATGATGGATGCGGCTATGTGGTCCACGACTTCGTTGTCGTTCGTATCGGTGCGCGGAATAACCTCGACGCCTTTATGCTCTTTCTCATGGCTGTCTACCCACAGGCCGAAACCTGCCAGCGATGTAGTGATGGTCGGGACCGAGAAGGCGACGCTTTCGAGCGGTGTGTATCCCCAAGGTTCGTAATACGACGCGAAGACGGTGATGTCCATGCCCGCGAGCAACTCGTAGTAGGGCATGTTGAAGATGCCGTCGTTGCCGTTCAGGTATGACGGGACGAAGATTACTTTCACTTTCGATTCAGGATCCATTAGTACCGAACCTGTCATGGCGTTCACGATAGGGTCCCAGCCGCTCAGGTGGTGTGTCGTATGGCGGAAGAGCGTGGTATCTATCGGCGACGACGGGTCGGTGAGGTGTGCCTGAAGGTCATGACGCGGACCGTTGTTGCCGGCCGGCACTGTGATGTAGGCCAGCACTTCGCGACCCAGTTTGTCGCTCTGTGCTACCTGTTTGAGCGATTCCACGAGGACGTCGAGGCCTTTGTTCTTGAATTCGTAACGGCCGCTGGTTCCCACGATGAGCGGGTCTTTGTCGAATTTGTGACCGAGGCACGCTTCCGCCACTTTTATCATCATTGCGCGCCCCTCCTTGCGTTTGTCGTCGAACTCCTTACCTTTCCATACGAAGTCGTCCTCGAAACCATTCGGTGTCACGATATTCACCTCATGGCCGAGCAGGTATTGGCATTCGCGGGCGGTGATGTCGCTGACAGTCGCAAAGCAGTCGCAGTTGTTGGCCGAGATTTTCTCAAGCGAATGTTTAGCGACTATATTATACTGGCGTGCGAAATCGTCCGCGTTGAATCGTGGCAGGTTGCTGTATAGCGGTTGCCCGTTCCCTGCGAGCGAGCGGCCGAGTATGGTCGCGTGGGTGGTGAACACGGTCGCCGTGTAAGGCGAGTTTTTTTGTAGGTACAATCCTCCGCTGCCCGTCATCCATTCGTGGAAGTGGGCTACGACCTTGTCGCTCGACACACAGAACGATTCGATGTATTTCTCGATTACCTTACCGGCCGCATATCCGAACAATACCGGCTCGATATAGTCCCATTGTCCGCTTATAGAGTCTACACGGTAGGATTCCCACAGGAATTTGAGCACGTCGTCTTTTGATGCGAAAAAAGTGGTGAAGTCCACGAGTATTACCAACGGATTACCTTTGATGTTCCAACGGCCTACGCGCACGCGTATTCCGTCGTTGTAGACCATCTGCCTCCAGTCCTTCAGCAGGTTCGGGTCCTCCTCGAATTCCATGTTGCCCTCTTCCCTGTGTACGTCTGGTCCGATAAGGACGTACCCGTTGCCCATGGCACGGGTCATGTTGAGTGCTTTGGTCGCTATAACGGTGTGTATTCCGCCTACTTTGTTGCATACTTCCCAGCTTACTTCGAAAAGGAAGTCGGGTTTCGATTGTTTGTCCTGATTTTGTGATGCCATATATCTGATACTTAATTTGTTTTCGATGCCTGTGTCTGAATTGCAAAGGTAAGCATTTAGGCGGTGTTAGCCAACATAAAAGCGTGTTATACGTCGAATAAATCGGATATTATCCGGTCCGATACGAGGAACTTTTCACAGGGAACGTAAATGTGTCCGTTTTCGTTTCGCAAAAGGCCGTCGCGTATGAACTTTTCGGCCCTGTGGGACAATTTGTCGGTAGCTTCGAGACCGAACTTGCTCTTGAAATCGCCGACGTCTATGCCTGTTGCACATCTGAGGTGTACCATGACGTATTCGTTACGCATGTCTTCCGGCGTGAGGGTTTCCGTCTCGAACATCTCGGGCGATGGGCTTTGCTTTATGTATAGGTCCGTGTCTGTCGTGCATACGCGCCTTTCGTGTTCGTCATAGGAGTGTGCTGAAGGTCCGAGGCCGAGGTATGGCGTCCCTCTCCAGTAGGAGCTGTTGTGCATGGCCCGCCGTCCCGGAAGCGCGAAGTTCGAGATTTCGTAATGTTCAAAGCCTGCCGTGCCGAGCATCCGACGCAACATTTCGTATTGTCGTTCGCTGGTATCTTCGTCCACCGCTTTTATATCTCCGCGTTGGGCCATACGCCCGAAGCGCGTGCCTTCTTCTATCGTGAGATGATAGGCGGATATGTGCTGGACGCCGAGTGACAGCATTTTGTTTATGTTGCGTTCCCATGTTCGGTCGTCCATTCCGGGGATGCCGAAGATGAGGTCGGCGGATATGTTGTCGAATCCGGCCGCCTGTGCGCGTCCGATGGCTGCCTCTGCCTGTGCGGCCGTGTGGCGGCGGTTCATTAGCCGCAGGTCTGAGTCGTCGAACGATTGTATCCCTATGCTAAGACGGTTGATAGGTGTCTTGGCTAAGTCGGCCAGATATGTTGCGGACAGGTCGTCCGGATTGGCTTCGAGGGTAACTTCTTCCGGTTGGACCGTGAAGTTGCCGTATATCTCGTCGAAGATGGTCTCTATCTGGCTTATCGACAACAACGATGGTGTCCCTCCGCCGAAATATATGGTTTTAACGGGTTGTTCGCCGAGGTATTCTTTGCGGGCACGCATCTCCCGCCGCAGCGCCGAGACGAAATCATCTGTGTTGGCGGTGGACGTACAACTGTAAAAGTCGCAGTAGGAGCATTTGCTGACGCAGAAAGGTATGTGGATATATAGCCCTGCCATGGTTCACGAAACTTCGGAACGCAAGATAGCGATTATAACGGCGAATTGGTCATTCGAAGCATGTTTATCTGGCGCGGTGTATAATTATGTGTGCTGCATGATAACGGCATTGCGGTGCAGAGCGTTTTCGTGGCCGTATTTTAAATGATTATTAAATAATATTAAAAAATCATCTGTTATTTGTGTAACAACAAAAAAGTTTTCTTACCTTTGTGACTAATTTCGAAAAAGAAGTATTAACCGAATATAAAGTAAAACAATGGCAAAGATCGATCTTAGCAAGTATGGCATTTCGGGCGTTACCGAGATCCTGCACAATCCTTCGTACGACCAGCTCTTCGAAGAAGAAACCAAACCGGGCCTCGAAGGCTTCGAAAAGGGTCAGGTGACCAACACCGGCGCAGTAAACGTTATGACTGGCGTTTACACGGGCCGTTCGCCTAAGGACAAATTCTTCGTAATGGACGAAGTGACCAAAGATACCGTTTGGTGGACTTCGGACGAGTACAAGAACGACAACAAACCGGTTAGCGAAGAGGCTTGGAAATCTATTAAGAAACTTGCTACCGACGAACTCTCTGGCAAACGCCTTTTCGTAGTTGACGCTTTCTGCGGCGCTAACGAAAACACTCGTCTCAAACTCCGTTTCATCATGGAGGTTGCATGGCAGGCTCACTTCGTGAAGAACATGTTCGTACGCCCGACCGCAGAAGAGCTCGAAAACTTCGGCGAACCGGACTTCGTTATCATGAACGCTTCGAAAGCTAAAGTTGAAAACTACAAGGAACTCGGCCTCAACTCTGAAACAGCGGTTGTATTCAACCTCAAAGAGAAGGTTCAGGTTATCCTCAATACATGGTACGGCGGTGAGATGAAGAAAGGTATGTTCTCCTACATGAACTATCTCCTTCCGCTCAAAGGCATCGCTTCGATGCACTGCTCGGCAAACACCAATATGGAAGAGACCAGCACAGCTATCTTCTTTGGTCTTTCAGGTACAGGTAAAACCACCCTTTCGACAGACCCGAAACGTAAGCTTATCGGTGACGACGAGCACGGATGGGATGACGACGGCGTATTCAACTTCGAAGGCGGATGCTACGCTAAGGTCATCAACCTTGACAAAGATAGCGAACCGGACATCTGGAACGCAATCAAACGCGACGCGCTTCTCGAAAACGTTACCGTTAAGGCTGACGGTTCTATCGACTTCGCAGACAAGAGCGTAACCGAAAATACCCGTGTGTCTTACCCGATCAACTTCATCACGAATATCGTTAAACCGGTATCGAAGGGTCCGGCTGCACAGCAGGTTATCTTCCTTTCTGCCGATGCGTTCGGCGTGCTTCCTCCGGTTTCTATCCTCGATCCGGAACAGACTCAGTATTACTTCCTTTCGGGCTTCACTGCGAAACTCGCAGGTACTGAACGCGGTATCACTGAGCCGACTCCTACTTTCTCGGCTTGCTTCGGCGCAGCATTCCTTTCGCTGCACCCGACAAAATACGGTGAAGAACTCGTTAAGAGGATGCAGAAATCTGGTGCTAAGGCATACCTCGTGAACACTGGATGGAACGGTACTGGCAAACGTATCTCGATCAAGGATACTCGTGGTATCATCGACGCTATCCTCGACGGTTCTATCGACAAGGCTCCGACCAAGAGGATCCCGTACTTCAACTTCGAAGTTCCGACCGCTCTTCCGGGTGTAGATCCTAACATCCTCGATCCGCGCGATACTTACGCTAACGCTAACGATTGGGAAGCTAAGGCTAAAGACCTTGCAGAACGTTTCATGAAGAACTTCAAGAAGTTTACCGCTCACGAAACCGGTAAGAAACTCGAAGCTGCTGGTCCGAAACTCTAATCGGCAGTTATTAAATAGGACAGGGCGTGCAATTTGCACGCCCTGTTTTTTTGCCGTAAGCGGAACCGAGCTGAACTTTATCGGGCTATTAGGCTCGATATGGCGAAAGCGCTGTTGATTACAAGTATAGACAAAGCCCAGAACGAGTAGGCGTTGATACGGAATCTATCGCGTATACAATACAGTACCGATATGATAAGGAGTATCGGTTGTACGACGACCAAGAGCGGAAGCGTCAATAGTTCCTGAAAGAAGCCGAATACGACAAAGTCGGATTTTATGACATAGGCGTTAAGGTAGAGCAATACAAAATATCCGACGACTGCCAGACTCGTGAAAAATAATTATTTGCCGGAGAATTTTCTTGATGGTCCGTCCGCGATAGCTGTTTTCATCCCGATTGGGTTTTAGTGGATTTTATGTGGGCGGAGAAAATAGAGTTACAGGGCGGGTTTCCTTGCTTTATAACCTGCTCTTTTGGAATAACGCTTATTCTGCGATAAAAGTATGGCTGTACGGAAATCGCTATCGCTTCATCACGCGGTCCATCTCCCGCTTGGCGTCTTTCTCTTTGATGTATTCGCGTTTGTCGTAACGCTTGCGGCCGCGTGCGAGTCCTATCTCTACTTTGGCCAGACCGCGGTCGTTCAGGAACAGTTTTAAACCTACGACAGTCAGACCGTTATCTTGAAGCGCACGTTCCAGTTTGTTGAGCTCTCGCTTGTTCAACAGTAGCTTGCGGTCGCGCTTGGGCATATGGTTGTTGTACGTACCCCAGTGGTATTCGGCGATATTCATTCCCTTGATCCATAGTTCGCCGCGGTCGAAATAGCAATAACTATCGACCATAGAGGCTTTGCCGAGCCGGATGGATTTTATCTCGGTCCCGGTCAGCACGATACCGGCAACGAAACTTTCGATTATCTCGTAGTCGAACGTTGCCCGCCTGTTCTTGATGGATATGTTGCGATAGTCTGCCATAAGAGATTACAAAGATACTAAAACGCCGCTGTTATTCGATATATACGCCCCGGATATTATTGCCTCTGCCGTAAAATCATCCCGGTATATTAACGGGCTGCTATAAATAGCACATGGGTTTTAGCGCAAAAGATGGCTTGTCCAGCTCCTAAAAATAATACCCCATATTCAGGTAGAAACTGAAATCCTTGTCCCTGTTCGACCAGTTCAGCATTACGTCCAGAGGGCCGACTATGGTGTTGTACGAATAGCAGAGTGATGCGCCGAAGACGTCCTCTCCGTGGTTGATGTTGAAAAAGTCGTCGTGGTGTTTCATGTAGTTGAATTTCAGCGATCCGTACATGCGTTGCCACAACCCGACCCGTAGGTCCATCTTCACCCCGAGTACGGAGTTGTCGAACAGTTCGAAGTTGTGTATGCCGTAGAACGGGAGCTGCTGGCGGACATACCGTCCTGCGACCGTGCCGCCCATAAAGTTGAGTGCTGGATAGGGCAGGTGTTCCCGGTCGCCGATGAGTATGCGAGTGAAGAATCCGGGCGTCATCGTCACCCTTTTGCTGATTGATATCGGTGCGAAGAAGTCGCCGGTTATGGCGCTTACGGGTGTATAGCCTTTGTAGGTGGCGAAGTCGGATGTGTAAAGCGTGTAGTCGGCCATGAAGGAGAGTCCTTTGGTGGGATAGTAGCGGCTGTCTAGCGATTCGAGTTGTGTTTTCAGGTAGTAATTGACCAACCCCTCCGATTTGACTTTCGAACTGTATATGTCGGGGGCCCACAACTGCGATTCGTAATGGAAATATTCATAACGCAGTCCGGTCTCTATCTTGAAGTTGCGTAGCTGGATATTCGCGAAGTGCAGATCGGCCATGTGATAGCGGTAGTCCATGTTGCTCCCTTTCTTGCCGTGGTCGTAGAGGTCTATGTCGTTGTAGCGGTATGTGTACGAGAGATAGAATTTGTGACGCATCTCGTTGCCTGCGGCAATCCCGACCTCCACATAAGGGTTACTGCTTAGCCTTCCGGTAGCGAACAGGTATGCGCTTCCGAAGTTGTCGGGGGTTATCATGGCGTGCAGCAATACGGCCGCCATCTCCTCGGTGTCGAATCGGAAACCGAAACTCAGCGAGTTGTGCCTGCTCTCCTTGACTGTGAATATGAGCCTGTAAGGCGATACGCCGTCAAACCGGTAGCTTACCGATGAGAATAGGCCGCACCCCTGAAGATTCGCCATGGCCCTGTGCAGTTGTGGTCCAGTGATGATGCTGGCATCTGTGAATCCGAGCAGTTTCTTTATATTGCGGGGCTCGTTGTTTTCAAGCCCCTCGAACGCTATGTCGCTGATTATTATAGGCCGGTTCGGTTCGAGGTCCTGATGCGTTTGCGGGTGGTAGCTGTCGGATATGCCTATCTTCTCTTTTAAGGCTATAAGTGCGGCATGATTGGCTTCCATTGCCTCAGCGCCTCGTTGGAGCAGGGAGTCTATGGCCGGAGCCGAGAAACTTGCGGCCGAGAAACCGTCGATGTTCGGATGGATGTAGAGGTCCGTTGCTTCGATATTTTTCTGTAATGCTTCGGCGGCCGTGATGTTGGTGAGCTGGTCTACGATGTCGGCCATGCTGTTGAGTTCGTTTTCCGTCCGCAGTCCCGACGAAAGGTCGATTCCTATGATTATCTCGGCGCCCAATTCCCGTGCTACGTCTACAGGGTAATTGTTGGCTATGCCTCCGTCAACGAGGACCATCCCGTCGCGCCGTATCGGGGTGAACGCTCCCGGAATGGACATGCTTGCACGCATGACCAGCGGCAGGTAGCCGTTCGTGAACGTTACCGATTCGCCCTTGACCATATCGTAGGCGACGCAGGCGAAAGGTATCGGCAATTCGCGGAAGTCGAGCGAATCGTGGTAGCCTATGGTGAGTTCTGTCAACAGGTTGTAGACGTTGTGTCCGCCCATGATGCCTGACGGTATTGATATGCCTTTGTTTGGGGTTATGGGGACGGTTATGAGGTAGCGTTCGGTGTTCTCTTTTTCGGTGAACGAGAGGTTCATGCGTGATACGCGGTCGGAAAGGAGGGCAGGCCAGTTTTGTGTACGCACCATCGAATCGAGCGTATGGGTGCTGTATCCTATCGAGTAGAGGCCTCCGATGATCGCTCCCATGCTCGTTCCCGCAATAACGTCTATCGGTATGCCCGCCTCCTCGATGGCTTTGAGTGCGCTGATATGGGCGACGCCTTTGGCCCCGCCGCCGCTCAGGACGACACCTACTTTTTTGCGTTGCCCTTGCGCGGGGATGGTGGCGGCTATTGCCGCGAATATGAACAGTAAACGTAAAAATATATTTTTCATCGGGCGGTGTCGGCATGATGGGATGAATCACGCATCTACAAAAATACGCAAATCTCGTGCAAAATGGACTCGCATCCCTGTGAAGTGAGATAAATAGTTGAAATATCGCGCCTTAAAGGATAAGGCGCGACAGTTTTCGGGCTATCGACATACGTTCGCGGTTGAGGGCCGCTATGCGGTGCGTGATGTCCAGTAGTTCGTCGTCGGGGAGATTCTCGTCCTTGAGCTGCTCCTGCAACGAGTCGATAATGCTTTCGATGGCTTTGGACTTATATAGAATTACCGCTCGCGGAACGTTCTCAGCCAGTTTGTCTATTTCGTTTTCGATCACGACGTCGAATTTCTGCCACATCTTGCTCACGGCGTAGTTTTCGCTGTCGGTCAGTATGTCTACGGCCGCGTTGCATACTTCCGGATCGGGATGGTTGATGAAATAGTGCAGGCCGATCTCATTGTCTGCCTCCGCCGTTTCGTCTTCGCTTTCGGCCAACCGTTGGTTGTATAGTTCCACGTATGTGTCGTACAGTGCTCTATACCGCGGGTTGCGGAACGTGAGTCCGTTGGCTTCGAGATCGCCTATGATGATGCCGGCCACGTTGAGCTCTACGAACGATTTTCCCTCTTTGTACTTGAAGTTCCGATGTCCGTACTTTATGAGGTATTTGACGAGCTCTTTTTCAAGTTCGTCCATATTGCTGCCGGCTGTGATGCCTTTCAGACCGGAGAGATTCTCCATGCGACGGCGTTCGTCGCGCTGCTGTTCCTGCTGGTTGCGTATGAAGTTGCGGGTTTGCTCGTCCGAACCGTGCGAAATTCGTTTCCGGGCTACCTCCGATGTGAGCAGCTGGAAATCCATGTCCATTTTTGCGGCCGTCTCCTTGGTGTAGAGCGAACGCATGATGGGGTCTGGGACTTCGGCGATGGAAGCGACTATATCCGAGATCAGTTCCGCACGTTTTATAGGGTCGCCGCTTGCCGACTCCTTCAGTAGGGAACGGGTTTTGAATGCAATGAAATCCTCCTCGTTAGACGTGATGTATTCGCGGACCTGTGCTGCGCTGTGGCTGCGGGCGAACGA
This sequence comes from uncultured Rikenellaceae bacterium, assembly GCA_944415565.1. Lineage (GTDB taxonomy): Bacteria > Bacteroidota > Bacteroidia > Bacteroidales > Rikenellaceae > WRDF01. Next base: position 97,156 of record CALYBQ010000010.1, read on the forward strand.
GTCTGGGTCTTCACCGTCGGGCAGCGGTACTACGCGCACGTTCATGCCCTCGCGCAGTATCATGTTTATGCCGCGCAGCGATGCGTGTATTCCTGCCGAGTCGCCGTCGTATATTACGGTGACGTTGCGGGTGAAACGGCCGATGAGCCGTATCTGTTCTGTCGTGAGCGACGTACCGGACGATGCCACTACGTTCTCGACTCCCGACTGGTGCATGGAGATGACGTCGGTGTAGCCTTCGACGAGTATGCAGTTGTCTTCCTGCCCGATGGCTTTCTTGGCGAAGAACAGTCCGTAGAGTACGTTGCTCTTGTGGTATATCTCGCTTTCGGGCGAATTGACGTATTTAGCGACTTTTTTGTCGGTACGAAGCGTGCGGCCGCCGAAAGCCACGACACGTCCGCTGACAGAGTGTATAGGGAACATTACCCGCCCGAAAAAACGATCGTAGTAGCGGCCGTCGCTCTCGCGTTTTCCGGATAGGCCTGTTCCGATGAGGAACTCTTCTTGATAGCCCGCAGCGAGCGCGGCTTGGGTAAAAGCGTCGCCGGCCGACGGGCAGTAGCCTAGGCGGAACTTCTCTATGGTAGAGTCGGAGAACCCGCGTTCCCGGAAGTAACTCAGCCCGATGTTGCGCCCTTCGTCCGTACCCGAGAGGGTTTCCCGGAACCAATCGGCGGCATAGCTGTTCACGACCATCATGCTTTCACGGTCGTCGTTCTTGCGTACCTCTTCGGGTGAAAGCTCCCGTTCCTGTACCTCGATGCCGTACTTTTTTGCGACGTATTTCAGGGCCTCGACATAGCTCATGCCCTCGTGCTCCATCACGAAAGTCACGGCGTTACCACCTTTGCCGCAGCCGAAGCATTTGAACAGGCCCTTGGCCGGAGAGACGACGAACGACGGCGTTTTTTCGTTGTGGAAAGGGCAGCAGGCTTGGTAGTTTATACCCTTTTTCTTGAGCGATATGAAATCACTTACCACCTCGACGATATTCGCCGCGGCATATATCTTATCGACCGTACTCCTGTCTATCATAGATGCTCGTGATTTCGGTGGGTAAAGATACTAAGATTAGATGAGATGTACATTATAATGTACATTCGGTATTCGTTTTAATTTCCGTTTTGTCGTTTATTCCGACGCGGCCTGTCATTCGTCGGATGCCGAGTGCCTTGACGGGATGTTTTTAGGCGGGAATATTGAATTCCGCCGTTAGGTCATGGCGTACTTCGTCCAGCCAGAACGTTTTGGTGATACGGTATCTCCCTGCCGGTAGTTGGTAGTAGTCGCCGACAGGAATGCGGAAACGGTACAGTGCCCGTACTTTGTCGCTGAGGAACAGGTCGTCTTCCCATGCCATACCGGTGATTTTCGATTCCGGATTTATCCACTCGCCATCGCTCCAGACCTGTAAATTCCAACTGCGCCCGAAAGACAACCCCTTGTCTGTCGGGTTCGCTACTAACACATTGATGACCTTGACGTTCTCCCAATATTGATTTTGTTCCGTCCACATAGAGACCGTTTCCCCTTCGTAGTCGGCAGGCAGGTCTTCGGTGTACCATAACCGGCATTGTGGCAGCTCGTAAATTACTGTGTCTCTGTCCTGCTCCACGTCCTTGTCCGCTATGGCTATCGTCATGTCGTCCGCATTCTCGGCGGTCGATTGTTTCTTTTGTTTATTGGTGCAGCCGACGGCGAGAGTGCAAAGAATCCATAAAAGTGCTGTTCTCGTTTTCATGTCGCAAAATTGATACAGTGTGTTGAAGAATTTTTTGCAGGTTGAATCTGTTGTCCGTAGATGGACGAAAGGACCTGATGACTTTCGTTGCGGGGGCATATGTGCGTTCTATGGCATGGGTCGGAGCCCTTCCCACTTTACTTTCCACTTTCCGTCTTTCGGAAATCCGGGGGCGTCGGTGTCCTGCCCGTCCCATCCGGCACACATCATGGCGACAGCGGAGAGCAGTCCGCCGTTTCCGGGCAGGTAGATGCGCAGTGTGTTGTTCTGGTAATTGTGTCCGTTGGGGAGGTAGGTGTTCGTGCGCTTGTCCATAAGCAATGCGTCCACCGCTTTGTCAGGTTCTCCGAGCCTTGCCGCACACATTGCTACCATCGGGAAGTCCCAGCCCCATGTGTGTCCCCAATTCCAGTTGTCCCATATCCAATCGAGCGTATTGCTCATAGTTTCGGATTCGAACAGCCTGTTGCCGGGCAGTATGCCGTAAGCGCCGAGTACAGCCATGTGGTCCGAGGTGAACCGCCTGTCGTGATAGGTCTGCGGGGCAGATTCTGCCGTCAGGTAGAGACCGTCTTTTTGTGCGAGTACGGACAACTTGTCGATGATGTCGTCCCATTTCTGATTACGCGCCAATCCTGATCTTTCGCGCCACTGTTGCGCTACTGACAGTCCGTAATGCCAATACGACAACTCGAAAGGCGGGTTTACGGTCTCTTCCGGACGCATCATCTCCTGTGCCGGGATAAGTCCTTTGAGTATGTAGCGGTTGTTCAGTGAGTCGTACGATACGAAAGAGGCCATGAAGTCGGCCGTTTCGAAGACGAGATTTTTGTATTTAGTTATCGTCTCCTCGGACGGGTTCTGCCTATACAGCAGTTCGGCCATATAGATGTAATGCGGTTGCTGCCAGACGAGGAACGGGCCGATGTCGGACGGAGATTCCTCTCCTGTCGGGTCGGTCATTTTCATCCAACGCACGCCGTCGAATCCTTGCCGCTCGGCCGTTGCTTTGGCTGCAGGGGCCGCTTCGGTGTACCACGGCATACTGCGTTCCAAGAGCTCCGGCCGCCCCCATAGCGCGAAGTGTACGGCGTGCCACCAGTGCATTTCGAGGTGGAATTTCCCGTGCCAACTGTTGTAGGTCAGTCCTGTCTCCTGCGGCGGCTCGTTTCCGGAACATTGTATGGCCGTCAGATATTGCGACAGGACGATACGTCGCTCCAATTCATCGGCTCGCGGATCGGTGCTGCCGGAGAGGTCCACCGCTCCGCCACTCTGCCAGAAGTTCTTCCAGTGACGTTCTGTGGCTGCGAGGCTCGCATCGAATGACGGTGTGACGCTGTCCGGCATCGTTGGTGTGAATTCCACTGTGAACTTTGCGTCCTTTCCCGAAGGTGTCAGGACGAAATAATGCGGTTCTTTTTCATTCACGTCCATGCCGCCTTCCCAGCATACGTTGACGTAATATTTCGTTGTGTCGAGCGTGCGTTCTATGATTAGCTGGCGGTCGTCCTTGCGGATTATCCTGCTCGAATGTCTGTTAAGCTTTTCCCAGTCGCAGGCGTCATCCGTGTGCTGGCCAGTGGGGTATGGGAACCTCAGCCTAAGAGCCAGTTTTCCGGTCGGTATCAGATCGGAGACGACTTCTCCGGCTACCATATCTCTTTCCGGGTGGCTGAGCGTACTGACCTCTACCGGGATACCCGACACCGAAAAGCTGCTTTTTATTACTCCCTTCCACATATCGAGTCTCTGGTCTATCGCGGTAATGCTGTCTGTTGGAGTGGGGTTGCCTGCGCTGTCGGTAAGCTCGAGGCCGATTGTCCCGAGGTGCATCCGGTGCATGTTGGCACGCAGGTAATCGACTGCGTCAGAGTGTCTTCCTTGTCCCCTCCTGCCGACCGGATAGGTCTCGTCCCGCCCGCGTTTGAGGTTGTATGGGCGAAGTACGTCTTCGAGGACGTAGTTGCTGTCATTGGGAAAGCTATGCCATCCCCAGACAGATTGTGTACCGAGCGGTACGCCTTGTGAATATTGTTCGGGGAATGTCTGTAAACCGGTGATGTCTACCGTGAATGCGAAATTGCCGTTTCCTACTGATAGTGACGAAAGTGAATCGACCGCCGTTATTCTCGGATTGTGGCGCGACACGAGGGCATGGCGGTCTATTTTTGCATTGCAGGAGGCGAGCAGAATCGCCGCGATAAGAGTGAGCGGATATGCCAGTAGTTTCATTGTTTTTGTGTTCGGGTTTATCTGCGGCATTGGGGGGCGCATACATGTATGCGTTTATGCCTGCCGCTGTATTGAGCTTGTCAAATATACGTCATTTGCCGGAATAATGGTAGCGTTGTGGACGGGAAAGGTGTTTGTGTACCGATAAAAATATAAGAATCGGCTGTGCTGCCGCGTTAATATAGCGTGCTGTGTCGGCAGATGTGGCGTCGGCGGTAATAAAGAAAGGAAAATAATCATAACTTTGCGAAATGGACTTTAAGTTGGTATCCGAATATAAGCCGACCGGCGACCAGCCGGAAGCGATTGCGGAGTTGGTGTCGTCGATCCGCGGGCACAGCAGGCATAATACGTTGCTCGGCGTGACAGGATCGGGCAAGACCTTTACCGTCGCCAATGTCGTGGAGCAGCTCCAGCGGCCTACGCTCGTGTTGAGCCACAATAAGACGCTTGCGGCTCAGCTATACGGCGAGTTCCGCAATTTTTTTCCGGAGAACGCGGTCGAATATTTCGTGTCCTATTACGATTATTACCAGCCGGAGGCCTATCTCCCGGCATCGGATACGTATATAGAGAAGGACCTCTCGATAAACGACGAGATAGAACAGATGCGCCTGAAGACGACCTCTTCGCTGCTTTCGGGCCGCAGGGATGTGATAGTAGTGTCGAGCGTGTCGTGCCTGTACGGCATCGGAAACCCGGAAGATTTCCACGCGACATCGGTAGAGGTGCGGACCGGCGATGTGATAAGCCGCAAGAAGTTGCTTTATTCGCTCGTGGAGGCGCTCTATACACGGTCTGAGATGGACCTCGAGCGCGGGACATTCCGCGTGAACGGCGATACCATAGACATTCGATTGGCATACGGCGATACCTGTTACCGACTGATGTTCTACGATGACGAGATAGAGATGATAACCCTTATCGACCCTGTTACGGGACAGCGGCTGTCTACGCTCGAAAGAGCGATAATCTATCCGGCTAACATGTTCGTGACGACACGCGAACGTATCAATACGGCTTTGGCCCAGATACAAATAGACCTCGGCAAGCAGATCGCGTTCTTCGAGCAGTCCGGGCGTCCGGCCGAGGCTCAGCGTATCAAACAGAGGGTCGAGTACGACCTCGAAATGATAAAGGAGCTTGGCTACTGTCCCGGCATAGAGAACTATTCGCGCTATTTCGACGGACGTCCGCCGGGCAGCCGTCCGTTCTGTCTGCTCGATTACTTTCCGAAGGACTATCTGCTCGTGATAGACGAGAGTCATGTGACCATTCCGCAGATACGAGCCATGTACGGTGGAGACCGCTCGCGCAAGGAGAACCTTGTGGAGTATGGGTTCAGATTGCCGGCGGCGGTCGATAACAGGCCGTTGAAATTCGACGAGTTCGAAGCTATGATGGGAGATACTATATATGTGAGCGCTACTCCTGCCGATTTCGAACTTATAAAATCGGAGGGGGCTGTGGTCGAACAGTTGATACGCCCGACCGGACTTGTTGACCCCCCGATAAAGGTACGCATCACGGACAACCAGATAGACGACCTTATGGAGGAGATACAGCAGCGTGTGAAGATCGAAGAAAGGGTGCTGGTGACGACGCTGACGAAACGTATGGCAGAGGAGTTGTCTAAATATTTCGACAGGATTGGAATACGGAACCGTTATATACATTCCGATGTCGATACGCTCGAACGGGTGCAGATACTCGACGACCTTCGGGCCGGATTGTTCGATGTATTGATAGGTGTGAACCTGTTGCGTGAGGGGCTCGACCTGCCCGAGGTGTCGCTGGTGGCGATAATGGACGCGGATAAGGAGGGCTTCCTGCGGAGCGAGCGGTCGCTGACGCAGACCGCCGGACGTGCTGCACGTCATGCGAACGGGAATGTGATTATGTATGCGGAGAAGAGGACGGACTCGATGGGGATGGCGATTATGGAGAGCAACCGCCGCCGCGAGAAACAGATCTCCTATAATATGCGTAACGGCATGCTTCCGACCGCCGCGCACAAGAGTAGCCGGGGTATGATCTCTGGAGATAGGCTTGCCGAGGGCGGAGCGGCATATCCGACGGCGGGTTCGCTGGCGATGGTAGCCGATGTGAAAGGTGGTTATTCGACGAAGGCCGAGTTGGAGGATGCAGTCGCCAAAGCCCGCGAGATGATGGAGAAGGCTGCGAAAGAGCTCGATTTTATGGAAGCGGCCAAATATCGCGACGTGATGTATGCGTTGCAGGAGAAGTTGAAGGAATAACGAAATAGCTTAACTTGGGGAAAATCGGACGATGGCATTTGCTACCTCTGCACGGGAAACGTTTTCCTGCTTATTGTAGCGAATGGTTGCCTGCGGAGAAGATATAAATAGAGAAAGTTGCTGTCGGGCAGGGGAGTGTGCCGCCTGTAATGTTTCCGGATGGGACTATCAGTGATCGTAGTTTTGTGCTAATAAAAATATTTGCAGCGTGTCTGCGGATGAGTTAGATATGAATAGATTTTCGAATTTGCTTACGCGTTGCATAGATTGGTTCTATATAAAGCCGGTTGCCCGAATCGTTCCGCGCCAAACGTTCCGATATGGTGCGGTCGGTGCTTTAAACCTCCTTCTTACTTGGGTTTTATATTATCTTGCCAATCACTTCGTCGTACGCGACAGGTTTGTGGATATGGGTGTTATCTCTGTTTCGCCACATATTGCGACGCTGTGTGTCATCGTGCCGTTCACGTTCCTCGCCGGCTTCTATCTTAACCGCAATGTGGCTTTCACCCGGTCGCCGCTGCGCGACAGGACGCAATTCGTGCGCTACCTGCTTTCGTGGGGCGGGTCGCTCGTCATCAATTACGCCCTGCTGAAAGTGTTCGTAGAGGTGCTGGGGTTTTGGGACACTCCTTCGCAGATGTTGGCTTCGGTAATTATCGTCGGGTACAGCTACCTCATGCAGAAGTATTTTGCTTTTCGCGGGTGCGAGGAGTAGAGCCGATGGATTTTGTGCAATAGCCGTTTTCGTGTGTCAGGGCTTTTGACTCGGCCCATACCAATGCCGACGCCCCGAGTATCGCCGCACTTTTTATCTGTAATTCGGACAACATCACTTTAACCTTGCCCCGGAATATGGGGAGCAGGGCTTCGTCCATATACTTCTTTGTCGGTTCGAGAATGTATTTTCCGGCTTTGGCTAATCCGCCGAACAGAAATATGGCTTCGGGCGATGTCATGGTGACGGTGTACGCCAAGGCTTTGCCGAGTGCCATGCCCGTGTGTTCGTAAGCCTCGATGGCGAGTTTGTCTCCTTCGAGCGCGGCCGTGGTGACCATTTCACACGATAGGTCGTTGAATGTTATGTCTCTGAACTTGCTCGGGCTGATGGAGTCGGCCATGAGCTCGAATATAGTGCGTTTGATGCCGTTGGCCGAGGCGTATGCTTCGAGACATCCTCTGTGTCCGCAAGCACATTCGCGGCCGTGTTCCTTAACCATGATGTGGCCCAGCTCGGCGGCGAACCCGTCGTAACCGTAGATGAGCCGCCCGTTGGCTACCAGTCCGCCACCCACGCCTGTGCCCAATGTCACTTCAATGAAATCCGTCATACCCTTGGCGCCGCCATATGTCATCTCGCCTATAGCTGCCGCGTTGGCGTCGTTGGTGACGAGGACAGGAAGCGAGGGGTAGTATCGTTTGACCGCGCTGACTATCGGGAGCTTTCCCTTCCACGCGAAGTTGGCAGCGTTCTCTATCGTACCTGTGGCGTTGTTGGACATCGGGGCGCCTATGCCTATTCCCACGAGTTCGATTTGTGGCGAGACTTTGGACAGCATGTTTTGTATGTTGTCGTGCAGAGCTTCTACGAACTCGTCGAAATCGGGATAGTCGGATGTCGGGAATGCCGTCTCTGCGTGTATGTTGCCTTCGATGTCCACGAGGCCGAGCTTCGTGTTGGTGCCTCCTATGTCTATGCCTACGGCTAGTTTTTCCATTTGTCGGGTGTAGTTTGGGTTTAAAGTTGCAATAAAAATAGTAATTATTCTTCTGAATAGAACTATATTTGCACAATTAACCGTAACCCAGTGGGCTATGAATACTAAAGAACAACTTTTGGGTCTTTTCGAAGATTATATCTCGTCGATCCGTTTCCCCGAACAACCCGTGGACCTCTACGCCCCGATGTCGTATTCGATTCTCGACGGAGGCAAGCGTGTCAGGCCGATATTGCTGCTCTCGGCGGCGGAGATAATGGGGGCCGATGTCAACGATTCCATGCCGTGTGCCGGGGCCGTTGAGATGTTCCATAACTTTACGCTGCTTCACGACGACATCATGGATAACGCCGATGTGAGGCGCGGAAAATCTTCAGTACATGCTAAGTGGGGCGCAAACGTTGCGATACTGTCGGGTGACGCAATGGTAATATACGCCTACAAGTTGCTCCAGCAGGCGCGTCCCGATGCTCTGCCGGCTATCATGGCGGAGTTCAACAAGATGGCCCTCGAAGTGTGCGAAGGACAGCAGTTCGATCTCGATTTCGAGTCGCGCGAAGACGTGTCTCTGGATGAATATATGAATATGATACGCCTGAAAACGGCTGTGCTGTTCGCTGGTTCGGCCAAGATAGGCGGATTGGTTGCGGGTGCGTCCGAAAGCGAATGCGACCTGTTGTACCGTTTCGGGTTGGAGCTTGGTATGGCTTTCCAGTTGCAGGACGATTATCTCGACACCTACGGAACGCCCGAGGTGCTCGGTAAGAACATCGGCGGCGACATAGAGGAGAGCAAGAAGACTTTCCTGACCATAACGGCGTTGAACGAGGCCGGTGATGCTACGCGCAGGGCGATTCTCGCCACTTTCAATGAAAAGGGACTGCCGTTGGCCCATAAGATGGGACGTATCAAGACTATATATAACTCGTTGGACGTGCCGGATATAACCCGTGCCGAGGTTAAACGTTACCTCGATAACGCCAATGAGGCTTTGGTCGGGCTCGAAAAGAACGGTCGCGACGCAGGGTTGCTTCGCGGGATGATAGAGTCGCTCGCCAACCGTAACAAATAATTCGGAGGATGCGGAGGACGGATATCGAGATTATGGCTCCCGTCGGTTCGTGGGAGTCGTTGCACGCTGCAATAAAGGGCGGGGCCGATTCGGTGTACTTCGGGGTGGAGCAGTTGAATATGCGTGCCCGTTCGACCGTCAATTTTACGCTCGACGACCTCGGACGGATAGTCGGAATAGCGCACGAGAACGGTGTGAAGGCTTACCTCACGCTTAATACCATAATTTACGACGAAGAGATTCCTACCATGCGGTCCATCGTCGACCGGGCCGTTGCCGAAGGCGTGGATGCCGTGATTGCGTCGGACCAAGGGGCTATATTGTATGCCGCACAAGCCGGGCTCGAAGTCCATATATCCACCCAGTTGAACGTGTCGAACCTTGAAGCGGTGCGTTTTTTTTCGCAGTGGGCGGATGTTGTCGTGCTGGCGAGGGAACTGAATCTCCGGCAGATAAAGGCGATACACGAAGGTATCGTCAGGGACGATATACGCGGGCCGCGCGGGGAGTTGGTCAAGATAGAGATGTTCGCCCACGGTGCATTGTGTATGGCCGTTTCGGGTAAGTGCTACCTGAGCGTTCACGACAACGGCCATTCGGCCAACAGAGGGGCGTGCAGGCAGGTGTGCCGCCGGTCGTTCGTGCTGACAGACAGGGATACTGGCGAGGAGATAGCCGCCGAGGGTAAATATCTTTTGTCGCCAAAGGATTTGTGTACGTTGGAGTTCCTCGATAAATTCATAGATGCCGGGGTCAGAGTACTGAAGATAGAGGGGCGTGCCCGGTCTGCTGAGTATGTGAAACGTGTGTGCGAAACGTACAACGAGGCCCTGAGCGCCATCGAAGCCGGGGAGTATACACCGGAGAAGGCGGCCGAATTGACGGCTAAGGTGTCCGAGGTCTTCAATCGAGGGTTCTGGGGAGGATATTATCTCGGGTCTCCGGTTCCTGAGATAACCAAAGCCTACGGTTCGTCGGCGACCAAGCGCAGGATATATGTAGGTAAGGTTACAAACTATTTCAGGAAGGTTGGTGTCGCCGAGGTGCTCGTCGAGGCCGTACCGTTGGAACGTGGACGGGACATAATATTCACGGGCGAGACCTCCGGCATAATCGAAATGACGGCGGACGAGGTATACGTGGACGAAAAACCAGCCGAGATAGCATTGCAGCGGGAGTATTGTTCGATAAAAACGCCTGAACCGGTGCGCCGTGGTGACAAGCTATACAAGATAATTTCTGCGGAAGAGTTGTAACGGTTGCGGAAGCCCTATTTTCGCGGCATGTGAAATTAGAGTAAAGGTTGGGCGAGTTCTTGGACGGCATTTGATGCGGGTTCTTGGGGTTTGCAATAACATAGATGATGGTTCTCTAAATACCCGGACAAAATTGCTGCCGAACTCCAATAATGTTATGGCAGATACGACAATGTTTTGTGTGCCGTAGTCTTAAGCCCTTGCATCCGTATAAATCTTTGTGTATCGTAATGAAATAATAATAAAGCCGTCCTCAGACAATGGGACGGCTTTATCGTTTCGAGGGGTTGCGGTTGGTTACAAAAGGTCTGCGATTTTCTCAAGACCTACGGCCCGCGAACCCTTTACCAATATCAGGTGACCCGACAGCGGTGCTGATTTCAGATACTCTGCCAATGCGGCGGTGTCGGTAAATAGTTGCCTGTTTGCCCGGGTAGGGATCTTGGCGGATGCTTCGGCGAATTTGGGGCCTACAAGATATTGTTCGGTTATATTCTCGGCATCGAGCAACCGTAGGATGTTGGCATGCTCCTCGTCCGAGTAGCTTCCGAGTTCACCCATGTCGCCGAGTATTACGGCGACCGGCAGTCCGGCGGCCTCGTTATTCAGATTTGAGATGGCGGCGGACATGCTCGACGGATTGGCATTGTAACAGTCGAGTATGACCTTGTTGCGTCCTGTTTCGACTTGTTGCGAGCGCATGTTGTCGGGCTCGTAGCCTGCGATTGCCTCCCTTATGCCCTCCTCGTTTACCCCAAAATATCGCCCGATGGCTACGGCGGCGGCTATGTTCATCAGGTTGAAGCTGCCGGTGAGGTTGTTCGGGAAACCTTCCGCATCGTACGTGGAGTAGCCGATGGTTTGCAGTCCGTCTCGCTCCGATACCATTCGGGAGAGTGTTTCGTCGTCGGTTCTCACGAATGTCTTGCCCTCGTGGGCCGAGAGAAAATCGTACAACTCGCCTTTTGCGCGCGCAACTCCTTCCGGGCTACCGAATCCCTCCAGATGTGCCCGCCCTATATTCGTTATGATTCCGAAATTGGGTAGGGCGATGCTGCACAGATTGGCTATCTCGCCGGGGTTGTTCGCACCCATCTCGACTATGCCGAACTCCGTATCCTTGTCGAAGGAGAGCAGCGTAAGCGGTACTCCGATATGGTTGTTCAGGTTGCCCTTGGTGGCAACGACGTTGAATTGGCGTTGCAACACACGCGAAATAAGCTCCTTGGTGGTCGTTTTGCCGTTAGATCCCGTGATGGCGAGTATCGGTGTCCCGAGTGCTTCGCGGTGTTCCGATGCGAGTTGCTGTAACGCTTGTAGGGTGTCTGAAACCAGTATGTATCGGTCGTCTGCGGCCACGTTCGGATCGTCAACCACGGCGAATGAAGCCCCTTTGTTCAGGGCATCTGCCGCGTATCCGTTCCCGTCGAACTTCGGACCTTTCAGTGCGAAGAATATCGAGCCCTCCGGAATGTTCCGGCTGTCTGTCGTAACGGACGGATGCTCGGTGAATATGCTATATAAATTTGTCACCGTATTTGAATTTTACTTCGTCTACGTACGCTTTTATCGTCTGTTCGTTCGATCGCGGACATATCATCAGAACGTTGCCCCGATCGACTACGATGTAGTCTTCCAGCCCGTCTATCATGACCAGTTTGCCGTCAGGGGCTTTGATTATGCAGTTTTTGGTGTTCACGAGTACGTTGTCGCCCGAAGTGACATTGCCGTTGTCCTCTTTTTGCGAGTATTCGTACAGCGCGCTCCACGTTCCTATGTCGGACCATCCGAAATCGGTGCAGTGTACCCACACGTTATGTGCTTTTTCCATGACGCCGATGTCGATTGATACGCTTTTGCATTCCGGATATATTTTCCTGATGCTGTCGCCCTCTGCGGTAGTGTTGTAATCCTGAGATATGGAGTTGAAAAGGCCGTACATTTCCGGGAGCAGTTCACGCATTGCGGTGCGGATGGTCTTCGTGTTCCATATGAATATCCCGGAGTTCCAGAAGAATTCGCCGCTGTTGAGGAATACCTTCGCCATTTCGAGGTCTGGTTTTTCCGTGAACGTCTTGACCTTGCAGATACCCTCGGGGTTTTTGCCGTCATTCTCCACCTGTATGTATCCGTATCCAGTATTAGGATTGTCGGGACGTATGCCGATGGTCATCATCGCGTCGCCATTGCCGATGAAGTCGATACATTCGCCGATGACCTCGTGGAAACGGCTTTCGTTGGCGATGTAATGGTCGCTGGGCGTGACTATCATGGTCGATTCCGGGTCGATGTTGTTGAGGCGGAACGCTGCATAAGCAATGCAGGGGGCCGTGTTGCGGCCGATAGGTTCGCACAAGACCTGACTCTCGCCGAGTTCGGGCAGTTGCTCCAATACGATTTCTTTATAGGATGCGTTCGTTACGACGAGGAAGTTCTCGGCCGGTACGAGGGGGGCGAACCGTTCGAATGTCGCCCTCAAAAACGTCTTTCCGGTTCCGAGTATGTCGAGGAATTGTTTCGGTTTCGATGAACGACTCATGGGCCAGAACCGGCTTCCGATTCCGCCCGCCATAATCACACAATAGGTTTTACTGCTCATTATTTCTTAGTGTTCGGTCAATATGTGGCGTATGCCTGTGTATTCTCGGCATAAAGATATGTAAATATCGTATATTTCTCCCAAGGTTTTTCGCATACCGCCGCTAATATTACGGTTAAAACTTCACATTGTCAGTATGTCGCCGTCGTAAGATGGATAGTTTCTGTTAACTTTGCAACCGGAGGACGGAAGAGATCCGTTGTTTTTCCGGAAAACAGCAGTATAAAAATATAAGTGATGAAACCAAGATATTTTACGATACCTAACATGCTGACGCTCGGCAACCTTCTCTGCGGGTGCTTTGCCGTTTACTACGCTTTGGTCGTGGGAGACTTGCGAACGGTATTCTGGCTTGTGGCTGCGTCGGCAGTGTTCGATTTTCTCGACGGCTTCACAGCCCGGTTGCTGAAGTCGTACTCGCCGCTCGGTAAAGAGTTGGATTCGCTCGCCGATATGGTCAGTTTCGGATTGGTTCCGGCCGCAGCCCTCTTCAGGCTGTATGTGCTTGCGGACGGAGCGCAACCTTTCGGGTTCATAATATTCATCATTACGCTTTTCTCGGCGCTGCGTCTGGCAAAATTCAATATCGACGAGGAGCAGGGCGAGGAGTTCATAGGACTGAATACGCCTGCCAATACGCTGCTTATCACGTCGTTCGGGTATGTGTTTTCGGACGGGGTGTTGCCGTTTGCCGCCGAATGGCTGATCGCCGGAGCTGTTGTGTTGGCCGTCATGCTGATAGTTCCGGTCAGGATGTTCTCGCTCAAGTTCAAGACCTTTGCGTTCAAGAATAATGTTCTGCGTTATGTCTTCCTCGGCTTGTCGCTGATAGCGTTGGTGGTGTTCGGCATTGCAGCTCTGCCGGTAATTATGACGGCGTATGTAATCGTTTCGGTTGTCCGTAATTTCGTTGGTACAAAAAGCTGAAAGTCAGTAGGTATGCGGTGTGTCGGAACCAGTTACGATATTTTTTCCTATCTTTGCCGCGGAAATTACGGCGCGCGTGGCATGTCCGAATACGAAATCTTGCCGATGTGCGTTGTACCTCAAAAAAGCGGCTTATGCGTGGAGCCTTATTAAGGATCGTATATATACTTGCGGCAGGAATCGTATTCTGCCTGTTTTCGCCTGCGCGTTCCGTGGCACAAACTGTGTTCGACGATATGCCCGAACCCGGCAGCTCGGAGGACTATCACGGCGACTGGCGCGAGTTGGGCGGTAATCCATTCGATATTCCGGGCGAGGAGGGCGAAAATGCTGCTGCGGCCGATACGACTAAGAATAAACGCAAGATACGCAAGCCTCTCGAATCGTATTTTTTCGACGATTCGGTCCGTATGCAACCCAATTTCGTGTGGAATATAAGTACGTTCCGCAACCGTATCGAAATGAGCCGCATAGATACGTTGCTGAATCAGTTGCAATTCGACTTCCCGTTCCAACGCAAGGGCGTTGGGGACGCACATCAGGGACCATTGGGCGGAGCCTCTATTCCGTTCAGTTACTTCGATAGGCCGCAGTATCAGGATTTTAGCTTCGCAAGCGGTTATAATGCCTATTATGTGCATCCGGAGACGGCGCCTTTCTATAACGTTAAGAGCCCGTTCACTCAATTCCAGTACTTCATGGCCGGACAGAAGATAAAGGCCGAGGAGAATTTCGAGATCAGGCATGCACAGAATATATCGCCTTCCACCGGGTTCAATGTTGACTATAAGAGCCGGGGTACGAAAGGACAGTATAACTGGCAGAAGATGAGGGATAAAAACCTCTCGGTGGCGTTCTCGCACACGGGGAAGAAATATACCGTGCATGCCGGGTATATATACAACGCGGTACTGAATCAGGAGAACGGTGGTATTACCGATGATCGTCTCGTGACCGATACAGTGATAGACCTTTCTCAAGCCATACCTACAAGGCTCAACGACGCACAGAATACGATAAAGAACAATACGTATTACGTGGTGCAATCTTACGGTATCCCATTGCGGAGGTTGACAGACGATGATTTCTCTATCGCCGACCGTTCGTCCGTGTTCGTTGGACATGCGTTCGAATGCCATAGGTGGTGGCGTAAATATACCGATACGAGGGCTGAAAGCGAAGGTTTTTACGATAATTGGTATATCAGCCCCGGGTCTACCAACGATTCGATATTCGAATCGCGCCTTACTAACCGCGTGTTCGTGCAGCTCCAACCTTGGGACCGGAATGGCGTTATCGGAACGTTAGACGCCGGTGTCGGGATGGACATGCACCTGTTCTATATGTATGACCCGAATTACCTTATCACGGGCAGGAAGAATGAACAGAAAGAGAACAGTTATTACGTCTACGGTGCAATAGACGGAAGTATAAGCCGT
Organism: uncultured Rikenellaceae bacterium; assembly: GCA_944415565.1. Classification (GTDB taxonomy): domain Bacteria; phylum Bacteroidota; class Bacteroidia; order Bacteroidales; family Rikenellaceae; genus WRDF01. The sequence continues at coordinate 112,404 of CALYBQ010000010.1, forward strand.
TATTTCGATTGGGGCGGAAACATCATGTTCCACCCGACGGGATACAAAAGCGGTGATTTGCAATTCGGGGCTAACGCCTCTATGAGTGCCTTTATAAAAGGCAGACCTATTACGCTCTCCGGTGAATTCTCGATCGACCGACGGTCGCCGGATTATTGGAGCCAGCGATTCTTCTCGAACCACTATGCGTGGAGCAACTCCTTCGACAAGGAGAATGAAACCCGTTTCGAGGTAAAACTCGACATACCTGCCATCCGGTTGGAGGCAAAGGTAATGCACAGCGTTACAGGAGACAAGATATACTATAACGCCGATGCAGTGCCTGTCCAACATGACGGCAATGTCAATGTGACGGGGGTGTACGCTTCCAAAGGATTTCGCATCCCAGTAGGGTTGAGCGCTTTCCATTTCGACCATCGGGTATTGCTTCAATGGAGCACGTCGCAGGAAGTTATTCCTGTCCCGCAGGTGGCTGCCGTAGCTTCCTATTATTTCGAATTCAACATTGTCAAGAATGTGCTGAGATGCCAGTTCGGTGTGGACGGCAGGTACAATACCGAGTATTACGCGCAGGGGTGGAACCCGGCGACGGCACGATTCTACAATCAGAGGGAGAAAGAGATAGGGGATTATATCAAGGCCGATCTTTTCCTTAATGCCAAATGGAAAAGGATGAGGATCTTCCTGAAGCTTGAGCACGCCAACGAGGACATGTTCGGATCGCGGAACTATTTCACAGTGCCGCACTATCCGCAGAACAGGAGAATCTTTAAGTATGGATTCTCATGGAGTTTCTATGACTAAGTTCCGATTGATGCAGGTCAGCAGCCCGCAGAAATCATTTTATGAACGATAAAAAGTTTTTTTTGAGTACCGCAGCAGCGGTTACGATCCTTATTACTTCGATTATCATTCACACTACCAGAACCCCCGAAAAGCCGGTCGAGAATATCGTACTGACCGATGGGAGTGAGTTGGTAGTAGCCATTCCTAAAGACATGCCGGGGCTCTTCGTGACAGAAGACGCCATGTTCGGCTATCACTACGACCTTATCGAGGCCTATGCCGATGCGGCCGGACTGCGCTTGAGCGTACTTCCCGTAACCGATTCCCGTACCGCGATGAAAAAAATCGGTTCCGGCAAGGCGGATATAGCTCTTGGCGTATCGCGTGATTTGTTACATTCGCACAATGACGTGCCTGTGGCATCCTCTTCTTTCGTTGTCGTGGGGCGGCGTAATGCCGGCCTGACCGGGAAACCGGCCTGTGACGAGGCTGTGTTCGGACTGCTGAAAGGCCGAAAGACGCTTGTCTCGCATGGTTTCAAATCGACAAAGACTTATGACCAGATGCTTGACTCGCTTCGGGGCGGCAATATTTTCGTCACTTCGGACGGGTGCGGTAAAGCGGCCGGCGATATAGCCGACGGACGGTATGATTTCTATGTATGCGAAAAGAGCGAGGCCCAACTTATATGTGCACTCGACAGGAAGTTGCGTCAGTTTTATGAGTTCAGCGAGAACGTAGAAATTTCGGCCGTATTCAACAATCGTATCGTTGATCTGAAAACAGATTTCTCGGCATGGCTAAGCGAGTACCGTCGGACAAATGAGTTTGCTGCACTTACGTATCACTATTTCGACAAGGGGGCTACCTCGCGTATGGGGGGATATGCTTATGGCAATATGCCCGGAACTATATCGCCGTTCGACCATGTTATGCGTGCTGTCGGCGAGCGTGAAGGGACCGATTGGCGTCTTATGGCCGCGATAGCTTATTGCGAGTCGCGTTTCAAACCCGACGTGGTGTCGCACAAGGGAGCTAAGGGACTTATGCAGATAATGCCTGTGGTAGCTCGCCAGTTCGGTGTGCCGGACGAGGAGGTAATGAATCCGGAGGTGAATATAACCTTGGCCGTGAAACTGCTCAACAAAATAGAGGATATGATGGACCTCCCGGCCGATGTGCTTTATAGAGACCGTATGTCGCTTGTTCTGGCGAGCTATAACTGTGGGGTGGGGCATGTGGCCGATGCCCGCAGGTTGGCAGCCAAATACGGTATGAATCCCGATTCATGGGACGATGTGTCGCATTTCCTTGTGAAGAAGGCGGAGCCGGAGTATTATAACGATGATGTGGTGAAGAACGGCAAGTTTCGCGGAAGCAATCAGACGTTAGCTTTCGTAGAGAGTGTGATGGGCCGCTATAACGCATATTGCACGCTTGCCGCCAAATAGGGTGAATCGCTTATAAAACGTAATATGGCCGATACTCACGTACCGGCCATATTTTTTGTTTGCGTGTGGGTGATGTTACGCGCGCTTCTTTTTGCGGCTTATCACGCACGCAGTCTCTCCCACTACGAAGATTATAGCGGTCGCTCCTATGATCGTCAACCAATCGGTTACGGTCAGAGGAACCGTGCGGAACACTCCGTTACCGAACGTGGTTATCAATATCTGTCCTATCAGTATTATCAGCGTAACGGTCAGGAATAGTTTGCTGTGCTTCAGGTCTGAGAACGAGCTGCAACTGCTGCCGAACGATTTGGCGTTGAACAGGTTCCAGAACTGCATCATGACGAATATCGTGAAGAACGCTGACAACTGGTACAATGTGGGGGCCTCTCCCCAGCTTATGAGCAGCCCGAGCAATACGACTACCATGATGATGCCGGCGAGAAGTATCGACCTGACCATCGGCTTGTTTATTATGAAATCCTTTTCGCTTCGAGGCTTCTCTTTCATCACTGCGGGATTCGGGGGAAGCGATGCGAGTGCCATCGCCGCAAACGTATCCATTATGAGGTTGACCCACAATATCTGTGTTACCGTAAGCGGAAGTTCGCCGCCGAATATAGAGCCGAAGAAGACCACTATCAGGGCAACGAAATTGACCGTGAGCTGGAACAGTACGAAACGCTGAATGTTTTTGTAGAGCGAGCGTCCCCACATCACGGCCGTTGCGATGCTCTTGAACGAGTCGTCGAGCAGAGTGATGTCGCTGGCTTCTTTCGCTACGGACGTACCTGTTCCCATCGAGAGGCCTACCTGTGCGAAGTTAAGAGCGGGTGCGTCGTTCGTACCGTCGCCTGTCACAGCCACAACCTCGCCTTTCTGTTGCAGCAGACGGACGAGTCGTTGTTTGTCGAGCGGACGGGCACGCGCCATGATCTTTATCTCATTTACCCTATCCAGCAACTCCTCGTCGCTCAATGCGGCGAACTCTACACCTGTGATGAGGTTGCGGTCGGAGTCTGTGGCATCGTCCCATAGACCTATCTGTCGAGCTATCTCCCGTGCTGTGGCTGTGGTGTCGCCGGTCACTATCTTTACCTGTATTCCGGCGTCGAGACACTCTTTGACAGCGCCCGGAACATCGTCGCGTACCGGGTCGGATATTCCTACTATGCTCATCAGATTCAGCTTGCCGCTTTCCAAAGCATCCTTGGCACTCTCCGCCGACGTTTCGAGATAGGCGAATGCCAGTGTACGCATGGCCTTGTTCTGGAACGAACGCAATTGTTCTTCTATGACCGTGTTTTGCGCCTGATCTACGGCGCACATGGCTTTCACTATCTCGGGCGCGCCTTTCACGTATAGGATGTTGCCGTTCCCGCCGGCCGCTTTGGCCAACGTCGCCATATACTTGCGTTCGGTCGAGAATGTTATCTGGTCCACTATACGGTTCTCGTCGCGCAGTTCGCCGTAATCCACTCCGCGCTCTTTCATCCACAGCAGGAGTGCACCTTCGGTTGGATTGCCTATGACCTTGCCGTCGCTGCCGATGAAGGCTGTGGAGTTCAACGATATGGATTCGTCGAGCAGCGCGTCCTTGTCCGACACGTATTTTATCATTTCGTGCACACGCATTTCGTTGCGCGTCAGTGTGCCCGTCTTGTCCGTACAGATTACGGTTACGGCGCCCATAGTTTCGCTGGCGTGCATCTTTCGGACGAGGTTGTTGGTCTTGAGCATGCGGCGCATGTTCATGGCGAGGCTCAGCGTGATGCTCATAGGCAACCCTTCCGGAATTGCCATGACCATGATGGCTATGGATACCATGAAGTAGCTGAGTATGTGGTTCGCTATGTGCAGCCAGTCGCCCTCTGTCAGGTCGCCGGTAATGAAGATGCCTTTGATTATCAGTATGGCGAATATGGTTATGGCGAGCCCGCCGCCTATCTTGCTGATGATTTTGGAGAGGCGGGTGAGCTGTTTGTTAAGCGGTGTGGCCTCTTCGCTCTCCGTTGTGGCCTGCTCGGCTACCTTGCCGTATTCGGTGGCATCGCCGACTGCGTATACCTTGATTACACCGTGTCCTTCCGATACTGTAGTTCCCCTTAGGAGAATATCGGAGGGGTAGGTGGCTTCTTGGTCGAAATGTTCGGGATCGGTAGTCTTCGATGTCTGCAACTCTCCGGTCAGGCTCGATTCGTTGACCTTGAGTGAGATAGCTTCCTGTAATTTGCCGTCGGCAGGGATCTCGTCGCCGCTTCCTACTACCACTATGTCGCCTACCACCACCTCGCGCTTCGGTATCTCGGTGATGCCTTCGCGGCGTATGACTTTTACAGGAGTGTCGTCGTTCACCTTATTGAGCACCTCGAAGCGTTTTTTGGCGTCGTATTCGAACCAGAACGATACTCCGGTCGCAAGGAATATCGCACAGAATATACCGATCGTTTCGGCGAACTCCCCGTCTATGAACGCCACTACGAGCGACAGTATGGCCGCTACCAGCAGGACCTTGATTATCGGGTCGTTGAATTTCTCGAAAAACATCCTCCATACGGATTCCCTCTTCGGCGGGGTGAGGATGTTCTCCCCGTGTTCCTCCCGGCTTTTAAGAACCTCTTCGGGACTGAGCCCCTGCATCTCTTTCTCTTGCATGTGTATAGTTTCGTTTGTTTGGTATGTATTCCTGTTATGTTCTCATCAACTCCCGTTTGCCTGCGTCCAGCCTGAGTGCAACGAAGAACAGTATCGAAAACGCGAGGAACGACGAGCCTCCGTAACTGAAGAACGGGAGCGGGATGCCTATGACCGGGACAATCCCTATCGTCATGCCTATATTGATGGCGGTGTGCATGAAGAATATGCCGGCCACACTGTAACAATATACCCGGCCGAACGGGTCGCGTTGCCGTTCCCCCATCTTCATGAGCCGCAATATGAGTATGCAGAACAGCGATACCACGATTGTCGAGCCGAGGAAACCCCACTCTTCGCCGACGGTGCAGAATATGAAGTCGGTGCTTTGTTCCGGGACGAAGTTGAACTGTGTTTGCGTACCTTGCAGGAATCCTTTGCCGGCGAATCCTCCCGATCCGATGGCGATCAGCGACTGGTTGTAGTTGTATCCCTCCTTTTTGAGGTCTACCTCGTCGCTTACCACGACAAGTATCCTGTCGCGCTGGTGCGGCTGCACGATGTTGTCGAACACGTAGTCTACCGAAGGGGCGAATATTATCGACACCAGAAACAGGGCCACGAACATATAAACGTTACGCAGGCGCTTACGGTATGCGTATACGACTACTGCCACCAGCGACAATATGGAGCATATCAGCAGTATCAGGTATACGGAGACTTGTCCGCCTGTTATGAGGGAGAGTATGAAATATATTATTATGGTTGCCAGAGCGAGCGCGGCGAGATAGATGATTTTCTGTTTCCAGAATCCGTTCCTGACGCTTTCTCCTATGACGCATGCCAATATGATGAGGATGAGTACCGTCAGTGGCTCCATGACTATCGAAGTGAAGAATAGTGCCACGAACGCGAAAAAGAATACCGGAACCCATCCGTTCAGCCCCTCGCGGTAGAGCATCAGCAGGAACGATGTGTAAACGAGGGCCGATCCCGCGTCTTTTTGCAGAACTATTATGATGGGCGGGATTCCCATGATGACGGCGAGGGAGACGAGTTCGCGGAAATCGGTTATCGAGAAGCTGTACCGGCTCATGTAGCGGGCGACAGCCAACGCGGTGGTGAACTTTGCGAACTCTCCGGGTTGCAGCGATAGAGACGGGCTGATCTCTATCCACGCTTTGGCTCCGTTGACCTCCTTCCCGGCTATCAGCACCAACAGCAATACGCCTACGCCTATGAAATAAGCAGGGTAGGCGAACATATGGTAGAACCGCTCGTCCAGCAACATTATCACCACGGCAACGCACATCGTAATCCCCATCCATATAAGCTGCATACCGTATCGGCTGCTTATGCTGAATGAAGATAGGCCCGCGTCGTCGTGCACTGCGGCGAATATGTTGAACCATCCTATCACTACGAGGGCGAGGTACACAAGTATCGCGACCCAGTCGATGGTGGGGCTTTGAATCCTATTTAGTCCTCTGCCTGTCATAATAAGGGTAAGCTATTTGCATGTTCTTGACGTATTCCACGAGTTCCGGCCGGCTGATTTTCCCCGTCAGGTACTTTTCGACTATGAGCGATGCTATCGGAGCGGCCGACGTTCCGCCCCAGCGTCCGTGTTCCACATATACGGATATGGCGATCTTCGGATTGTCGCGTGGTGCGAAACAGAGGAACGTCGAGTGGTCGGCGCCGTGCGGGTTTTGGGCCGTTCCGGTCTTGCCGCATATGTCGAGTCCCGGAACTTCGGCGATTTGTGCCGTACCTTCCGGACGGTGTACTGCGCGCCACATTCCCTCGACCATGGGCTCGAAATGCTTGGGGTCTACCATCGTATAATGTGGCTCGTAGAAACGGGCGTCTATCGAATCGCGGTCGTGTATCTTTTTGACAACGTGCGGTATGTAGTAATATCCCCTATTGGCGATGGTGGCCGACAGGTTTGCCATCTGGAGCGGCGAAACGCCCAGCTCGCCCTGTCCTATGGAGAGCGATATGACGGTGAAGGCGTTCCAACTGCCGCGGTAATTTTTGTCGTATAGTTCCCGTGTCGGGACCATGCCGTTGCGTTCCTCCGGGAAATCGGAGTCGAGCTTGCGCCCGAAACCGAAACTGCGGACGTACTTTTCCCATACGTCGAACCCGTCCTTTACGCTGCCGTACTTTCTGTTTTCCAGTACGTTTTTCAGTACGTAGCAGAAATATGCGTTGCAGGAACTTTTGATGGCGTCTGTCAGGTTGAGGGGCGATGTGTGATTGTGGCATGCGACACCACGTCCTCCCGTATAGCCTCTCGCGCATGGATATTTGTATTCCGGCTTCAGGACGCCCTCTTCGAGTCCTATCAGGCCGTTTACGATCTTGAATACCGAACCGGGAGGGTAGACCGACATCACCGCTCGGTTGAAGAACGGTTTGCGCGGGTCGCTGTTCAGGCGCGGGAAATTCTTGTTGACTTCGCGGCCGACCATCTCGTCGGGGTCGTACGATGGGCTGCTGTGCGAGAGCAATATCTCGCCCGTAGAGGGTTCTATCGCCACGATGCTGCCGACCTTGCCTTCGAAAAGCTCTTCGGCGAAAGCCTGCAATTCGGCGTCTATAGTGCAGGTGATTGCCGTACCCGGTTTGGCGAGCGTGTCGTACATCCCGTTGGCATACGACCCTTTAACGACGCCGTGCACATCGACCATGTTGATCTTGACGCCTTTGTCGCCGCGAAGTATATCCTCGAAAGCCAACTCTATACCGGTCTTGCCTATATAGTCGCCGCTCTTGTAATAAGGATCGCGGTCGAGTGCGCGCTGGTCGGCTTTCCCGATGTAGCCCAGCAGGTTGCCGGCTATCTTGCGAGGGTAAGACCGCAGCGTTCTGTATACGGTGTAGAAACCGGGAAAACTACGTTCGTCGAGCTTTATTTTGACCTCTTTCGGCAATTGTTCCAGTATGACCTGCCCCTGCCGCCACGAATGTCGCTTCGCCTTGTCTATCTTGATGCGTATGTCCTCTATAGGTTCGCCCACTATGCTGCACAACAACAGCGTGTCGAACTCCTTGACGTCCTTTGGGATCATCATAAGGTCGTACACCTCCTTGCTTTGTACGATGTACTCTCCGTTGCGGTCGAAGATTTCGCCGCGCGGAGGGTTCTGGACCTCGTACCGCAGTACGTTGTTGTTCGCGTTCTGTTTGTAGGTGTTGTCTATCATCTGTAGGTAGAACAGCCTGACGATGATTATGGCGAACACCGCGATGACGAATATTTGGAGTACTACGCTTCTGGGTACTTTCATTACGCTTTCCTGACGTTTTGTGATTGTCCTGCCATAAGGAGCATCTGCGCGAAATATACGAGCGGAATCGTTATTGCGGCACTGGAGAGTATGCGTAGCAGGGTCAGGTGGAAGTAGCTCCAACTGAGTGCTTCGAACGAGAAGAATGCAATGCTGTGTATTAGTATGAAAACGCTGCAGTAGCGCAGAAAAGCCCCCGTGCCGAGCCGTCCGGCATTAGGTATGCCGCCTTCGTTGGCCTCTTCCTTGCCTATCGAGAGCCTCAGCATGAGCGGCCGGCAGAATGCCGAGAAGAGAGAAGCTATCGTATGCAGTCCGGCGGTTCCCGATACTACGTCTACGGCTATGCCCGTGAGCAATCCCAATAGCAGGACGACCACATGCGGAAGCTGTATGGGCAGCAGCATTACGAACGCGGTATACACGAGCGGGTAGATGTACACGCTCATATTGAGGTTGTTGAACAGGAAAGCCTGTAACAAAACCATGACGAGGAAAAATATCGTATATCCTAGTGTCCTGTGCATTATGCGTCTTTATAAAAACTTCGTTGCGACCCGTGTGCCGTCTTTTTATTTAATTCCTTCCGTCTCCAGCATCATGCGTTCCAACTGGTCGGCATACCTAACGAGCAAAACTCTGTTCGCCGATGTGAGCGGCGTGGCGAGTTCGACCTCTATGTCGAAATACGAATCGGCTACCATCTCCCAACTTTTCACCGTGCCGATGAGTACCTCGGACGGGAATATCGACGAGTGATCGGTCACGATCGTGTCTCCGACCGCGATTTCGGCATATTTCGATACCTCCGTCAGTTGGACCATGTCCTCGCGTTCGCCGTTCCAGTATATCGAGCCGAAGTGGTCGCTGCCCTTGATACGTCCGGCCGTGCGGAATTTCTCGTTGAGTATCGACATGCAGACCGAATATTTTTCGCTGCACGCCTGCACTATTCCTACGATCGAGCCTTCCGGCGTGATGACCGCCATATTGGCCTCGATACCGTCGTACAATCCCTTGTCTATCGTCAGGAAGTTCTCCCTGAGCATGATGGTATTATTGATAACGTTGGCCGACGTGTAAAAGTATTTCGCAGCTTCGCTATCCGGCATCCGGAGCGTGTCGCCCGACGGCGGGTTGACGGCCTTATATCTTTCGAATTCATTATGCAGTGCCGTCAGCTCGTCCACGAGCGCCCGGTTTTCTTTCCTGAGTCCGAAATACCCCTTGATGTCGGCGAACGTCTTGTAGAAACTTCCCATGACGGCGTTTGTACTGCCCAGTATTTTAGCCCGGGTATAGCTTGAGCTGTTGGCGTAATAGTTTATCGCCACCACCTCGAGAATGATGAAAAGCAGAGGTAAGTATATTGTCTTTATAAACAGAAAGAGCCTGTTCATTCCGGATGGTCGGTGTAAGTTTTGTGTGTGCTCTATTAATCAATAATACCGGGGCAGGCGTGTTTGTTTGCCCGTCCCCGGTTATTACGTGTTCGCTGCCATTCGGCGGCGTTACTTCATGAGGAACGAGAACTTGTGTATGTTCTTCAGTGCCACTCCTGTTCCGCGAGCGACAGCCCTTAACGGGTCCTCTGCTATCACGAACGGGATATTGGTCTTTTCCGCCAGCCTGCGGTCGAGACCTTTGAGGAGTGCGCCGCCACCTGCGAGGTATATGCCGTTCTTTACGATGTCTGCATACAACTCCGGCGGAACCATTTCCAGTACCTTCATTATTGTAGCGTCTATCTTTACGAGCGACTTTTCGAGTGCATAAGCAATCTCGCTGTAAGACAGAGTGATAGTCGAAGGTAGCGACGTCAGTACGTTGGGCCCCGTTACCACGAAATCTTCCGGTTCGTCGTCCAGTTCCGAAACGGCCGAACCTACGGCGATTTTGATGTCTTCCGCCGTGCGTTCACCGATTCGTATGTTATGCTGTTGGCGGACGTAGCTTTGGATGTCTTCCGTGAATACGTCGCCGGCAACGTTGATGCTCTCGCTGCAAACAATACCGCCGAGCGATATACACGCTATCTCGGTCGTACCGCCCCCTATGTCGATTATCATATGCCCTTCGGGTGCTTCGACATCGAGTCCCGCACCGAGTGCCGCCGCCATCGGTTCGTATATCATGTATACCTCGCGTCCTCCGGCGTGTTCGGCCGAGTCGCGCACGGCACGTATCTCTACGTTGGTCGAGCCCGACGGGATACATATTACCATCTTCAGCGTCGGGCTGAAGAGGTGGCTGCGCGAGCGGACTTTCTTGATGAGGCCGCGGAGCATCATTTCTGTCGCGTTGAAATCCGCGATCACCCCGTCTTTTAGAGGACGTATGGTTTTTATGTTCTGGTGGGTCTTGCCATGCATCTGGCGGGCCTGATTGCCTATCGCAACGACCTTGCCTGTATGGAAATCGAGCGCGACTATCGACGGTTCGTCGACCATGATTTTGCCGTCGCTGATTATTATAGTATTGGCCGTACCTAAGTCGATTGCCAACTCTTGTGTCAGTGAGAAAAGTCCCATTGTCCTGTTTTATTAAGGGCGAAAGTTTTTTAATGCTTGAAGTGGCGCATTCCCGTGAACACCATCGCCATGCCGTTCGCGTCGCAATAGTCGATGCTGTCTTGGTCGCGTACCGAACCGCCGGGAGCTATCACGCAGTCGATACCTTCGCCGTGTGCTATCTCTACGCAGTCGGCAAACGGAAAGAACGCGTCCGATGCCATTACAGCGCCGTTAAGGTCGAACCCGAAACTTTTGGCCTTTTCTATAGCCTGTTTGAGAGCATCGACGCGCGATGTCTGACCGATGCCGCTTGCCAACAGTCTGCCGTCCTTGGCCAGCACGATGGCGTTGCTTTTCGACTGTTTAACTATGATATTAGCGAAGATCAGGTCTTTTTTCTGTTCTTCCGTAACACTTTTCTTGGTAACAAGCTTCATCTCGGTATCGCGTCCTCCGAGTTGCAGGTCGCGGTCCATCACTGCGACGCCGTTGAGCAGGCTGCGGTATTGCTGCTTGCCGCGCGAAGCATCTTTCAGTACGAGGATGATGCGGTTCTTTTTGCTCTGGAGTGTTTCGAGTGCCTTAGCATCGTAACCGGGGGCGATGATGACCTCCATAAACAACGAGTTCATCTCTTCCGCCGTCTCGGCGTCGATTGGCTTGTTACATATCAGTACGCCGCCGAAAGCCGAAATCGAGTCGCATTCGAAAGCGGTCTTGTAAGCCTCTTTGAGTGTCGGACGTACCGCCACACCGCATGCGTTGTTATGTTTGAGTATTGCGAATGCCGGTTCGTCGTCGCCGAACTCCTGTATCAGGCTGAGTGCGGCGTCTATGTCGAGCATGTTGTTGTACGAAATTTCCTTGCCGTGCAACTTGTCGAACATTTTGTCGATGTCGCCGAAGAACATCGCTTTCTGGTGTGGGTTCTCGCCGTAGCGCAACTGGGTACCTTTGTTGTAGCTGGCCCTGAATACGGGGATGTTCTCTTCCTGATTGAAGTAGTTGAATATGGCGGTATCGTAACCAGAGCTCACCATAAATGCTTTGGCTGCGAAATTGCGGCGCTGCTCGAGCGTTGTCGAGCAGTCCTGAGTTTTCAGTATCTCGAGCAGTTCGCCGTACTGGTCCACCGACGGGATGATTACCGTGTCCTTATAGTTCTTGGCGCCTGCGCGGATGAGCGAAATGCCGCCTATGTCTATCTTTTCGATGATGGCCTGATGTTCCGCTCCTGACGCTACCGTCTGTTCGAACGGATAGAGGTCTACGATGACGAGGTCGATTTCCGGAATGTTGTATTGTCCCATCTGCTCGATGTCCTGCGGATTGTCGCGGCGTGCGAGAATACCGCCGAATACGGCCGGATGCAAGGTTTTGACCCTTCCGCCGAGGATCGACGGGTAGCCTGTGAGGTTTTCTACTGCTGTTGCCTCAAGTCCCAGTTCTTCAATGAATTTCAGAGTCCCGCCAGTTGAGTAGAGCTTTACGCCGTTAGCGGCCAATGTCTTTACGATTTCGTCGAGTCCGTCCTTGTAAAATACGGAAATCAGAGCGCTTTTTATCTTTTTCAAAACGTAAGGTATTATTCGATGTTAATGAATCGTACAAAGTTAAAAAATCTACTGTTTCAACCCAAATAATTGAGGATATTTATCTATTTTTGCCGATACTTAACTTTTGGAAGGGGAAAACCCTATGGGAACCGAGTATAGGATAGATAAAAAAGCGCGTTGCGCGGTGATCGGATACGGCAGTTGGGCGACCGCCATCGTAAAGGTCCTCCTCGAGAACGAGGAGAGGGTAGGGTGGTATATCCGGCGTGCCGATGTGATAGACCATATCGCACGCAACGGGCATAACCCCCGTTACATTCCCAATGCGGAACTCGATACTTCGCGGCTCGATATGTCGCATGACATCGACAGTGTAGTCGAAGCTGCCGACATCGTTATATTGGCCGTCCCTTCCGCGTTTTTGCAAATGATGCTCGAACCGCTGACCGTATCGCTGGCGGACAAGTTCGTCGTCTCGGCCATCAAAGGGATAATACCTGAGGGCTATGTGACGATTGCCGAGTATGTGAACGAACGTTACGGCTTGCCTTACGACCAGATAGGTATAATCGCCGGGCCCAGCCATTCGGAGGAAGTGTCGCAGGAGCGCCTGTCTTACCTGACGCTGGTGTGCAAGAATCCGGAGAACGCCGCGATACTGTGTGAAAAACTGTCAACTCCTTATATCATTACGAATCCATCGACCGACATATACGGTACGGAATACGCTGCCGTACTGAAGAACATATATGCCATATGCGCCGGTATATCGGTGGGGCTCGGCTACGGGGATAACTTTTTGGCCGTGCTCATATCCAATGCAGCCATAGAGATGAACAGGTTTTTGAACGAGAGTTATCCGTCGGAGCGCAATACGAGTGCGTCGGCATACCTCGGCGACCTGCTCGTGACGGGGTATTCGAAGTTCAGCCGTAACCGTGAGTTCGGTATGATGATAGGGCGCGGTTACAGCGTCGAGCGGGCGCAGGCCGAGATGGAGATGGTGGCCGAGGGATATTTCGCCGCAGAGTGCATAATGCAGGTAAACAAGCGTTTCGGGATAGAGATGCCCATTGCGGAGTGCGTGCACCGCATCCTGTACGGCGGTCGTCCGGCAAGGGACGAAATCGAGAAGATGACTAAGAAACTAATATAAATCCGAAACTGAAATGGAAATTATCAAGATCGACACATCGAAGACTTCCGAAGCCATTGCCGCATCGGAGATTTCGGCGCTTTCGCAGGCTGCCGTGGATGCGAACAAACTTCTGCACAACAAACAGGGAAAAGGCAATGATTTCCTCGGGTGGGTTAACCTGCCGTCGTCTATCACGACCGCCGAGTTGGCTGAGATAGACCGTGTCGCCAAGTCGCTGCGCGGCAAGGCCGAAGTGGTTGTTGCTGTCGGGATCGGCGGTTCGTACCTTGGCGCGAAGGCGGTACTCGAAGCCATGAGCAACAGTTTCCCGCAGTTGGTGAAGAAAGAGAGTGATCCGGTAGTCGTTTTCGCAGGTGAGAACCTCAGTGAGGATTATACTTGCGAACTTCTCGACGCCCTCAAGAACTACTCTTTTGCCGTTATAGTGATTTCGAAATCGGGAACGACGACCGAACCGGCTATCGCTTTTCGTGTGCTGCGTGCTGAAGTGGAAAAACGTTACGGTAAGAAAGAGGCTGCCGAACGTATCGTGGCTATCACCGATGCCAAACGCGGTGCGCTCAAGAAACTCGCTACCGATGAAGGATACGACACGTTCGTTATTCCGGACGATGTGGGTGGCCGTTTCTCAGTGCTTACTCCGGTAGGTCTGCTTCCGCTGGCTGTCGCAGGGGTGAACGTAGCGGAGTTGGTTCGCGGCGCGCAGGATATGGAAAAGGCTACGGCCGACGGCGTATCGTTCGAGAAGAACCCTTCAATGCAGTATGCAGCCGCACGTAACGCACTTTATAATAAAGGGTACAAGATAGAGATATTGGCGAGCTACGAGCCGAAACTCCAATATATAGCCGAGTGGTGGAAGCAGCTTTACGGCGAGAGCGAAGGTAAGGAAGGTAAAGGTATCTTCCCGGCGAGCGTGACTCTCACGGCTGACCTTCACTCTATGGGACAGTATATTCAGGAGGGTGAGCGCACGCTTTTCGAAACGGTAATCAGCGTGGCTAAACCGAAGAACAAGGTTGTCGTTGAAAAGGATGCAGATGACCTCGACGGGCTGAATTTTCTTGCCGGCAAGCGCATCGGTGAGATCAACCATATGGCGGAGCTTGGTGTGACCATCGCGCACGTAGACGGCGGTGTACCTAATATCCGCATCGAGATTCCCGAAATAAACGAGTATTACATCGGCGCGCTTCTCTATTTCTTTGAAAAAGCTTGCGGTATCAGCGGATACATACTCGGTGTGAACCCGTTCGACCAGCCGGGTGTGGAGGCGTATAAGAAGAATATGTTCGCGCTTCTCGATAAGCCGGGATACGAAAAAGAGTCGGCCGAGATTCGCAAAAGGTTGTAATCTTTTTTGATGTAGTGACGATATGGACGGGCTGACTTCGGTTAGCCCGCCTTTGTTTTTGCTTTGGGATGGGGACAATAAAAACGGCCGATACTCAGTATCGACCGTTTTGTTATTGGAATGACGCTGGGGATGCTATTTTTTCGGTTTCGGTGCGAGCATCATGGTCATGCGCTTGCCTTCGAGCTTCGGCATCATCTCCACTTTCGCCAACTCTTCGAGGTCGGTTGCGAAACGCAGCAACAATATTTCACCCTGCTCCTTGAATACTATGGAACGACCGCGGAAGAATACATACGCCTTCACCTTCGCTCCCTCCTGAAGGAAGTTCTGGGCGTGCTTCAACTTGAAGTTGTAGTCGTGGTCGTCGGTTTGAGGTCCGAAACGTATCTCTTTAACGACTACCTTCACGGCCTTGGCCTTGATTTCTTTGGCCTTTTTCTTCTGGTGGTACAGGAATTTCTGGTAATCGGCTATGCGCGCGACTGGGGGGTCGGCGTTAGGCGATATCTCTATGAGGTCGAGTTCCATCTCGTCGGCGAGCCTGAGCGCGTCGCGGATGGACATTACTTCCGGTTTTTCAATGTTGTCCCCCACGACCCTTACCTGCGGCGCCGTGATGTTTTCGTTAATCTTATGTAAAGCCTCTTTTTCAGGCCTTCTCGGTCCCCTCGGCTCGATTCTTTTAGGCTTCGGGTGGAAAGGTTTTGGTCCAGCTATAGCTTTGTCCTCCTGTTGGTTTGTTAAACGTTAAAATATTTTGGCGTAAATATATGCAATAAATATACAAAATAAATTGCATGCCCGCAAAAAAACGTTTCCGGGCATGCAATTTATTTATGCTTGCTTCGCCTTATCTATCTCTTTGCTTACGAGGTCGGTCAGCATGTCGGCGAATGCCTCTTTGGTCATTGCGCCCTTGTCGCCTTCGCCCTGTACGCGGACGGATACCGTCCCCTGCTCCTGTTCCTTTTCGCCTACGATCAGCAGGAACGGAATACGCTTGAGCTCGTTGTCGCGTATCTTGCGGCCGATCTTTTCGTTGCGGTCGTCGATATTCGCACGGACGTCACGTGTCTTGAGGTACGCGACCACCTCCTCGGCGTATGAATTGAACTTCTCGCTGATGGGCATTACAACCACTTGGTCGGGGGCGAGCCAAAGCGGGAATTTGCCTGCCGTATGCTCAAGAAGCACAGCCACGAAACGTTCCATCGAGCCGAATGGCGCACGGTGGATCATGATAGGGCGGTGTTGCTTGTCGTCAGCGCCGGTGTAGGTCAGGTCGAAACGTTCCGGTAGATTGTAGTCCACCTGTATCGTGCCGAGCTGCCATTTGCGGCCGATGGCGTCGCGTACCATGAAGTCGAGCTTCGGTCCGTAGAACGCGGCTTCGCCGTATTCTACCACGGCATCGAGTCCTTTGTCCTTGGTTGCCTGCATGATGGCGTTCTCCGCCTTTTCCCAGTTCTCGTCCGAGCCGATATATTTTTCCTTGTTGTTAGGGTCACGGAGTGAGATCTGGGCGTCGAAGTTCTCGAAATTCAGCGTCTTGAAGATGTAAAGAACGATGTCGATTACCTTCTTGAACTCGTCGAGCAACTGATCCGGACGAACGAACATATGCGCGTCGTCCTGCGTGAACCCGCGCACACGGGTAAGGCCGTGAAGCTCGCCGCTCTGCTCGTAACGGTAGACGGTACCGAATTCCGCGAAGCGGATAGGCAGGTCTTTGTATGAGCGCGGTTTCGTACGATATATCTCGCAGTGGTGCGGGCAGTTCATGGGTTTGAGGAGGTATTCCTCGCCCTCGATAGGGGTGTGTATCGGTTGGAACGAGTCCTTGCCGTATTTAGCGTAATGTCCCGACGTTACATAGAGGTCTTTCATACCGATATGCGGTGTGATGACCTGTTCGTACCCGTAGTCTTTCTGTACGGCGCGGAGAAAATTTTCGAGACGTTCGCGCAACGCGGCGCCTTTCGGCAGCCACAACGGAAGACCCTGTCCCACGCGCTGGCTGAAGGCAAAGAGTTCGAGTTCCTTGCCGAGCTTGCGGTGGTCGCGTTTTTTAGCTTCCTCCAGAAGTGCGAGGTATTCGTCGAGCAGCGATTTCTTCGGGAAAGTGATGCCGTATATACGGGTGAGCATCTTGTTCTTCTCGTCGCCGCGCCAGTATGCGCCTGCCACCGACATGAGCTTTATCGCCTTGATCGGGCTGGTGTTGGGCAGGTGAGGACCGCGGCACAGGTCGGTGAACGATCCGTTGGTGTAGAACGTGATCGTTCCGTCTTCGAGGTCCTCGATGAGTTCGCATTTATATTGGTCTCCCTTGTCCTTGAAGGTCTTGAGGGCTTCTGCTTTCGCTACCTCTTTACGCACGAGGGGCTCTTTGTTAGCTGCCAGCTGGCGCATCTTCTCTTCGATCTTGGGCAGGTCGGCCTCGGTGATCGGTGTGGGCGAGTCCACGTCGTAGTAGAACCCGTTTTCGATACTCGGGCCGATACCGAATTTGATACCCGGATACAGTTCTTGCAGCGCTTCTGCCATGAGGTGCGACGATGTGTGCCAGAAAGTGCGTTTGCCTTCTGCGTCGTCCCACTTGCGGAGTTTGATCGAGGCGTCGGTGTCGATAGGTTTTTGGATGTCCCAAGTTTCGCCGTTTACCGTTGCTACGATGACCTCTTGTGCGAGCCTCTGGCTGAGGCTTTCCGCTATCTGGAGCGGAGTCGTTCCCTTAGCGTACTCACGAACGCCGCCATCGGGGAAAGTGATCTTTATCATTCTGTCTGTTTTTATGTTTTTGCCGCCCGTTTGTCGCGGGATACAAACCCCCGGCCGGCTGTTGTTTAATTGTTTAAGAGCTTGGTTGGCTATTGCCGTGGCAGACTCCCTGCCGGATGTCGCCGGTTAGTCGTTGTCCGGTTGTTCCGGTAGCTTGAGGTCCTTGACCGAGAGGTCGCGTCCTCCGCGTTCGCGCTCGAAATGGGGCAGCGGGTTGGCCGTCATCTCGGCATAGTTCTTCCTGTGGCGCAGTATGTCGATGGCCATGTATGCCGCTTCGCGCATTGAGGTTGGGTCTGCTTTGCCCTGCCCGGCTATGTCGTAGGCTACGCCGTGGTCCGGGCTGGTGCGTACTACCGATAGCCCTGCCGTGAAGTTCACTCCGTCCGGCGTCAGAGTCTTGAACGGTACGAGCCCTTGGTCGTGGTACATGGCCAGTACGGCGTCGTATTTTTCGTAGCTTGCCGCCGCAAAAAAACCGTCTGCCGGGAACGGTCCGAAAGCCAGTATCTTGTTTTTGTTGGCTTCTATGATTGCGGGCTTGATTATCTGCTCCTCTTCTGCTCCGAGTAGTCCGCCGTCGCCTGCGTGTGGATTGAGTGCCAATACGGCTATCTTCGGTTCGACGATGCCGAAGTCGGCGATGAGCGAATGGCGCAGGCGTCCGAGCGTTGCCACGATCTTTTCAGATGTGATGTTCCGGCTCACTTCGGCCACCGGTATGTGTATGGTGACAAGCCCGACTTTCAGCACCTCGCTACACATCATCATAAGCGGTTCGCCGCTGAACTCGCTGGCGAAAAACTCGGTATGCCCGGTGAAGCGGAAATCGTCGGCCTGCACGTTTTCCTTGTTGAAAGGTCCTGTGACGACAGCGTCTATAGTGCCTGCTTTCAGATCGGCTGATGCCGCGCGGAGCATGTCTGCTGCGGCCTTGCCTGCCTGCTGCGAAGATACGCCCGGCTCGATCCTGATCTCTTCGTCGATGCATGGAACGAGGTTTATTCTTTTGGGTTTCGCTTCGCCGGCATTCTTGACGGTCGTGAACTGGAAGTTTTCAGCCCCCTCAATGCCCTCCTTGTAGTACGAGAACACCTTGGCTGAGCCGTATACTACCGGCGTGAAGAGTTCCCATATGCGGTTGTCGGCCAGCATCTTGATAACTACTTCCGGCCCTATGCCGTTTACATCGCCTAACGTGATCCCTAATTTTATTTTCTGGTCGCTCATTTTGCATCGTTTTACGGTCCACAAAGATAGATAAATTTCATTATTAATTTGTACCTTTGTAAGTCGAAAGGATATCCATGGACAATTTTGTAGTTTCCGCACGTAAATACAGGCCCGCGACGTTCGAATCGGTAGTAGGGCAGGGGCATATAACCGCTACGCTGAAGAACGCGATCAGCCGGGGGCAATTGGCTCACGCCTATTTGTTCTGCGGTCCGCGCGGAGTGGGAAAGACGACTTGTGCGCGTATCTTCGCCAAAGCGATCAATTGCCTGTCGCCGGTGGACAGCGAGGCGTGCGGCGAATGCGAATCGTGCAAGAGCTTCAACGAGGGGCGCAGTTTCAATATACACGAGCTCGACGCGGCTTCGAACAACTCCGTGGACGACATCCGTTCGCTGACCGAGCAGGTGCGTATCCCGCCCCAGATAGGACGTTACAGTGTCTATATAATCGACGAGGTGCATATGCTTTCGGCTTCGGCTTTCAACGCGTTTCTCAAGACGTTGGAGGAGCCGCCGGCACATGCCGTTTTCATACTTGCGACAACCGAAAAGCATAAGATAATCCCGACCATACTGTCCCGTTGCCAGATTTACGACTTCAATCGTATCAGGGTAGAGGACGGTGTGAATTACCTTAAATACATTGCGGGAAAAGAGGGCGTGGCGTTCGATGACGAGTCGCTCCACCTGATCGCCCAGAAGGCGGACGGCGGTATGCGCGATGCGCTATCCATGTTCGACAAGGCGGTTTCGTTCTGCGGTAACGACCTGCGTTTCAAAGAGGTGGCACGCACGCTGAATGTACTCGATTACGACACGTATTTTACCGTGACATCACTTATAACGGCAGGGGATTATCCTGCCGTACTCACCGCTTTCGACGAGGTGCTGCGCGGCGGTTTTACTCCTCAGACGTTCGTCGGCGGCTTGAATGCCCATTTTCGCGATTTGTTGATGGGGAAGAATCCTCAGACGGCAGGTTTGCTCGAAGTTACGGGCGGACTGCTCGACCGTTACAAGAAACAAGGGGCCGAATGCGATGTCGGGTTCCTTTTCGAAGCCATTGCCGTGCTGACGTCGGTAGACGGGGCATTGAGAACGGCGACTAATCAAAGGCTGAATGTTGAACTGGGACTGATGAAACTCTGCGGCCTCGGTCAAAAAAAAAATGAGCGGGCGATAGCCGGCGATGCTTCGCAGGGAGATAGTGTCTCTTCTGGTGTAGTGGATAGCCCTGCGTCCGTATTTGCAGGGAGAGCCGGTTCTGCGGGTGAAGTTCCGCTGCCGGAGCTTAAAAAAGCTATGCCGAGTGCAGGGACAGTCGCTGCAAATGTGGGTTCTGCACCTGTGGTTACAGCGCCGTCAGTTTCTCCGGTATCGAAGCCGGCACAACAGAAACCATATCAAAATATAGAGCCTGTTGCGGCTGCGGCGAAAAGCGGGGAAGAGCCGAAATTTAATACTCTCAGCCAGTCGGAGAATGGCAATGCTGTTGCGCAGGAGGTTGCTGCGAAAGGCGAGCCTGTTCAAGAACGTGCTTCGCGTAATGATGCGGCGAAAACAGGCAGGATGCCAATCAAATCCATTTCCGGCGCATCTATAAGCTCTCTGCTGAACACCCCTAAAAATATACACGATGCGGTTGCTGCCGATGAAGAGGTTGTACATGTGGATGTGAAAGTCGATCCCGAAAGCGAATCTAAAATAAAGGCGGTAAGCGAGAAATTTATCGAGAAACTCGACCGCAAGTGGCCTCGTATAGCGGTCGCACTGAGTTCTATGAGGGTGTCGGGGAACAAACTGATGGCAGTTGTTCCGACTCGGACGCTTTACGAAGAGATAATGCGTAACCGCAGCGATGTGCTATATATGCTTGCGGACATGGCTGGCATTGATGGCATTATCGAGCTGCATGTCGATGTAAAGGAAACCGAGGGCCCTCGCAAACCCATAAAGGCCGAGGACAAAGCGAAATTCCTGACTGAGCAGAATCCCTTGATAGATTTGTTGCGAAAAAGTCTCGACCTTGATTTGGAGTAGGCTGCCTGCTCTATCGCGTGACGTTTATGCGACCTTTGTGACGGATGCCGTTGATGTATTTTTTCTCTTGTCTGATTGCCACTGGCATGTTAGAGGAAGTGTAGTATGATATATAATAACGAGGCCCGCAGTCTGAAAACTGCGGGCCTCGTTTATTCATCCGATGTCGGGTTTGGCTTGAAGCGCTACTTCGAATGTAAGCCGTTCGGTTGTTCCGCTAAGCCTGTTTTTCCAAGGCCAACTCCAACACGTCTTCGTTCATCCTGACGTAATGGAACGTCAGTCCATCTATGTATTCCGGCTTGATGTCAGCAATATCTTTGCGGTTGTCTTCGCTCATTATGATGTCGCTGATGCCTGCACGTTTTGCCGCGAGTATCTTCTCCTTGATTCCACCCACCGGCATTACCCGTCCGCGCAGGGTGGTCTCCCCGGTCATGGCGATGCGTTCGCGTACTTTGCGACCCGTGTAGGTCGATACGATTGATGTCACCATCGTGATGCCCGCGCTCGGACCGTCTTTCGGGATCGCCCCTTCCGGAACGTGAATGTTGATATCGTATTTTTCGAACTTCTCGGGGTCTATCCCGAGAAGTTCGTAATTCGCCTTCACCCACTCGAGGGCTATCGTGGCCGACTCTTTCATCACGTCACCGAGATTGCCGGTCAGGCTGAGGCGGCCCTTGCCGGGTGTCAGCACCGATTCTACATATAGTATGTCGCCTCCGACTTCGGTCCATGCAAGGCCCGTAATCACACCCGTGAGCCCGCCGACTTCATACATGTCGTTGCGGAATTTGGGCAGGCCGAGTATGCGCTCCACGTCTTCCGCCGTTATCACCGGTGAGAACTCCTCTTCGAATCCTATGTTCTTGGCACGGTGGCGCGCTATCTTGGCGAGGTTCTTGTCGAGGGTACGCACACCCGATTCGCGTGTATATTCGGCGATGATCTTGTCCATTACTTCCGGCGATATGGTGAGGTCCTTGGCCGGTACGCCGTGCGCCTCCCTCTGTTTCGGGAGCAGGTGCTCTTCGCCGATGTGTACCTTCTCTTCGAGGATATATCCCGGTATGTTTATCATCTCCATGCGGTCGCGCAGGGCCGGATGTATATTGCCGATGTTGTTGGCCGTGGCGATGAACAGCACTTTCGACAGGTCGTACTCTATGTCGAGGTAGTTGTCGTGGAACGTGGTGTTCTGCTCTGGGTCGAGCACTTCGAGGAGCGCCGATGCCGGATCTCCGTGGTTGCTCATGCCGACCTTGTCGATCTCATCGAGGATGATTACCGGATTGGACGAACCGCATCTCTTGATGGTCTGGAGAATACGCCCCGGCATTGCCCCGATGTATGTGCGCCTGTGGCCGCGTATTTCGGCCTCGTCGTGCAGACCGCCTAACGATATGCGTCCGAATTTACGTTTCAGCGCTTCGGCCACCGACTTCCCGAGCGACGTCTTGCCGACTCCCGGAGGGCCGTAAAGGCACAGTATCGGAGACTTCAGGTCGCCTTTGAGCTTTATGATGGCCAAGTGTTCGAGAATACGTTCCTTCACCTCGTCCAACCCGTAATGGTCTTGGTCGAGCTGTTTGCGGGCGTTCTTGAGGTCGAGGTTGTCTTTCGTAGTCTCGTTCCACGGCAGGTCGAGCATCAGGTTCAGGTATGTCATCTGCACCGAATATTCGGCTATCGCCGGATTGAGGCGTTCGAGTTTTCCGACCTCTTTTTCGAATAGTTCGGCCACCTCCTTGCTCCATTTTTTCTTTTTGGCGCGTTTGCGGAGGTCTTCGATGTCGTTCTCGTTCGGGTCGTCGCCCAACTCGTTCTGTATGGTGCGTATCTGCTGTTGCAGGTAATATTCGCGCTGCTGCTGGTCGAGGTCGCGTTTGACTTTAGCCTGTATCTCGCTCTTAAGCTCAACGAGTTGTTGTTCCTTTACGAGTATTTCAAGCAGCCTGCGTGCCCGTGCCAGAAGGCCCGGAGCTTCCAGAAGGTGCTGTCGGTCGATGTCGTCGAGTTCGAGGTTCGAACATACGAAATTTATCAACCCGCGTTTGCTGTCGATGTTCTTGATGGCGAACGTCGCCTCTTTGGGCATGCTCGGCGAGATATTGATGATGTTGAGCGCTACGTCGCGGATCGAATCCACGAGGGCGTCGAACTCCATGTTGTTCTTCTCCGGGGCCGAATCTTTCAGCGGTATCACCGAGGCTGTGAAGAACGGGTCCTGCGATATGATGTCTTGTATCTCTATCTTCTCGATACCGTGCAGTATCACTGTGAGGTTGCCGTTGGGCATTTCGAGCACTTTGAGTATACGCGCGGCCGTGCCGACACGGTATATGTCGTCCGGACCGGGATTCTCGACCTCGGCCTCTTTTTGCAGTACCGCACCGAGTATGCCGCTGTTGCTCTCCACGTCCCTTACGAGCTTCATGCTCTTTTCGCGGCCTACGGTTATCGGTGTGATGGCGCCCGGAAAAAGTACCGAACTGCGTAGTGTCAGGATTGGTAATACGTCAGGTACCGAGACGTCGGGCATGACGTCATCCTCTTCGCCGGTGACGATCGGGATCACCTGATGGCGCCCTTCCAGCATATCGGATATACCCGACAGGTCTTCTATTTCTATTTTTTGTTTCTTACTCATAATTCTGTTCTCCAAAAGTTACAAAGATAGGTGTTTTCGCCCTTTTCCATATTGTCTGTCCAATAAATGAGCCGGGGCTCGGCTGTGTGTTGCTTTTTTTGCCTGTTCGGGCCGTTTGTTCCGGCGGATTTTATCCCGCCGACTCCGTATCATACGTTTTCAGGTGAGGAGGGTAGTTATAAAACGTTCATGGTGACGTTAAAATTGTAACTGCGTTGTGCATCAGTTCCGCCCTGAAATTGTATCTTTGCAAATGTTTTGCAAACCGGAGGCCGTTAATTTGTTAAAAACGCGGCCGAGGCGTTTATGTATCCTGCAAATAGGATGCAAATTTTGCTGCGGGCGCTTTTTTTGACAATATGTCAGAAAAAATGACGGATATTTGTCCGATATGCGTTGCGGTGGCAGACCTAACCGACATTTTTTTCACGATTTCGCTATGAAACTATCAGACAAGTACGCTCCGCAGGAGATCGAGAGCAAATGGTATGACTACTGGATGCGCCACCGCCTGTTCCATTCGGAACCGGACGAACGCGAACCGTATACTATCGTCATCCCGCCGCCAAACGTGACGGGGGTACTCCATATGGGGCATATACTCAATAATACGATACAGGACGTGCTGACACGCCGTGCACGTATGCTCGGCAAGAATGCGTGCTGGGTTCCGGGAACGGACCACGCTTCGATAGCTACCGAGGCGAAAGTCGTGGCGAAACTCAAGGCTCAGGGCATAGAGAAGACTTCGCTTACCCGCGAGGAGTTCCTGAAGCATGCTTGGGAGTGGACCGAAGAGCACGGAGGGTTGATTCTGAAACAGTTGCGCCGCTTGGGTGCGTCGTGCGACTGGGACCGCACGGTGTTTACGCTCGACGAGCCGCGTTACGAAAGCGTCATCAAGGTGTTCGTGGACCTGTATAATAAGGGCATGATATACCGTGGCGTGCGTATGGTTAACTGGGACCCTGCCGCACAGACGGCACTGTCGGACGAGGAGGTGATATACAAGGAGATGAACGGCAAGCTCTATTACCTGCGTTATAAGATCGAGGGGAGCGAGGATTGCGTAATAGTGGCTACGACGCGTCCGGAGACCATACTGGGCGATACCGGACTCGCTGTGAACCCCAACGACCCGCGCTACGCTTCGCTCAAGGGCAAGAAGGTCATCGTTCCGCTCGTAGGACGTGCGATACCTGTGGTCTTCGACGATTATGTGGACGTAGAGTTCGGTACGGGTGCGCTCAAAGTGACTCCGGCACACGACGTCAACGACTACGTGATAGGCGAAAAGTTCGGCCTCGAAGCGATAGACGTTTTCAACGACGACGGTACGGTGAACGGCAAGGTCGGAATGTACGAGGGCATGGACCGTTTCGCTCTCCGCGATAAGATAGAGGGCGACCTCGCCGAGGCGGGATTGCTCGAAAAGGTGGAAGCGTATACCAATAAAGTCGGCTGCTCGGAGCGTACCGGTGTGCCAATCGAGCCGAAACTGTCGATGCAGTGGTGGCTCAAGATGGAGGACCTTGCCCGTCCGGCCTTGAAGGCTGTAATGGATGACGATATTCGCTTCTTCCCCACGAAGTTCAAGAATACTTACCGCTATTGGATGGAGAACATCAAGGACTGGTGTATCTCGCGCCAGTTGTGGTGGGGACAGCGCATACCGGCGTGGTACATGCCCGGCGGCGGATTCGTGGTTGCCGAGAAACCGGAAGAGGCATTGGCGATGGCGCGCGAAAAGTGCGGCGATCAGAATTTGCAGTTGTCAGACCTGCGACAGGACGAAGACGTACTCGATACGTGGTTCAGCTCGTGGCTTTGGCCTATCTCCGTATTCGACGGTATCCGCAATCCGGATAACAAAGACATAAATTATTATTATCCGACCAACGACCTCGTTACGGGACCGGACATCATATTCTTCTGGGTGGCCCGTATGATAATGTCGGGATACCAGTACCGTAACGATAAGCCGTTCGGCAACGTATATTTCACAGGTATCGTGCGCGACAAGCTGCGCCGCAAAATGAGCAAATCATTGGGCAATTCTCCGGAGCCGCTCGAACTGATAGCCGATTACGGTGCGGACGGAGTGCGTACCGCAATGTTGTTGTGTACTTCGGCCGGCAACGACCTTATGTTCGACGAGAGCCTTTGCGAGCAGGGACGTAACTTCGGCAACAAAATATGGAACGCCTATAAACTCGTTAGTTCGTGGAAGGTGGACGATACGCTCGCGCAGAACGAGACAAGCCGTATCGCTGTCGAGTGGTTCGGGGCTGCGATGGCACAGACACGCCGTGCAATGGAGGCCGATTTCACGGATTACCGTATTTCGGAGGCCTTGATGCAGTTGTACAAGCTGTTCTGGGACGACTTCTCCGGATGGTTCCTCGAAATGGTGAAGCCGCCTTACGGAGAGGGCATAGATACGCAAACGCTTGCACAGACAAAGGCCATTTTCGAGCAGTTGCTCCAGCTCCTGCATCCGTTCATGCCTTTCATCACGGAAGAGATATGGCAGCATATAGCTCCGCGTAAGGACGGTGAGAGCATTATGACGACGTTGTGGCCGGCGGTTTCCGATCCGGACGAGAGGATGCTCGCCGAGTTCGAGAAGGTCAAGGATGCCGTTTCGCAGATCAGGGCGGTGCGTAAGCAGCGCAATATCCCGAATAAAGATAAATTCGTTCTGAAAGTCATTGCGGACGAGAATTTCCATCCTCAGTATAACGACGTGCTCGTCAAGATGGGCAACCTGTCGGCTGTGGAAGAGGTGAGCGAAAAAGATCCTGCGGCTGCGGCTTTCATGGTGAAGACTACGCAATATTTCATACCGCTCGAAGAAAATATAGATAAGGACGCCGAGGTGGCCAAACTCCGCGAGGAGCTGGCTTACCAACAGGGCTTCTTGAAATCGGTCATGGGCAAATTGTCGAACGAGCGTTTCGTTTCGAATGCTCCGGCCAAGGTCGTGGAGAACGAAAAGGCGAAAAAGGCTGACGCCGAAGCGCGCATCGCCGCTATCGAAGAGCGTCTGTCTGCCCTTCAGTAAACTAAAAGTTGCGGATAATGGTTTCGGCAGGCAAATGTAATACGGCGGCGTATCCGCGTGTCAGCGTACTGATTCCTCTGTATAACAGGGAGAAGGTCGTCGCCGAAACCATACGTTCCGTACTCCGGCAGACATTTGCCGATTTCGAACTGCTCATTTGCGACGATTGCTCGACCGACCGCAGCGTAGAGGTAGTCGAATCGTTCACCGATCCTCGTATCAGACTGATACGTAATGAGGTGAATATGGGAAGCTCGGAAACACGCAACAGGCTTATGGACGAGGCGCACGGGGAGTATTGTGCGATTCTCGACAGCGACGACATAGCGTTCGATTACAGGTTGAAGGTGCAGGTCGAGTTTCTCGACTCTCATCCGGAGATAGACGCCTGCTCCGGCCCTATCGCTATCATGGACGGTGAAGGCCGGGAGACCGGACGTGTGTGGTATAAGAAGCCGTACGGACACGATGCCGTTAAGGTCAGGACATTGTTTTGCTGTGCGTTGGCGCAGACCGCGTTGATGTTCAGGCGCGGCGAAGTGCAGAAGGCAGGAATACGTTATGTTCCCGGACCGGCAAACGATCTCGGCTTTTTCAAGTCTGCAGTGCATGCTTTGCGATTTGAAAATCTGGGGATTCCGCTGGTGAAATATCGTGTGTGGCCTTCGCAGATGAGTACGGAAAAGGCAGGGCAGCGTTCTCGTGCCTTGGAACACCTATATTATCAATACGATCTTTTGGGACTTGCACTTACCGATGCCGATAGGCAGGTGCTTGGAATCGTTGTGACGGGCAGTCCGGTTCCGCCGGAATATGCCGACAAGTTCGCCGATCTGTCTGTTAGGATAGCGATGGCTAACAGGCGGACATCGGTTTTCGATCAGCAAACACTCGTGGCTTATATGTCCGATATGTATAGGCGCACCGTGAAAGAGGCTAAGAAGCTCGGCCTGATGACTTACATGCGATATGTGTGTAAGTGTCGAGAGTTCAGCAAATTGTTGGCGTCTTGCTGAACTTTGCTATCGCCATAACAGGTTTGTGTTGTTCGTAATTATCCCCTTGTTTTTTATTACCGTCTGCCGGGTTGTGTCGCGCAAAATGACATCCCCAACCAACCTGAATGGGGAGGATGACGAAATCCACCGAGGCTCACTCTGCCCCAAACTCTTATCTCTTTATCTTGCGTTGCTAACGCGTTTTCTCTTGCGCTGTGTCGCCATACTTACGGCTATGATGGCGATTACCGAAAGCGGTAGGGCGAAGAGTATCGGGTCTATTGCATAGAACGGATATACGTCTATCAGTACATCCGTGCCGAACAGCGCTTTGCACAAGCCTATCGGTGCGGCCTCGGCCTTGTGCAGGAATGTCATGGCGAATAGGCTGGCCAACGCCCCCGTCCATAAACTTGCAAGTGCGCCCTGCTTGGTGGCTTTCGACCAATACAGCGAGCAGAAGTATGCCGGCAGGAACGTTGCTGCACATACGCCCATGAAGAGCGCCGTGCCGCGCGCTATGATGCTGGCGCTTAGAGTATAGCAGATGCAATAGCTGATTATTATAGATGCCAACACGCCGAGCCGTACTCCGAACGAAGAATTGCGGTTTTTACGCGTCCATCCGAGCTTCGGGAACATATCGGCGCCAAATGCCGCTCCCATTGTGTGGAATTGTGCGCTGAGGGTGGACATGCTGGCCGAAAGTATACATAACATGAATACTGCCCCGAACCAGCCCGGCATGGCTTTGTCGATGAACAGCGGGATTATCTTGTCCATATCCGGTGTCATGTCGGCGGCTACCATCCCTTCCGTATTGTAAAAGAATATGTTTGACATCGGGCCGATATGGTAGATGGAACCGACTACGAACAGGATGAATATACAGCCTATGACGACGCCGCGGTTCAACTGTTTGGTGCTCTCCACGGTCATGAAACGCACCACTAACTGCGGTTGAGCGAGACAGCCTATGCCGACGCCGAGGATGAGCGAAGTTACGAGCGTATACCATTGCGGCGAACCGGTGACGGGCATCGCCGTCCAGCCCTGATGTCCGAGTGCCTTGAAGCGTTCGGGTACGAGCGGAGCCATGTCGGTGAGTTGCTGGTTGGCCTCCGAGAAACCGAGTCCCATCATGTTGTAGAACCAGAAAAGCATGAATGCCATACATGCGAACATGATTAACGCTTGCATGGCGTCGGTATACATGACGCCTTTTATGCCGCCTGTGATGACGTATGTCGCGACCACGAGTGTGAACACCAACAGCGCCATATCGTAATTTACGCCGAATATCTGTTCTATGAATACTGCGCCGCCCTTCATCACTACTGCGGCGTAGAGAGGCATTCCGATAAAGATAATGGCTGCGATGAACACCCTTACGGTACGCGACCGATAGTGCTTCCCGATGAATTGCGAGAAAGTCTTGGCGTTATATCGCGCTCCGAGTTGCCGTGTCTTTCGTCCGAAGAATATGAACGCGACGATTACACCCATGAACATATTGAGCACGCACAACCATTGTATGCCCATCCCGAATGTGGCCGAGAAACCGCCGAATCCGACTATTGCGGATGCGGAGATGAATGTCGCCCCGTAGGATAGCGCCATCACTATAGGGTTGGTCTTGCGTCCGCCGAGCAGGAAGTCTGCGGCGTTTTTACTTTTTCTGTATCCAAGATAGCCGAACCACGCTATCAGGAACATGTATACTATGACGATTATTCCCAGTCCCAGTGTGCTCATCGTTTAGACTTTTTAGGAGTTTCGTCGTATTCCTTGTTCCAATTTCTGATTCCGAATATGACAGCGAATACGAGGCATGCTCCGGCTGCGATATAGGCAAGGTAAATCCAAGGGTCTTCGATTCCGAACATTCTGGTAGGGTTTTGTCGTGTAGTTATCTCTTATGTGGGTTATAGCTTCGACAGGTCGTTCTCCGTGAGGTAGTTGAGCCCGTTGCGGCGAACGACGTCGCGTGTTCCTTCGGTATTGTTAGTGCGTAACACGAGCACTAACTTGCCGCCGCATGCGAAACTGTACATATACTCGATATTTAGGCCGCCTTTTGTCAGTAGCTCCGTCGTATCGCGGAACGTGCCTGCACAGTTGCGGTCGAGCGCTATGGCGAACACATCGTTGAGGTGTACGCTCACGTTGTTCTCTTTCAGAACGGCGTAAGCACGTCGTGGTTCGCTGACGATCAGGCGCATTATGCCGAACTCCTGTGTGTCGGCCACCGTTGCGGCTATCACGCCTATCTCCGCTCCGGCCAACAGCCCGAGTACCTGATTTAGCGTACCGTATTTGTTTTCCAAGAAAACGGATATCTGGTTTATGGTCATGGGCTTATGAATTTAGATTAATTTACGCAGGTCTTTTACGCGGACGGCTTTGCCTTCGGACACTTGGAGCGATCCTTTGGCAACGAGTTTCAATCGTGGAGTGAAGAGCAGTTCGTCTTTCAGCTCGCGGGTGACGTCGCGCGAAAGTTTTTGCAGTTCGGCATAGTCGTCTGTGAACAGGTCGCTCAATTCGACCTCTATCAGTATCTCGTCGTTGTTATCGACCGTTTCTATGGTTATCAGGTAGTTGCCTCCGAGTTCCTTGTGTCCCATCAGTATCTTTTCGATCTGGATGGGGAAGAAGTTGACTCCCTTGAGTATTATCATGTCGTCGCTCCGGCCTTGGAACCGAGCTACGCGCCTATGTGTGCGTCCGCACGGGCATTCGCCGGGCAAAAAGCGCGTAAGGTCACGCGTGCGGTAACGTATCAGTGGCATGGCCTCACGGTTGATGGTCGTAAGTACGAGTTCGCCGATCTCTCCGTCAGGTACGGGTTCCAGCGTTTCGGGATTCACTATCTCAGCTATGACGTAGTCTTCCCATATATGCAGCCCGTTCTGTTCCGGACATTCGAACGCCACGCCGGGACCGTTCATCTCCGACATTCCGAAGCAGTTGTAGGCCTTGACTCCGAGCATCTTCTCGATTCGCCTGCGTTGTTCCTCCGAATGCGGTTCGGCCCCCATACATATAGTGTGCAGCTTTGTATCTTTCGCGGGGTCTATGCCCTCTTCGTACATGACCTCGGCAAGGCGCGAAGCGTAGCTCGGTATGATGTGCAGACAGGTAGTTCCGAAGTCCTTGATGAACTTTATCTGCCGTTTGCTGTTGCCTGCGGCTGCGGGTACTGTCAGTGCGCCGAGCCTTTCGGCCCCGTACTGGAAGCCGAGCCCGCCGGTGAACATGCCGTATCCGGAGGTGTTCTGGAAGACGTCTGTGTCGCGCAGACCTACCATGTACATGCAACGGGCTACTTGGTTGGCCCACTGATCGAGGTCCTTCTGCGAGTGTACTATCACGGTAGGGTTGCCGGTAGTCCCGCTGGAAGAGTGCAGGCGCACGCATTTTTCGAGCGGAACGGCCACCATCCCGAACGGGTAGTTGTTGCGCAGGTCCTCCTTGGTCGTAAAGGGGAGTTTGCGTACGTCGTCGACCGATTTTATCATGTCGGGCGATATACCTTTTTCTGCGAATAATTTTTTGTAATAGGGCGAGTGAGAGGCCTGTTTTATGGTTTCTCGTAATCGTTCTGCCTGAAGTTTCTCCAACTCCGGGCGTTGCATCGTTTCGAGCTCTTTCTGCCAGTACATTTTTTGTGGATTACAATTTCAAACTGTAAATATATCTAATTTCCGGATAAAAACCTCACGGCTGAGGATTATTTGTACTCAGACGCATGTTGCTGTGGCAGCGGGGAGTCTTGCCAGAATAGTGTGGGGGCCAGTCGATTGCCTTGAAGATGAAATAAAGTGACATAATCCTAATCTTAAATGTACCCCGATGTGGTTATCGGGTATAGAGCGTTGGCAAATTCCGTAAGAAAAATAATCGAGAGAGTGTCGAGTACAATAAAAAACGGACGATTTCAGTCGTCCGTTTTTTATTGTGATTGTTTCGACCGTTTAGGTTTTTAATCTATCGGCTCTCTTCTATGAGTTGGATAGATGGATTTGCAAATAGGCTTTTCAATGTCAGGTTCTTCGCCGGGTCGTTGAGGTAGACCTTGGCGGCATCCCTGTCTTGGTAGCGTACCTCGATGATGTCGCTTTCCCAGAAGAATTCGTACTCTTTGCGTAGACGCAATTCGTATTTGCCATCCTCCGAAATGCTCATGGAGCCGATGCGGTTGCCGTTACGCTTTATGGCGAACGATACGGCGGAACCTGCGGGTACACCATCCTGATCGGCGAGTGTCGGACCGTATGTGATGCTGCCGCTGATAGACTCGTTAAGTACGTTGAATGTCTTTTTGAAGAATACGACCTCGTCTTCGTCCGACGAAAGTGTTATCTTGCCTGCACTGACCGGTGTGGCAATCTTGAACGGTAGACGTTTGCGTTCCCCTGTTTGTTGGCCGGGTTCGTATGGGCGTGAGATGCCGGGAGCTATATCCTCTTTCAGGGCATCGGTGAAACCGTACTTGCGTTCTTCTTCGCGGTCTTCATCCACTGTATAGATGAAGCGGCCCGGAGTCGTCGGATCCTCCGTAAGTTTATCTTTGATCCGTGCGTAGTATTGCGATTCTGTATCTATTTTAAGCATCGGCGCGTCGATGAAGATACGGAACTGGCGGCCGAATGGATCGACCGATTTGTAGTCTGAACCGCCGAAACTCGTCACATCGAAGTCGATAGTTACGTCCTGTTCGGGTTCATACGTCCATGTGAGTTCGGTTACTTCTTCCTCGGCATCGCCTGTGACAGATGTATTTCCTTCTTCGTTAACTTGGGCGGAGAAACGGAACGGGTTATAGTTGGCGAGCTCGAACGTGGTGGACCGATAGGTATTGCCCTCATATTGCACTTTGTTGCTCGTATCATGGGCCGACCATTTTGTCTTCTCATTCGATGCTATACGCACTACGTCCGCACTTTTGGCGCAGTCGGTGTACATGTAGATGGAGTAATGTCCAGTTTGGTCCGGCTCAAGAAAACCGTCACGCGGATGGAACATATACACCTGACCGTTTGAGGTGAACCACTCTTCCGGGATGGTGTGGAACTCGCATTCGAAGGCATCTACTCCGGGGACTTTGTCTACTTCGTCGTCTTCATAGTATTTCAGGTGTTGTGCGTATACCAAGAATTCGTCCTTAGCGTCGGCATTGACCGGTCGCCCTTCCTCCTTCAATTGCATGTTAAATTGCACATATGCACCTTTCTTCTGCGGTACGAGGCGGTAGTAGATAGGCTCGTCGTCGGCAAATATGTTGGACGGATTATTGTTATACTCTTCCAGTCCTTCGATATTTATCGTCCGTTGTTCATCCGTATATGTAATCTGCTTGTGCATGAGTGCGAAATGCTCGGCTTCGATGAATAGACAACCCGTATAGTCCTTGTCCTGTTGCAGGATGTTTTCGAAATAGACGCGCTGTACGCCCGGCCCTGTTGCCGTGTAGACATATTTGAACTGGAATTTCTCTGTATTGGTACATGTGCCTTCAGGATCTTTAAGGTCCGTCAGACCGTAGCCCTCTTCGTTGATTCGCACTACCGGCAGGTCCGCTCCCGCCTCACTGCGGACGTCGACCGAGTTTACGGAGATCAGCACGCGCATCGGGAATAGTTCTGAGGGGCAACTCTCCGGTATGGTAAACATCAGTGTAACGTGCTGGGCTTCGTTTTCCTTTGCGTCCACATCCCACTCGCCGCCGTAGACCTGCGACGATACCCACGATGGCACGAATTTCTGCTCCTTGATGGTGATAACCTTTATTTTACGTTGAAGGTTGCCTTTGCGCACGAGTAGTGTACCCTCCAGCTTGGGGTTCTCCCCCAATTGGTATGGGTGTATGGTTACAGTACCGTCCAGTTGCGATTGTTTGGCGTCGTTGGTTTTTGCCTCGTTAGTGATCGACGGTCCGGCTACCGTATTGTTGTCGAGCCATGTCACCGTAGGCCTCTCTTCAGGAAAGAGTGCCTCGCCGTCTTTGCGTGTCAATGTGTAGTGTATCTGGGAGAAAGCGTCCGTAATATCCTTTTCGGCGATCACATAGTTGGTCTGCTCCACCTTTAATACGTACTCGTTGTTCTCTACCTCGTCGATGTCGTCGCCGATAGATATCCATACGTTGTTTGTCGGAGTGGCGTGCAGCGCTTCGTCGAAAGTCTCCGAACCGTAATTCAAACTGCCTTTGAACGATATGCGGTAATTGGTGTTGCGGCATATGGGCACGTAGTCGCCCGTTTTGCTGTCGACAAGCATTACATGATAGTATAGTTCTTCTGTCTCCTCGCCTTGGTTGTTGTGTCCTTTGATAATCACGCTCACGGGATTGTCTACCGTATTCGGGCTTTCGAAGACGAATTTCCGGAACGGTGCGTTTACTACTTCGTATATGTCGCTCTGTACGTCCTTGCGTGCCGGCTCGGTTACGAAGAATGGAATATCGTTTCTTCCGGGGGCCACGAAACCGCCGTATTGTTTGTTGTAGGGCGCAGCCGTACCGAAGGCGTTCGTGTTGCATACCTCGAAGCCTGTCGGGGTGAAATAGTTCTGGCCCTCGGTGTTGATCGAGATTTGTGCATGGTTGCGGATAAGCTGTAACGTGTAATTCTTATCCTCCATTTGCTTGGCAATGTTATCCTTCATATTGGCCGGATCGCAGGCGAAACGGTCCCAATAGATCATCATGCCGGACGAGCCCTCCAGCTCGGCCATTACCGCTACCTCGGATTTGTTACGGAAACTGTTCTGGTCGAAGTTGGCTATGTTTTGGTTGGCTAGAAAATGTATGATGCGTGTATCCTTGGGGACATCTGCCTTGAAAGTGCCAGTTATCTCGTCGATGGCTTCGATCGAGGCTTCGGCCGTAGTCGTGAAAAGTCCATATTCATCGAAACAGAAAAGCACCATAGACTGGACACCTCCGCCGTCGGCATCCACCGCACGTGTATTGACGACGGTCATGTCCGGTATATCGGCCCCGAAGCGGAGCCGTACATACCCGTCGGGTGTCGGCTCTCCGCCGGGTAACGCCGTATCGTCCTGCTGGCACGAGGTGGCTGCCGTCAGTATTCCCGTTAATAACGCTGCCGTATATAAAAGTCGTTTCATCATGGTTTCAGTTTTTATATCGTTACCAGATTTTTTTACAGTTCCGTATCGAAGGCATCGCGAATGCAGCGGATGTTGGCGCTTCTCCCTGTCGGACTTCCATACGGGTCATCTCTGTTGACGCGTCCGTTGGCACTCCAGTAGTTATCTCCTTTCATCACTAAGTCGATTGCAAAATCGTCTCCAGCACCGCCTTCGGCATTATTTTTATAATCTTGTACGTCGAGTATGATCGCCACCTCGGCTTTTGTTGGAAGACGCCAACCGCTCAGCGCCTTGGTCTCTCCTGTAGGCCGGCCGTTTGCATCGCGTACCTGATAAACTTCGACATATGCCTTGCAATGTCCCTCAGCCACAGACTTGTCACTTATGGCGGACGTTACACCGAGTTGAGATGCAATCATAAACGACGGTGAAACGATTTTGGCATTGTCTTCCCCTGAATCCGTGACTCCATTGGTAAGTCTGGGGCGACCCAATGTATATTCTCCTGACGAAGCCATGATACGTACATGGTACATACGACCGTTCTTATGGTCGCTGGAGGCATTCCTGTCTACATTGAGGCTGTATGGTGGCTCGTTATTGCCCCATCCGGTTCCTCTCCATCTATAATAACGCAGTTCGGCTTGTCCCGTGACCTCATTATAAGAAGTGGCTACTCGAGATTGAAACCCGGATCCATCGTTGGCCGTCACACTTCTCTCGTCTGCTGATAACTGTTCGGTGATGACTTGCTCGACACGGTCTGCCGGGATGTCCTGTAAATATTCATAGCTGTTGGTCTTGCCATTACCGAGATCGCTACGGTATGAGTACCATCCGCGAATATTGGTGATATAGGTCAGCGGATATTGGGCTACAATCACTTCGAGTTCCTTGTCCGTATCTTGGTTTGTTACTTTCAGCCGGATATAGCGAATCGTATTGTTGACAGGTATCGGACTTTTGATTGTAATATTTCCCGACAATGTTTTGTCCGGGGTAGCTGTAATCTGGTTGAAAATATCCTGACTGACTGATCGTCTGAGGCCCATTTTATTGATGAACCACGCCTCCATTACCTCAACCGTTACATCCGACGACGATGCGAAGTGCAGGGTGGTTTCATCTGAGTCGATATTGTACATCTCCATTTCGTCGGTGTTCAGCACGAGGAAGTGAGGCGCTTCGTCATCGCCTCCGATTTCGAAGTCTTGCGTGCCCCACTCTACGACAGAGTAATCAATAGGTCCGATTGGGAGCGGTTTGCTTTCTTCTACCGCGCCTTCGATCTTCACTTCGGCACGTACTTCATAGAAGTGGTTGCGTTCGAATAGCTTTTCGCGCGAAATAGGAATCTGGTACCAGTTGTTAGTGACGATGATAAACTCTTCCTCTTCGCTTCCTTCCTCGTCGGGATTATACTCTGGATTTGGCTTCTTGAGCGGAATGTTGACAACCAGACGTGGCTGCTCGTTGAGCGGGGTGGCTGGGTCGCTCCAATCGTGGGCATAGAGGTAGCCTGTCATAACGATTTCGTCTGGTTGGCCCGAGCCTTCGGCTGCGTCGGTCCATTTGAAGTATGAGGAGCCGTTATGTTTAGTCGGGGTCCGCAATTCCGCGTTGAGCGACTTTATGTCGGAAGCATCGACCACATAGGTTTTGTATGGCATATTGCGGACATAAAAACCGGCATTGTCGTGGTTGTAGAAGTCCAATAACTCGCCTTTGTCATTAATGCCTGCCTTGACCGTGACGCGGAATTTGGCTGCTGCACGGCGTAGGGTTGCCATCAGTTCGGTATTATCCGAGTCGTTGTCGTTGCGGAGAATAACGGGTGAGGGTGCATCGGGTTCTTGTTCGCCCGTGTATGCGACAGCATCCATCAGAAAGTGTTGCGGGACATCGTCTTTTATTTCGGGATTCCCCGTCATGTGAATAAGTGGGTCGGTTTGCGTCAGCAGTTTCAGATTGGCCAATGTTGCTGCATCTGTTTTCAATTTCGCTTCATCGTATGTCGAATTGGCGATCAGATAGACCCAGTAGGCAACATTCTTGTCGAAATCTGTACGCTTTTTGTTCAGTATTATACGGCCTTGGTCGGCACCGTTAGTCTCGAAACGCTCGTTGTATACGAGAGCGCCTTCCTTATCGTAGATCAGAATGTCGAGTATGTCGACCCGTGTTTCGGTCGTTGACTCGGCCTGTATATCGGCACGCGAGCCGATCTTGCCGGTAGATATGCCGAGGATGATATCTCCGCCTTGGGAAAGAGCTGCGGGTTCGTCGTTCTTACTGCATGCACTGAACGTCAGCGCAGCCAGTACTCCGTATAGTAAAATCCGTTTCATTATTCTTCGGTTTTATCTTGTGCGATTTGGACAATCTCTATCGTAACCTCGTTGCCGGGCCAACGTGTGTCGCCGTGTTCATCTGTCGGATTGATGCGAATCGGTTCGCTTTCGTCGCTCCAAGGAGCCATGTAGGTAATCATAAGCCCTATCTTGTGTCCGTTCTCGACCGATGCGGCCGGCAATTCTTTCAGCGGCCGGATCTCTATCGTGTAATACTCGGGAGAAATGGGATAGGGGCCTGCACCGAGCGAAACTCCTTGTTGCGAGACGATGATTTCATAATCGGATTCAGTACCGTCGATGAGCGTCGGTTTCCATTCGATATGAGCCGGAGCTGTAATCTTGAAACGGCCCTTGAATGTCTTGGCATTGTCTGCGACCGGATTGTAGACGAGCGTCGGTTTCTCGTAATCAGCACCTTCAATCGGAATGAAAGGCTCTGTGGTAGGCTGGACGAAGTCGAGGTCATCCCATTTGTCGGTATCATCCTGTGTCCAAGGTGCTACCATATAATCTATCGTGATGCGGCCTGAGTTGTTGATAGTGCAGCAGATCTGGTAATATTTGTTGCGTACCATCGGCGGCAGATATACTCTGCCTGTACGCTCCGTACCGTCGAAAGCGTAGTCTATCTCCAATATGTTTCCCTTGTCATCTCCCGGAGTGTCCCAAGCCGGGCTGCCCCAAGGATTCTCGAAAGGATAATAAGGTTTTTCGAGCACCGGTGTGCAGTTAGACGGGGTAGCCGGTGTTCCTTCGGCCACTTCTGCCGTGACGGGGGCGGAGACAGGTGTCAGAGCTATTGGAGTTTGGCTACCGTTGGCGGGTATGCCTTCGAGTTTTTGGGAACTTTGCGGTAGGATATAGTTATATAAAAGCACTCCTTGTGGGAGAATACGCATCTTTTTGATAGTCAATTCTCCCTGTTCGCCGGGACGTTTAGCTGCGAATACGCCCAGCTTGGCAAATGGACGCTGTAATGGAAAAGAAAGCTTCTGTTCGAGAAGATAGTGTCCCTCGTGCTTATCTGGGCCGGTCTGCGGATTTCCGTCGGCCAGACGGGAAAAGTCTACCTCGATAGCGTCTTCGCCTGTCGCTGTA
Organism: uncultured Rikenellaceae bacterium; assembly: GCA_944415565.1. Taxonomy (GTDB): domain Bacteria; phylum Bacteroidota; class Bacteroidia; order Bacteroidales; family Rikenellaceae; genus WRDF01. The sequence goes on from CALYBQ010000010.1 coordinate 150,501, forward strand.
CAGAACATCGGTAATCCCTCTGTCACCTTTATTTGGGTGAAGCTAAGGTTTTCCAGAACATCGCGCGATGTCGTTTCCGATAGTTGAAACTTATTATTACCGTAAACCTCCATGGCGCCCTCGTTGGCTATGACGATGAATTCGATTTTCTTTTTGGTTTCGGCCGCCATCTCGATGTCCATCCGATGTTCGACGGTTGTCACTTCTGGATCGAGTCGGCCGCTGAAATAGTGGCCTATTTGACGCCCGCCGTCGTAAGCATAGACGCGGAACGAATATATCTTCTGTTCGTCGGCAGTCGGTTGTCCATCGGTTTCGGTCACGGTCCGAGCCATTGCATTGAGCCTGACGGATACCTGTTGTCGTTCTATTGGGGTGTTTGTGGATTCCTCCTTGGAACATCCGACCAGAAACGCTCCGGCGGTAATGACGACCAAAACTGTCGATAGTATAACTTTGATCTTACGCATGATTCACACAGTTTTAAATTTCAGTTTTGTTGCCGAAGTCGGGTTGGATGACATCTATGGCCCATTCGGGAATGGTTATCACCACTTCGCCTTCAATGAAGCGTATTTCTATCGGGATGAGTACCTCGTGCTTCGAGCAGTCGATTGCGGGATGTTGGCGCAAAAATTCGGCGAGGTTGACCTTTGCGATTTCCGTGCCGCCTACCGATAGGCATACATCCACATTTTCGTGGTCGGTGTGGCGCATTATATTGGAACGGTTACTCAGCACGAGGTGCTGGGCGTCGTATGTAGTTTCGAGCGTATAGTCGCACGCCTCTCCGCATACGCGGTTCGTGAAGTCGGTGCAAGGCGTAACACCGCAGATCTTTAGTTCGGTTTGTGATGTTGCACGAGCGTTATTTTCCAATTCTGGGAAACCGAGTACGTCTACGGCAAGGTCATAGTGCGAACTGGCGAAGCGGACCGTGGTGGTCTGCTCGGTATTCTTTCCGGTGAAAGGTTCAATCGTGATATTGGCGGCGGCGTGATATAGCGGGTCGTTGCCGGAAGCCGTTGCTTTGGTGAGGTAGTCGGCCGCTGCGAAACGGATAGTATTAAAGTCGCGGGCTTCGAGTTTGTCTACCTCTGTCGAATAGGGGTTGCCGAGTGCGACGATCCGGTAGTTACCCGGTTGAAGCGGGGGCAATTTTGTCGTGCGTGCCGCAACGTCACCTGCCGGTACTTCGAAATCGGCTACACATCGGTTCTGTGCATCGAAAACATACAGTTCCACACGGTCGATCTTCTCGGAAAAGATCTCTGTACTGCCGTCACCCAGATAACTCAGTATGAGCTTGTGAGTGTTGTAGCATTCGCTCATATCTTCTTTGATACCGGAGCACGCCGTTCCCGCAAGCAACAAACAGAAGACGATAATTTTCAATTTCATAGGTCCGTATGTTTTTCGTCCGTCAAAAAGACGGGAGAGGAGCGGGGGTATGGCCCCCCTCCCGTGAATAGGTTGTTTATGTGTGAGATTCCGTTTTTTGGGGGTTATGCTCCGAAGTTCGGTGTAATGACCTCTACCGACCAGTCGGCAACGGTAACGTCGAGTTTTACGCAGCGGTTGGGCAGTTCGAGATCTTCGTCGTCGAAGATGTAGTTGACGCGGTAAACCTTTCCGTTTGCGTATGTTGTGCTAAAATCACCGATCAAATATACCGGGGTTCCGTCGGCCGTACCGATAGCTGTGAGTTGCGGCATCTTGCCTACGATACCGTAAGTCAATACCTTTCCTGCTGGGGTAGTTGCGTTAGTTGCAAGTACTGTCGTAGTGCCGGTGTGGTCCTGAATAGCGTTCGGTGCAAGAGCAACCTGCAAACCATCGGCCCAAGGAGCGGTAGCGTTGTTTACGTAATTGTATACAGTGTTATTGTCCAACTGAACGTTTTTCAAAGAGTTGGCAACACCGGCCGAAGTGACTGTATAGTTGGCGATAGTTGCGGTATACTGTGTGTAGTAGTTATTGAGTGCGATCTTGTTCAGTTCGACCTTCTGATACTTAGCAGTAGCTCCCTCTGCCTCCTTGTACTGGAATGCGTGTACTTCCATACGCGACATGGCCGGAACGAGGTTGACGCTGGCAGTGAATACGTTGGTATGCTGAGCTTCGTCAGTATTGTCCGGGGCCAATGCACTTGCACCGAAGAGCGGGTATGCCGGATGTCCCGTAGCATCGTCGTTCAGCACTTCGTGGGTAGACGTAGCCGAATATTCGGCATCTTCAGCCACATTACCGAGAATCGCAACACCTGCAACCTGCGGAGGCAGGAAGTGGTAAGTTAGAGGCTTGTCAGCCGTTGGCAGTGTGTAGTTATCATCTGTCGTGTCGAAATAGAATCCGGGGCCCTGAAAATCAGTTCCAAGATCGATAACATCACCTGTGGAGTTTAGGAAAAATACCTTAAAGCTTTTCAGTTCTACCTGCTCGGCGGGTTGTGCGTCGCCTACGGCACGGCCTTTAACAGTATAGTCGGCATTTGCAATCGAGATGGAGATGCTTTTAGTCTGTTTGCCGGCCGGAGTCGATTCGTCTTTCGAACAAGCGGTCATTCCGGTCAAGACGATTGCTGCTCCCAAAATGAGACTTTGAATTTTCATAATCTGTTGAAATTAAAAGTGAACAATTAGAGTTGATCTATTACCTGAAGTACTTCTTTTAAATTGTGTTGTGCCTCTTTCGAGCCTATTGATGCGGCCTTGCGGAAAGCTTCCTCAGCTTTGCGCGGCTCGCCTGCACGGGCATAAGCCACGCCGAGCGTATTGAGCAGGGTGGGGTGCTGCGGAGCCTTTGTCAATAGGCTGATGGCTGCGTTGTAATTGCCTTTCTCCATTGCGTCGAGTGCCGCGTCGTTCATAACGACTGGTTTGTCGGAATAGTAGCGGGCGGCGACGCGCATCACGGCTTCATACTCGGCGGAGCCTTTTTTGTATGACCCGGCCACTTTGTACATCTCCTGCAAGCTCAACAGGTCAGGACGCTCATGGATCATCTTGCGGGCTTCCTCCATATTGAAATTGCGCACGTTGTACTCGATCTTGTATTCGTTGCGGCGTAGCGGCGGGTAGACCTCGTTCAGCAGACGTCCGTAGATGGTCGGGGGGATCAAACGGCGGAACTCTAGTTCGGCAAAATCATGGTTATCTGGATACTGGGTTATGATTTCGCGGATGCGGTCGATGCCTTGTAGATCGGGAAATTCGTCGAGCCTCTTTACGAAGCCGTCCCAATCTTCGCCGCAAGGCTGCACATGGAGTAATGAGCGGTCGAGCTGCTGGTAGCGTGCGATGTAGTTGAGCAGTGCCTGTGCTCGGTTTTCAGAGAGTTTCTGGTTGTATGCTATCGAACCCTCCGGCGAGGCATAACCTGTAATGTAGATACCTGTTATCTTCACGTCGGGATTATTCTGCACGAGTAGAATCGAATTCGATACTGTATCCAGCTCGGCGCGGTTATTTTTATACTCAGGCAGGATCGTATAGCTGTCTTGGCGGAATTGGAGACTGGCTGTCCGTGTTTCTGCGCGTACCTTTACCGGTTCCGGTTCCGGGGCGATTCGCTCGGTGCGATAATTTGGAATAAATTCCGGAAGCACCGGAGTCAGCAGGTCGGCGGCATCCGTACCGTTTTCGCAGTTTATGCAACCGTGTACCTCCTCGCGGAGTTCTACGCGGCCATCGAGCATCCAGCGCTCGTATGGAAGGGTAGCTGTATAGTTATAGGATTGCTTCCGGCCGTTGCGGCGGCGTATGATTGCTTGTGCCTTGTCATCGTGGTATGCCGGCATCTCGAGGCTTTTGAGCCGTTGTGCACGCATGTAGACGCGATTTCGGGTTCTGCCGTCGATCACGACGGATTCGAAAGCCAATTCGCGCGTACCGTCTTTTGAAATGAATACGGGGGTCAGCGCTACCGTATGTTGTGTGCGAATACGTGCTTCGGAGAGATCGATGTCCATCGAGAGACGGACCGTTTTCCCGTTTTTGACTATCTCCTCGTCTTCTATCCCGATGGCAGGCAGATAGCTGACCTGCCTGTTGTTTGCGGCCTGTAGCCCCCGCGGGAAGCAGATTGCCATTAAAAGAAATATGCGACAGATATGTTTCATCGTTTGTGGCTTTATTATTTGATGATATAAATGAAAGATATGCCGGCTTTTGTCGGTCCGAAATAGTGTTTGTCGTTGGAACCGCTGAAGTTGCCGCAGGTCCGGCACTCGTAGCGGTCGTAGTCCGTGTAGGCGTATCCTACCCCTATGGTGGTTTCCAAGTTCCAACGATTGCCCAAGATCCACGAGTAGCCGTATGCGATTCCGGCTCCTACGGCCCATCCTTGATAGCGGTGGTCTTTGACGTGTTTCGGGAGGAATGGAATGTGCATGCCGCTGATGTTGTATTCGCCGTACCCGGTATGTACTCCGAAGAAATGGCCGTTGAAACGTTCGCAGAGCCAATATCTGAATTCCGGCATCACCATCCAGTGTTTCAGTTTCTTGTTCTTCGATTTGTCAAGCGTCCACGAATTATAGCCGCCCATCACTTCGAGCGTAGTCTGTTTGCCTAATCCGATTTCGAAACCGGCATTCGGCGTCCCGGCTGCTGCCCAGTGTAGCAGGTTGGTTTTGACGGCTATCTGCTGGGCGTAGACGCTGCTGCCCGCGCAACAGCCCAATACCACGAGTAGCATAGTTACTATTCCCTTCATTGTCTATATGTATAAAACATTTATATTTAGTTCTTAAAGCGCAAGACGTAGCTCTGAATTGCTGAACTGTCCGTAAAATGGGATGCTGCGTTCTGCCGGCCGAGACTGCGAAACATTTTCTCGTGTCGGTTTTGCATATTCCATCCGTATGAACAGGGAAATTACAGCCGCGTATGACGTTTGTCTGAGATGCAACAACCACACTTGATCGTATTGGTTACAGCGTTTGAACAGGTACGAGCGAATAGAGCTTGTAATCTCTGTTACAAAGGAATACGGCTAAAAAATGTAATAAATAAAAGTCTTCCGTTTTAGAAAGCGATAAGCGTTGTTTGGTCTTATGATATTATTTTTACTTTTTGTTTTTTTGCGATTGGTGTTTGATCCTTCCGCAGTCGGCGGCATGGTTTTCCCCGTTGAGATGAGTGACTATATTTCTGCCGATTTATGGGGATCTGTATGTTGCTGTACAGAGTGAAAGTTGTCGCTTTGAGGAAATCGCTTTGGTTCGGTCATTCTTTTTTTCGAATGTTTGATCGACTCCACGCTTTTGTTTCCCATATCATGTGTTTATTTGCAGCGTTTGTATTGCTGAATATGGGGCGCTGATGGGAGATTTGTTTGGGGGATGGGATATAATAACAGCAGACGCCCTGTGACGAATTTCGTCACAGGGCGTCTGCTGTTATGCCGGTATAGGTTGTGCTATACCTTGTTGAGTGTTATTCTTTTATCGTCGTTCCTCCGTAACCGGGTTCGGCCACGCAGTCGGAACTGCATATCACCACTTTTTTGACCCCGCCGCCGATGGCGTTGAAAGCGTTCTCTATCTTCGGCAACATTCCGTCGCTGATGACGCCTTCCGATTTCAGCCTGCCGAAGTCGCTATGAGTTATGGTTGGGATTACCGAGTCCTCGTCCTCGACATTCTGGAGTACGCCTTTCTTCTCGAAGCAGAACACCAGTTCGGTCTCCATATGCGAAGCCATTGCCGTAGCTACCGTTTGTGCTACGGTGTCGGCGTTCGTATTCAGGAGCGTGCCGTTGCCGTCCGTGGTTATGGGGGCTACTACGGGTGTGAATCCCTGTTCTATCAGAGATGCCAAAAGAGGAGAGTTGACCTTTTCGGGATCGCCGACGAATCCGTAGTCCACCGGGACGGGCGAGCGTCGTTTCGAGAGTATCAAATTGCCGTCCGCACCGCTCAGACCTATGGAGGAACAACCGCCGGCGTTCAACTTATTAACAATATCTTTGTTGATAAGTCCCGCATAAACCATGGTCACGACTTTTATCGTTTCGGCATCGGTCACACGCCGCCCGTTTATCATGGTGGTCTCGATGCCGAGTGCCTTAGAGATAGCTGTAGCTATCTTTCCACCGCCGTGAACCAGAATTTTAGGGCCGTCTATCGTGGCGAAGTCGTGCAGAAATTTCACCAGTTTCTCAGGATTGTCTACGACGTTACCGCCTATTTTTATGACTTTGAGCATTTGTTCTGACGTTTTGAACATGAAGCCGACAGTTTGTCAACAGCCGGTTGTTAGTTATTCTCTGCCAACAGTTCGCGCAATGCTTGCAGGAAGATGTCGGCATGTTCACGGGTGATGTTCAGCGCAGGCAACAGACGTATTATGGTCTTGCCCGATGCGCCCACGAATATCTTCTTGTCGAACAGCAGCTTTTTACGCAACTCGGCGGTTTCGAACGGGAATTCTATGCCTATCATAAGGCCGCGTCCGCGCACCTCTGTGATTCCGTCGATTGTTTTAAGCTGCGACATGAGGTAGTCGCCTATGTTTGCGGCGTTCTCCATCAGCTTCTCTTCGCGGATGATGTCGGCTATGGCTATCGCACCTGCACATGCGAGGTGGTTGCCGCCGAACGTCGTTCCGAGCATCCCGTATTTCGGTGCGATATTGGGACATATGGCGATAGCTCCGATAGGGAATCCGTTGGCGAGTCCTTTGGCCATAGAATATATGTCGGCGCTTACTCCGGCGTAATCCTGCGAATAGTAGCCGCCGGTACGTCCGCATCCGCACTGTATGGCATCGGCGATGTAAACCGCCCCGTATTTGTCGCATTGTTCGCGTATCGCACGCAGGAACTCCTTGCTTGCGACACGTATGCCGCCGACACCCTGTATGCCTTCGACTATGACAGACGAAATCTGCTCGCCTTCTTTCGCGAAGTGCGCTTTCAAGGCCTCGACGTCGTTGTAAGGCAGGAACGTCACATTAGGGGTTTCGTTCACGGGTGCTATGATGGCCGGGTTGTCGGTACACGATACCGCGAGCGAGGTACGTCCGTGGAATGCACCTTTGAACGCTACGACTTTCTTGCGGCCGTTGTGGAACGATGCCAGCTTGAGTGCGTTCTCGTTGGCTTCGGCTCCAGAGTTACACATGAACAACTGGTAATCCTCCTTGCCCGAGAGTTGTCCGAGTTTTTCCGCCAGCGTCTTCTGTAACTTGATGATGACTGAGTTCGAATAAAAACCGAGCTGGTTTATCTGGTCTGTTATTGCCTTGACGTATGCCGGGTTTGTGTGTCCGACCGATATTACGGCGTGTCCGCCGTACATGTCGAGGTATTTATTGCCTTTGTCGTCCCATACCCACGAACCTTCGCCCTTGACGATAGCCACGTCGTTGATGGGATATACATTGAACATTTTCATGATGTCAAATTTTAATGGTGTAAAATAAAGGGCGAATTAACGCCCTTTTATTCCGTATCGCAATATTTGGCGCAGGGTTAGAATGCGGAGCCTTTCAGTTTGAGTCCAGCCGTACGGTCGAGGCCGAACATGATATTCATGTTCTCGACCGCCTGTCCGCTCGCGCCTTTGAGCAGGTTGTCTATGGTGCTGTAAACAAGTAGCTTGCTGCCGTGCTTCTCGACGTGCAGCAGACATTTGTTGGTGTTGACTACCTGCTTGAGGTTTATGTTGTCGTCGCACACGAAAGTGAACGGCGAATCCTTATAGTAATCCTTGTACAATTTGACGGCCTGTTCCTGCGACAGATCGCATTCGGTATATATGGATGCGAATATCCCGCGTGTAAAATCGCCGCGATAGGGGATGAAATTTATCTCCTTGTCGAACGATGGCATAAGGCCGCGAAGGCTTTCGCCTATTTCGAGCAGGTGTTGGTGCGTGAACGGTTTGTATACGGACAGGTTGTTAGCCCTCCAGCTGAAATGTGTGGTAGCCGAAGGTTTCTGTCCTGCGCCCGTAGAGCCTGTGGTCGCACTGATATGTACTTCGTTTTTCAGCATCCCTGCCGCAGCCAGAGGCAATAGCCCCAGTTGTAGGCATGTGGCGAAACATCCCGGGTTGGCGATGTTTTTGGCATTGGCGATTTTGCCGGCATTCATGTCCGTGAGTCCGTAAACGAATTCCCGCGATCCGAATTTAGCCCCTGCCGCCAGACGGAAATCCTGACTGAGGTCGATGATACGCACTTGCGCCGGGACGTCGTTGGCTTCCATGAATTTGCGCGCATCGCCATGCCCTACGCACAGGAACATTACGTCCACATCTCCGTGCCATTCGGCAGAGAACAGCATTTCTGTCTCTCCCATGAGGTCGGGATGTGCTTTCCACAGCGGGTTTCCGGCGTTGCTCGAACTCTGTACGTATGCCAATTCTACATCGGGGTGGTTAAGCAATATTCTTATCGCCTCGCCGCCGGTGTATCCGGCACCGCCTATGATGCCTGCCTTAATCATTATCCGAACCGTTTATCTTGTAGTATATCTTGTTTTGGTTGCCGAAGATACGTCCGAAACCTTCCACGTCGACCGATGTCCAGTCGCTCATCGTCTCGCCATATGCTCCGAACTTGCTGCTCATCAGGTCGTGGTCGCTCTTGATACCTACGATGTCGAAGCGGTACGGCATGAGGTCCACGTAAACTTCGCCCGTTACGTTGCGCTGGCTCTTTGCGAGCATGGCTTCCATGTCGCGCATCACCGGATCGTAATACTGTCCTTCGTGCAGGTAGTTGCCGTAGAACTGCGAGATTTGGTCTTTCCAGAACAACTGCCATTTGGTGAGTACGTGTTTTTCAAGCATGTGGTGCGCCTTGATGATTATCATAGGTGCAGCTGCTTCGAATCCGACACGTCCCTTGATTCCAATGATCGTGTCGCCTACGTGCATTCCGCGGCCTACCGCATAAGGAGCGGCTATATGTTGTAGCGCTTGTATCGCTTCGATCCTGTCGTCGTACATCTTTCCCTCTACGCCTACGAGCTCGCCTTTTTCGAATTTGAGCGTTATACGTTTGGTGTCCTTGGCTTTGAGCTGCGAGGGGTATGCGCTTTCGGGAAGCGTGTCGTGCGAAGTAAGTGTCTCCTTACCGCCTACCGATGTTCCCCAGATACCTTGGTTGATCGAGTATTCCGCTTTTTTGAAGTCGAAATCCACGCCGTGCTCGCGCAGGTAGTTGATCTCCTCTTCGCGGCTGAGACGTTTTTCGCGTATCAGGGCGATGACCTTGATCTCGGGAGCTATGATGTTGAAGATCATATCGAACCGCACTTGGTCGTTACCTGCGCCGGTCGAGCCGTGGCAGAGGTAATCGGCCCCTATCTCTTTGGCATATTTGGCTATGGCCGTAGCCTGCGAGATACGCTCCGAACTTACCGAGATAGGGTAGGTTCCGTTCTTCAGCACGTTACCGAAGATCATATATTTTATCTGGTGTTCGTAGTAGTCTTGTGCAACGTCGAGTGCCACGTAGCTCGTAACTCCGAGTGCCAGCGCTCGTCGTCGGATGTCTTCGAGCTCTTCGGGTGAGAAACCGCCCGTGTTTGCCAATGCTGCGTGTACTTCCAGTCCCATCTCTTTCGATAGATAGATGGCGCAGTACGACGTATCCAATCCGCCGCTGAATGCCAATACTACTTTTTTCATCTTTAAAAATCTATTTGTGTTTGGAATATTTGTATCTCGTTAATTTCTTGAGAAATTGCATATGTAAACCCTGACCGCGCCCGTCACTCCTGCTTCCGGGTACAACTCCTTATAGTATTCGGTGAGGTCTTCGTAAATACGGTAGTGTTGTGTGGATACGTTGATCCTCGGGGCCGGCCCCTTGATGTGGAGCAGGTGGCACAGAGATTCTTTGTCGCCGTTCATGTCGTCTATGAACGTAATTTCTTTAGAGTCGAGTATGTTTCCGTTGTTCAGACCCCATATTAGAAAATAGCTCTCGGGAATGATTCCTTCGGCGTCTTTCATCAGGAAAGTCCCTTCGGATATAGTGTCACCGTTTCCGGCTTCTTCTTTCACGGTCCACGTACCTGTTACTACCGGTGTGCGGGATCTCAACGTAAGTGCGTATCTGCATCCTTCGGTGTATGGGCTGTTTTGCTGCATGTGCATCAATATCTCGCTTTCCATGCTTTCCGCTTCTACTGCATTTTTTACGGCATTGACGTTGAAATACAATATGTCGTCCCTTACCAGCAATAAACATTTCGCCGTTCTGTTCGTCTCGGTATCTTTCACGGTTATTGTTGCCGTACCGTTCTTTTTTGCCGCTATGACAAGAATGGTTTTCGTGTCTTGCGGTTCGATGCTGACATCGGCTATCTCGTTGTTGTCTATCTCGGCCCTGTAATGTCCGCTGCCTTGCGTTATCTCTACATTATATGGGCTCAATACGCTCGTCGCCACCTCGGTTTCGGCCAGCTTTATATCCTTTTGCTCGTCGTCCTTGCTGCACGCTGCGGCGGCAAGGCAAAACACGGTGCAGATGATGAATGTGTATATCGCCTTCATATAATGTGGTTTTAGTTTATAAATGCGGATCGTCCGGTTTCTCTACACGCGGTTTGTCTATGGCCGGATCGAACAACATGGCCGTGCAGAGGCAGTTCTTATTTCCCTTACTTTGTAGAATAGGGTAATTTACGCAACTTGCACAACCTTTCCAAAACTGTTCGTCGTCCGTCAGCTCCGAATAAGGGACCGGACGGTAACCGAGTTCGTTGTTTATCTTCATTACGGCGAGCCCTGTCGTGATACCGAACAGCTTCGCGCCCGGATACTTCTTGAGCGACAGGAAGAACGTCATTGTCTTGATCGCTTTGGCGAGCCCGTTCTTGCGGAATATCGGGTTTACGATCAGGCCCGAATTGGCCACGTATAGTCCGTGCCCCCATGTTTCGATATAGCTGAAGCCGGCCCATGTGCCGTCTTTGTGGAAAGCGATCACGGCTTTCTCTTCGCGCATCTTCGAGGCGACGTATTCTGCCGAGCGTCGGGCTATGCCGGTTCCGCGAGCTTTGGCCGATTCGGCCATTTCATCACAAATCCCCTGTGCGAATACTGTGTCGTCCTCTGTGGCGACCCTTACCGTGAAATCATTGACAATCATTGCCTTTCGTTGGATAAAATCAACCTAAAATATAAAAATCGTACAAAGTTAGTAAAAAAAAACAGGGTTATCCCCAGAAGCGCTTTAAATTGATATGAATACTCGATTTTTTAGGTCTGTACGTCGCTTTTTCCTCTTTCCCCCGTGCTTATTTGCTTGCGAAATGCAGGACGAATCGGACTAGCCGGATCAGCACTGCCGGATTGGCCGATGCGAACGGCGGGAAAAACGCTTTGCTGGTGCGTCCGGTTATGCGGCAGAAAACAGCCCATCGACTCCATATGTAGGCTCTGAACATCGTTTTGGGATACCGTTCTTTTTCATCGTTGGCCGCGATGAGTTTGCCGTACCATGCCGCCAGTTCGCCGGGGACGGTTTGTCCGTAGTCTTCCTTTTGGTAGAGCCCCCCCTTGAACGCGGCCTGATGTAGGTCGAGTTCCGCTTCCGTAGGTTCGATTCCGAGTTTCAGCAGTTGACGGCGGTTCACTTCACGTTTCAGCAGCATTTGCGGGCTCGTTCTCGTGATCGAGATGTTCGTGTCGTGCCAGCGGTAGTTGACGAGGTAGCGGGGAATATTGACGAACGATGTGATGTCGGCCAGCCTGCACCACAGTTCGTAATCCTGCGACTGTCTGAAATCGGGATCGTATGGGTTGGAGTGCATCAGTTCGGCCCTCGCCATGACCGAGGAGTGTATGAACGGGACTGAAAAGAGAAGGTTGATACGTAACTCTTTGGGGTGCGTGAGGTTCTTGATCCGTCCACGCTGCTCTCCGTAGTGGGCTATCACGTTAACCCATGTGCCGCACAACCCGATGAGCGGGTGGCTTTCGAGGTAGTCTACCTGCTGTTCCAGCCGGTCGGCTTCGGCTATGTCGTCGGCGTCGAGCACGGCGATGTATTTTCCTTTGGCCTGTTCCGTTAATTTGTTGCGTGTAGCCGCATTGCCCAGATTGCTGGAGTTGGTCAATATGGTTATGCGCGGGTCGGTAAATGAACGTGCCACGTCGAGCGATCCGTCTGTCGAGGCGTCGTCGCAGATAATCAGTTCGAAATTGGTGTATGTCTGGTACAGGATGCTGCCTATGGCTGCCGCCAGATAGTTCTCGGCGTTATATACAGGCATAAGTACGGAAACAAGAGGCGTCGTCATCCCGGTCGTATTATTTGTTCTATTGTGCAAAGATAACTCTTTTGGCGATTTTTGCCTTGCCGTGCTTTCTTAATTGTATCGGAACGAATTATCGTGGCATAAGAAAATACAATGAATTATCTGAGTGTGGGGAGTTATTATTGCGGGGTAGATGCGTTATCTTTGGAAACGGTATAGTATTTGTTTATACATTCACTACGGACACAATTAATCATCAAACCGAATAAAACTATTTTATCATGTCAAAGTTCGAATTACCAAAATTGCCTTACGGGTTGGACGCGTTGGCTCCGCAGATCAGCAAAGAGACTATGGAATACCACTATGGGAAGCATCACAAGGCTTATGTGGATAAGCTGAACGAGCTGGTTCCGGGAACGAAATACGAGAATATGGACCTCGAAGGGATCGTCAAATCCGCCGACGGGGCTATCTTCAATCAGGCTGCACAGGTGTGGAACCATACGTTCTTCTTTACGGCGCTTTCTCCCGCTCCCAAGGCGAAGCCCGAAGGCAAACTCGCCGAAGCCATCGACAAGAGTTTCGGTTCGTTCGAGAAATTCAAAGAGGAGTTCACTAAAGCCGCTGTCGGACAGTTCGGTTCGGGATGGGCTTGGCTGGTGGCAGGTGGCGACGGTTCGCTCTCCATCGCGGCTACGTCGAATGCCGGCAATCCGTTGGCTGAGGGCAAAAAGGCTATCCTTACGGTGGACGTGTGGGAACATGCTTACTATATAGACTACCGAAACGTGCGTGCCGAGTTCGTCAAAGCCGCCCTCGAAAAGACCGATTGGGCAATTATCGAGGAGAGGTACGCTAAATAGCATTGTCAGCGCAAGCGTCGCTATTTTACAATCACGGGGCGTTCGAGTGACTGTCCCGTGTTTTTTGTTTGTTATCGGGAAGCCGAAATGTGTGGCGAACATATGTGTCGTTGCTGATTTTTTAGTATATTTATCGTATTCTTTTGTGCCCGTTGCATGGCAGGGAGTGTTTCAAATACGATTTACTATGAAAATTGTTAGCCGATATTTATTTAGTGTTTGTCTGTTGGTCTTGGTGTCGGTATGTTTTGCCCGATGCAGCAATAAGTCATCCGAGTCTAAATATGCACAATTGGGAACTCTGCTCCCACTGGACGAGACGGAACTTGTTTCGGATATAGGTCCGTATGTGGACGAGGTGAGGCTCGTGCCGATAACTAACCGGAATGAAGCTTTAATGTCGTATGTGTCAAAAGCTGTTCTCGACGAATCCGGTAATATTTTTATCCTCGATATTGAGGGAAATGTTGTGGCTCTTAAGCCGGACGGGACGCTGTTGCGTAAGGTGGCGAATAAAGGCCGCGGTCCGAAGGAATATCTCAATGTAGAGGATATTGCCGTGTCTTCGGATAGCAAATATCTCATGGTGCTCGATGGTGCTAAATTGAGGTACTACGGCCTTACCGATACTATGTTGTATAAGGAGATCGACGTCCTTCGGTCGGAGTTCCCGGTGGATGCGTTTGCACCGGCCGGTGGCGACGATGTATATCTTTTCGGCGCGTTCCCTGCGAGTCGTGAGGATTACGGTAAGTCCAAACCTATGTTGTTGCTCACGGATAGTAATGGGAGGAAAAAGAGAGAGTACCTGCCGCGTAAGGATTTCACCGTCTCTATATGCAACATAACGCAAGTCTTCGGTAACGGCTATATACTCAAACCGCAGGACAGCGAACATGTAGTTTACAAGTTGTATCCCGATTCGGTGAGCGCCTATTGTAAGGTCGATTTCGGGAAGAAGAATATTCCGGCTAATTACGATGGCGGAAAGACTCAGATAGACGTGGGGGAATATATGACTGCCCCTTATTTCAAATTGCCAATGTTCTTTCAGGAGACCGCGGACGATTTGTATTTCAAGGCGGCAGGGCCCGATGCAGATGGGTATAATTTTCTGTATTCCAAAGATAAGAAGCGGGGGGTACATTGGGTGGATTCGCGGGAGGCTTCCCCGTTGAATTTTATAGCGTCGGACGACACTTATTTCTATGCCGTCGTTTCCAAACAGTTGTTGTCTGGAAGCGATGACGTTTGTCCTTTGACGAAGTATATCGCCGATGCGATTCGCCTCGACAGCGGTTCGGACTCAACGGGTGGCGACAATGACGTTATAGTGAAGATAAAGTTCAAGTTGTGATCGGCAGACGCTATGGCGGGCAAACGTGTCCCGCTTAAGAATTTATTGTACGGGAGGTCGTGAGGCCTCCCGTGTTTTTTGTTGCCGGGATGTGTTACGGTATCTCGCTTAAACATGGGCGGGTGATGGAGCTATTGCCTGAAAAATCGCTATATTTGTAGAGTTGGAATGTAGGATGTGGCCGTGCTATATTTCTCAAATATGTTTTTTGACTTTGCACTATATTTGTAACGTTTCGGGTCGTACGCCGAATAATAAACCGATGTAACGTATGGATGGAAAGAACGCGATATTGAATGCCGAGACGCTTGAGTCTGTCGAACTGAAATTCGGGGACTTCCTGAGGCATGCCGACGGGTATTTCAGCGAACACAGCATGGGGATGATAAGGGAGGCGCTCGCCATAGCCGATATGAATCTTGCGGGTATGGCGCGTTATGACGGAACACCTATGATTTGCCACTCGACACGTACTGCCGAGATAGTGTTCGCCGAGATAGGGCTCGGCCGAAATTCGGTTATCTCTACCTTGCTGCACGATGTGGTGAGAACGGGTAAAATGACGGCCGAAGAGGTCGGTGCGATGTTCGGCGAGCAGTGTGTCGAGATAGTGAAGGGACTGACCAATATCTCGGACGTCCGCACCAAACAGTCGAAAGAGCAGGCCGAGAATTTCCGCGACCTGATAGTCTCGTACTCTACCGATCCGAGGGTGATACTCATCAAGCTGGCCGACCGTTTGGAGGTGATGCGTTCGCTCGATATGTTTCCGGATGCCAAACGGGTGAAGAAGAGCTGGGAGAGCCTGAACCTCTATGCCCAGATCGCACACAAACTCGGACTTTATTCCATCAAGAGCGAACTCGAGGACATCTCGTTGAGGTTTCTCGAACCGGAGGCTTATGCCGAGATACAGAACAAATTGGCCGAGTCGGCCGAGGAACGCAACAAGTTCATCGAAGAGTTCCTGAAGCCGATTAAGGATAAACTCGACCTGCTGGGGCTGAAATACACCGTCAAGAGCCGTACTAAATCCGTGTATTCGATATGGAGCAAGATGCGGCGCATGAAGATTGCATTCGAGGACATATTCGACATATTCGCCATACGTATAATATTCGATGCTCCGCAGGAGAAGGAGAAACCTGTAGCATGGCAGATATATTCTGTCGTGACGGATTTCTATACCCCCAATCCCGACCGTATGCGCGACTGGATTTCCATTCCTAAATCCAATGGGTACGAGTCGCTGCATACGACGGTCGTGACGAAACAGGGTAAATGGGTGGAGATACAGATACGCTCGGAGCGTATGGACGAGGTGGCTGAACGCGGTATCGCCGCCCATTGGCGTTATAAGGGGGTGCAGCAGGGCGGTCTGGGAAGCGAACAGTGGCTCGCAAAGCTGCGAGAGCTTATGGAAGGGGACACTCACGGGCTCGCCACGCGCTTCGAGAATACCGGTTCTGCCGGAGAGATATTCGTATTCACGCCCAACGGCGACCTGCGTAAACTGCCCGAGGGTGCTACGTTGCTCGATTTCGCATTCGATATCCACAGCAATCTCGGCGCCACGACTATAGGCGGGCGTGTGAACCACCGCAACGTCCAGATACGCGAGGTGTTGCATAACGGCGACATCGTCGAGATACTTACGTCGAAGACACAGAAACCCAAGTCTGATTGGTTGCAGATTGTGAAGACGGGTAAAGCCCGTAACAAGATCAGGGCCTACTTGCGCGAGGAGCAGGCCAAGGCTGCCAGTCTGGGGCGAGAGGAACTGGAGCGTAAGATTAAGAACTGGAAACTGTCGATTTCGATGGAGGACGCCGTGACCGTGCTCTGCAAGTATTACAAGGTGAAGACGGGGACGGAACTGTATGGACAGATAGCCGACGGTAAGGTCGATATTGCGGACATCAAGGAGTTGCTGACACGCCACCTTGCCGGGGAGCAGTTGACCGAGGTGCGTGGGCGGGGGCCGGAACGGGCCAAAGTCGCCGGCACTACTTCCGAAGACGCGCTTATCATAGACGATACGATAAAGAACCTCGATTATAAACTGGCGAAATGTTGTAACCCGATACGCGGCGACGAGGTCTTCGGTTTCGTAACCATAAATTCGGGGGTTACTATCCACCGCAACGATTGCCCGAACGCGGTACGGCTGAAAGAGCATTACCCGTATCGTGTTCTGCCTGCGAAGTGGCGCGATACGAAGGCAACCGGAAGCGCCTTTCAAGCGACGATCAGGGTTGTGGCCGACAACGTTACGGGCATATTGAACCGCATAACGGAGGTCATCAGCCATGAGTTGAAGATAAACATACGCTCGATGAGCCTGAGCCCAAATTCTAAAGGAGAGCTGACCGGGCTAATCAATATAGAGGTTACCGGAACCCAGATCGTCGATATGGTTATATACAATATAGCTCGTATCAAAGGGGTGCAGAAGGCTTACAGGGTAAATAATTAGCGATGAGGCGGTGGAAAAGGCGGCTCTGTTCGGGGCTCGGATTGTTTTTCGTGGGATTGGGTATCTTGGGTGTCGTGCTTCCTGTACTGCCCACCACGCCATTCCTGCTGTTGGCCCTGTGGCTGTTCACAAAGAGTTCCGACCGCCTGCGGCATTGGCTGCTGACGAATCGTGTTTTCGGCAAGTACCTGCGCGATTATAAGAGCGGGCGGGGAATTCCGTTGCAAAGCAAAATATACATACTCGTATTGTTGTGGGCTGCCATTACGATCTCGGCCTTGTGGGCAGTGGATGTCATGTGGGTAAAAATACTCTTGTTCGCTATTGCGGGTGGGGTGACGGTGCATATATTCCATATTCGTACAAAGCCGCGCCGTCCGCGTATAGTGGTATTGGTCCCTACCGAGGGAGAGTGCCGCTACTTCAAGGGTGTGGTTTCTGATGATGTGGATGTGCGTATCAGCGGTGTGGGGATGGCGGATACGGCATCGGCTGCGGCGCTTGCCTTGGCTCACAGACCCGATGTTATGATACTCGCCGGTATCGCCGGAGCTTATCCCGGCAGCGGGCTCAAGGTCGGGGATTGCGTGTTGGTTGCCAGAGAACGCGTTGCCGATCAGGGGGCTTTCCGTGAGGAGGGTTTCGTGCCGCTGTATGTTAGCGAATATGAATGTCCTTATGTCGAGGATATGCTGGCCATGCCGAGTGCTGTCGGATGTACCGTGAATGCTGTGGGAGCCGGTTATGTCGCTCGTGCGGGCGCTTTGGAGAATATGGAGGGCGCTGCTTTTTTCGCGGTATGCGCCGGAGCGGGCGTTGAGTTCTTCGAAGTGCGCTCCATATCCAATATGACCGACGACAAGCGGGCCGACTGGAAACTGGACGAGGCGTGCAGGGCGTTGGCCGAGGGAGTGAAAAAATTGACGGATGAAATTAGATCTTAGAATATCGCCGTGCCCGAATGATACGTTTATGTTCGGCGCTATGGTTAACGGACTCATTGATACGGAGGGGCTTGAGTTCGACCTCTCGTTTGCGGATATAGAGGAGTTGAATAAGGGTGTAATATGCGGTGTGCCTGCCGTATCGAAGATCAGTTGTGCGGTGTTGCCGCTGATCTCGGATCGCTATGCGGTGTTGGATGCGGGAAGCGCTTTGGGACGCGGCAACGGACCGCTGTTCGTAAGCATGGGCGGGCTCGATCTTTCTGATGCTTCGTTGAGAATCGCCGTGCCCGGAGAACATACGACTGCGAATATGTTGATGGCCCGGATATTTCCCCATCTTACGAATAAGTCGCCGGTGCTTTTTTCGGATATTGCGCCGGCTGTCGCCGCAGGACGTTACGATGCGGGGGTGCTTATACACGAAGGCAGGTTCACGTATGCGGAGAAAGGACTGTGCCTCGAAGCCGATCTCGGTGTCGAGTGGGACAGGCTGACAGGGCTGCCGTTGCCTCTCGGAGCGATAGTGGTTTCGAGGAGCCTGCCTGATGATGTGCAGCACAAGGTGGAACGGGTGTTGCGTAAGAGTATAGAATACGCATTTGCCAACCCTGACGAGGGTATGGACTTTATCCGTTCGCATGCACAGGAGTTGTCGCCGGAGGTGCTGGAAAAACATATTTATATGTTTGTCAACGACTATTCCGTCTCATTGGGCGTGGAGGGGCGTGCGGCCATCAGATCGCTCACGGGCCTCGATGATAAAATTTTCGTGTGATGGATAGATTTCAAGGAATATTGAATACGTTGTCGGAAGAGGACAATCTACGGAGTCTACGCAGCGGGATTCCGGGTGGGAAATATATAGATTACGGCGGACGCAGGTATGTGAATATGTCTTCCAACGACTATCTCGGATTGGCCGGTGACACGGATATGCAGCGCCGTTTCCTTGCAGAAATGGCCGGTAGCGGGGAGTTTCTGATGAGTAGCTCGGCTTCGCGGCTTATGACCGGCAATAGCCCAGTCAACGATGCTTTGGAAGAGTCGATAGCCGTTTTGTATCCGGAAAAGTCGGCGCTCATTCTCGGTAACGGTTATATGGTGAACAGCGGATGCCTGCCGGCTTTGGTCGGCAAGCGCGACCTCGTGGTGGCGGACAAACTCGTGCATGCGAGCCTGATAGACGGACTGCGGTTGTGCGATTGCGACTGGACGAGGTTCAACCATAACGATATGGACCAACTCGAAACGATATTGAAAAAGAGACGCTCGGAGTATGAAGAGGTGTGGGTGGCTACCGAGTCGGTTTTCAGCATGGACGGTGATTTAGCTCCGTTGGCCGGGTTGGTAGAGTTGAAAAAACGGTACGGTCTTCGGCTGTATGTCGATGAGGCGCACGCTTTCGGCGTACTCGGTCCGAACGGTAGCGGATACGCCGCTTCGATAGGGTGCGACAGGGATATAGATGTCATAGTGGGTACTTTCGGTAAGGCTTTGGCCTCCTACGGGGCTTTTGCTGCGTTGGACCCGGTGATGCGCGATGTCTTGATAAATCGTATGAGGACGGTGATATTCTCGACGGGGTTGCCGCCGATAGTGATGTCGTGGACGAAATGGTTGGTTGACAGGCTGCCTGAATTCGAGCCGCGACGCCGCCATTTGCGCGAATTGATAGATGCGTTGGCTCCGGATAATCCTGCCGCGACGCATATAGTACCTGTCCCGGCTGGCGAGAACGCCGCTGCCGTCGCAATGTCTGACAAGTTCCGCGAATGCGGGTTCTGGACTACACCTATACGTTGGCCTACGGTTCCGAAAGGGCGTGCGCGAGTGCGCGTTTCGCTGACGGCCGCTATGGACATGACGGATATAGAAAAGTTTAAGGAGATATGGAATTCCATTGGTTGAGGCGCGGGCAGAACGACCGTCTGGTGTTGTTCGTGTTGGGTTGGGCAGCTGATTACAGGGTGGTCGAACATATAGGTTTGCCGGGATGCGATGTGCTTGCTGTGTATGATTACGGCGGCGGATTGGACGACGGATTAGCGGAGAAGATTGCCGGATATGGCGATGTCCGGCTGTTGGCATGGAGCTTCGGGGTATGGGTTGCCGAACGGTTGTTGGCCGGTGTCGAACTTACGAGAGCCGTTGCCTTGAACGGTACGCCTGTTCCGGTGGATGCTCTTTACGGCATAGAGCCGCGCCGGATGGCCGTGACTCTGCGAGGGTTGAAGGCCGGGGGGATGGAAGCGTTCGACCGAAGGGCGTACGGCGAACATTTCGACAGGCTGCGTCCAGTGCTGTCGCCGCGCCCGCAGGAACGTAATATCGCGGAGTTGGAGTATCTCGTCGAGGCTTCGGCCGCTGGACATGCCGCTTCGCTGCGATGGGATAAGGCTATTGTCGGAAGCGAAGACTTGATTTTTCCTCCTGAAAATATGGTCCGCTATTGGGGTTCACGCGCCGAAGTTCTACCTTTGCCCCACTATCCGTTCGCCGACGGCGGACTAATCGAAAAAGAAATTGGGTGCAGATAAGGAATTAATCCGCAAGAGGTTCGAGGCCAGCTTCCGCAGTTACGACCGTTTGGCGTCGGTGCAGAGAGACATTTGCGCCGAGTTGGCCGGTTTGGCAGCCGAGTATTGTAACGGCAGTATTGCTCGTGCAATGGAGGTCGGGGCCGGTACAGGATTCTTGACATCGCATCTTCAGGCTATGTTCCCGTATGCCGAGTGGTATATCAACGACATATCGGATGCGGCCGAAAAGTATTTGTCCGCGTTTACATCGGATAACGTGTCGTTTCTTTGGGGCGATGCCGAAAGTATCGGTCTGCCCGAAGGGATGGATATGATTGCGTCGGCGTCTACCGTGCAATGGTTCGACGATATGCCCGGCTTCGTGGCTCGTGTATCGTTGGCTACACGACGGGGCGGATGGTTGGTGCTGTCGTCGTTCGGACCGGAGAACTTCCGGGAGATACGCCATGCGGCGGGCGAGGGACTTGACTACTATACGGCCGACAGGCTTGCTGCGCTATGCGGGGAGGCCGGGTATGAAGTGGTTGCGCTGTCGGAATATACGAGGACACTTCGGTTCGAAACACCGCTCGACGTACTTCGCCATATAAAAGCTACCGGCGTCAATTCGGTGAGCAATGTACGCTGGGGGTGTCGCCGGCTCGCCGAGTTCGAGGAGAGGTACATGGCGGCATACTCGTCGGACGAAGGTGTCGCGCTGACGTATCATCCTATACTTCTGGTTGCAAGGAAGAGATAAGTCTTATTCCATTTGCTGCTTTGCGCTTTCTTCCACAAAACGGAAAGAGCGGGATACATCTTCACGGGCGGCAAGTTGCGAAATGACATCGGCGTCATCCCCGAGAAAGAAGATGAAAGCCAGCCCTATCCTGTACTTGTAGGTGCATAGTGTCATGCAAAGTTTGTGGTCGAGTCCGAACTCTTTTCGGGGCGTACTCCACGTCAAAGAGCCGCCGTCGGCGTTGAAGCATCTCTGGGCAAACTCTTTGCCAAGCGATACCTTGCTGATTATTTTATCCGAGATGTTGTAAGTTACTGCTGCGTCTATCGTGACGTAAGAGTTGGGCTGGTCGGGGTTGACCATTTTTCTCGTGCTGTCTGTCAGACTCTTTTTGTAACTGTCTATCAATTTGTCCAACGGGCGGGTGGCATAACGTATCTCTATATCCGAAGTGTCGCATTGTATGGCATACTCGTAGTTCATGTGCGGATTCTCGGCAATGGTTGACGGCGTGAATCCGGCGGGCATCGCGAACTCTATCTTCGTACGTGTCATGCCGTCGGTGAAAGCCGAGGGGAGTTCCGTTTGGGACGATGCGCCACGAACCGCAAGCATCAGAGCGATGGCGGTCGCGAGTAATGCCTTCATGGTGATGGAATTTTTCGGTTAAAGAGTAATGTAATATAGTAAAAAAAGTAATTCCCGCCAAATTTTATAACTTTGCCATCTGAAAGAAAAGCGGAGGGCTTCGCCGCTGCCGCCGTAAGGCGGGGGAGGAAAGTCCGGGCAACACAGGGCACCGCGCTTCCTAACGGGAAGATATCCGCGAGGGTATGGTTTAAGGTAACAGAAAACGACCGCCCCGGATTTTGATGTTCGGGGTAAGGGTGAAAAGGCGGGGTAAGAGCCCACCGCCGTGCGTGGCGACATGTGCGGGCGTACCACCGGCGGGTTGCAAGACCATGTATACCGGCATTCAAGGACTGCCCGTCCGCTGCTGGGGGGTAGGTCGCTGGAGCCTGTGTGTGAGCGCAGGCGTAGATAAATGGCGAAGGGCCGGAGTGGCGTGAGCCGCCTCGGTTACAGAACCCGGCTTATACTTCCGCTTTTCTTTTATTTTTTGTTCCCGATAAAACGTGCGGCCGTCACGCCTTTACATATTCCGACTGTATGAACTTCGACATTAAAATATCCGATTACGATTACGAGTTGCCTGATGAGAGAATCGCAAAATTTCCTCTCGAAAGGCGCGATGCCTCCAAACTGCTGGTGAGCAGGGAAGGCAACATTTCGGAGAGAATGTTCTGTGATATAGGGGCGGAATTGCCTGACGGGGCGCTGCTCGTTTTCAACAATACGAAAGTCATCCGTGCGCGCATCATCATGCACAAACCCAGCGGGGCGAGGATAGAGGTGTTCTGCCTCGAACCGTATGCTCCAGCCGATTACGAACGGGCATTTGCCGTAGAGGGGAGCTGCGTGTGGAAATGTATCATCGGGAATTCCAAGAAATGGAAGGAGGGGTCGCTTGAAATTAAATTCGAGTACGAGGGGCACGACGCGTATTTGCGCGCCTTTCGTGTGCCGGACGACGAAGGACGGCGGCAACTCGTGCGTTTCGAGTGGAACGCCGGAATTACGTTCGGCCAGTTACTCGAATATCTGGGGCGCATACCCATTCCTCCGTATCTCGGCCGGGACAGCGAAGAGATAGACAACAGTCGTTATCAGACGGTGTATTCGCGTTTCGAGGGGTCGGTTGCCGCACCGACGGCGGGGCTGCACTTCACGAGAGAGCTGATAGCCGAATTGCAGTGTGCTGGTGTCGCGTTCGATGAGGTGACGTTGCATGTCGGAGCGGGGACTTTTCTGCCGGTGAAGAGCGAGTCTGTGAGTGGGCACGAGATGCACACGGAGCATTTCGACATTACGCTCGAAACGGTCGAGAACATCTTGGCGCATAAGGGTAAGGTTACGGCGGTGGGTACTACTACGGTCAGGACACTGGAGAGCCTGTCGGCACTCGGTTACCGCATAATTCGCAACGGCGATCCCGACGTAATGGTTCCGGTGGGGCAGTGGGAACTGTATTATATTCCCGAAGAGTTCAGCGGAGAGCAGCTGTTGACGGCTCTGGCCGGATACTTGAGGGAGAACGGCGGTAGGCTCAAGACAGCTACCCAGATCATGATAATGCCCGGTTTCAGGTTCCGTGTCGTGGATATGATAGTGACCAATTTCCACCAGCCGAAAAGCACTCTTCTGCTGCTCGTGTCGGCTTTCGTGGGCGAGCATTGGCGCGAGATATACAAGTATGCGATGGCGAACGGATTCCGTTTTCTCAGCTACGGCGACAGCAGCCTTCTGATCCCGGCCGAAGTGCGGTAGGGATTTGTGTTACTCTTTATTTTCAGTGTGTTTGTATCTGTCAGTAATTGCGCCATGTATTGTGGTGTTTTCGGTTTAATTACACGGTGATCGCTTGCGGAGTCGGGATATTTGCCGCAAATCGCTACCTTTGCACTTATGGAAAACTCTTGGTTGCCGACAACGGTAAAGGAGGTCCGGGCACTCGGCTGGGACTACATCGACGTGATTATTTTTTCGGGCGATGCCTATGTTGACCACCCCTCGTTCGGGGCGGCCGTGGTGGGGCGTCTGCTCGAAGCCGAGGGTTTGCGTGTGGCTATCGTGTCGCAACCTAATTGGCGTGACGACCTGCGCGATTTTAAGAAACTTGGCGTGCCGCGGTTGTTTTTCGGCATATCCGGCGGGAGCATGGACTCGATGGTGAATCATTATACCGCTAACAAACGTCTGCGTAGCGACGATGCCTATACGCCCGGAGGAAAAGCCGGATTCAGGCCCGATTATGCCGTTACCGTATATTCCCGCATACTTAAAGAGCTTTTCCCGCACGTTCCTGTGGTCATCGGCGGCATCGAAGCATCTTTGCGTAGGTTGACCCATTACGACTATTGGAGCGATTCGCTCAAACGGTCGATATTGGTCGAGAGCGGAGCCGATGTCCTTGCCTACGGTATGGGCGACAAGGTGATGCCCGAAATAGCCAAGGCGTTACGCAACGGATTTAATGCCAAGCTGCTGCGCGGATTGAAGCAGGTGGCTTTCGTAGCCGATGGAAAATATGTGGAGAGGCTCTCTCCCGAGACGACCATCGTCCTTAATTCATATGACCGATGCGTTGCCGATCCTGTTAAATTCGCAGAGAATTTCGTAAATATAGAGACCGAATCGAACCGTCTCGAACAACGTATGGTGCTGGTCGAGGAGCAGTCGGAAGACCGATATGTAGTCGTAAATCCGCCGCATCCGCAGTTGACCGAGCAGGAATTGGACCGGGGCTTCGATTTGCCGTATACCCGTCTGCCGCACCCGCGTTACAACGGTAAAGGAGACATTCCGGCGTGGGAGATGATAAAATTCTCCGTAAATATACATCGGGGTTGCTTTGGCGGTTGCAGTTTTTGCACCATATCGGCACATCAGGGTAAATTCGTGTCGAGCCGTTCGGAAAGTTCCGTGCTCGCAGAGATAGATCGGGTGGCCGCCATGCCCGGCTTCAAAGGGTATGTGAGCGATGTCGGAGGGCCGTCGGCCAATATGTATGGCATGGGTGGGAAGAACCGGGCCGCATGTGCTAAATGTACGAGACCATCGTGCCTGTGGCCGTCGGTGTGCCGCAATCTGGATAACGACCACGAGCGGTTGATGAAGTTGTACAGGCGTGTCTCGGCGCGTCCCGGAGTCAAGAAAGCCTTCATCGGAAGCGGTATCAGGTACGACCTGTTCGACCGTGAGCACGGGGCGGAATATTTGCGGGACGTTATTGTGAACCATACGTCCGGACGGTTGAAGGTGGCGCCTGAGCATACAGAGGACAAGGTGCTGAAATTGATGCGTAAGCCTTCGTTCGATGGGTTCGAACGGCTGAAGGTCGATTTCGATAAGGTATGCCGCAGCGAGGGGCTCAAATACCAGTTGATACCTTATTTCATTTCGAGTCATCCGGGCTGTACGGAGGATGACATGAAGAGGCTTTCGCAGAAGACCCATCGCCTCGGCATGCGCCTCGAACAGGTGCAGGACCTCACGCCTACGCCTATGACGCTCTCGTCGGTGATGTTCTATACGGGAATGGACCCTTATACCGGAGAAAAACTGTACGTCGCCCGTTCGCAGGACGATAAGCGCAGGCAGAAAAGCTGGTTTTTCGCCGACGGTAAATCTTCTGCGTCAGCGCCTAAGAACGATGCACGTCAGAGGCAACACGCGCCGAGAAAGAAGTCGGATCGGCATTCCCGATGACATTTCGGCTTAGGCGTGATCCGATTTTAACCGTTTTGTTTATATGTTCGGGGTGTCTTTATGTCGGCAGAATGGACCGGTGAATGCGTAGCTACACGCGATGCCTATTGCGGCTCCTGCAAGTACGTCTCTCGTCCAGTGTTTGTCTGATTCGATGCGGCTATACCCTACGAAACAGGCCAATAGCAGCGCCAAGATGCCCAGCTTCCACCCATAACGCCTTAGGATGAAAGCGGCTCCTTGGAACGCGAAAGCCGTGTGCCCCGAAGGAAAGGAGTGATCGCCTCCGTTGGGGCGTTTGGCGTCTATGCCCTGTTTCAGTACAGAGGTGATGCCTGCAGTCGCGCTGCAACCGAGAGCGAAGCGTATGGCTCCGTCTATGTCTCCTATCAACAGAGAGCCTGCGAACCCGGCTGCCGGTACGAGCGTTTGGATGTAGTCGCCTGCTTGCTGGACGCCCTGCTGTGCGGGATCGTTGGCGAAACGGATCTGTTCGTGTATCTGTATGCCGCCCCATAGGAGTGCGAATACGCCGATGATGATTATTTTCGTCTTTTTCTTGAGCCTAAAGCGGTTGCTGTTGTTGCCAGAGGATGATGTATTCATTGGCCGGTGTTTGGGTCGCGGCGTAAATGTAGAAATATTTTTCCTTTAACTGTCTGAGGACCGACGTTTGAGTACAAAATTTCGTACCTTTACCATCCCGATCGACGATCGGTTTTTTTATCTATCGGAATATGGCAAAGAATTACAACGCTTCTAACAGGAATAGGGACGCATACGACGCATTGACGAGCGAAGGCGGACATCTGCCGCCGCAGGCCGTGGAGCTTGAGGAGGCTGTGTTGGGCGCGCTTATGCTCGAAAAGGAGAGCGTACTCGCAGTGCAGGAGGTGCTGACACCGGAGGCGTTCTATAAGGAGGCTCACCAAGTTATATACCGCGCCATTTCGGAACTTTCGATGGAGCTGAAGCCTATCGACTTGTATACGGTTACGGAAAAGCTGAAACAGAAGAAGCAGCTTTCGGCCGTCGGCGGAGCGTCTTATCTCGCGGAATTGACGCAGAAAGTGGGCTCGGCGGCGCATGTGGATTTTCACGCCAAGATCATTACGCAGAAGTACGTGCAGAGGGAACTGATACGCGCTTCGACCGAGATACAGAAACGTTCATACGACGAGTCGATAGATGTCAACGACCTGATAGACTCGGCCGAAAGCGAGATATTCAAGGTCGCCGAGGGGCACATCAAGCGCGACGTGCAGAAATCCAAAGACATACTCGTCAAGGCCATGGAGGCTATCGAAGAGGCGTATAAGCGCAAGGGGTCTTTCAGCGGCGTGCCCACAGGGTTTACCCGCCTCGACCGCCTGACGCTGGGATGGCAGCCGAGCGACCTTATAATCATCGCGGCACGTCCGTCTATGGGTAAGACCGCGTTCGTGCTCTCGATGGCGCGTAATATAGCTATCGACCATGAGAAAGGAGTGGCGTTCTTTTCGCTTGAAATGGCCGCTACCCAGCTTATGATGCGTCTTATCGTGGCAGAATCGGGACTCGATTCGCGCGACGTGCGCAACGGTAGCCTGAACGACGAGCAGTGGCGGCATCTCGAAACCGCTGTAGTGCCATTCCAGACCGCTCCTTTGTTCATCGACGATACTCCGGCGTTGTCCATTTTCGAATTCCGCTCCAAGGCGCGGCGTCTCAAAAAGCAGTTTGACATACAGCTTATAATTATCGACTACCTTCAGCTCATGACCGGTACGGCCGAGACGCGCGGTAACCGCGAACAGGAGGTGGCCTCCATCTCGCGTTCGTTGAAATCCATAGCCAAGGAGTTGAACATACCGATCATCGCCTTGTCGCAGTTGAACCGTTCTGTCGAATCGCGTACGGGCAGCAAACGTCCGCAGTTGTCCGACCTGCGTGAGTCGGGAGCTATCGAGCAGGATGCCGACATTGTGGCGTTCATCCACCGTCCGGAGTATTACGGTATGAATGTTGACGAGAGCGGTATGCCGACTGCCGGTATGGCCGAGATCATAGTCGCCAAGCACCGTAACGGCGCGACGGATACTGTGAATCTGCGTTTCCGTAAGGAGCAGGCCCGTTTCATGGATTACGACGACGATGAAATGGACGGTAGCGGATACTCTTCGTTCGAGAGCAGTCTGGGCAGCGACGACGACGCTCCGGCCCCGCGTTTTACTCCGGGCAATGAGTTCGACCCGGCTCCGGGCGGTAGCTTCGGCGGAGGTTTCAATCCTAATGAAGACGCGCCTTTTTAGCACATTTGCCGACTTTTTACTATCTTGCATTATCTCCGGTCGCACCGAAAGGATCGGAGCATAATTCGTATTTACATGTTCGTAAGGACTTATTCGAGTACCATACAAGGTATAGACGCGATAACTGTGACGGTCGAAGCCAATATTTCGGCCGGTATAGGTATGTATATCGTCGGGCTCCCGGATAATGCCGTGAAAGAGAGTCAGGAGCGTATACGTTCGGCTTTTGAGAACTGCGGTTACCGCATGACAGGCAAGCGGTTGGTTGTGAACCTCGCTCCGGCCGACCTGCGGAAGGAGGGTTCGGGTTATGACCTTCCGATAGCCATATCCGTGCTTGCAGCCAGCGGCCAGATGTCGGCGGACGACATCGGTAAGTATGTCATAATGGGAGAGTTGTCGCTCGACGGAACATTGAAGCCCGTAAAGGGGGCTTTGCCTGTCGCTATGAGGGCGAAGGCGGACGGCTTTAAGGGTGTTGTGCTGCCTGTGCAGAATGTGCGCGAGGCGGTTGTGGTCGGCGGGCTGGACGTGATCGGGGTGGGGAGCTTGAGACAAGCTGTCGATTTCCTTTCGGGCGCAGTGCTGATAGAGCCAGCGGTTTTTGGTATGTCGGATATGCTTGACGGTGCAGAGAAGCGTTATGAGGAAGATTTCAGCGATGTTCGCGGACAGGCGCATGTCAAGCGTGCGTTGGAGATAGCTGCGGCCGGCGGACATAACGTCGTTATGATAGGTGCGCCGGGTTCGGGTAAGACCATGCTCGCAAGGCGTATGCCTACCATCATGCCGCCGCTTACGGTAGATGAGGCTTTGGAAACCACGAAAATACATTCCGTTGCCGGGAAACTCGGGAGCGAGTCGGGACTGCTGACGCGCCGGCCTTTCCGTGCGCCGCACCATCTGACATCGCAGGTTGCACTTGTGGGAGGCGGCGGGTCGCCGCAACCGGGGGAAATATCGCTGGCACATAATGGAATATTGTTTCTCGACGAACTTCCCGAATTCGGGCGCAGCATACTCGAAGTGCTCCGGCAGCCGCTCGAAGACAGGGTCATAACCGTCGCGAGGGCCAAGTACAGCGTGGTGTATCCAGCCAATTTCATTTTGATAGCCTCGATGAACCCGTGTCCTTGCGGGTATTATAACCATCCGGGGAAGGAGTGTACGTGTACGCCCGGGGCTGTGAAGAAATATATGAATCGTATCTCAGGTCCTCTTCTCGACCGTATAGACATGCACATAGAGGTTACGCCGGTCGATTTTTCGCATATGAACTCCGACCGTGCGGAGGAGTCGAGCGCAGTTGTGCGCGAGCGGGTGAGCAAGGCCCGCGATGTGCAGCGGAGACGGTTTGCCGGTATCGGCGGGGTGCATACTAACGCAGTGATGAATTCCAAGATGATACGCGAATACTGCCCGCTGTCGCCACAATGTTCGGCCCTGTTGGAGCGGGCCATGACGAGGCTCGATCTGTCGGCGAGAGCCTACGACCGCATCATCAAGGTGGCGCGCACGATAGCCGATCTGGACGGCTCGGAGGATATTTCACCCTCCCATATAGCCGAGGCGATAAATTACCGTAGCCTCGATCGTGAAAGTTGGGGCCGCTGATCGGTTTGCATACGATGCGTAAGTATGGTGGAGATACTTATGCGGCGGATGAAAGTTTCATAAAGCAATGCGCTATCGCCGGACGTAGTTCTGTCGGCAGGATGATATTAGGAAGAGAGGGACTTGAAGCTCAGGTTCGTTATGTCGAGATGGTTACGGCGTTGGCATGAACGGATGCGGTGTCATTGTTGTCCATTGTCCTGTTGTTCTTCGAAAAAGTTTACGGCCCTTTCTTTTATAGCGTCGAATCCTATGCGGGTTATTGGTGTGGTTCCGCAAATCTCATGGAAGTCGTCTGCGTCGAATTTGTCCCAGAACGTCTGATCTGCGCTTGTCGGATCGAACAACGGGCGGGATTCTGGATGTGCGGACAGGGGCGTTCGCTTGTTGTGCGGGCATACGCTTTGGCAGATGTCGCATCCGTATATCCATCCGTGCGTTTCCGGCGACGACATAGCTTCGTCCGTGATTTTCTCTGCCGTCAGGCGCGATATGCACCGGTTGGTGTCTATTACGTATGGGCTGACGATAGCCGAATTGGGACAGGCGTCTATACAGGCGGTGCAGGTTCCGCACCCGTCCTTTGTGAACGGACTGTCGTAAATGTCCGTTTCGGCATCGACGATTATCTCGCCGAGGAATACGAAGCTGCCGTGTCGAGGAGTCACTATCAGCGAATTTTTGCCCCTCCAGCCTAACCCTGCTTCGATTGCCCAGCTTTTTTCGAGCACGGGAGCTGAATCTGTGAAGCAACGCCCCCGGATGCCGGGATGTTCGTCAGATAATCGCCGCAGGATTATGTCGAGTTTGGCTTTCATGGTGACGTGGTAGTCCTGTGCGAGGGCATATGACGATATGCGTGGATTCCGGCTGTTGCGCTGGTCCCAATGCTCGTTTTTGTAATTCGCCGCGCAAACGATTACGGTCTTCGCTCCTTCGTACAGGAGGGCTGGGTCGAGCCTCTTCTCTATGTTGCGCCGCATGTAGGACAGTCCAGAGTCGTAACCCATGCCGAGCCAGTCGCACAGCCTTTGCGTCTGGTCGCCGAGTCGCCTGACACGGGCTATGCCGCAGAGATCGAATCCCGCTTCTGCGGCGTATTTTCGTATTTCGGACGCGTTTATCACTCTTCGGACATAAATTTAATGGGGCAAAAATACGATTTTAAAAATAATTGGTGCTACATTTGTATATATGGCATAAAGACAAACTTACTCGGATATGGCAATCTATACGCTTCGTGATCTTTATTTGCATAGCGTTAACGCTTACTCTTCGCGCTGTATGTCTTCCATGTACGGTGGGGAGTGCGTAACGTTCGCTGAGTTCGCCCGGAAAGTAGAGGCGGAGGCCGAGATGCTACGCATGGCGGGACTTTCGTCAGGCGACAAGGTGGCCTTGCTCAGCAATAACATGCCTAACTGGGCGGTATCGTATTTCGCCGCCGTAATTTCTGGACTCGTGATAGTTCCGATCTTGCCCGATTTCTCTACTCCGGAGTTGGACATGATTATCAGGCATTGCGGCGCCAAGGCGCTGTGCTGTTCAGACAAACTCTATACGAAGGTCTCGAAAGAGACGATAGAGGGGCTCAACGTCGTGTTGCGTACCAAGAACTGCGGTGTGATATACATGAAAGAGGGAGTGCAGCCCGGTGTGTTCACAGAGCCTAAGGCCGACGATGTTGCGGCTATAATTTATACATCGGGGACGACCTCGAAGCCCAAAGGCGTGATGCTTACCCATGCAAATCTCGTTGCACAGGTGGAGATGGATTACGACCTGTTTACGATCTATCAGTCGGACGTGTTCCTCTCGATACTTCCCCTGTCGCATACTTACGAGTGTTCGCTGGGAATGTTGCTGCCGTTCTATTCGGGAGCGTCGGTCGTCTATCTCGACAAATTGCCTACGGCATCCACGCTTATGCCGGCTATGCGGTCGGTGCGGCCTACCATAATGCTTAGCGTGCCGTTGATAATAGAGAAGATATATAAAAGCCAAGTCAGGGGGCGGTTCGTGAAGAACGCCGTTTTGAAGAAGATGTACGGCTGGGCGTGGTTCCGTAAAATGGTGCATCGGGAGGCTGGGAGAAAGCTGAGAAAGATATTCGGCGGCCGGTTGAGATTTTTCGGGATCGGCGGTGCAAAACTCGATTTCGATACCGAACGGTTCCTTGTGGAGGCCAAATTCCCATACGGTGTCGGATACGGACTCACCGAAACGGCCCCGCTCATAGCCGGGGGTATTCCGGGGAAGATCAGGTTCCGTTCGACCGGCCCGGTTTTGAGTAGAGTGAAGGCTCGGCTGGATAATATGAATAAGGATACGGGCGAAGGGGAGATAGTCGTTCAGAGTCCGAGTACGATGAAGGGGTATTACGAAGATCCCGGCGCAACGGCGGACGTATTCACGCCTGACGGATGGTTTCGGACCAAGGACATCGGCCGTTTCGACGAAGAGGGAAATCTCTATATATTGGGGCGCATAGGGAACATGATAGTGGGACCGAGCGGTGAGAATATCTATCCGGAGGAGATAGAGTCGGTCATTAACAGCCATTTTCTTGTAACGGATTCCATCGTCAAGGAGAACGACGGAAAGCTCGTTGCACAGGTGTATTTTAATGAGGAGGAGGCTCAGCGCCGCTATAATGATTTTAAGGAGAGCCTTCATGCCCTGAAGGCCGAGATCAAGGCCTATGTCAATTCGAAAGTCAGCAAGTCGGCCCAGATTGCCGACGTGGAGGCGCAGGACAAGGCTTTCGAGAAGACCCCGACGCAAAAGATCAAAAGGTTCAAGTATGTCGATCCGCGTCCTTTGAAGAAGCCTGACGAGGCGGCAACGCGGTAGAATGTGCTCTATGCTTGCTCGAACACGTAGATATGATTGCGGTCGGCTTTTTAGTCGGCCGCATATTTTATGTTTATGTGTCGGGAGTGTTGCGTATATATCAGTTCCGCGTCGTAGGTTTTGCCGAGGTTGTCGTATAGCCTTTGCGTTTGGCCGGACTGGCTGTTTGGCGCGGGTTGTATAGGTGACATGGCGGCGTATTTTAGTAATAAGGCGGTCGGGTTATAATGTCCTTTGCCGACAGTGTTGATGAGAGGAAACGTGTTTCTGTCCACGCTTTTGACTGCGGCGGACATATAATTCGGTTCGTTGTATATATAGTCGTGTAAAATCGTATATTTGCAGTCATTCTCAATTTTTTTCGTGCAAGACAACACACAGCAGAAATTCTGCAAGATCAACGGTTTCGAACCGGAAAAAACGGCAGCCTCTCCGTCTGTCGGTGGCGATGCGTGTGGACAGGCAGATTGCGGCGGAGATTTGGATGGCGGCGGGAAGGAGATCGGCAAGATAAAACTGCGTAAAGCCGTTTATCCGATACTTATAGGGTTGGCCGTTGTCGGGTATATGTTTTGGAGAGACTTCGATCCTGCCGTTTTCGACGATATACAATTTTCTTGGATAACCGTACTGTGGCTGTTGCTCGCGTTCTTGTGTATGTTCGGCCGCGATCTCGGGTATGTGATCCGGTTGAGGGTGCTCAGCGACAAGAGTTTGTCGTGGGGACAGGCGCTCAGGGTAATAATGCTGTGGGAGTTCACGTCGGCCATCACTCCGTCGGCTGTCGGGGGGACGAGCGTCGCTATTGTCTATGTACATAAGGAGGGTATAGGCGTCGGCCGCAGCTCGGCGATAGTCATGCTTACGTCGTTCCTCGACGAATTGTTCTTTATCCTTATGTTCCCTCTGATGATGGCCATAGTGGGATTCGACGAGCTGTTCGCCATTACCGCAGGAAGCGGATTGCTGGCAAAATCTCTGATGACGTTTGCCATAATAGGGTACTCGCTGAAACTCGCTTGGGTGTTGATACTGACCTATGGCCTGTTCGTGAATCCTCGCGGACTGAAATGGCTGCTGATGAAGATATTCAAACTGCGTTTCCTGCGTAGGTGGTATCGTGATATGAATATCGTGGGGACGGATATAATCAACAGCTCTAAGGAGATACGCCGGAAAGGGTTTATGTTCTGGCTGAAGGCCGGAGCGTCTACATTCCTGTCGTGGACGTCGCGGTATCTGGTGGCGAACGCTTTGGTGATGGCCTTTTTCGCTGTTGGCGACCATGTGTTGCTGTTTGCACGCCAACTCGTGCTGTGGATAATGATGCTCGTTATGCCTACGCCGGGCGGCAGCGGATTTGCAGAGCTGTTCTTCTCGTCGTATTGTGCCGATTTGATCGAGGTTCCTGTGGCGCTTCAGGCCGGGGCCGCTGCGCTCATCGCCTTCTTATGGCGCGGGGTTACCTATTATCCTTATCTCGCCATAGGAGCCGTGGTTTTCCCGAGGTGGCTGGGCCGCAATTTCGGGAAACGTGCTAACGGCCGGACCTCTAAGAAGTAGGGTGGCGTATATGGACACTTCGCATCGCGAAGTGGTGGGCTGCTCTTTTGTAGGTTGAATGCCGACCAGATAGTGGTAGGTTTATTTGGGCCTGTTATTGTTGCGGTGTTGCTTTTGCTGGTAGTTCTTCCCGTTGGACTGCCCGTTTTTGGCGTTCTTGCCCTTGTTCTGTCTCTGGTTAGTGAACCCTGCTTTTTTATGATATGTCGGTGCGGTTTTGTAGTCGCTCTTGATATTGTTTATCGCAGCCTCGTCTACCGAAATAGTATTGCCCGACAATCTCTTCATGTCCTTTATTATCACCTCGTTGTTCGGGTGCTCCTGATTGTATTCGTAGCTTTTGGCTCTCATGTAGCGGGCTACGTTGGCGAGGACCTCTTCTACCGCGTGCTCGTCGGTCTCGTCCTTCAACGATTTGATGATGTTCTCGATATTCTTGCCGTAGTGTTTTATAGCTATCTTTTTGTCGGGATACTTCAATTTTTCCGGCATCGGGGTGAGCGTTTCTTCCGTTGGAATCGGATAGGGGGAGTCTACGTCCAGCGAGAAGCCCGACATGATGAACATATGGTCCCACAATTTATGGTTGAAGTCGGCGGTGTCCCTTAGCAGAGGGTTGAGGTTGCCCATGACGCTGATTACGGCCCGTGCCTGCCGGTTTCGCTCCTCGCGATCTTCGATTGAGGAGAGGTAGTCTATCATTTCGTGGATATGACGTCCGTATTCGGGCAGCTTGAGTTTCTTACGCTCGTAGTTATAATTCTTTTCCATCGTTAAGTTATTGAAAGACCGCGAACTGCCATAGGAATATCCTTCTGGGCGGATATTTTGATTAATGAAGTAAGACAGTTTGGCGTAAGTTAACCGATCGGCCGTTGACACGCTTTCAATCCGAGAATAATTGTGAGATTGGTTGAGGTGTCCAAGTAATTGTTAACTTTGTGCCAAAAGTATAGCGATTTTCATAAAAAAACAAATAAGTCAATATTTTCTTGTATATTCGTTACGGGAAATCTCAATTTAAGGAATGATCAGGATTCTTATAGTCGATAAGCAGCGCAGTATACGCAATATCCTTCGAGAACGTTTGGAGTTTGAGGGATATACGGTGGAGACGGCTGAAAGTCTGACAGAGGCTAACGCCTTGTATGATAAGAGGGGAAGCGATCTGGTCATTGTGGAAAATGTCCTGATGTACGAGTACCTCGATAACGGAGGTAGGTTGACAGGCAAGACGCCGATAATCGTCATTTCGGACGATCCGCAGATCAGAGAGGCGGTATTCGCAATGCGAAACGGGGCGTATGACTATCTGGGCAAACCGCTGGATATGAACCTGCTGTTTGCGTCGATAAAGGAGGCGTGCGGAGAGAAGAAGGAGGAGGAGAAGCCGAAACGAACGGTGTCTGCGTCGGTGGTTTTCAAGAAGCCTAAAGCCAAATCGAAAAGCGGAGTCCCGGAAATAGTCGGTGAATCGGACGAGATTATGTTCGTGAAGAAACTCATCGAGAAAGTCGCGCCTTCCGAAGCACGGGTGCTTGTCACTGGTGCGAACGGTACGGGCAAAGAGCTTGTTGCCAAATGGTTGCATGAAAAGAGTTTGCGGGCCGGCGGTCCGTTCGTCGAGGTCAATTGTGCGGCGATACCTTCCGAACTTATAGAGAGCGAATTGTTCGGGCACGAAAAAGGTGCATTTACATCTGCCATCAAACAGCGTAAGGGGAAATTCGAGCAGGCCGACGGAGGAACGTTGTTCCTCGACGAGATAGGCGATATGAGCCTGTCTGCCCAAGCTAAGGTGCTGAGGGCGTTGCAGGAGAACAAGATAAGCCGTGTAGGCAGCGACGTGGATATTTCGGTCAATGTCAGGGTGGTGTCGGCTACCAACAAGAATCTGCGCGAGGAGATACAGAAAGGTAACTTCCGTGAAGACCTGTATCATCGTCTGAGCGTCATCGTCATACGTGTCCCGTCGTTGATCGACAGGATAGACGACATTCCGCTGTTGATAGGGCATTTTATGGATAAGATATGCGAGGAGTATGGTATACCGACGAAATCGGTGAAGGCCGATGCAGTCAAAGAGTTGCAGACTTTCGCGTGGACGGGCAATATACGCGAATTGCGTAATGTCATGGAGAGGTTAATCATACTTAGCGGGGACGAGATTACGATGGACGATGTCAGGGCATACACCAGTTCGGTCATAAGGCAATAACGATTGTCGAGAGGTTCGAGATACGGCCGTCATGTGAGTGGCGGCCATTTTTTTGTCTAAAGCCGACCGGGCCTTGACGGTTTGGGCGAATTTGCTTACTTTTATGCTAAAATAAAAACTTAGATATATATGGCCGTATTCGAAGTACGAGGCGGACGTCGCCTCAGTGGTGAGATAGTACCGCAGGGAGCTAAGAACGAAGCGTTGCAGATATTGTGTGCGGTGCTGCTGACGAAAGAGAGGGTTACGGTTTGTAACGTGCCGGAGATAGTAGACGTCATGCAACTCATTGAGTTGTTGCGTGAGATGGGCGTAGAGGTCGAAAGACTCGGAGCAGGGCGCTATACTTTCCGTGCAGCGAATGTCGATCTCGATTATATGAAGACGGACGATTACCGCAAGCGTGCGACTCGCCTTCGCGGTTCGGTCATGTTGTTGGGGCCTATGTTGGCGCGGTTCGGTGTCGGATACCTGCCGAAGCCGGGCGGCGACAAGATAGGGCGCAGGCGTCTCGATACGCATTTCATCGGATTCCAGAAGCTCGGGGCCGATTTCGATTTCGATGCAGGGGAGAATTTTTTTGCTGTCAGGGGGAAGAATCTGTGTGGAACATATATGCTGCTTGACGAGGCTTCGGTGACAGGTACGGCGAATATAATCATGGCGGCTGTTTTGACGCCGGGATTCACTACGATATACAATGCCGCCTGCGAGCCGTATGTGCAGCAGTTGTGCAAGATGCTGAATCGTATGGGGGCTAAAATCTCCGGTATAGCGTCCAATCTGCTCACCATCGAAGGGGTAGATGAATTGGGTGGTACGGAACATTGCTTGTTGCCAGACATGATAGAGGTGGGTAGCTTCATCGGGCTTGCGGCGATGACGCAGTCGGAGATAACTATCAAGGATGTCTCTTACGAGAACCTCGGCATAATTCCGGCACAGTTCGCGCGTATGGGCATACGCTTCGAGCAGCGCGGGGACGATATATATATTCCGGAGCAGGACCATTACGAGATAGAGAGTTTTATCGACGGGTCCATCATGACGATCGCCGACGCTCCGTGGCCGGGTTTGACGCCTGACTTGCTGTCGGTCTTCCTCGTTGTGGCGACACAGGCGAAGGGCTCGGTGCTGATCCATCAGAAGATGTTCGAGAGCCGTCTGTTCTTTGTCGATAAACTGATAGATATGGGCGCACAGATAATACTTTGCGATCCGCACAGGGCTACGGTCATCGGTCATGATCATCAGATGAGACTGCGCGGTACGTGCATGACGTCTCCGGATATACGTGCGGGTGTTGCGTTGCTCATCGCAGCTATGAATGCCGACGGTCGCAGCGTAATACAAAATATCGAACAGATAGACCGCGGATACCAAAATATAGACGGCCGTCTGAATGCACTCGGTGCGGATATACGAAGGGTGGAAGAGTAGGGAGCTCCTACCGGCAGGGGGGATTGCCGGGAAAACAAATGCAGAGGAGATTTTGGTCTCCTCTGCATTTGTTTTAGCTCAATATGTCGTTGAAAAGCGAAGCTTCTGTACTCGGTGGGGTTACGCCCAGATGCGAATAGGCTAAAGCCGTAGCCTCGCGGCCTCGGGGGGTGCGTTTGAGGAAGCCCTCCTTGATGAGGAATGGCTCGTAAACCTCCTCGATCGTGCCGCTGTCCTCGCCTACGGCCGTAGCGATGGTGTTTATGCCGACAGGTCCGCCGCCGAATTTCCCGATGATGGTTGAGAGTATGCGATTGTCCATCTGGTCCAGTCCCCGAGCGTCTATGTTCAATGCAGAGAGCGCGATCTTGGTGATTTTCAGGTCTATGTGTCCTTCGCCCTTGACCATGGCGAAATCGCGCACTCGTCGCAGGAGCGAGTTGGCTATACGCGGTGTTCCTCGGCTACGCATGGCTATTTCGAGTGTCGCGTCCTCGTCTATGCCGATTCCGAGTATGCTGGCCGAACGTCTGACTATCTTAGCTAAAACCTTCGAATCGTAATATTCGAGGTGGCACTGTATGCCGAAACGTGCACGTAGCGGGCTGGTCAACAGGCCGCTACGTGTAGTTGCCCCGATCAGTGTGAACGGGTTGAGCTCTATCTGTATGGAACGTGCCGAGGGCCCTTTGTCGAGCACTATGTCTATCTTGTAGTCCTCCATGGCCGAATACAGGTACTCTTCGACAATTGGGCTGAGGCGGTGTATCTCGTCTATGAAGAGTACGTCGCCCGCGTTGAGGTTGGTCAGCAATCCGGCGAGGTCTCCGGGTTTGTCCAATACAGGTCCGGACGACACCTTCAGCGCCGTGCCCATCTCGTTGCTTATGATGTTGGCCAACGTGGTCTTGCCCAGCCCGGGAGGGCCGTGCAGCAGTACATGGTCGAGCGACTCCTCTCGCATGATGGCCGCCTGTATGAATACACGGAGGTTATCGACGATTTTGTCCTGTCCGCTGAAACTTTCGAGCTCCTGCGGGCGGATCTTGTTCTCGAATTCCGAATCCGTGGGTTGATTGCGTATGCCGTTCCTGTCCAAAATGTTCTTCAGAATTATTCTTTGGTTTGAGTCCGGCCGCCATTATGGCGGCTCTCTCTATGCAAAAATAGTATTAAAAAACGGAATGTGGGGTGTGGCGGGTAAAATATTGTTGGCGTGTACGGGTTGCTCGGCAGTGTGTGTGGCGAGAGTATGGCTAAATTTCCGTATGTCGTGTTGGATGAGGATGTTGTTGCGGTTTGCGGATTTGCCGGCGTATGGTTTGTTGTATACGCTTTGTATCAATATGTGCTATTTTGAATAAAAAGTGCATTTATCAACAGCTTCGTCAAAAAAGTGGGGAAATATATTGTGCATAGAAATAAAAATTGTAATTTTATAACCGTTGTTCGCAACGATACCTGAAGACTACCTAAAACTATAAATACAAAACCTTAAAACACAATGGACAGACGGGAGTTCTTTAAGAAAAGTGCCATGGCCACCGCTAAGGTGGTAATCGGCGGAAGTATTATCTCGGGACTGTTGGAAGACGACCTGTTTGCCGCTCCGAGTGGAGGCAAGAGGGTCGGATTGCAACTGTATTCGGTTCGCGGCATGATGGACAAAGATGTTGTGGATACGATGAAGCAGGTCGCTGCGATAGGGTACAAAGAGTTGGAGACTGCATCGTACAACAATGGAAAGGTGTACGGAATGTCGCCTAAAGATTTTCGCAGGATCGCCGAAGACCTCGGGATGAACGTGTCCAGTTCGCATCTCGGACGTAGTGTCGAGAGAGGCAAAGAGAACGAAGCATACGAATGGTGGGACAAAGCGCTCGACACTCAGGCCGAGGTAGGTTGCCGCTATGCCATACAGCCGTCAATGCACATAGGCAACAAGATCGAAGACATTCAGCTCTATTGCGACTATTATAATAAGGTTGGTGAGATGGCGAAAGGCAGGGGGCTCAAGTTCGGCTTCCATAACCACGCTGGTGAATTTAAAGTCATCGACGATAAGATCGTGCTCGATTACCTTATACAGAACACATCGCCGGAGAACGTCGTTTTCCAGATGGACGTATACTGGGTGAAGAAGGGCGGACAGGATCCGGTCGATTACCTGAAGAAATATGCCGGTCGTTTCCCACTCCTGCACATCAAGGACGAGGACGTGATCGGTGCGAGCGGCGATCTGGACTTCAAGGCTATATTCGAAGCTGCATATGCACAGGGGATGAAAGATTACTATGTGGAGGTCGAAAAATATGCCGTGTCGCCTATCAAGGATGTTGAGAAGAGTTTCGACTACCTCTACCATTCTTCATTCGTAAAATAATACACCTAAAACATAACAAACACTAAAACAACTTTACAATGGCTGAAAAAATGACAAGGAGAGAGTTCCTTAAAACAGGGGCTTTGGGTGCTGCCGCTTTCACGGTAGTGCCGAGCGCGGTGCTTGGACAAGCTGTGGGCAAGACCGCTCCGTCGGATAAACTCAATATAGCCGGTGTCGGTATCGGCGGCCGTGGCGGTGCCGTTATTGACGGTATGAAGAGCCAGAACATCGTGGCACTTTGTGACGTGGACTGGAAGTATGCCAAAAATAAATTCAACCAGTACCCCAATGCAGAAAAGTTCTGGGACTTCCGTAGGATGTTCGACCAGATAGGGAACTCTATCGACGCAGTGGTTGTAGGTACTGCCGACCATACGCACGCTATTATTGCAGCTACCGCGATGGAGATGGGTAAGCACGTTTATTGTGAAAAACCGCTTACCCACTCGGTTTACGAATCGCGTTTGTTGACCAAGATCGCCGCAAAACAGAAAGTCGCTACTCAGATGGGTAACCAAGGTGCGTCTGGCGAAGGTGTGCGTAAGATATGCGATTGGATATGGAACGGCGAGATCGGCGAAGTTACGAAAGTTGACGCATTCACCGACAGGCCGATCTGGCCGCAGGGATTGCCGACTCCTTCGCAGGTTGATCCGATCCCTACCACTCTTAACTGGGATCTTTTTATAGGTCCGGCTAAAATGAGGCCGTATAACTCGATATACACGCCGTGGAACTGGCGCGGATGGTGGGATTACGGTACGGGTGCTCTCGGCGATATGGCTTGCCATATCCTGCATCCTGTCTTCAAAGGTTTGAAGCTCGGATACCCAACGAAAGTACAGGGTAGCTCTACTCCGCTTATGGTGGATTGCGCTCCGAGTGCTCAGATCGTTAAATACATCTTCCCGAAACGCGAGAAATTCCACAAGGTTAGGCTTCCAGAAGTAGAAGTTACTTGGTATGACGGCGGTCTCCAGCCTCCGCGTCCGGAAGGAATGCCGGAAGGAAAGAGCCTCAATATCAGCGGTGGCGGTGTGATATTTTACGGTACTAAAGATACCCTGATCTGTGGTTGCTATGGTGAAAAACCGTATCTGCTTTCTGGTCGTGATCCGAAAGTTCCTTCGATGACCCGCGAAGTGCCGAACAACGACCACCAGATGGACTTCGTTCGTGCAGCTAAGGAGAGCCCTGAAAGCCGTGTAGAAACCGCGTCTCCGTTCTCGGAAGCAGGTCCGTTCAACGAAATGGTCGTTATGGGTGTACTCGGTGTACGTCTCCAAGGTCTTAACAGGGTTCTCGATTGGGATGGTGAAAATATGCAGTTCACTAACATCGGTCCTAACGACAAACTCCAGATGATGATTCACGACGGATTCAGCATTAAAGACGGTCACCCGACGTTCAACAAAGAGATGACGCCTGCCTTTAACGCACAGGAATTCGCCCGTGAACTTATCAAGCATAACTACAGGGAAGGTTGGAATCTCCCGAACATGCCTTTGTAATAGTTTAATAACACAAACAAATTTAATTGATACTTGATTATGAAACTTTCGATCAGCACTTTATTGATGGCGGCAGCAAGTATGTCGCTCGTAGCTTGCGGCGGTAAGGGTTGCAGCAAAACGGCAGAAGGTCAGGATGCTCAGGAGCAGAATGCACCGGAAGCGGTTGCCTCGGAACAGGCAGAACAGAAGAACGAAGTGGTAGTTCTTTTCGACGGTACTTCTACCGACGGATGGAGGGGATATAACAAAGAGAACCTTCCGGGTAAATGGGTTATCGAAGACGGTGCGCTGAAGATACTCGGCGGCGGTGGCGGCGAGGCTCAGGGCAAAGACGGTGGCGACATCATCTATGCTGCACAGAAGTTCAAAAACTTCAAACTGACTTTCGAATATAAGGTTGCACGCGGATCTAATTCTGGTGTGTTCTTCTACGCAAAAGAACTTCCGGGCGATCCTATCTACATCTCTTCTCCGGAATATCAGGTGTTGGATAACGAGGTGCATCCGGATGCTAAACTCGGTGTAGACGGCAACCGTATGTCTGCTTCTTTGTATGACATGCTTCCCGCTAAACCGCAGAACGCTAAACCGGCAGGCGAATGGAATACCGGTGCCATTATGGTATACAAAGGTACTGTAGTTCACTATCAGAACGATGTTCCGGTAGTAGAGTACCACCTTTGGACTCCGGAATGGGATGCTATGATCAACAAGAGCAAGTTCGCTCAGGGCAATCCCAACTGGCCTAATTCTTACGAATTGTTGACAAGCAAGCTCGGTAAGAACGATGCTGGTGAGCTCGAAGGCGGTTACATCGGTCTTCAGGACCACGGCGACGACGTATGGTTCCGTAATATCAAAGTTGAGATATTGGACTAATACGTTAGTAGATTGAGA
Source organism: uncultured Rikenellaceae bacterium (assembly GCA_944415565.1). Taxonomy (GTDB): domain Bacteria; phylum Bacteroidota; class Bacteroidia; order Bacteroidales; family Rikenellaceae; genus WRDF01. The sequence goes on from CALYBQ010000010.1 coordinate 192,735, forward strand.
AATAAGGCGTCCGGCTCGATGAGCCGGACGCCTTATTTTATAGTGTGTTGCCTGTTGAGAGGTTGCAGTGTGCCGCAACCTTACGTGTCCGTAATTGTTATGCCGTTTGCAATACGCCAGATTGGATGGCTTTTAAGGCAATGCTTCTGAATATTGCGAGAGGAGTGTAGCGCTCCCGTTTGCCCTGTTTTGTAATGTCGTTTGGCGAGTCGGAATACCCACATTATCTTATGTCTTGTTTATAAACTGTCGAGTGCGTCGGCGACGATAAAGCTGCTGCCGCCTACGAATATCATATCGTCGGGCTTGGATATTTCGCGTGCGAGGTTCAGTGCATCCGAAACGGAAGGCGCGGTTTGCCCTTTCAGTCCTGCCGCGATAGCCATGCCGGCCAGTTTTTGTTCGTCCATCGCACGGTCTACTGAGGCTCTCGTAAATATGTAGAACGCATCCGGTGGTAAGAGCTTCAGCATTGCGGTGACGTCCTTGTCTGAGGCCACTCCGAGTATGAAATATAGTTTGTCGTATTCCTGTGCGGCCAGTTGGCGCATGGTCTGAGTCAGTCCGTGGGCATTATGTCCGGAGTCGAGTACCGTTAGCGGATTGTGCCCGACTATCTGCCAACGGCCGCGTAATCCCGTAGTTTGTGCAGCGACCGAACATCCTGCGGCGGTCGCTCGGCTGCTTATGCTGAGATGTGAATATTGGTTCAGCAACTCTATCGCGACTAATGCAGTCACGATATTTTTGCTTTGATAATCCCCCATTAGGTCGGTCCCGATCTCGAACGTTTTGCATTTGCCGGGGCATTCTATGCTGAAATATCGTATGTTTTCAGCTATCCTGCTGTCGAGGCATCTGAGATACTTGTCTGCAAATATTATCGGAGAACCGACATCGGCTGCCGCTTTCTCGAATACCGGTTTGCTGTGCGGGTCGGTCTCGCCGATTACGACGGGTACTCCCGGCTTTATTATGCCTGCTTTCGCGGCGGCTATCTTCTCCGGAGTGTCGCCGAGGAACGCCATATGGTCCATTCCTATGTTGGTGATGATGCTCAGCACAGGGGTAATGATGTTCGTGGAGTCGAGTTGCCCGCCGAGACCGGTCTCAATAACGGCAACCTCAACGTCGCTGTCGGCGAAGTACCTGAAAGCCATTGCCATGGTAGCCTCGAAGAACGACATATCGAGCGACCGCATCTTGTCCAAATGCGTAGCCGTGAAATCGACCACGTATTTCTCCGGAATCATCTCTCCGTCTACCTTGATTCTCTCCCGGAAATCGGTCATGTGCGGCGACGTGTAGAGGCCGGTGCGGTAGCCGGCCTGTTGCAGTACCGATGCCAGCATGTGCGATACGGAACCTTTGCCGTTTGTGCCGGCTACATGGACCGATACGAACATACGGTCGGGATTGCCGAGATAGCGGTTGAATGCTTCAGCCCTCTCGAGCCCCGGCTTGTATGCGCCTGCCCCTATCTTCTGGAAGTCGGGCAGCATGTTGTAGAGTGTGTCTAACGTTTCTTTGTAATTCACAGCTAATCGACTAATTTATTGCGCCGTTTGTAGCGGTATGCGATGAAGTATAATATGCTGAGGGCGAGGACATACGAGCATATGCGGGCAATGTAGTCGCCGTATTTGGCATAAAATGTCAGGTGGTCGTTGAGCGTGAGTTCGCCGGTTATGGCCGTGCGTTCTCCCCATCCGATTTTTTGCAGGATGTCGCCGCGCTGGTTGATGAAGCCTGACGTTCCGGTGTTTGCGCTGCGCCCTATGCTGCGGCGGCTTTCTACGGCACGCAGACGGGCATATTGGAACAGTTGCTTATGCCCGCGAGTGTCGTCCCACCAGCCGTCGTTGCTGATGACGAAGAATACCTGTGCCCCCATTTGAGCGAACTGTCCGCAGTAGGAGCCGAAGACGGCTTCCCAACATATCGGGGCCGCTACTCGTGCACCGCAAGGCGTAGTGAATACTACGGGTGCTTCGTCTATTCCGAGTTGGCCTGTTGTCCCGCCCATGTCCATAACGAGCCATTCGAGGTGCTTCGTTATCTTTGGGAAAGGTATTCTTTCGACCCCGACGACCAATAGAGATTTGTGGTGCAGTTGCGTGTGTCCGGTCGTGTCGATGGTGAGTGCCGTGTTGTACTCGTCATACCATACGCCGTCGTCACCGTCCCGCCGTGCGGTATTCGATATGGTCTCCCCGCGCCCGTAATAGTATTGTGTCGATGCGCCGGTGATTATTTGTGCATTGGGATAGTTGTTACACAAAAATGTGCGGAAACGGTTCAGTATGCGGTTGTTATCGATGGCGTTCTCCGAGATGTCTTCGTGTACGGCGGTCTCCGGCAGGATGAAGAAATCCACGTCGGATGGCGCACGGGAGGCGAGTTCCAGCATGACGTCTGTCTGTTTGTCCTGAGGGATTATCCATTTCTCGAAATACGGGTCTATGTTGGGTTGTATGACGGTGGCTTTGACTTTGTCGCCGGTCTCTTCGTAGGAGTAGTATTTGGTAAGCGATATGGCGGTCGGGACTACTGCAACGAATGCGGCTGCGACCCATTTGCCTTTGTGGGGGAAGCGTAGCGTTTCGTATATCAAGATGTTGACGATGAGTGCCCATAGCGATCCGCCGAATACCCCTGTGGTGTCGTACCATTGCACTAATTTGATGTCTCCTGCGAACCCATTGCCGAGTGTCAGCCAAGGGAAAGAGAGTTCGCCTATCGTGTATAGGTATTCGCAGGCTATCCACCCCGATACGAGCAGGGTGTATGCGAGGGCTTTGGGTGCGCGTTTGCTGACGTAGTGGTAGAGCATGAATATGCCGCCGAACAGCACGATGGTGATAGCGACCGACAGGAACGGAATGAACGGGGCTGCGAAGTATAGCCAACCTGTCGTGACGGCACTCCATAGTCCGAGGGCGAGTGCCGTCCAACCGAAAGTTTTCCAGAACTGACGCCGGCCTTCGCCGTACATCGCGCTTATAATCAGCAGCGGGACAAGCCCTGCCAGAGTCCCGATTCCGCTAACGCCCATCCACCCCAGAGATAGGAGCGTTGCGCTTATTAGCGATAATATCAGTTTTGCTATCATTTTCGGCGTATTTGAAAACAAAGATAGGGAAGTGTTTGGAATTATTACTAATTTTGTAATTCACAAATTTGATATAAAACCACTATATTTTATGCTGGCGACCCTTTTTTTTCGGGGCTTTATCATCGGATTGCTTGCTTCGATTCCATTGGGACCGATAGGGGTGCTGTGTATCCAGAGGACGCTGAGCAAAAATCATAAATCGGGATTCATTTCAGGGCTCGGAGCAGCTACGGCCGATACGATATTCGCCACGGTGGCTTTTTTTTCGCTGGCCGTGGTCATGGGTTTCATCGAGAGCAATATGACACTGGTCAAAGTTATCGGCGGAATGTGCGTGATGATCGTCGGAGTGAAGATATTCCTCTCGAACCCGGTAGTGCAGATACGCCGCAACAGGGCGGGTAAGACCAGTATGTGGCAGGATTATCTGTCGGTCTTCTTGCTGACGTTGGCCAATCCCGCGTTCATTCTCGTTCTAATCACGCTGTTTGCCACGTTCGGTATTAGTCACGACGTGGTCGGGGAGTTCAACGGCGGGTTCATCATAGCCGGCGTGTTCGTAGGTGCATCGGCGTGGTGGTTTACGCTGACATTTCTTGTCAGCCTGTTCAGAAAGAAGTTCCGGCCCAGACACCTGCTGTGGATGAACCGTATAGCTGGTGCTGTAATCGTCGGTTTGGGTGCGGCGGCGGTACTTACAATGTTCGTAAATATTCCAGTAGATGGATTGCTCCAATAAGAAGATAATAATTGCCATAGACGGGTACTCGTCTGGCGGTAAAAGTACGTTTGCCCGCGAGATAGCCGCGCGATTGGGCTATATATTCATAGATACCGGTTCGATGTACCGTGCGGTGACCTTGTATGCGCTGGATAACGGGGCAGTGGTCGGAGGTGTGCTTGACAAGGATCGTTTGATCGGCATGTTGCCGGACATAGGCATCGGGTTTAAGTTCAATCCGGAGAGGGGGGCGAGTGACGTTTACGTCAACGGTCGGAATGCCGAAGGTAGGATACGGTCTATCGAAGTTAGCGGTCTCGTTAGCGAGGTCAGTTCGATACCCGAAGTGCGGTCGAAGCTCGTTGCGATACAGCAGGAGTTGGGGCGTGATCGTGGCGTGGTCATGGACGGGCGCGATATAGGAACGGTCGTCTTCCCGGATGCGGAGTTAAAGATATTCCTTACCGCCGATCCGTCCGTAAGGGCGCGCCGCCGCTACGACGAACTACGTGCGAAAGGCGTGGAGGTGACGTACGAAGAGATAGAGCGAAACGTGCGGGAACGTGACCGTGCGGACGAGACTCGCGAGGTGTCGCCGTTGCGAAAGGCCGACGATGCCATTGTGCTCGACAATAGCCGGATGACCCTTGACGAGCAGATGGTCTGGGTGATGGATAAGGTCGAAGAAAAACTGTGCGGACGATGAAAGTGGTGATAGACGATCGGTCGGGATTCTGTTTCGGTGTGGTAAGGGCCATCTCGGCGGCGGAAAAGGCGCTGGGCGACGGAGAGCCGATAGTGTCGCTTGGCGATATAGTTCATAACCCCATCGAGATGCGGCGGTTGGCTGAGCTTGGGCTGCGTTCGATAGGTCGTGACGAACTGGCGGGGATCAATGGAGGGCGTGTATTGATTCGCGCTCACGGAGAACCTCCTTCGACGTATGATGAGGCGCGTGCCAACGATATAAGCGTTGTGGACGCTACGTGTCCTGTCGTGGCCCGGTTACAGAAATTGGTCCGTCGGGCATATGAAGAGGTCGGAGAATCTGGTGGACAGGTAGTGATTCTGGGGAAGAAGGGGCATGCCGAGGTAGAGGGATTGCTCGGTCAGGTGGACGGCGATGCGGTAGTGGTCGAAAAACGAGAGGACCTCGAACAGGTGGATTTCTCGAAATCTATTTATATATTGTCGCAAACTACGCAGAGCCCTGCTTTCTTCAACGAGATAGTGGCTGAGATCGAGAGGCGTGCACAGGGGAGTGTGACGGTGCGTAATACGATATGCCGCGAGGTGGCAGGACGTGAGGAGCACATGGCGGAATTCGCCCGTTCGAACGACGTCGTGGTGTTCGTGAGCGGTCGAAAAAGTTCTAACGGCCGTGCGTTGTTCGATGTTTGCGTCAAGGCAAATTCGCGCAGTCATATGGTGGAACACGAGGGGGAGTTGCTTCCGGAGTGGTTCGATGGTGTCGAGAATGTGGGAGTTTGCGGGGCTACGTCCACGCCGCGATGGTTGATGGAGAAGGTGCGAGACAGTATCATGGGATTGGGAACACAGAAAAAATAGTTGAATATGATTTATATTAGCCGTGCTTTGCACTTTTTTATTAAAATGGTCGTTGTATTGACGGTCGCTTTCGGACTGATGTACCTGATGGGATGGATGGAACTCGATGGCAGCCAGTTCTGGGATATGTTGTTCGACTCTACGAAAGGCGCGATTGTTATTGCGCTTGTCATATTGGTTTCGGCCGCATACCCGTTGCTTAGCTTTACGAGGGTGGCTATCCACGGCGATTTCGACAGAGAGCGTAATATCATTGACCGTGTGGTTGTTGGGATGGGCTATAAGTCGGTACTCCAAGACGCCGACCGTGCCGAATACAGGGTGAAGAGCATTGCCAAGAAGTTGTTCAACCAGTGCGACGACCGTATAGTGATTGCAAGGGACGGAAGTTTCATAACCGTTTCCGGCCTGAAAAAGGAGGTGCTGAGGATAGAGAGCCTGTTTATGCAGTACCGTGCAAATTTCGAATAAATATGGTGAAGAAGTTTAAATACGCGTTTCTCGGAGCGGCCGTTTTGACGGGCGTACTCGTGGTTACGGGAGCAGGAAAAGGTGATTTCCCGCTCGGAAAGAACCTCGAAATATTGGTCAACGTATTTCGCGACATCAATTTCTTTTATGTCGATGAGACGGACCCGGATAAGCTCATGAAGGATGCGGTCGTAGGGATGACCTCTAAACTCGATCCTTATACCGAATACCTTGCGGCAAAGGAGATGGAGGCTTTCACTGTGATGGCGACCGGTAAATACGGTGGTATAGGAGCTGTTATTCGTCAGAAGGGCGATTATGTGGCCATTGCCGAACCCTACGAAGGTTCGCCGGCGGACAAGGCCGGACTTCAGGCGGGAGATAAGATACTCGCCATAGATGGGGAGGACGCGAAAGGATTCTCGACAGAGATGGTCAGCACCAAATTGAAGGGCGACCCGGGAACCAGTGTGAAACTCAAGGTTCTGAAGTTTTACTCCGGCAAGGAGGAGCAGTTGTCCATACGCCGCGAGCGTATCTCGATGCAACCTGTACCGTACTACGGTTTCATAAGCGACAGTATAGGCTACATACGCCATACGGATTTTAGCGAGGATTGCAGCAGCGATTTTCGTTATGCCCTTATGGAAATGAAGAAGACGGGCAAGCTGAAAGGGCTTGTGCTCGATTACCGCGATAATGGCGGCGGCATTATGGACGAGGCGGTGAAGATTCTCTCCATGTTCGTTCCGCGCGGAACGGAGGTTGTCAGTATGAAAGGGCGCACGCCTGAAATGTCGAAGGAGTACATTACGTCCGATTCGCCGATAGATACCGAATTGCCTTTGGCCGTGCTGGTAAGCAGTGGTTCGGCTTCGGCTGCCGAGATAGTTGCCGGGGCGATACAGGACCTCGATAGGGGCGTACTCGTGGGGCAGCGTACATTCGGAAAGGGGCTCGTGCAATCTACGAAACCGGTTGGATATAATTCGTATTTGAAAATCACGACTGCAAAGTATTATATCCCCAGCGGCAGGTGTATACAGGCTGTGGATTACGCGCACAGGGCTGAGGACGGCAGTGTGCGAAGCGTGCCCGATTCGCTTGTCAAAGAGTTCGCGACTGCTGGTGGACGTAAGGTCTATGACGGCGGCGGAGTCATGCCCGATGTGAAGGTCCCGGCCGAGTATCTCAGTACGTTCACGGTTCTGGCATATGCAAAGGGGTATGTAGAGGATTTCGTCGATGTGTATTTGCGTCAGAATCCGGAGAAGGTCGATCCCGAAACGTTCGTCGTCAGCGATGAGGCTTATGCACAGTTCGCGGAGTTCATGCAGGATAAGGATATGGATTATAAGTCGGAGACGCTGTTGGCGCTCAATTCATTGAAAGAGAAAGCCGAACGCGAGTTGTATTACGATAAGATAAAGGATGCCGTGGCCCTCATCGAGAAGGAACTTAAAGAGGACAAGGTTGGCGATCTGCAATTGTATAAGTATCAACTCTCGGATGTCATAGCCGACGACATCGTGTTGCGGCAGCATTACAAGAAAGGCGTAATCCGCCGCGATATAGCCAAGGACAAAGAGGTGAAAGAGGCCATCCGTGTATTGTCCGACAAGGGTAGGTATGAACGTATCGTGACGTCGCAGGATACTGAAAGAAAATAACGATGCTATGAAGGCGCTTGGCGGCATGCACGAAAACCGGTTGTATAAGGCCATAATCCGCAGGATATCGAAATTGTCCTTCGGCCGCCGTGTCGTAATCATCGTGGTAGGGTTGGCGATAGGTGTCACATCGCTCGTTTTTACGAGCAGTATGGCCCGGCAGCTTAGAATCAAAGAGCAGAACGAGGTCGAGCTGTGGAAGCTGGCCCTCGAACGCACGTTCGATATGGGGTACGACCCCATGTGGCAATTCATCTTCAATAACAACAACAGCATCCCGTTCCTCATGATAGAGCAGGGCAGCGAGATGAAAGTGGTCGATGCCAAACTCATACCGACCAAGGTGCTGAACGATCCGCGTCTGCTCGAAAAGTTGGTCAAGAAGATGTGGGCGAGCAACGAGCCTCTGGAGATCAAGGTCATAGACGGCAGGACGCTCTATCTTTTCTATGGCGATTCGTTGTTGCTGAAGATGCTCGTATGGTTTCCTCTCGTGCAGATACTCGTCATCATTATCTTCATCGTTTTCGGGTTTATGACCTTCAGCTCGACCAAGCAGGATCAGCAGAACCGCGTGTGGATAGGGCTGGCCAAGGAGACGGCCCATCAGCTCGGGACGCCGACTTCGTCGTTGCTCGGGTGGCTGGAGTATCTGCGTAGCCAGCCCGTGGACCAAGGGGCGGTGGACGAGATGGGCAAGGATATTAAACGCCTGATGAAGGTGGTCGATCGTTTTTCGAAAATAGGTTCGGAGACGGTGCTTTCGCCTGCCAACATCAACGAGGTCGTGGGCGACAGCGTGCTGTATTTCCGCTCGAGGATTCCGAAGAACGTCACGTTATCGTATAACGGTTTGGCCATCTCGCCGGTACAGTCTATGGTCAACGTGGCGCTGTTCGAGTGGGTGGTGGAGAATCTGATGAAGAATGCTCTTGACGCCTTGCAAGGGACGGGTAGGATAGATGTCAGAATATCGGCGGACGACAATAATGTCTATGTCGATGTGGCAGATACCGGAAAGGGTATTGCCAAGGCTAATTTCAAACGCATATTCGAGCCCGGATATACCACCAAGACTCGCGGATGGGGACTCGGACTGTCGCTGAGCAAGAGGATAATAGAGAGCTATCATCACGGAAAGATAGCGGTTTCCGAGTCGGAGATCGGCAAGGGGACCACCATACGTATAACCCTGAAACGGAGCTATAAATAATGGTTCAGGAGGGTTCGGCTCAAAGTATTGCAGGTGTGTCCGATGTTGCGGATACATTATCGAAAATGCTTGTTAATTCGGTTGAACTCCCCGTGTCGGCAATTGATGCCCATGCAGACTCCGTAATGCGGGCGGTGGACGGAATTTTACCTGTCGTAGATACGTTGACCGTGTCGCCGGAGCAGATGTTCGGTCCGGCCTCGTATATTTCGGCAGTGGGAGGGGTGGGCGATGCGGTGGCTTGTGCCGAATCGTTGCTCGCCGACAATCTGATATTCAAGATAGCCGTACTGCTTTGCTTTGCAGGGTATTGTGTCACGCTCTATATGTACCGCCAGCAGACGCCTGCATTGCTGAGTGTTTTCCGCAGTAAGCTGTATGTGGACAACCTGTTGGGAGAGCGGAACTATACGTTCGATACTTTTTTGAATGCCGCGGTCGGTTTGGGCATCCTCGCCCTGAGCCTATCCGGAATAAGGGTTGCCGATATTCTGGTCGGGGCCCGGATGGCCGATGTGCTTTCGGAATGGGCCGTGACGCTGCTCGCTCCTGTTGTGTGGTTGCTTCTGGGGGTTATTTTTGCATATCAGTTGGTGGTGCTTAATGCGAGCGGGGCTATTACTTACAGCCAGAAATTCGTGTCGGACCTGCGCTACCTGCGTAAAGTAAATTTTTCGGTTGCTTCGGTACTGCTTACGCCGCTCTTCCTGATGTATGCAATGTCCGGTCAGACCGGTTTCTCTGCCTTATCGGTTATCATTCTGGTCGTTATTTTGGGCGTCGGTGTTTTTCATCTCGAACGGACGTATTTATTGTTTGTTGACGAAAAAATTTCAAAATTGTATTGGTTTTTGTACCTTTGCACCGTTGAAATTTTTCCCGTTACGCTCTTGCTGCTTTCTGCACGAAAGTTCTTCATCTAAGTCGGCTACGGGAGATAAAAACGTTTGGGTTTTGAAGGTAAAAAACATTTTAGTGTCTCAGCCAGCTCCCGCAGTGGCAGAGAAGTCTCCTTACTACGAGATCGTCAAAAAATACGGGGCAAATGTGGACTATCGTCCATTCATACGTGTTGAGGGTGTCAGCCTGAAGGAATTTCGCAGCCAGAGGGTAGAGATATTGGACCATACGGCTGTGATATTCACGAGCCGGACGACGGTCGATCATTTCTTCAGGATATGTGAGGACGCGCGTATAACCGTACCGGAAACCATGAAGTATATATGCAATACGGAGACGGTCGCACTTTACCTGCAAAAATATATCGTCTATCGTAAACGCAAAATCTCGTTCGCCGACGGCTCTTTCACCAATTTCATGGAGCTTATCATGAAATACAAGGACGAGAAGATGCTTCTGGTTCTTTCCGAGCCATATAAGCCGGAGATTGCCGAAACGATGGAGAAGCTGAAACTCAATTTCCACAAAGTAATACTTTCGCGTACCGTAAGTGCGGATTTGAGCGATGTCGATAAATCGAAGTACGACTTGTTCGTGTTCTTCAGTCCATCGGAGATAATATCGCTCACGTCTAATTTCGGTGCGGAGAACCTGCCGCATCTGGCGACTTTCGGAGACGGAACGACGCGTGCCGCTATCAATGCCGGATTGTCGGTTTCGGTAAAGGCGCCTACACCGGAGGCTCCCTCTATGGCCAAGGCAATCGACATATATATCGGGAAGGTGAACTCCGGCAAGGAGGTCGCACCTGTCGAATTGGTGGAGAACAGGCAGGCCGACGATTTCATCAAGAAGGCTCAGGATTCGAAATCGGGAAAGAAAAGCAAACCGCGCGTGTGCGTAGGAACAGCCAAGACAGCCGATAAGCAGCCGAAAACAGGTACGCTTTCCGCATCTATGAAGGCTAAGGCCTAAGCGACTTGGCCGGAGCGGGATGCCCGTTCGGACGAGAAAAATCATATTATACGTAACGCCGTGGATAATAACAGACTGCTCAAACAGGAACGGCTTTCGGGGCGCAAGCGCATCGGAACGCTCTTTTCTGACGGGAGCAGCGGTTTCTCATACCCGTTCAGGTATGTATTCGTCATCTCTGATGATGAGTCCTGCGGCGGTGTGAGCCTATTGGTATCAGTACCCAAGAAGAACCATAAGAGGGCGGTCAAGCGCAATAAGGTCAAGCGCCGCACCCGAGAAGCGTTCCGTCTGGCCAAATCCGACGTGTCGGGCATGGCTGCGGAGGGCGGTAAACGGGTGGATATGGCGTTGATCTATGTCTCGAAAGAGATAGAGGAATACAGAACGATAGAAAATGCGGTCGGAAAGATTCTGGCGGAAATCGCTGGGCATATTTAAGGTCGTGGCGACCTTTCCTTTCGTGGTGTTGATACGGTTTTATCAATACTGCATCTCTCCGTTTGTCCCCAAAGTGTGCCGCTACGAACCATCGTGTTCGGTTTACGCCGTAGAGGCGTTGCGTAAACACGGTCTGATAAAGGGAGGTTACCTCGCCATAAAACGCATATTGTCGTGTAATCCGTGGGGCGGCAGCGGCTACGATCCTGTGCCATAATGCAACATGGTGTTTTATAGCAATTAGGCCATTGTGTGTGGAATCTTTGTCTGTGCTATGAAGTGGGCTGTATCTTGTGTTTGGCGGATGTGGCTGGCGCTAAATGAACCAAAAATATTTGTTCCCGTATTCAGATTTATAAACTTTCCCCGCGATTCTGCATCATTTGAGCCTATATTCCAATAACAAGCTGCATAAGCAATATGACCGGCAGGTAAATACTGCCGCCAATTTGGAATTGCCGTAAATGATTGGCGTTTTGCGTAGAATTATCAGTCCCCGAGTATTGGTCCCGTGACTAAAATACCCACTCGGTCGTTTTAGGAGCCGTATTGTTGGTGGTAGGCTGAACGGCAGGCGTTTCCGTACTCGGAGTTGTCACTTCCGCACCTTCATTTTCCTGAGATTGTTCTGCCGCAGCCGCTTCGCGTTGTTTGGCCGAAGCAAGGTACTGGCTCGAAGCTATATCCTTACCCGATTTGCCAAATTCGGTTATCGGGATGTCTTCCTGTACGATGAACGGTTTCGATGGGAATAGCTTTTCCGCTTTGGCTTTCATCATGGTGACTTCGTCTACTGTCAGGCAGTTGCCGACAAGTACCTTCCAATACGATGTCCTGTCGTACACTACGTATGTTGGTACGTCCGGATAGTGTTGTTTGAATGTCGCTTCGGCTTCGAATGCGCCCGCTCTGGCCGACTGGTTCTTCTCCATGAAAACGCATACCCTGTGTCCCTTCACGATCTGATTCGCGACTGGTTTATCGAGCCTCTCAACGAGTAGCTTGGACATGCCTTTCTCGCTTACGGACGATGTTACGCCGTATACCGAATCGGGCTGTGCGAGGCGGTATGTCGTGAATTGTGTCCCTTGGGCGCAAAGCCATAGCGGGAACAGCGCCAATAGTGTCAGTATCCTGTATTTCATGTTATTCTATCATATTGCGGAAATCCTCGTCGGTCAAGCCTATGGATTTGAGGAATTTGTCCAGCGGTTCGTCCGCAAAGTTAAACTTTTTGCTCAACATTCCGCTCTTTACTTTCACTTCGCCGCTCACGGTGAATTCGCCGGGACGTTGTGCGAGCTTCCCAAGCGAAATAAGCATCTGCATCTGGTTGAGTGATACGCGTAGCGGTAGTTCTACGATCCCGGATGTACGTTTGCGTATGGTGATGTCGTCTGCTTTGATACGCACGAGAGTCTTTTTGCCGTCGTTTATCGTTAACTGCCCGCCACGCAGGTGTATCGTTTTGCGTGAGCCGTTCTCTACATCGAAACGCAACGTTGCTCTGGAATATCCGTGGCTTTCGATGCCGGCGAAGCTTTTGACCTTTATCTGGTCGGCGATCTTGTCGGGGTTGGCGCACGAGGACAGTGCTATGACTGCCGCTAAGAATATTCCTGCGATGCGTATTTTCATCTTTTTTCTCCTTTGTATATCCTCGCGATGCCGAAGAACAACGCTTTGGACTTTACGTTTGCGTATCCGCACTCCCACATGAGTTCGGTAAATCGTTCCCAGTCGGGAAATTCTACGACCGATTCCGGCAGGTATGTGTAGGCATCCTTGTCTCCGGAGACCTTGCCGCCTACCAATGGCAGCCATTTACGGAAATAGAAACGGTAAATCGGTGCGAATATTTTGCCGCGCGGCATGGAAAATTCCATGATGAATACCATTCCCTTGCGGCGGAGTACCCGGTGCATCTCACGGAGTCCGGCGCCGATGTCGTGGAAATTGCGTACCCCGAACACAACCGTCACCGCATCGAAACTGCCATCCGCATACGGGAGTTTCTCAGCCTCCGCCACTTCGAGTTTTATCCTCTCCGATAGGTGTTTCTTGGCTATCTTTTTTTCGGCTATCGACAGCATCCCTTCGGAAGGGTCGGCTCCCGTTATGTGTGCCCCCCTCATGCGTTTCGCCAGAACGATGGCCATGTCGCCGGTTCCGGTAGCGAGGTCGAGAATATGTTTAGGATAGAGCTTGGCGACTATTTTCGCCATTTTTTTACGCCATAGGCGGGCCACACGCAGCGACATGATGTCGTTCAGGCGGTCGTATGCCGGGGCGATGCGGTCGAACATCTCTCGTACCTGTTCCCCTTTCGGGCGTATTTCGTCGTACGGTTTCATTGATATCGTATCGTTGTGTCTGGTTTTATGCGTGATATAACGAGTGTCGGTATCGACAGCAGGGCTATTATCAGTATGAACGATCCTGCGTTGAGCGCCACGAGCCATGTCCAGTCGATGCTGATGGGGACTTCCGCGAGGAAATATCCCGATTGGTTGAGCGTCACCAGACCGGTGTACTTCTGGAGCAGGCATAGGGCTATGCCGACTATGTTACCCCACATCATACCCGTCAAGATCAAGTATGAGGAGCGTATGAGGAACATCTTCTGTAGCGCCGGGTTGCTCATGCCGATGGCTTTCAGCACACCTATCATACGCGTGCGTTCGAGCAGGATTATCAGCAGTGCAGAGATCATGTTGAGCAGGGCTACAAGCAGCATGATTATGATTATGACGAGCGCGTTCACATCGTGCGCCTTGAGCCAGTCGAACATCTGGGGATAACGCCGTTTTACATCGACGACCATAAGATTGTCGCTCTCCGGGTCCCAGTTGTCGAAAACCGTATCGTAAACCTCGTCGGTGAATCTTTCGAGGTCGTTGAAGTCGTATGTGTCGGCCTCATACCCCGTAATTTGGTCGTGCTTCCAGCCTGATATGCGTTGCACATTGCGGATGTCGGTCGGGACCACCATCAGGTCCAACTCTTCGAAGCCAGAGCTGTATATTCCCGTCACCTTGAATTGGGACCGGCGCGGCGGCGTGTCGGGCTGAACGAACATCATCTCTACCTTGTCGCCTGTGCCTATCCTGAGCAGGTCGGACAGCGAGCGTGAGATTATTATGTCGCGAGTCAGCACTGAATCGCCTATCGTTGGAAGCTCGCCCTCCTCCATGTGCTGGCTGAAAAACGACCAGTCGTAGTCGGCTCCGACGCCCTTGAGCATCACACCCTGCATGGCGTCGCGTGTCTTGACGATGCCTCCTTTTATGGCGTATACGTTAAGGTTCTTGAGTCCTCGGACACGGCTTAATGCCTCTTCCAGTTTGGTGTCGCGTATTATGGGTCTCGTTTCGAGGGAATTGCCGCCGCTCATGGCCGTGACCTGTACGTGGCCGCCGAAACCTACCAGTTTGTCCGATATTTCACGCTTGAATCCGGTTATGACGGCTAAAGATACGATCATGACGGCGATACTTATGGCCACCGTGACGGTCGCGATGGTTACCATCACGTTCCTGCGGCCGCCGCTGCGTCCGGCGAGTCTCCGTGCGAGGAAAAATTCGGTGTTTAAGTGGCTCATCTGTCCCGGATAGGTGTGTTTATCGTGCAAAGTAACATAAAAATCACGAGGGTTTGTAAAAGTTCTGCCAAATCTTGGTATTTTTACAGAAAATAAAGATGACATGGCACGGACAGTTTTTATTACGGGCGCCAGTTCCGGCATCGGCGAGGCGGCGGCCCGCGCTTTTGCGGAAGAGGGGTACAGATTGGTGATTGCGGGACGGCGGCACGAACGGCTCAAAACGCTGAAACGCGAACTCGAAGCCGATTTCGCTGCGGAGATACTGGTTTTGTCTTTCGATATTCGCGACCGCTTCCAATGCGAGGCGGCAGTGGAGTCGATGCCCGAAGAGTTTGCGGATATAGACATATTGGTGAATAACGCAGGGCTCGCCGCAGGATTGGAGCGCATCGACGAAGGCGATCCGATGGATTGGGACGCCATGATAGATACCAATATAAAAGGGTTGCTGTATGTGACGCGCGTGATCGCGAACAAGATGATCCAGCGCGGTGCGGGGCATATAGTGAATATCGGTTCGATAGCCGGTACGCAACCTTATCCTGATGGGGGGGTGTATTGCGGTACGAAGCATGCGGTTCACGCCCTGAGCCAATCAATGCGTATGGATTTTCTCGGTTTCGGGGTTAAGGTGACGGAAATCAGGCCGGGAATGGCCGAGACGGAGTTTTCGCTGGTGCGTTTTCATGGCGATCAGGAGGCGGCCGACGAGGTGTATTCGGGCATTACGCCGCTTACGGGCGACGATGTGGCCGACGCTATCCTGTGGGCGGTGCAGCAGCCGGCCCATGTGAACATAAGCGAGATAGTTATAACGCCCCAACAGCAGGCTAACGCCTATTGCGTCAGCCGGGGGAAACGCGAGGAGAATGGCGGAGAATAATAAAATGCGCCGTCCGGCGTTTTAGAGGATAGAATCAAAAACGATAGAGAAATACGATGAACGGATTTACGATTGACCAGACGACGGCATTTTTTCTGATAATAGCCGTAGCGGTAGTGGGGATGATAGTGCAGGGGAAACTCCAGCACGTTTTTAATAAATATTCCAAGGTGGTGTTTCCCGGCGGACTTACGGGGCGCGACGTGGCGGAGAAGATGTTGCGGGATAACGGGATACGCGACGTGAAGGTCACCTCTACGCCCGGACACCTTACGGACCATTTCAATCCGCAGACCAAGACTGTGAACCTCAGCGAGAGCGTATATAACAGCAATTCCATAGCTGCCGCCGCGGTAGCCGCTCACGAATGCGGCCATGCCGTCCAGCATGCTACACAATATGCTCCGTTGAAGATGCGTTCGGCCCTCGTGCCGGTGGTGAGCTTCGCCTCGCAGTGGTCTACGTGGGTGATAATACTCGGGATAGTGATAGCATCGACGACGGGTTCGCTTACACTGTTCTGGGTAGGTATCGGGTTGATCGCTCTTGCGGCTATATTCGCATTGGTGACATTGCCGGTAGAATATAACGCTTCGTATAGGGCCATTCAGTGGTTGGAGAGCAGTCGCACGCTCAGTCCGGCACAGGTCGCAGAGGCAAAAGTTCCGTTGAAGTGGGCTGCGAGGACATATCTCGTAGCGGCTTTCAGTGCGATAGCTACGTTGTTGTATTACCTGTCGATGGTGGCAGGCCGTCGCAGCGAATAATCCGGGGGCGATGAGAGTGGTCGTACAGCGCGTGTCGGGCGCATCGGTCGCGATAGGTGGTAGAGTGCACTCCGAGATAGGGCATGGGTTGCTCGTTCTGTTGGGTGTGACACACGACGACGGTGTGGACGATATAGATTGGCTCGTTAAGAAAATCTCGGGGTTGCGGATCTTCGACGACGATGCCGGAGTGATGAATCTCGATGTGCGTCAGGTGGAAGGCGAGGTGCTTGTCGTGAGCCAGTTCACGCTGATGGCTTCGACAAAAAGAGGGAATCGTCCGTCATATATAAGGGCGGCAGGAGAGGATATTGCCGTTCCGCTTTATGAGGAGTTTCTGAAACGGTTGGCCGGAGCGCTTGGTAAGGCTGAGATTCCTGCCGGAGTTTTCGGTGCGGACATGAAGGTGTCGCTTGTCAATGACGGTCCGGTTACGATAATAATTGATTCAAAGGTGCGGGAGTAACTCTTGTCGTTGTGTCTTTAATTGTGGGAGCCATGAAAAAAATCTTACTTGCGGCGATGTCCGTGTTCGTTTTACTCTCCTGCGGTGTCGGAGAGCAAGCTGAAGAAGCCGTGTATTCTATTGGTGGTAGTGGAAAGAGTGTCGCTGAAGATGGCGTGGCACTCTCCGTTGAGGCGCAACCGGATTTGGTGGAGAAAAAGATAATCCGTGACGGCAGTATAAGGGTGGATGTCCAAGATCTGGTGTCGAGTAAAGAGTGGGTGGATTCTTTAGTCGCAAAATACGAAGCTTATTACAGTGAAGAGTCATACAATGATTATTCGAGCAGTGTCTTGTGTATTCTTACGGTGAGGATACCTTGTGTGTCTTTTGATAGTTTTATTGCCGATATAGAGTCCGGTGACGGAGAGGTTGTTAGTAAAAGTTTGTATACGAGGGATGTGACCGAACAGTATTATGACCTTGAAACGCGGCTCGCAAACAAACGCAGTTACCTTGCCTGCTATCGGGAGCTGCTTGCCCGTGCATCTACCGTCAAAGATATTGTGGAGATAGAGACGCAGATACGTGTTATAGAGGAGGAGATCGAGAGTGCGGAGGGACGCCTGCGGCTTATGAAGGACCAGATAGCTTACAGTACGCTCACCATTACGATGGAGACGGCAAAAACGATCGGTCATGCTGATGGGTTCGGCCAAAGGGTGCGTGATGCGCTTGCCGCAGGATGGGATGGCTTGGTGAGCCTGTTCGTGTCGTTATTCTATATTTGGCCGTTGTGGGTGGTGTCAGGTATTGGCGGTATATACGTAGCGTGGCGCGTACGCAAACGGCGTATGGGGCGTAAGAATGTAAAATGATAAATGTGGAGGTATGAAAAGCATAAGCGGAGATCGTCCTGTCTCCGCTTATGCTTTTTTAGATATGTTCTATAACCACTTTTTACGCCTGAAAAACCAGTAGGTGAATCCCATTATCGCGGCCATGAGACCTATGGCGAACGGATAACCGAAGGCCCAATGCAGTTCAGGCATGACGTCGAAGTTCATGCCGTATATGCTGGCGATCATGGTCGGCGGCATGAAGAACATAGAGACTACCGTAAATATCTTTGTCACTTTGGTCTGGTCGATGTTGATAAGACCGAGGGCGGCGTCCATCAGGTAGTCGAGCCGCTCGGATGCGAAGTCGGCGTGGCTGATGAGCGAGTTGACGTCCTTAATCATGAGTGATAATTTCGGGTAGATGTCGTTCGGGAAGCGGTCGCTTCGCAGTATGCCGGACAACACGCGCTGACGGTCGAATATGTTCTCACGGATGAGCATGGTGTTCTCCTGCAAGAGGTTGATGCGTTTGAGCATGTCCGAATCCATCCTCTCGGCCGCTGTTATATCCTTGCTGACTACCGCGATTTGTTTGGCCATTGCCTCCACGAGGTCGGCATCGAAGTCGATGCGTACTTCTAAGATAGAGATGAGCAGATGGTAGCCGGTGGGGTAGTTGCGCGAGTTCATCTGGAGCCTTTTGGCGGCTTCGTTGAACGTGCGCGATTCCATGTCGCGCAGCGATACGAGCACACCCTCTGATACGATGAACGAGACGGGTTCTATGGTGAAGCCGTCGCCTTTGGTTACGAAGAAGTTGGAGTTGCTGATGATCGAATTTTCGGTTTCCGAGTATTTTGACGTACTTTCGATCTCCTCTATCTGCTGGCGTGTCTGGAGGTTTATCTCCATGAAGTCCTCGACCGCTTTTTGTTCCTTGACCGTAGGCGAAAGCAGGTCGATCCAGAGTATGTCGTCGTAGCCTAACTCGTCGAAGAGTTTGACATCGGCGTTACGTACTATTTTGTTGTATTGTTTCAGGTAGATAGTGATCATATTCCTCTTTTTTTGCACCGGCCGTCCGTGCGAATCCGGTCCCGTTAATACTCGTGCTCACCTCGAAGTATCCCCTCCGCACGTTAGCGGAAGGCGGGAGTTCAGCCGGGATTGACTCGCGGCATGAATTTCATGCCTTTCTCCCAATATAGAGAGATGGCCTTGTGTTTCTGCTTGTCGAATATGAAGTCTATATTGTTTGTGAGGTAGTCCAAAGCATACGGTTTGCCGCTGTGCCCATACCACGATATGGATTCGGGAATGTGTGCGACACCGTATTCCAAAGCTTTTTCGAGTCCCGATATGACCTCATGCGGAACATTGGGGCGTGCCACCCATACTGCGAAAACGAACGGCAGTCCCGTCATGTTGATCCATGCCTCGGCGAGGTCGTACTTGTATGCGAAGCGGCCTTCGTAGTCGAATACCTTGTCGCCTATCAGTAGGAAACCGTCGCCGTGCTGTGCTTGGTCCACAACCGAGTAGTCGTCCATGTGTACGTATTCGGGGGCGATGTTCCAGAGTTCGGCGCACAATATCTTGGACAGTAGAGCTGATGTCCGCGAATGTGCGTCGAGATATAATTTACTGATGTTCTCTATCGGAGTGTCCGACATTATGACGACCGTGCGTACTGGATTGTGGGCTCCGAGACAATATTGTGTGATGATCTGTGCATCTTCGAGCAGAGGGACGGCGGCCGAAGGGATGAGTGCGATGTCGGCCCTGCCGTTCGCGAACGCTTCGACGTTAGCGCTGGGCGGAGACAATAACAAATCGGCATGCAACGTGCGCGCATGCTCGATACCGTATATGAACGGTACGGTGTTCAGGTACGAAACCGCAGCAATTCTCCCCGGGAACATCATCCATATACTACTGTCAATTAATTTAACGAAATGGCCCGAAACGTTTGTATATACATGATATCCGGACCTTAATCAATGCAAAGGTAGTAAAAAAGGCGATAATAGTACTCCGGGAGCCCAAATATTGTCACGATGACCGGATGGCGCGTGTCTTTTGTGCGGTGCGGCATGAGTATAACTACCTCATAGTGTAATGTTTTGATAATATTGCGATTGCAGGAGCATACTGCGGGAGTGGCTCGTGTTTCAGATGAGGTGCTGCGGGACGGCCGACATGGCGGCGCAGCAAAATGCCGTGTTGCAGAGTGTCGCTTTAGATGACCTGTGGTTATCTTACCCCGTTCTTCTTTTCCAGCTTGTCTATGAGAGCGTCGCTGAGGTCTACGCCGGCGTGTGCGGCGAACGCGAGTGTTTCCCAGAATATATCGGCAAGCTCGTCGGCGAACGGTTGGTCCGCTCCCGATTTGAACGGGTCGGTCTGTTTCTGGGCGATGGCTTTGGCCAACTCTCCGACCTTCTCGGTAAGCATGGCCATGCCTGCGAGTTCGCTGTGGCGAACAGAATGTTTCGCGTTCCAAACCTCTACGAGTTCCTGAGCTTCCTTGATGGTCATGGTGGTTGATTTTTGCCGTTGTGCAAATATACGAATAAGCGAGAGTACTGCAAAAAAGAAAACTGTTTTCTTTTTTGCAGTGCCGAGCAGAAGTATATTGGACGAAGTCAAATATATGAAGAATAATTCGCTATCATCGACCTCCGCCGGTGCAATAAAAGGGACGGGAAGGGAGGTGGGCATTGCGCCGATTACGTCGTATTTGTCACGTTTTACGTTGACGGTAATGATATTTGCCTTGAAATTACTAATTTAGCACGCAAAATTCTTTTGGCATGAAGAAACGGAGTACATTCGGAAGCACTTTCGGGACGGTAGCCGTTGTCGGGGGATCGGTAATCGGGCTCGGCAATATCTGGAGGTTCCCCTACATTGCCGGGCAGAACGGTGGCGCGGCTTTCATCCTTATCTACATTTGCGTGGCACTTCTGATCTCCGTACCAATCATGTTGTCGGAATTTTCGATAGGCCGTGCCGCCCAAAGCAACTCCATGAGGGCCTATGCAAAGGTGTCGGGCCGGAAAGGATGGCAGGCCATAGGATATTTGGGCATAGCGACGGCTTTCACCATATTGTCTTTTTACAGCGTCATTGCCGGCTGGGGGCTCGAATTCATAAAGGAGTCGTTCACGGGCGAGTTCATGTCGATGGATGCGGGGCAGATAAAGGCCAATTTCGACGCTTTCGTCGGGACCGGGTGGCAGCCGATACTGTGGAGCACGCTGTTCATCGTAGGAACTGCGTTTATAGTGGGGACGGGTGTGGAGAAAGGCATCGAGCGGTTTAACAAGTATGCCATGCCGCTGATGTTCCTCATACTTGTTGTAATGGCCGTCAACTCGGTTACCCTCAGCGGATTCAAAGAGGGGGCCGCTTTCCTGTTGAAGCCCGACTTCAGCAAGGTGACGATCCGGACGGTGCTTACGGCGATGGGGCAATCGTTCTTCTCGCTGAGCCTCGGAATGGGCATCATGGTGACGTATGGTTCGTATATCCGCACTGGACGCAATATGTTCGGTATCGCCGGAACGGTTACTGTGGCCGATACGTGTATAGCTATCTTGTCGGGGCTTGCGATATTCCCGGCCGTTTTCTCGTTCGGCATCAATCCGACGTCGGGGCCGGATCTTGTGTTCCTTACGTTGCCGAACATATTCGCCCAGATGGCCGGAGGGCAGGTGTTCTCGGTGATGTTTTTCGTATTGCTGTTCGTCGCGTCGATCACGTCGTCGGTGTCGCTCCTCGAAGTGGTCGTGGCGTGGGTCCACGAGGAGTTCAAATTGAAACGCCGTGCGGCTACCGCAGTCGTAGGGTTCGGTGCACTATGTCTCGCGGTACTTTGCTGTCTGTCGCAGATGCCAGATTCGGCGCTGAGGGTCGGCAGCTTGGATATATTCACGTTCTTCGATAAACTTACGTCGCTCTACATGATCCCGGTAGGCGGATTCCTTGTCGTGATATTCGCGGGATGGATCGTCAAGAAGAAACTTATGCGTGACGAGATGACGACTTACGGCCGTTATGGTACGAGCCTGTTCGATATAGTATACCCGCTCGTGAAATTCGTTATCCCGATAATAATAGCCGCCCTGTTCCTTAACGAACTAGGGTTGTTCAAGTGGTAGGCTATTTGACTATCACAACGTTGACGACCTTGGTCCCGATAGCCTCGTTGACTGCGTCTTTCAATTGTTCCCGGCGCATGAATACCTCGTTCCGAGCGGCAGCCGACCGCATCCGAACGTATAATACCCCTTTTACGACCTCGACCGACTCGGTGTAGGATGCTATCGTCGGGCCTACCACTTGGGGCCATACGGCAGGAATTTTGGTCGCCGCCAGCCGGCGTGCGAGTGCCGGGCGCGATTCGACGTAATCGTTCCACAGTTCGCCTATCCTCATCGGGGTCGTTTTACGCATTATACTTGTTTTTGTAGTGATACCTGTCCGTTGTCCACGCTGAACAGCGCGTAATCCTCGCCGCTCTTTTCCAAGATGCTTTGTAGTCGGACCTTGTTACAGTCCGTAATGAATATCTGGCCGAAATCGTCGCGCGATACTATGCCGAGCAATTTTTCCACCCTCGTCATGTCGAGTTTGTCGAACAGGTCGTCGAGCAATAGTATCGGTTTTTCGCCTTTCTCCTGTGCGACGATAGCGTATTGGGCCAATTTGAGCGCGACGAGGAAAGATTTCTGCTGCCCTTGCGATCCGTACTTGCGTAACTGGTAACCCCCTATGGTCATTTTCATGTCGTCGCGGTGTATGCCGCTGGTGGTGAACTGGCATATCCGGTCCTTTTCGGCCGCACGATCGAGCAGTTCTGCGAACGGCGTGTCATTCAGTTCCGAATGGTATGAAAGCTCCACCTCTTCCCTGTCGTCGGACAGTTCGCGGTAGTATTCAGCCACGAGCGGCGCCATCTTCTCGATAAGATTGCTGCGCTTGGCGTGTATCTTTGCCCCCTCTTCTACGAGCTGTGCGTCCAGTATCTCCATTATATCTCTATTCACCCCGTTTTTGAGCAGTTGGTTGCGCTCGCCGAGGACGCGGTTGTAGCGCACTATCGAGTTCAGGTACGGTTTGTCCAGTTGAGATATGAAAGCATTCAGGTAACGCCGGCGTTCGTCGGCCGCGTCGGTTATGAGGAACGAGTCGGCGGGAGAGACAATGACTATCGGAATCAGCCCTACGTGGTCGGAGAGCTTTTCGTACTCCTTGCCGTTGCGTTTGAGCGTCTTGCCCTGCCCTTTGCGGAAAGCGCATACTACACCCTCTTTTTTGTCCTGCGCCGAGTTGTATTCGCCGTCGAGTACGAAGAAATCGGTCCCGTGGCGCATGCTTTGCGAATCGGTCATGGAGAGCGATCCTTTGCCCATAGAAAGATAGTGGATGGCGTCTACCACGTTGGTCTTGCCCGCGCCGTTCTCGCCAACGAAGCAATTCACGCGCGAAGCGAATTCCAGAGTGGCCTGCTCGACGTTCTTGAAGTTGATTATGGATATTTTCTTGAGGAACATAACGACATCAAAGGTAACTAAAAAAGCGGAAGTTTGAAACGTCCGGCACATGCTTGCGGATGTCATCCTTTTGCGGTGCATGGTTTGGAAGGGCGGCCGCCGTCGGAAATATGTCGGTTTGTGTGAGGTTTCCGATAAAAAAGGATGTATCTTGGGGTTTTCCTAAAATAATTTACCCTTAGATTGAAAGATTAGGCAAAAAGTTTTATTTTTGCACGTTAATATTTACAAAAACCAACTTACCAGATATGGCATCAGAGAAAAAACCGGCGGAGGTAAACGAAACCCCGAATACGGAGAACGTAGTGAAAAAAGCACCTCCGGTTGCGACCACCGCATCGCGTAAACAGCAGCACCACGATGCGGAAGAGAGCATCGAAGCCGCACTCAGCAAGACCGAAGGATTCCTGTACGAGAACGGGAAATCGCTCCTCATAGCGCTCGCTGTGATAGTAGTGCTGGTAGGTGGTTTCCTCGGGTATAAATACATTCATGTGACCAACAGGAGCGAAAAGGCCGGCGAGATGATGTTCGTGGCCGAGCAGTTGTTTGCGCTCGATTCTTTCGCCGTAGCATTGAACGGCGACGGAAATAATGCAGGATTCCTCGAAATCATCGAAGAGTTCGGTTCTACTCCGCAGGGAAATATCGCTAAACATTATGCAGGTATATGCTACCTCAAGCTTGGCGATGCAGACAATGCGCTTGCTCAGTTCGAAAAATACAAGACTGTAAAGGGTGTGCCCGCAGAGGTGATAAATGCCCAGAATTTCGGCCTTCGCGGCGATATTTACGCCGATAAAGGCGATTTCGCTAAGGCTGCGGAACTATATGGCAAGGCTGTCGAAGTTTCAGACAATGATTTTACCGCTCCGATGTATTTGAAGAAGCAGGGGTTGGCATACAGCAAACTCGGAAAGACTCAGGAGGCGGTAGCGGCGTTCAAGAAGATCACCGACTTCTATCCGGCAAGTGTGGAAGGCCGCGATGTGCCTAAACTGATCGGGGCGGAACAGCAAAAATAATCGAAATTTCAAGACATTGTGTCCTAGTTGTGTCGCGGGGACGGTGTCGGGATATGTTCGAAATAGGAATTGGGTTGCCGGCCAGAACGCTTGGCAACCTTTGTTTTAAGTGATTTTATCGACCTGCTTCGGCAGGCTAATGTTAAAGATATGGCAACAAAGAATAAAAACCTTTCGGTGTTCGACAGCCCGATACCTTCCGCAGCCAACATGCGGTTCGGGATCGTCGTATCGGAATGGAACCACGATGTGACCGGTGCGCTGCTTGCCGGTGCGATGAAAACCCTGCGTGAGGCCGGATGTCCGGAACAGAACATACGTGTGCACCATGTGCCCGGATCGTTCGAGTTGCCGTTGGGTGCACAGTTTTTCGCCGAATATACGGATGTTGACGCGGTCATCGCTCTCGGATGCGTCATTCGCGGCGATACCCCGCATTTCGATTATGTGTGTTCGGGCGTTACACAGGGCATCACGCAACTCATGCTTAGTTGGAATATGCCCGTGGCTTTCGGGCTGCTTACCGTCGAGAACAAACAGCAGGCACTCGACAGAGCGGGCGGCGTACTTGGTAATAAGGGGGATGAGGCTGCGGCTACGGCTGTTAAGATGGTGAAGATGCAGCAGGAGATGGAGTCGGCTGCCGGCGATGCCAAAAGCAGGCGCGATGTCAATTAGTCTCGAAGGGACAGAACGATATGTCGGGCGGCGGAATTTTCGTCGCCCGATTTTTTATTTGTGGCGGAAAAATATGGCACACTTCGGGAGCTGAAGGTATTTTTCGCTATCTTTATTGCTCGTAAATCTGTAATTATGAATGTGAAGATTTCTCCCGACTGGAAAGAGGCTCTTGCCGAGGAGTTCGATAAAAGCTATTTCGCTGACCTTGTCGATTTCGTTAAAAAAGAATATTTGCGCGCACGTGTATATCCGCAGGGTAAGAATATTTTCAGGGCGTTCGACAAGTGTCCTTTCGATGACCTGAAGGTCGTCATCATAGGGCAGGACCCATATCATGGGGAAGGTCAGGCCAACGGCTTGTGCTTCTCTGTCGGTGACGGAATCCAGTTTCCCCCGAGTTTGCAGAATATTTTTCAGGAGGTGCATACCGATACTGGAGCGCCAATTCCGGCGAGCGGTAACCTCGACCGATGGGCGGAGCAAGGGGTGTTGCTTCTGAATGCCGTGTTGACCGTGAGGGCGCATGAGGCCGCATCGCATGCGGGCATGGGGTGGGAACGTTTTACCGATGCCGTAGTACGGGCGATAGCCGAGCGCAAGAAGAACGTGGTCTATATGCTGTGGGGTTCGTATGCACAGAAGAAAGCGTCGTTCGTAGACCCGTCGGCGAACTGCGTATTGAAGACGGTGCATCCGTCGCCGTTGTCGGCCTATCGCGGATTTTTCGGCTGCCGGCACTTCTCACAGGCCAATGCCTATCTCGAATCTGTCGGCAATGAGCCGATAAAATGGTAATCCCACGAATATGAAGAAACTGTTTTTGGTAGACGCTTATGCGCTGATATACAGAATGTATTATGCGTTCATGAACCGTCCGATGCGGAATGCCGAGGGTGTGAATACCTCTCCAGTGTTCGGGTTCACGAAGTTCCTGCGCGACATAATACGCAAGGAGCAGCCGCATTACCTTGGCGTGGCTTTCGACTCGAAAGGTCCTACGTTCCGTCACGAGATGTTCCCTGCCTACAAGGCGAACCGGGCCGAGACACCCGAGGACATACATGCTGCCGTTCCATATATAAAGCGTATACTCGAGGCCATGAGGATTCCCGTGTGCGAGAAGTGCGGATGGGAGGCGGACGACATAATAGGGACTCTGTCGCACAAGGCGTGCTATGCGGACTTCGACGTGTATATGGTGACTCCCGACAAGGACTTCGGGCAGTTGGTCACTCCGTGCGCCAAGATATACAAGCAGCGTAAGAACGGAGAGGGCGTAGAGATCGTCGATATGGACCGGATAAAGGAGTGTTACGGCATAGACGATCCGCGTTTGATAATAGACATACTTGCTTTGTGGGGAGATGCTTCGGATAATATTCCCGGTGTACCGGGAATCGGCGAGAAGAGCGCGATCAAGCTCGTGAACGAGTTCGGTACGGTGGAGAATATCCTCGCCAATGCCGACAGGCTCAAAGGTAAACAGCGTGAGAATATCCTTGCCAACAGCGAACAGTTGCTTCTGTCCAAGAAACTGGCCACGATAGATACTGATGCGCCGATAGATTTCGAGCCGGCCCGTCTCGAAATGGAAGCTCCGGATTCGGAAGAGTTGAGGGAGATATATCACGAGCTTGGGTTCAATATGTTCCTGCGAGAGATGGAGAGTGGCATTTTCGCACCCTATCCTCAGAGCGGTAGTACGATGAAAGCGGCGTTACAAGCTGAACCGGCGGTTGAGCCCGTTGTCGGCAGTAAGTCGATGCCGAAAGGCATGGAGGGGCAGGGTTCGCTGTTCGATATGCCTGCACAGCCTCAGGTGCAGATGCAGCAGGGGGATTTGTTTGCTGATGCCGGCTATTCGAGCATAAACGATGTAGAACATACGTATCGTGTAGTGCGGAGTAGCGAAGAGTTGCGGGATATGGTCGGCAGGCTTGAGAAGAACGGGATTTTCGCTTTCGATACGGAAACGACCGGTTTCGACGTTTTCAACGACAGACTTGTCGGTATGTCGTTTGCCGTGGAGGAGTTCGAAGCGTGGTACGTTCCGTTCGACGCATCGAAGGAGACCGAATATCTCGATATTTTGCGGCCGCTGTTCGAGAACGAAAATATAGAGAAGATAGGCCAGAACATTAAGTTCGATATGATGGTGTTGCTGAATGCGGGCGTGCGGACGCTCGGTTTCAAGTACGACACTATGCTGCTGCACTACCTACTCGATCCCGAATCGCGCCACGGTATGAATCATTTGGCGCGTACCTATCTCGGATATAGCCCGATAGAGATCGAGTCGCTTATCGGTCGCGGGGCGAAGCAGATTACGATGGATATGGTTCCTGTGGACAAGGTAGCCGCATATGCTGCGGAGGATGCCGATGTGACTTTGAGACTGAAGAATGTGCTGTGGCCGCAAGTGGTGGAGCAGGAGCTTGAAAAGCTGTACAGGGATATAGAGGAGCCGATGATAGACGTGCTTGCCGATATGGAGATGGCGGGTGTCAGGGTCGATACGAAGATTTTGTCGGATTACGGCCGAAAACTGTCGGGCGAGCTTGCGAAGCTCGAAGAGGAGATACGTGTTGTGACGGGGGAACCTGCTCTCAATGTCAACTCCGCCCGCCAATTGGGGGACGCTTTGTTCGGAAAGATGAAGATCGACCCTAAACCGAAAACGACCAAGACGAAACAGTATCGTACCGACGAGGAGTACCTGCAGTCGTTGGCCGACCGAAACCCGGTCGTGAACATGATTCTGGAATACAGGGGAATTAAGAAATTGCTTTCGACATATATCGAGGCTTTGCCGCAACTGGTGAACCCTAAGACAGGGCGCGTGCATACGTCATATAATCAGGCGGTGACGGCTACGGGACGGTTGAGCTCTTCGAACCCGAATCTGCAGAACATTCCCATACGCGAGGAGCAGGGTAGGGAGATACGTAAGGCTTTCGTTCCGGCCGACGGAGATCATCTGCTTTTCTCTGCCGATTATTCTCAGGTCGAACTTCGGTTGATGGCGGATTTAAGCGGAGATAAGAACCTTCTCGATGCTTTCTGTGCAGGCGAGGATATACACGCGGCGACAGCGGCGCTGTTGTTCGATGTTCCGTTGGCCGATGTCACCTCTGAGCAGCGGCGTCGTGCCAAGACGGCTAACTTCGGGATCATATACGGTATATCCGCTTTCGGGTTGAGCCAACGCTTGAATATACCGAGAACAGAGGCTGCCGAGATAATCGCTGGGTATTTCCGTTCGTATCCCGGTGTCAAGGATTACATGGAGAGGGTGATCGCGCAGGCTCGTGACGAAGGGTATGTCACCACGCTGTTCGGGCGCAAACGGTTCTTGCCCGATATACGTTCGGCGAATGCCAACGTGCGCGGGTTGGCCGAGCGTAATGCCATAAACGCTCCTATACAGGGAAGTGCGGCCGATATTATGAAACTGGCGATGATAGCGGTCCATAAGGAGTTCGGCAAACGCGGATTACGTTCCAGAGTCATTCTTCAGGTACACGACGAACTCGTTGTGGATATGTATAAGCCGGAGCAGGCCCAAGTGACGGAGATAGTCGTGAAGGCGATGGAGGGGGCAGCGAGATTGAAAGTTGCGCTTACGGTCGATTGCGGCGTAGGGGCCAACTGGGTGGAGGCGCATTAGGGTGCTGGCTACATCGGCTTTTCGGAAAAATACTTATTGGTCGGATAGAGTGAATAACTCGATTTTGTAGAATGTGCTTATTGCGGATGCCGGATTATGATAGAAAATTATAATGAAGGTTCTATCTGTAATTGTTTTCAGTGCAATGGCTTGTCATATGTCATACATTGGAGATGTTATGGTACAGCAGATGATGATGCTACATTTAAAGGATCATATTTATTGTGGGGCATAGCTTCGAGTGTATGTATCATATTGGAGATCGTTGCCTGTTTTGTCCCAATTATTCGTTGGATATAGCATGGTGATTATCGGATTTCTAATTTGTGCATTCGGGGCAGGCATGGAGTCTGTCGGTATTGTACAAATTCAACAATCCCGCCATCCTATGGGTTCAAACTCTTGTTTGCAAAGGCTATATATAAGTCGCATGTGGATTAATAAATTGTGCCCTGTTCTGCTCCTGCTGCAAATTGTCCCGATGCCTTTCTGAAACCAACAGTCTATCTGTGTATAGACATTAATTCTAAAAAATAAAAGGCGCTTCAACTGAAGCGCCTTTTGCGTATTCGGTATTCGAATTTACTTAGCATAGCTTACCGAGCGGGTCTCACGGATTACCGTAATCTTGACCTGTCCGGGATATGTCATTTCGTCCTGAATCTTCTTGGCGATGTCGTGCGAGAGCTGGTCCGCTTCCTGATCGCTGATCTTCTCGCTACCTACGATCACGCGCAGTTCGCGGCCGGCCTGTATAGCGTATGTCTTCATTACGCCTTCGTATGCGAGGGCGATGTCTTCCATCTCCTTGAGACGTTTGATATACGATTCAACAACTTCGCGGCGAGCACCGGGACGAGCACCTGATATGGCATCGCAGACCTGTACGATAGGGGCTATGAGCGATGTCATCTCCATCTCATCGTGGTGCGCTCCGATGGCGTTGACAACTTCAGGTTTTTCCTTGTACTTCTCGGCGAGTTTCATACCTATAATTGCGTGCGGCAATTCCGGCTCGTCGTCGGGCACTTTGCCGATGTCGTGGAGCAGGCCTGCACGTCTCGCCGTCTTTGGATTGAGCCCGAGTTCTGCCGCCATAACGCCGCAGAGATTGGCCGTTTCGCGGGAGTGCTGCAACAGGTTTTGTCCGTATGAAGAGCGGTATTTCATCTTGCCGATGAGCCTGATAAGTTCCGGATGCAGTCCGTGTATACCGAGGTCTATGGCCGTGCGTTTACCTACTTCGGCAATCTCCTCCTCGATCTGTTTCTGCACTTTAGATACAACCTCTTCGATACGTGCCGGGTGTATGCGCCCATCCGTAACGAGTTGGTGGAGAGCCAGTCGCGCAATCTCCCTGCGTACGGGGTCGAAGCCCGACAGGATGATTGCCTCCGGGGTATCGTCGACTATTATCTCGACTCCGGTCGCTGCTTCCAACGCACGGATGTTACGTCCCTCGCGGCCTATGATGCGTCCCTTGACGTCGTCGTTTTCTATGTTGAATACGGTGACCGAGTTTTCAATGGCAGTTTCGGTGGCGACGCGCTGAATGCTCTGTACCACGATTTTCTTGGCCTCCTTGTTGGCGGTGAGTTTGGCCTCCTCGATGGTCTCGTTTATGTAGTTCGCAGCGTCGGCCTTAGCCTCTTCCTTCATGTTCTCGATCAGGATGTTTTTGGCATCTTCGCTGCTCATGCCGCTGATCTGTTCGAGACGGGCATTCTGTTCCTTGATCTTCTTGTCGAGTTCCTCCTTCTTGCGCTCCAGATTGGCGATATGATTTTCCATCTGCTCCTTGATCTGGTCGGCTTCCTTGTTCTTGCGTTCCAGATCGTTCTGTTTCTGCTGGAGGTTGTTCTCTATCTGCTTGATGCCCTGCTCCCGCTGGGAGAGCTTCTGGTTGCGTTCGTTGACCATCCTGTCGTGCTCGCTCTTGAGCTGGATGAACTTCTCCTTAGCCTGAAGGATCTTTTCCTTCTTGATCATCTCGCCTTCGGTTTCGGCCTCTTTGAGGATCGAACTCTTACGCTTTTCAAGGGATTTAGCTCCCAGTACTTTCGCTATAAGAAGGTATACCCCTATGCCTACTGCGGCCCCGATGACCACGGCCAATATGATAAATATTGTATCCATGGTTTAGTGTTAATGGGTTTTGGTTTAAAAATATGTTAGGTTAATTGTGTTTAAAAATAAAAAGCCCGCATAGATATTCCCTTGTTGTTTGACGAATCTCCAAAACGTCATGTGTGGAGCCTCCGGCAGATCGCAAACGTCCAACGGCATCATACGCAGAGAGGATGCACCCCTTGCGGGGTTAAGGCCTGTTTTTGAGAAGCCAAGTTCAGCTCCAATTTTAATAATGTTAGTTTCGCAAAGTTAAAAGGAATCTATGCGGGTATATTCCGGTATGTGTAAAGAACCTGTATTCCGTTTCCCTCGCTCCGGACGGCGCGTACTGCGTAGTGTCCGGGTCTTATATGTGTGCGGGTTATCTCCAACCCGTTGCTCTCTATTTGAGAGATGAGAGGTATTCGTCCAACTCCTTGTCTATATCGACAAGTGCGTCTATGTCTTCTCCGAGGCTGCGGCTCATCTCCAACTCTACGTTGGCCAACGATATTTGCAGCGCGGTCATAGCCAGATAGTCTTCGCTTTCCGCACGGAAACGGCTCCTGAACTTCGTTACGAGGTCGTTTATCTCTTTTTCCGCCCGGCGGTACTTCTCCTCTTTTTCCCTCTCGATGCTAAGGGGATAGCTCTTGCCGGCGATGTTAAGTCGTATGTTTAGTTTTGAATCCACAACCCGGTGCTTTCCCTTTTTTAATCGTAAAACTTTGTTAAATCAATTGCTTTTCAACCGTTCCCGGTTCACTCTCTACCTTTCACCCTCTCGGTATAACCAGTCTCCTTTTATGTAAGGACCCTTATATACGTTTTCGGTCGCCTTTGTCTCGTTATGCTTGGTCCCGGTTTAAAAGTGCGATACATTTGTCCACCTCCCGCATAAGACGGTTGACGCGTGCCCTCGCCAATTTGTTGTCGCCCGTGCCTGTCATCCCATCCTTCAGTTCCAATACGGCTATCCTCTTCTCCAAACGGGCTATTTCGGCTTCTAGCTCCCTGTTTCCTGCTTTCAGCTTGTCACGATGTTCTACAGTCTTACGGAGCTCCTCCCGCAACTTGCGGTTGTCGGCTATCAACAGCCCGACCTTCTCCTTTACAGACTTTACAACAGGTGATTCTGGCATCTCGCAGTATTTTGCTCTGGTTTCTTAAATTCTGTGTATACTATTACACATCAAAGTTAAATAAAAAAGTTGGTTTTCACAAACCGAAAACGCCTATATCAAATCGGCATACAGGTCGTACTGCTCGGCGGCTGTGATTTTCACTGTCACGAAATCGCCCGGTTTCAGACGCTTGCCTGTTTTTATCAGTATTTCCTGATCTACTTCGGGTGAGTCGTATTGTGTGCGCCCGATGTAGTATTCTCCCTCTTTCGAATCTATGATTACACGTTCCGTTCGTCCTACTCTATTAACGTTGTTTTCGAGCGAAATGTTGCCCTGTATGGCCATAATCGTATCGACGCGCAATTCTTTGGTCTCGGCCGGAACGTCGTCCTCGAGGTGTTCGGCCGAATAGGTCCCCTCCTCTCCTGAATAGGGGAATACTCCGAGCCGGTCGAACCTGACGTCGCGGACGAAATCAAGCAGCTCTGCGAAATCCTCGTCGCTCTCCCTCGGGTAGCCCACGAGCAGGGTGGTCCTGATGGCTATGTCGGGGATTGCCGCGCGGAGCCGCTCGATGAGAGCGTATGTTCCCTGTTTGTCGATGCCTCGGTGCATGGAGCGCAGTTGGCTGTCCGAGATGTGCTGGAACGGAATGTCGAGATACTTGCATATCTTAGGTTCGGCGGCCATGACATCTATTACGTCCTGCGGGAATGCCGTAGGATAGGCATAATGCAGGCGTATCCATTCGATGTCGTCTACCGTACACAGTCGTTTCAGCAACTCCGCGAGTTTGCGTTCCCCATACAGATCGACACCGTAATATGTTGTGTCCTGAGCGATGACGATAAGCTCCCGAACACCTTTGGCTGCGAGTTTGTGTGCTTCCTCCATCAATTCGTCCATAGGGACCGATACATGCCGTCCTCGTATGAGCGGTATGGCACAATAGCCGCAGCCCCAATTGCATCCCTCTGAGATTTTGAGGTATGCGTAATGGGATGGGGTAGAGAGTATGCGCTCCGTATTAAGGTCGTCGCGCCAGTCACCGAGCAGTTCTCGAACGACCTCGGTGATGTCCCTCACGCCGAAAAAATCGTCCACTTCTGGTATCTCGGCACGCAGCTCGTCGCGGTAGCGCTCGCTCAAGCAGCCTATGACGTATAGCTGGTCGATGTCGCCGCGCTCCTTGGCGGCCGCACATTCGAGTATCATGTTGATGGATTCCTCTTTCGCGTCTCCGATGAATCCGCATGTGTTGATTACGACTACCTCCGAGTCGAGGTCGTCGCTGTCGTGAACCACCTGCCATCCGGCATCGGCCAGTTGGGCGAGTATGCGCTCCGAGTCCACCACGTTCTTCGCGCACCCGAGCGTTATAAGATTAAGTTTTTTCAATTCTTGTCACTTGTTTCATCTTCCGGAAATAGTTTTGATAACTCCGGATAAGGAAGGTTTATGTCGAAATAAATTTTGTCGGATTTATACATCTCATTGGGTGTTACTTCCCACATGTCGTAATGTCGTCCGTCTTTTTCCATGAGTGCCTGCGAGTTGTTCTGGAGTTTCATTACTTCCATAAGAAGATGTTCGTCCGAAATAGACGTGACGAGTAGAGGGCTGTCTATGGTTCCGTCACCGCTTTCACGTATGAGCACTAATAATTTGACCTTGTTCATCACCATAGCTACTAACAAGCTTTTGTCGATCTTGGCGCTTTCTGCTACGTTGATTGTGTAGTTGAGTAACGGAAGGTAGGCAGGACGTTCCTCTAAGAGGCGAAAGCACATCGCCAGAGCTGACATAGCCCCGTCTTTTTTCATTATTTTGTCTATTGCGGGTTGCCATATTAATTTGTCGTACGGGGAGTAGTCTGCCTGAAATGCCTGTCCGTAAAATAAGTTTACGAGATCTTGGGTCGGAAGTGTATGTAGCTTGAAAAACTCTCTCTTCAGATTGTTGTAGTAGGCCGTATCCTTTACAGCTTCCTTTATCGCCGCAAGGTCGATCTCTGTTCTCTTTTGTGCGTACGATGCATGTACGGCAAATGCTGCCAATAGGCAGACGAGTAGAAGTTTTTTCATAATCTTACGTATTATGTGGGTTTATATATAATACGTTTGGGCGATGTGAAAAGTTGCATTTTATCCGAACAAGGCGTCTACAAATTCTTTCCTGTCGAAGATTTTCAGTTGGTCGATGCCCTCGCCTATTCCGATGTATCGTACCGGGATTCTAAACTGGTCGCTGATGCCGATCACCACACCGCCTTTGGCCGTGCCGTCGAGTTTGGTGATGGCGAGCGACGTTACCTGTGTAGCTTGAGTGAATTGTTTGGCCTGCTCGAAAGCGTTCTGCCCCGTGCTGCCGTCCAATACGAGCATCACCTCGTGCGGTGCGTCAGGGATGACCTTTGACATGACGTTGCGTATCTTGGATAGCTCGTTCATTAGACCTATTTTGTTGTGGAGGCGTCCTGCGGTGTCTATGAGTACTACGTCGGCCTTGTTGGCGACCGCCGATTTGAGCGTGTCGAACGCTACCGATGCCGGATCCGATCCCATGTCCTGACGTATCATTGTCGCGCCGGCGCGGTCGGCCCATACCTGCAATTGGTCGATGGCCGCTGCGCGGAAAGTATCGGCCGCCCCGATGTATACCTTTTTGCCGGCCTTGACGAGTTGGGCCGCGAGTTTGCCTATGGTTGTGGTCTTGCCTGCGCCGTTCACGCCCACTACCATTACCACGTAAGGCTCGCCCGGCTTGGCGTCGAGTCCGAAAGAGCTGTCGTCGGAGTGCGTCTCCTGAAGCAGTCCCGCAATCTCTTCACGGAGTATGGATTGCAGTTCGGAAGAGTTCATGAATTTGTCGCGTGCTACGCGTGCCTCTATCCGGTCGATGATGCGTACTGTGGTTTCGACACCCACGTCAGAGGTGATGAGCACCTCTTCGAGATCGTCGAGCACATCGGCATCGACTTTGGATTTTCCCGCTACGGCACGGGCGAGTTTGCTGAAAATACCCTCTTTAGTCTTTTCGAGTCCTGCGCTCAATTCCTGCTTCTCTTCCTTCTCTATCTCTTCACGCTGCCCTGCGGGAGCCTGTTCTTTCTCTTGGACTTTTTGTTTCTTGAAAATATCGAATAATCCCATCGTATATGCGTTTAAAATGATGAATACCCAACAACACCGATGCTCTTGCGTGCCACCCGGTGCGTATGTCGTAACTCTGCAAATATAGCATATAAAAGTGACTCTTCGAAATCTGTCGTCCGGAGAGGAAAGTAGTGGCGGAATAGAACCGCTTTTTTCAGAAATTCTTATATTTGTAACCGGGTAGTGTAAATTTATAACTTCAATAATATAAGGACAAATGGGAAAGATCAAAGCAGCCGTAGTAGGATACGGCAACATCGGCAGGTACGTACTCGACGCACTCGAGGCGGCTCCCGATTTCGAGATTGTAGGTATTGTAAGGCGTGACGCGAGCAACGTTCCGGCGGAAATAGCAATGTATACCGTGGTGGACGACATCACTAAACTCGGTAAAGTAGATGTGGCGGTACTCTGTACGCCATCGCGCAGTGCGGAAGCTCAGGCGACCAAAATGCTCGCACTCGGAATCAATACTGTTGACAGTTTCGATATACATACCGACATCGTTAAGGTCCGTACTCATCTGGACGAGGTGGCAAAGAAGAATAACTCGGTTGCCGTGATGGCGGCAGGATGGGATCCGGGAAGCGACTCTGTTGTGCGAGCACTGATGGAGGCTTGCGCTCCCAATGGTATAACCTATACCAATTTCGGTCCGGGTATGAGTATGGGGCATACGGTAGCCGTTAAGGCTATCAAAGGAGTCAAGGCTGCACTCTCCATGACCATCCCTATCGGTACGGGTATTCATCGCCGTATGGTGTACATCGAACTCGAACCGGGTGCTAAGTACGACGAAGTTGCGAAAGCGATCAAGAACGACGCTTATTTCGTGCATGACGAAACGCACGTCATTGCAGTCGAGAACGTTGACGATCTTCTCGATATGGGGCACGGCGTGAACCTGTCGCGTAAAGGTGTGTCGGGCAAGACGCAGAATCAGCTTTTTGAGTTCAATATGCATATCAACAATCCGGCGCTGACGGCACAGATACTCGTTTCATCTGCGCGTGCGGCCCTCAAGCAGAAACCGGGGGCTTACACTATGATCGAGATCGCTCCGATAGACTTCCTCTATGGTGATCGCGACCAGCTCATCGGCAGATTGGTGTAATTGTTCTCATAAACGATAAACGCCCTGAAATTGGAAATCGGTTTCAGGGCGTTTCGTTTTGTCAGGTCGGAGGAGATTACAGGATGTTCCGCATGTCGTATTGAGTGATCGTCTCCTTTTCCGTGTCGAAGTAGATGGCGTATAGGTAATTGCCATCGTTTGAGACACAAAAGTTCGATGCGGGATTGATAATCAGTTCCGCTTTGGGAGCGCCGTTCCAATCATAGACTTGGACTCGGCATTTTTCGCGTTCCTGTTTTGCCTGCATGAGGGCGTAGACGTACTTATCCGTAGCACATACCTGCAAATAAAATTCGGTGTCGAGGCTCTGATCCGCTTTCTTGGGCGGCAACATCTGTTCGTGAAATATGGACAGGTATCGTGTTCCGGTGCTGTCGTACAAGTCTATTTGCGGCAGGTAAAAGAATACCGAAGCCATGCGGCTTTTGTCGGGTTTCAGTGCACACATATTTTGCGAAAGCCCGTGAATGTCGTCTATTTGATTATATGGGAATTCCATGAAGTTAGCATATTCGGTCTTTTTCTTGTCTGTGGGATTGTAAGAGACGACCTTGCACTCTTGGTCATCGAGTGTGCCCAACAATAATTTGTCGTTGATGTAGAAAAGGCTGCGGAGATGCATGTTGTCTTTTCCTGTGAACTCGTACATGGTTTCATACGGAACCGTTTGGGTCTCGATTACGGTATTTAAGTTGATTTTCATGAATTGCGACAGAGCCCTGTCCAATATCCAGATATAATTCGCGTTTCCTGTCTGCTCGTATTGTCCCATGTATGTCGGAGCATAATACTCTTCTGGGCCGCGGCCTTTTCGGGCGAATGGGGCGATTGGATTCAGCAAACTGTCGAACAGTTGGAAGCAGTGGTTTTGCTTGAACAGTTCGCCGACGAAATAATCTCCGGCTTTTGCAAGCGATAACAGTCCCACGACTCCGTCTGGGCGTATGGTTCGGATGGTGTCGAGCTCCACGCTGACTGGAAATTTGTCGATGACCACGTAATCGTTTTGCTGCTTACCGCCACCGCATGATTGCAGCAAGAAGAAAAAGACGAGTATGGCGTGGCTTAATGATTTGATATATGTTCTCATAATTATTATAGTGTTGCAAATCCTAAATCGCCCGTCGGTATTTGGGCGGGAGATTTATGTGGCTTTATGTTGCGCTTTTATTCTTTTGCCTTGATGCTTGCGAACTCGACTTTCCCTACTCCGGATTCTATTAGTTCTAATTTCGGATGGCCAACCATTACGCCTATTGTGACGGAGCATCTAATATAATAGTGTTTGCCCGGTTCGAGTGTTATAGGTAACTCTGCCTTGCTTTCGGTTGTTGCTGTCAATGTAGTATTGCCGATAGCTTTAACTTTGATACTTTCTTTTGAATTGTTTGTCATTCGGGCTAATACGGTGTCTCCGATTTTGACGTCATACCCAATTATGAATCCTGTGCCTGCGAATCTGTAAAAATGTATTATAGCGCAGCCTGCTTCCGCAAGTTGTTGGTCTATTTCTGTCGTGGTGTCATGGTGGCTGATTTGTCCGATGTTGACTTTGAGAATATCGGCTTCTATGCGATGGCATGTGCTGCCTAATACGGACGGTAGCCGGTGCGCGGTGATTTTAATGGCATTGCCGCCGATTGAACGTGCTTCTTTGTGTGCAAAAGCTATGACTTTATCGTAGCTGCATTTTGTGGAAAATCCGGAGTCTCCTATTTTGATGCTGCCTAACAATTGCGCGTCATTGGTGGAGTGTCATTTAAATTGTAAGTGATTACTGCCGAGTTTTCTGAGCTGGCTGGCAGTCGGTGTGTTACCGATAATTTTTTTGTCGGGGCACAAGAGCAGAGGATAATAAGTATTAGTGAGAGGAAAAGTTTTTTCATGTTTGGCGGGAGGTTTGTCGTAACCAAAAATAGCATCTTTTCGTTAAAACACAAAAGGCATCCAATTGGATGCCTTTTGTGTTATGGCCGCGCAATGGGCCTTAACGCAATCTGAAACAGGTGCTTATTTCTTGTCGAAGAACTCTTTGATCTGTTCGTTCTGCACTACGCCGCTTTTGAAGGTGTAGGCGCCTGTCTTTTCAGATTTCACCATTTTGATGCATTTGGTTACGCTTTTACCGGTTCCGGTTTTGAGCGTTGCAACTACTTTCTTTGCCATGGTTAAAAACTTTCTCTGGATTACTTAATTTCCCTGTGAAGAGTCACTTTCTTGAGGTATGGGTTGTATTTGCGACGCTCCATACGGTCCGGTGTGTTCTTCTTGTTCTTAGTGGTGATGTAACGAGACATTCCCGGAACGCCACTCTCTCTTTGTTCGGTGCATTCGAGTATCACCTGAACACGGTTACCTTTCTTTGCCATTCTGCGTTACCTTTTTAGTAGATTTTCTTGGGAGCCGCTGCGTCTTTGAGTGCTGCTGCGAGTCCTTTTTTGTTAATGGTTTTCATTCCGGCTGCCGTTACCTTGAGTGTAACCCAGCGGCCCTCTTCTTCAGACCAAAAACGTTTCGTCTTCAAGTTCGGGTTGAAGCGGCGTTTGGTCTTGTGGTTGGAGTGGCTGACGTTATTGCCTGTCAGAGCTCCTTTTCCTGTGATTTCGCAAACTTTCATATTGTTCGTTTTCTTTTTGCCCGGCTTGACCGGAACTTAATAAAAACATTCCCTCTATATAAAAGGGAGTGCAAATATACTCGTTTTTCGGGAAACGGCAACACCATGCTCTAAAATATCTGTCTATCCGAGTGTTTTTTACCCGCAGCAACGCCGCTGCCGTCCTTACTATCGCCTGATGTCCGGATTGTCCTCTTCCCATTCGTTGATGCTCGGATCGTTCGTCATTTTTCCGTTGAAATGCACCTTGAGCACCTCGATGCTGTATCCATTGTGAATGTTGATGTCCATGTCGATTTCGTAGTTGCCGTAACTCTTGGGTAATATGCGGAACGTGCCCCCTACGACTCTTGGATCCGGCGATTGCGACTCGTTAGTCATGTCGTAGCTGAAGAGCCCCGGGGTTTTACTCTGGAATCTGACGGTATACGGGCGTATTTTGGGCCACTGATACCGGTTGATACCCAGATATTGCTGCGGCACTATGATTTTCAACCAATAATCATTTGTGGACATCACGAAATACTCGTTCGGATTGTCGTTGCCGCCGGAATTGTCCTCGCGTGCGAAAACGGCGTATGTTATCGCTTGTTCGGTTCCGTCCCACTCGAATTTGTTTCGTATCTTATTTTCCTTATCATCCTTGCATGAGGCCGTAAATATCAATGCGGACATGCAGAATAATAATAGCTTGAATGGCTTGAGCGTTTTCATAAGCTTTTGTCTGTTAATAGGTCCGCATAAAAGTAGTCATAATTTTGATTATGACCAAAATGTGGCGGATAGGCTACACTGCGGAGAACGCCGCGGCTTGGGCCATCGTTCCGTCGAAGGTGGCGTCTATAATCATGCTTGCCGTTTGTCCCGGCTCTCCGGTTTCGTATGCAACGGATAATTTTATTCTGGCGTGGCCCTTTCCGTAGCTCCCGCGTGATATTTCTATGGTCCCGGCGCCTAATGTGATGTTGGCAGACGATAGGGACGAGGCTGTCGCTTTGGCCCCGTTACCCCTTATTTCGAGACAACGTATTTCATTGGGAAATTCAGCTCCGTGCGGCTCGTTTATGCGGTTGAATGGCAGCTCGATGTATATGTCGAAATCTTTATTGGGATCGAAGGCTGCTTTTGAGGAAGCTGTGCTGAATCGGAATGCGCCTGCTTGTAGCGGGTCGGACATATAGTGAGTAGCCATTTTTATCTCCTTTTTCACATTGTTAATCGTGATGTACCCCATTGACACGGGTTTGTCGTCGTCCTTGTTACACGATGTGCAGAAGAGT
Organism: uncultured Rikenellaceae bacterium; assembly: GCA_944415565.1. Lineage (GTDB taxonomy): Bacteria > Bacteroidota > Bacteroidia > Bacteroidales > Rikenellaceae > WRDF01. The sequence goes on from CALYBQ010000010.1 coordinate 232,705, forward strand.
GTCAGTGATAACAGCGCTGTAAAGACCGGGAGTAGTTTTGCCTTCATAACTATAGGTTTTAAGATTCTATACGTTATGAAGGTACGTAAAAAAAACGGAAAAGCAAATTTTAGAGCATGCCTTCCGGTGTCGGCACGTCTTTATTTCCGTTTATGAAAAGACGTAGGATGTTGAGTGCAGCGGCCGAAAAACGGTTTATGTTCTGCTCCCGAATCTTGCCGAACGCCACTTTGCGACTGAATACGCCGTGCGGATGTGCTATGCCTATCCATGCCGTGCCGATAGCTTCGGCCTCACCTCCGTTTCCGGGACCGGCTATGCCTGTTGTGGAGATAGCGAAGTCGCTGCCGGTTAGTTTCTTTACTCCTGCGGCCATCTGTTCTGCAACGGTGGCGTTGATTGCTCCGTGTTTGTCCAGAAATGCGCGGTCAACTCCGAGGAGTTTTTCTTTCATGTCATACGTATAGGCCACTACGCCGCCTCTGAAATAGTCGCTTGATCCGGCCATCGAGGTTATGAGGTGGGCGATGTTGCCGCCTGTACACGACTCTGCCGTGGAGAGTGTCAGTTTGCGATCTTTCAGTAGTTGGAACAGCGACTCCTGTACTGATGCCCCTTCGTATCCGAGTATGTGTTCGGGAATTATTTCTTTCAGACGGTCGAAACTATCCTCTATGAGTTTGCCGGCGTCAGCTCCCTCTACGTCGTATGCAGACAGGCGCAGCCTTATGCCGGATGGATTTGGAAGATATGCCAGTTTCAGTCCGTTCGGGAGTGCGTTCTCCCAATCGGCGATGCGGGTGGCGAGTACCGATTCGGCAAGTCCGAAGGTCAACATCGTTTTGTGAACGATAGACCCGAGTTTGAACGTGCGTCCGATGCGCGGTAGTACTTCGTCGGAGACGAGGGCTTTCATTTCGAACGGGACACCGGGTAGCGATACTACGACCTTGCCGTCGCGTTCGAACCACATTCCGGGAGCTGTGCCGTTATGGTTCGGAAGTACCGTACAGCAGTCGGGAACCATCGCCTGCGACCGGTTGAGTTCGTTGAAATCTATGCCGCGGGTCTTTAGTAGGGCCTCTATCATAGCGAACGTCTCGTCGTCTTGGTGCATTCCGCACCCGAAATATTCCGCGAGCGTTTTCTTGGTGATGTCGTCTTTCGTGGGGCCGAGACCGCCGGTCATGAAGATTATGTCGGCTTTGGCCAGCGACTCGTCCAACGAGCGTTTTATTTCGTTTGCGTCGTCCGCTATGCTTTCCATCCCTTCGACACGGATGCCGTTCTCGTTGAGGCGTGCAGCGATCCATGCGGAGTTTGTATCGGTGATCTGTCCGATCAGTATCTCGTCTCCGATAGTTATTATCCGCGCCAGCATTGTATAGTCGGTTTAGTTCTGTTTCTCAGGTTCTTCTGTCTGCTTAAGACGCTTGCAGATCTTCTTGGCGAATGCGGGGCCTTCGTAAATGAAGCCCGTATACAGTTGGACCAGACTGGCGCCAGCTTCCAACATCCGCTGGGCGTCTTCTGGTGTCATGATGCCGCCGACACCGATGATGGGGTAGCGTCCTTCGGTTTTCTTGTGTATGTATGATATGACCTCTACGGCGCGGTTCGTAATGGGAGCGCCGCTGAGTCCGCCGTTGCCTATCTTCTCTACGGTCTGGCTGTCGGTAGTGAGCCCTTCGCGCGATGTGGTGGTGTTGGTGGCTACCAAGCCGTCGAGCGGAGTGTCGATAAGTATCTGTATGATGGAGTCTATGTGCTGGAACGAAAGGTCCGGCGATATTTTCAGCAGTATGGGCCTGTAATGGTTCTGGCCGCGGCGGAATTCGAACAGTCCTTCGAGTATGGCGTTGAGGTTGTCGGGGTTCTGGAGCTTCGTAATGTCCTTGACGTTCGGGCAGCTGACGTTTACGACGAAATAGTCGGCGTATTCGTAAAGGCTGCGGAACAGCTTCAGGTAGTCGGCCGGAGCCTCCTCGTTGGTAGTGAGTGTATTTTTGCCGAGGTTCACGCCTATCACCATGTTGCCTTTGCGTTTACGCAGGTTGCGGACCATGTTTTCGAGCCCCTTGTTCGGGAATCCCATGCGGTTGATGAGCGCATTGTCTTTCCTAAGCCTGAATATGCGCGGTTTGGGATTGCCCGGCTGTGGTTTCGGGGTTACGGTCCCGACCTCCACGAATCCGAATCCGAGCGCTGACATTTCACGATACAGATCGCCGTTCTTGTCGAATCCAGCCGCCAGTCCTACCGGGTTCGGGAATTTCACTCCGAACACCTCGCGTTCCAGCGAGGGGTGCTTGTATGAGAATATCGAGCGTAGCAGCGGCAGCAACCCGATGGCCCTTGCGAAGCGGAGTATTGTCGCCACAATATGGTGAATCGTTTCGGCGGAAAGGCAGAATAGTACTGGTCTGATAATACTCTTGTACATGATTTCATTTATTAATCTGCGCCCTCTCAGGCTTCACGGACAAAACCGTGCAAAGATAGCACTTATTTTTGGATGCCCGGCGAGATGTTAGTGTTAAGATATTCCTAAAAATATTCGGGACGGTACGCGTAGTCGTTGCGAAGTCGTTCGAAATCCCCGGGTTTCTCCTTTAGTGTGCGGCTTTCTTGTTCTATGTCGCAGTGCTGTTTTATGGTTTTGGCCATGTCGTCCCATGAAATCGGGCGCGGTGTTACACGGGGCACGTCTTTGGCTGGATACCATCCTTCGAGAGGCAGACCGAATTTCTTAGCTATCGCATTTACTACCATCGAAGTGGCATTGGCTTTGCCCTGCGCCGAGTAGCCGGCGATATGAGGGGTGGAGACCAATGCTTTCTGTAACAGCGCGGAGTCGATGTCGGGTTCGTTCTCCCATGTGTCTATGCAGCATACGCATTGCCGCGACTCCATGGCGCTGAGCATCGCTGCAGTATCGGTTATAGCGCCACGGGCACAATTTATCACGAGAGCTTCCGGTTTGATTGAGCCGAAGAAGTCCGGGCTGGCGAGGTGGAATGTCGCGTCTTTGCCTGTCTTGGTAAGCGGTGTGTGGAAAGTGACGATGTCGCACTCGGAGACTATGCGGTCGAACGGAACGAACTCGTCGGGAGTATATAGACCGTGTGCGGTGCGGGTTTCATCCGATTCAGCCAATCTCTGGCGCGGGGGATCGCAGCACAGGATGTCGAAGCCCCACGATTTGGCATATGCGGCTACGAGCGAGCCTACGTTCCCGACACCGACTATGCCGATGTGTTTGTCGCATGGTGTCCAACCGTATGTTTGAGAGGCGTACGATAATGTCGCAGCCATCCATTGCAGTACTCCGCGAGCATTGCATCCGGCCGACGTCACAACGTCGATACCGGCTTCGCGGCAGTAGTCTGTGTCTATATGGTCGTAGCCTATCGTCGCGGTGGCTATTATTCTGACAGACGAGCCGTCGAGCAGGCTGCGGTCGCACCGTGTCCTTGTCCGGACTATGAGGGCGTCGGCATCCGACACGTCGTCCGGCGTGATGTTGCTTCCCTCTATGTATGAAACGGTTGCGTATGGTTCGAGAACGCCTTTTATGTAAGGGATGTCGCGGTCGATAACTATTTTCATCTCAGTGTTTTTTCACCCCAAAGATACTATATAATTCGCCAGTTTGTAGCCGTTGCCGGCGGATGCGGCGTGAAAAACCCCCGCGGTAACTCTCGTCACGGCGGGGGCACCCAACTTAATGTATTGATTATGAAAAAAACTATAACCCCCGACTCGTGTAGCATTATACTGCCGGAAGTCACATATATAACGTCGGAAGATTGTGTTTTGTTGCGTGTGTTTATAGTAAAGTTTGATGTTATAAGCAGATTTTATAGCGGGCCTGCGCCGTACCGTATTCTGAGAGAGGTTCTTTCGGGTATTTTCCATACCTTTGTGAACACGATTTTGTGATAAAGCGAAATTCGCCTTTATTTTATGGATATCAAAGATTTCGATCCCAACGGTGTAGGTCAGGACAACGGAAACTATTTCGGCCTCCCGTTCTCCCCAGAACAATCGCGTCTCGTACTTGTCTCCGTTCCGTGGGACGTCACATCGTCGTATGGCGACGGTTCGCGTTTCGCTCCCGACGCAATAATCAGCGCTTCGACACAGCTCGATCTGTACGATCCGCTTTTCCCCGGCGGCTGGCGCGAAGGGATAGGCACGGCCGGGATAGATTATACCATACAGGAGAAAAGCACATTCCTGCGCCCGGAGGCGGCGAAGGTCATGGAGACGCTCGAACACGGGGGGAGTATGCTTGATGACATGCTGCTCAGACGCCGTACGGAGAAAGTTAACGAAAGCTCGGAGAAGCTGAACAATAAGGTGTACGATGAGGTGAAGAAGTGGCTCGGCGAAGATAAACTCGTAGGGCTTGTCGGCGGGGACCACAGTACGCCGTTCGGAGCCATCAGGGCGGTGGCCGAGCGGGAGGAGGGGATAGGTATTCTCCATATCGACGCGCATGCCGACCTGCGCGATACTTACGAGGGCTTCGTGAATTCGCACGCTTCGATAATGTTCAACGTAGTGACCAAGATACCCCAGATCGCCCGTTTGGTGCAGGTCGGAATACGCGATGTAAGCGACGGGGAGATAGGATTTGCGGCTTCGCACGAGAAAATAGAGATGGTCCCGGATTGGGAGCTGAGTGCCGCGAGGTTTGCCGGCGTAAGTTGGGACGAGCAGTGCGACTGCATCGTAGGAATGTTGCCGAATAAGGTTTACATAAGTTTCGACATAGACGGCATGTCGCCAGACAACTGTCCGCATACGGGGACGCCGGTTCCCGGAGGGCTTTCGTTCAACGAGGCCGTGTGGCTGTTGGAGAAGGTGGTGCGGTCGGGCAGGCGTGTAGTAGGGTTCGACTTGTGCGAGGTCTCGCCGGCTACGGACAGCGAGTGGGATGCCAACGTGGGTGCACGGATATTATACAAGCTGTGCAACGTGGCTCTGAAGTCGGTTTCGGGGAAGTAATAACGTATGATAAAAGATTTTATGGGATTGGTAGAAGAGAAAAGTCCTCGTATCGAGGTCGTTGATGCTCTGCGGGGATTTGCAGTCATGGCTATCCTTTTGGTGCACAATCTGGAGCATTTTATTTTCCCCGTGTACCCTACCGATTCGCCGAGTTGGTTGAATATGCTGGATCAAGGTGTGTGTAACGTGGTTTTCACCCTGTTCGCAGGGAAAGCTTATGCGATATTCGCTCTTTTGTTCGGGTTTACGTTCTACATACAAACCAATAACCAACGGAAGCAGGGTAAGGATTTCGGCTATCGTTTCCTGTGGCGTTTGGTGTTGCTGGTCGGTTTCGCTACGTTGAATGCGGCTTTTTTTCCGGCGGGAGATGTGTTGCTTCTGTTCGTAGTGGTCGGGCTCGTGCTGTTCTTCACTCGGAATTGGAGCGATAAGGCGATTATTATAACTGCGGTCATCTTTTTGTTGCAACCTGTGGAATGGTTCCATTATGTCGCGAATCTTATTGATCCGGCACATCAGTTGCCAGATCTGAAGGTAGGCGAGATGTATGCCGAGGTAGCGGAGTACACGAAAGCCGGTAATTTTTGGGAGTTCATTGCGGGTAACGTTACGTTGGGTCAAAAGGCTAGCTTGTTATGGGCTGTCAATGCAGGACGTTTTTCCCAAACCGCAGGTCTGTTTTTGTTAGGCTTTTATATCGGGAGGAAACACCTTTTTGTCACCACTGAACATAATCTTCGTTTCTGGGTTAAAGCATTGATAGTTGCCGCTATCGCATTCGCACCGCTATATACGCTGAAAGAACTTGTCATGGATAACGACGCAATCATACAGCAAACGGTTGGAACGGTTCTCGATATGTGGCAGAAATTGGCCTTTACTTTCATATTGGTGTCGTCTTTCGTGCTTCTCTATCAAGTCAAGAAGTTCAGGAGTGCGGTAGATAGTCTGCGTTCCTACGGTAAAATGAGTCTTACGAACTACGTTACCCAATCCATAATAGGCGCGATTATTTATTTCCCGTTCGGCCTTTCGCTTGCCCAGTATTGCGGATATTCGGTTAGCCTATTGATCGGTCTCTGCGTATTTTGCCTGCAAGTTGGATTCTGTAAATGGTGGCTGTCGAAGTACAAACAAGGTCCATTGGAATACGTTTGGCATAAATGGACATGGATAGGAACATCAAAATAGAGGAATTCGGCACGCAGATTGATGTCAGATGCGTTGAAATCGGGTTGCGATCGGTGGGCGAATGAGGCTGAAGTACGCTTTTCAGATATAAATTTTCGTATGGTTTGTCGTCTTGCTGTGATATGAAACAATTGTCAGTATTTCTGTTAGCCGCATTGCTGTGTTCATGTTTGCAACGGCCACCTGTCGAGGGTAACTTATCGTTATTCGAATTGGAAGGGGTTCATTATATAAAACTTGAGCTCCGAAATAACACGGATGAGGATTTGTATATTCCGCATATGAGTGAGTATTACTCTGTTTATGATGAGAATGGCGTAGAATGTAGTTCAATTTACTACCATTATGATGGTAATCCATCAGGTGACTTTGATTTTGGAAGAGGAATGATTGGGCCTGATCGTGTCTTGGGGAATAGGGATGATAAGTATTATGAAATGCTAATGAGCATTGAAGACTCGTTGCGAGATTTATTTTACTTGTATAATCCACAGTTTCCTGATTCGGTACGGCAAGTCTTAACTCAAAATCCCAGCCCGAATTGGACTGAAGAGCAGATCGAGACAGGAAATATTGGAATAGATCATGTGGATTTTTGGGTAGGGATGTTTGACGATGGTATGGCAGTCAAAGCAGGAGAGACGATGGTTCGTTATGATAGGATAAATAATTTTGAAGTAATGGCGCAAAAAAGGATATGTTTTTTGCCATACCGAGAAAATCGTTCATCTTATTATCCATTTCTCGACTCAATAAAAATTGACGGGTATTATATTAATACACGCTATCCGGAAAGCATAGGGGGGTATAAAGTCTATAAAGGCAAAGTGAAAATGACAGGAGGTGTATACCCGGCCTTGTAGTTTTTCTTGCTGATTAGCTTGGCGCCGGAAAGCTTAGAATGATTGGTGTCGATGGACGAAATAGTCGCCATGTTGTCATGATCGTGTAATATTTTCGAAATATATAGTTACTTTAATCGAGCGTACAAAAACGATAGGATATGGGAAAGCCGGGGAGGCATTTTTGGTGGTTAAGGCATTGGTATGTGATAAGGAGCCGGAGTTCGAGGTTCCTCGGCAGTCAGTGGGCCGGTGGCGTGGCGTTACTCGTATTCGCCGTAATCGCATTGCTGCTGGCCAATTTGGAGACAACTAAAGAGTGGTATCACAATATTTTGACTTCGAATGTCGGTTTTACGTTCGGCGACTCTACGTTCGGAATGTCGGTGGAACAGTGGATCAACGACGGGCTTATGGTGCTGTTCTTCTTTGTGGTCGGGTTGGAGATCAAGCGGGAGATAATAGCCGGGGAGCTTTCGAATATCAGAAAAGCGTCCCTACCCATAATAGCGGCGATCGGAGGTATGATCGTGCCGGCCGTGATCTATTTCTCCATTAACGCTGGGACGGAGTTCGAGTCCGGATGGGGCATCCCGATGGCTACTGACATAGCGTTTGCCATAGGAGTGCTGTCGCTGCTCGGGCGGAAGGTCCCGATTGCGTTGAAGGTGTTCCTGACCGCGCTCGCAATCGTGGACGATCTGGGGGCGATCTTGGTGATAGCCGTATTCTATACCTCGAGCATAGATTTCATGATGCTCGGGACCGGCATATTGCTATTGCTTCTGCTGGTTTTCATGAACAGGCAGGGCGTGACTTCCGTATTCATGTATGTGGTTCCGGCGATAGCTGTGTGGTATCTTTTCCTGAATTCGGGCGTACACTCGACGATAGCCGGTGTACTCGTGGCTATGGCCATGCCGACACGGCCGAGGTTCTCGAAGAAATATTTCTCATACAAGGTGCGGTACTTTTTGGAAGACTTCAAATTGCATGACCGCAGCGGGGTGGAGGTATTGTCCAATAGCCATCAGGTCGAAGACCTTGCGCGGGTGCGGTTCATCGCGAATTCTGCCATCAGTCCCGCTCAGCGTCTCGAACATTGGCTCAATCCATTCGTGACGTTCGTGGTGATGCCTGTTTTCGCGCTTGCGAACGCTGGGGTGGAGATAGCCGATATTACGGATATTCACGTGCTGGGGCAAAGTCAAGGGCAGGGCATATTCTTTGGCTTGCTGTTGGGTAAACCGTTGGGAATATTCTTATTCAGTTGGCTGGCGATAAAGTTCAGGTTTGCGATTATGCCTCAAGGCGGCTCGTGGGGGACGCTGTTCGGAGTGGCATGCTTGGGCGGCATAGGGTTTACGATGTCGATATTCATAGCAAATCTCGCGTTCGGCGGGACGGCATATGCCGCTTCGGCCAAGATAGCGATACTGATGGCGTCGGTATCGGCAGCCATAGTCGGCGCATTGGTGATGAATGTAATGTCGAAAAGGCCCATAACTCACCTGAAATGTGTTGATTAGTGAAAAAAATAGACGGGCATCGTATTTTTTAACATTATTTCATTAAGTTTGCATTCGTTTGCTTGGGCAAGAGCCCTATGAAAAGAAGATAATAACATCTTATAAAACAGTATTTTGAAATGAAAAAACTAATGGCATTTGCGGCAGTTGCTTGTGTAGCGGCTTCTGCATTCGTATCGTGCGGCGGCTCTGCCAGCCTCAAAACCGACGAAGACTCTGTATCGTACGCAATCGGTATGGACATAGGTATGCAGTTCAAGGATCATCCTGCAATCAACCTCGATCCGCTTTTGGCCGGTATCAAAGATGCGTTCGCAGGTAACGAGCAGTTCGAATCGAGCGAAATAGGCCGTATCGTTAACGAATACCTTACAGTGAAACTTCCGGCTAAGAACCTCGAAGCTAGCAACAAGTTTCTCGAAGAGGTACAGAAGAACAATCCTAACATTCAGAAAACCGAGAGCGGACTTCTTTACGAAATTCTCGTAGCGGGCGACCAGAACGTTAAGGCTAGCAGCGACGAAGACGTAGTGAAAGTGGTATACCACGGTGAGCTCAAAGACGGTAAAGTGTTCGATTCTTCGAAAGAACGCGGCGATACCGTAGAACTCGCACTCAACAGGGTTATCGCAGGATGGCAGGAAGGTATGAAACTCGTAGGTAAAGGCGGTAAGATCAAACTTTGGATCCCGGCTGACCTCGCTTACGGTGTTCAGGGTGCAGGCCAGATCCAGCCGAACGAGGCAATTACTTTCGAAGTGGACCTCGTTGACGTAATACCCGCAGCTACTGACGATGCTGCAAACGAAGAAGCTGCGAAATAATTTTCGAGATTCTATAACTTTAAGATACCCGGACCATACGGTCCGGGTATCTTGTTTTTGGTGCGTCATTTGGTCTATTATATGGTGTGGGTGAAGGTTTGCGCTGTCAGGCTTTGCGGGTGACGGACTTTTGTTTTTTTGGCGGACCTAGTGAATGGGGAATATGAATGTTCGGATAGCCATGTGTAGGGAGATTTCTGAATAAATGAAGAGGAACCACTCTCGGTTTTGGAAAATGGTGGCGGATGTGTTAACTTTACATCCGTTTCATTTAAATGCCGGAAGATATGGCTCAGCGTAACAAAAAAATGAATGTTTTGATGGTGGTCGCTTTGGTTTTTGCAGTGATAGCCCTCGTGGTTGCGATGTTCATTATAGCCGGGGAGAAAGATACGATGCCGTCCGTTGATGAGAATGCCGCTGCCGTGATGCAAACCAAGAAAGACAATAATTCCATTACGAATATGAAGTATGCGATAATCCACACCGAGAAAGGTGACATGAAGGCCGAACTGTACGAGAAAGAGACTCCGGGTACGGTCGCTAATTTTGTAAAACTCGCCGAGTCGGGATTCTACGACTCGCTTACTTTCCACAGGGTGATCCCCGATTTCGTCATACAGGGCGGATGTCCGGACGGAACCGGAGCTGGCGGTCCGGGATATACCATCAAGTGCGAGACTTCGGCTCCGCGCCAGTATCACGATCGTGGAGTGCTGTCTATGGCTCACCGTGGTCCTAACACCGGTGGCTCGCAGTTCTTTATCTGCCATAACCGCGAAAATACGGCACATCTGGACGGTAAGCATACTGCTTTCGGACAGGTGGTCGAAGGACTCGACGTTATCGACGCCATACGTCAGGGCGACCTCATACTTGGGATAGATATAATAGACGAATAGTATGGAGTTCGAAGGTAAAGTATTGACGGTGCTTCCTCCCGTGAGCGGGACCAGTGCCCGTGGCGAGTGGAAGAAGCAGGAGGTTGTGTTCGAGCAGGACGGAGAGTTCGGGCGTAAGGTTTGTGTGAGTTTTTGGGGCGATAAGGCTGCGGATGCTGCTGGCCTGCGTGAAGGCGACAGGGTTTCCGTAGCGGCCAATGTGGAGTCGCGCGAATATAATGGCCGTTGGTTTACAGAGGTTAGGGCATGGAAGCTCAGCAAGCAAGCTCCCGCCACTGCTTCGGTAGAGCAGATGCCACCTATTGATGCCGGTTTTGCGGCTGTACCGGCAGAGCCTTACAAAGAGGATAATTTTGACGACCTGCCTTTCTGATCGTAAGGCAGACGTTGCATTATAACTAAAAAGGATACCGATCTCGGTATCCTTTTTTAGTATTATTTGCGGGATGTTTTCGATGTGGACTTGTATATATAATGGTCCACAGAGTATCGTCCTCCGCCTGAAACCAGCAGAACGATGAAAACAACGAGGTAGAGCAAAGGTAATTCCGAGCCCGAAACTGAGAATGGGGCGTGAGCTATGAATGCGGCTACGGCCATGCCTATTGACAGCGATAAGGCTGCCAGTCGGGTGAATAGTCCCAGCATGAGCAGTATGGCTCCGATAAACTCCGCCAGCATTATCAGGGTGAACGATAGCTGTGCTCCAATGCCTATGGGGTCGGGGAATGCGGTAGCCATAGCTGTGTAACCAGTCAATTTTGCCAGCCCGTGTGTGAGCATCATAGCTCCGGCGCCGAGCCTTAGCAGGAGAAGCCCTAAGCCGGTTCCTTTCGGGCTTGTCAATACGCCCGCTATCTTAGTTATGGTCTTGTTTATGTGTATGTTGTTTTATTAGTGCGTTAGGAACCCCGACCGAATTGAGAATGCCGGGGGCGATGGATTTCCATAGATAGTTGAATTGTGACTTGTATGTGTCGCGAGTGAACGAGCCGTTGCCTTTGTGTAACTTTCCCAAGGCATCCGGATTGCTTTCGCGGACGATGATGCCGTTGATGAGCGACGACAGGAATTTACGCTCCCTCTCTTCTTCGTCATTTTCCTCTTCGAGCACCATGATTGTGAGCCCGTCATAGAGCATGGTCGTGCTGACGTACGATTTGTGTGCATTGCCTGTTACGCGGAAATCGAGACTGTTCAGGCGGCCGCTGTCTATGCGGACCTGAGCCAACGGTTCCAGCACCGGGTTCATTACGGCAAGGTCCATGCTGCCCAGTGTGCCGTCGATCTCAAAACGGCTCTTGGTGGAATCTGCAGGTGCGGACATTTTGAACCGCAGTTCGCCGCTGTCCATCAGTTTGCCCCATGCTTCCAAAAGTATGCGGTCGTCGGATGAAGCGGCCATGTTCGATACGTTTGTCGCGACTGCGCCGAGTTCGCTGAAACGTACCGTGCCGCTGATGTCGCTGCCTTCGGCGAGTTCTTCATAAAATGCGTTGCCGTCGAGCAACTCGATTTTACCGATGCCGACCTCGAACGGAAGTTTGTGCAACGATTCGTAGAACATATATCTTTTCCATTCATCCCGGTGTATGTTGCGGTTCTTGTAGCTGCCCGCATCGAGTCTTGCGATGGATAGGCTGTCGGCGATCATACGTTTGTCTGTCGATAGTTCCGAGAAATCCATTCCCCATATGCGTATCTCTCTGAGATCGAAGAACGACCAGTTGGGATGTCCGGGTGTTTTTATGGCATATTCTGTTTTGGCGTATCGCGGCTCTATACTCATGTGATTGAGAGCGACACTCCCGGTCTTTGTCGAGACTGTCAGCGTGTCGGCTGTCAAGGTCATGGTTTCGTGCCGGTATTTGCGCTCGAACTTGCGTACGGTCAGACGTACATCGCTGAAATGCAGCGGGCTCGCGTATGTGTCTGAGTTGAGGTCGTAATCGTCTGCTTCGATGGTCGTCCGGCGTATCTTATATCGAACCGTGTCGTCGCCCTTGAATATGTCGCATTCTCCGTCTACCCCGCGCATGCGTATCCTGTTGGCGGTGAGTTTCTCGAACGAACGCATGAGGGCCGAGTGAATCCCGTTTTCGAATGTAGTGGTGTCGGGTAGTGCCGCTGTCGTTTTGTCTCGCAGGGTGAAGCCGATGCCTTTGACGAATAGTTCCGCTATCGAAATCTTAATAGCAGGGTAGGGTTTCCCGTTTTGGCCGTTGTGTGTGGCTCCTCCGTTGCTGGTCAGCAATGTCAGCCGTACGCTGTCGGTGGTGATGGAGACGTTCTTGATCTTCATGGAGCGGTCGAAGAATCCTACCGACAGTCTGCCGATGTCGAGATGGTATACCCCGTCCGACATTTCGTGTAATTCCGTGGCCGCCGCCTTTTTCAGCTTGTAGCCGAACCATAGTTCGACCCCTCTGAATATCAATAAAAGTCCGAGTATTATTCCCAAGACTACTTCGATCCATTTCTTCATGCGTATATTATGTTTTATGATCCTTGGTTTTGTCCGCTGGCATGGGGCGGGCTTGACTTTATATATAGAAAATATATCAGCAAAAGTCCTGCCGCAGCCGTTTCATGCTGTAAAGATAGGGCAATGCGAGGTGTTTTTTGCAGGTTTACGCAATGTAGTGCCTACTTTTCTCGTTCAAATTTTGGTATAAAAAAAAAGAGTGCTAAATTTGCACACCGATTCGCAGATATACGAGTCGTACATGGTGGACGTAGCTCAGTTGGTTAGAGCGTCGGATTGTGGTTCCGAAGGTCGTGGGTTCGAGCCCCATCTTCCACCCTTGAAAGGTTATTTAGAAAATTGTAAATTAGTGCAAAAGCCCTGTATATTAGCAATATACAGGGCTTTTGCATGTAGGTGTTATGTAATAAAAGCATTAAAAAAATAGGTTTACATGCCTTAATTGGAAAACACGGTAAAACTGACCCGGTAAGGACGGTTCAAAATGACGCGGTGAAAACGGCTTAAATTGACCACCATAAAACGGTCGAAAGTGCCCCATCAAACATGGAGCAAACTGACCCA
>CALYBQ010000011.1 GCA_944415565.1 uncultured Rikenellaceae bacterium
AAACACATACAGACGCATTTCGGCATACTGCCTCTCAAACAACTCTTCTCGGAGGCCATGCAGACCGAGAGCGGTGAGGAGGTTTCGTCGTACGAGATCAAGCAGATACTGACGGAGTGTATCAAGAACGAGAATAAGCGTAAGCCGCTTACGGACGAGGTGTTGATGGACATACTTAACGAGAAGGGCTATAAGATAGCCCGGCGCACGGTGGCTAAGTACCGCGAAATGCTGGGTATCCCGGTGGCGCGGCTGAGAAAGGAGATATGATGGCAGGGACAGAGAGAAAAGGTATTCAATACGCTTTGGCGAGGGTGTTTTCGACCGTATTGCAGCCATTGCTGATGCCGCTGTACGGCGTATTGCTTATACTCAACGCCAATTCGTACATGGCGCTTTTCCTGCCACCGCAGACTAAGATGTACATTATTATTACGGTACTCGTGTGTACCCTCGTGGTTCCGGCGTTGTTCATATTCTTGCTGAACGCTATCGGTATGCTCGAAGACCTGAGGATGAACAACCGTAAGGAGCGGATGCTGCCGCTGGCGGTGATATTGTTGGCTTACGGATTGTGTGCTATTCTTATCGGTCGAGCTCCGGCCCCGCTCGCGTTGTTGGCTATGGCGGCCGGAGTGGTCTGCATTGTCATAGCGTTGATAGTGACGCCTTTCTGGAAAATAAGCCTGCATATGACAGGCGCCGGAGGAGTATATGCTTTGCTGTTGTTCTTGGGGATGGCTGAGTCGCGCGATTTCACCGTATATATGATGGTAGCGACACTGCTCGTCGGTGTGCTCGCGTGGGCGCGCCTGTATCTGGGAAGGCATACGCCGGCTCAGGTTGCGGCCGGATTCTTCGGCGGATTCGTTGCCTCGATGATCGTGATAATGCTTATTCGGTTCTGATGCCGTCATTATGCGACGGGATCGGGATGTGTGTCCGTGTGTCTCTGCCACCCATCTTCATTTCCTCCGGATTATTCAATAACCCCGCTTATGGAGATAGTATTGCTGATATTAGGAAGCCTACTGCTTCTGGCCGGTTTGGTCGGTAGCGTGTTGCCGGTAATTCCGGGCCCGCCTTTGGGGTATGTCGGATTGCTCGTCCTGAAATGGAGCGGGTATGCCGATTTCTCTACGCGCTTTTTGATAGTGTGGGTGGCGATAGTGGTTGCAGTGAGTCTTCTGGATTATTTCATGCCGGTGTGGATGACAAAGCTATTCGGTGGTTCGCGGGCAGCCACGACAGGTTCGACCGTCGGGTTGGTTGTCGGGATTTTCGTTTTGCCGCCGTGGGGGATGATATTGTTCCCATTCGTTGGGGCATTGGTCGGAGAACTGATATACGACAGTCGGAATGTCGGCAAGGCATTTAAGGTAGCGTTCGGGTCGTTCGCCGCGTTTATCTTCGGAACAGGGGCAAAATTGGCAGTTTCGATAACCATGATAGCCTACGCGGTGGCGGAGATATTTGCATAACTACGCTGTCACCCACCGGTATTGGCAGGCAGGGCGCGTATTTCTTATGTGTTGTTGTCTGATTTGTAAAAATTGCGAACGGCAGAGAATATAAATTAAGGGCATCCCAACGGGGATGCCCTTAAACTTTACTGCTTTGCGGTCTTATTTGCCTAATTTGCTTTCGACCTCTTCCTTGGATATGTCTTTCGTGCAGAAGAACCAGTCGTAGCAATGCATGTCCTTGTCCTCCACACGCTTCGCTACCGCTTTCATGGTGCTCGGTGCAGGCACTATGACTTCGTCGCCCGGACGCCAGTCGGCCGGTAGCGCTACGCCGAAATTGTCTACCGTTTGCAGTCCGATAAGAACGCGTTTGAGCTCGTCGAAGTTGCGGCCCAAAGCCAGCGGGTAGTATATGATGGTGCGGATAACGCCTTTGGGGTCGATGAAGAATACGGCGCGGACCGCTTTCGTCTCGCTTTCGCCCGGTTGTATCATGCCGTAATTCTTGGCTACGTTCATCGTGATGTCGTCTATGAGCGGGAATTGTACGTCGATATTTTGCATCCCTTTCCAGTCGATGCGTTCTTTGATGGTCCTCAGCCAAGCGATATGACTTGACAGCCCGTCTATCGACAGCCCGACCAACTGGCAGTTGAGGGCCTCGAACTCTTTCTGCATACTGCCGAACGTCATGAATTCGGAAGTGCAGACTGGTGTGAAGTCGGCGGGGTGGCTGAACAGTATGACCCATTTGCCTTTGTAGTCGGCCGGGAAGTTGATGGGACCCTGTGTCGTTTGTGCTGTGAATTCCGGTGCCATATCGCCTATGCGGGGCATCGAGTAACCTTGATTTTCCATAATGCTATATTTTAGTATTTATCTGTTGTATATTCAACGACGTTAAATATTGCAAACACCGTGCCTCGTTTGGTTGGCGGCGCGTCATTCGCATACCCGATGCAGTCGTGTCGTCGGATACAAATAACCCGGACCTATTGTGTAGGTCCGGGTTGTCGGTGTCGTTATGATGATGTTATCAGCGTCGTATTACCATATGATGACCACACGGAATTTCATCTCTCCCGGTTTGATGGGGTATTGGAAATCGTCGTTCGTGACGTAGAACGATATGCCTCCGCGCCTGAACTCGTAGTCTATCGTTCTTGTGTATCTCCTTACCTGACCTCCGCCTATCGGCTCCTCGAAAGTACGCACATAGGGTAGCGGGTATTGTGTATTGCCGTCGTCATAGTATACTACCATTGTTCCGTTGTCGTATAGAAATTGGTCGAGCTCCGGAAAATTGAAGTTGTAGAAGAAATGCGGGGCAAGGCCGTTTGAATATCCCCATCCGTCAGGATACGGATCGTTGGTAACGGTGAAATCATATATCATACGGTTCATTTCCGTTACGGTCACATACTCTTTTTCGGTTGTGCATCCCCACATGGCGGCTACGGCAACCAGTAATACGAGCAATTTTTTCATTATTCTATTTTTTAGGTTTCTTATGTTATAAGACGTAACGATACCGTCGATAGTTGCATCGTTCCCGGAATATAATGGCCAATATAGCTATTTTTTCAACGAATCGAAATAAGTTTCCAGTAATTCTTTCGCTGCTATAAAAGAGCTGAGCCTGTCTTCGAGTACGCGCTTTTCATATGTCGGCAGTATTTGTTCTATCTCTGCGTTACGATAGAAACTTTCCCGCAGGGCTTCGCCGATTGTTTCGTACATCCAATATTTGCTCTGGCGGTGGCGGTTCGATGTGAAATAGCCGTTCGCCTTAGTGTATGCTATATACTCTTCGATGTTTCCCCACACCTCTTTGAGACCAGCTCCCGTTACTGCCGAGCTTGTGAATACCTGCGGCCGCCAGTTGGAATCTGGGGTAGGGAACAACATAAGCGCGTTGGTTATCTGCGTCTTCGCCAGTTCCGCCATGTGTATGTTGTCGCCGTCGGCCTTCGTAATGGCTATCAGGTCGGCCATCTCCATGATGCCTCGTTTGATGCCTTGCAATTCGTCGCCGGCGCCGGAGATTTGCAACATCATGAACATATCGACCATCGAATGTACAACCGTCTCCGACTGCCCTACACCTACTGTCTCGATGAATATGATGTCGAATCCTGCCGCTTCGCACAGAACGATGGTCTCGCGCGTCTTGCGGGCTACGCCGCCCAACGATCCGGCCGATGGTGAGGGGCGGATGAATATGTCGGGATTGCCCGAGATGCTCTCCATGCGGGTCTTGTCGCCGAGTATCGAACCGCCGCTGCGTTCGCTGCTCGGATCTATCGCCAGCACGGCCAGCTTGTGCCCCATCTTTACCACCATGCCCCCTATGGCTTCGATGAATGTGGATTTGCCGGCTCCCGGAACGCCTGTTATGCCTATCCTGACCGAGTTGCCTGCATGCGGCAGGCATCTCTCTATTATCTGCTGCGCCTGCTCGTAATGTGCCGGATTGTGGCTCTCTACGAGCGTTATCGCCTGCGACAGTACGGTTATGTTCCCGCTAAGGATGCCTTCGACATAATCGTCTGTGGTGAGTACCCGTTTGGGCCTGCGTTTGAAATATGGGTTGACGTTCGGCACATCGGATACACCCTCGTTCACCGAGAGGGCGCTGTCGCCGGACTCCTCCTTGTGATGATGTTCCCAGTGGTCTATCTTAGTGAACGCCATAGTGCGGTGTTTATTTCAGTACATTCGAGATGGTGGTCTCCTTGAGGCCGGATGAGTTGCCGAACCATATGACCTTACCTTTGTCGTCTACCAGTACGCTGAACGGTATGTACTGTACGGAATACGCCGAGAAGGTCTTTCCTCCGTCGTCTATGCCGACCGAGAACGGACGCGACGATGGTGTGACGGCTTGCTCTACGGTGGCTTTATCCTCGCGTGTCACGAGAACGATCGTGAGGTTGAGGTATGTGCTGGCGTAATTGTCGAGTACGGACAGCCTTTCGCGCGATTGGTCGTCGGTGCTGTGGAAGAATTCTATCAACCTTACCGTTCCCTGCGAAGGACTTTGATTTACCCATTCCTTTATTTTAAGTTCGGGGGCTTTCTCTCCGATCATTAGCTTCTGGCCGCTCGACGACGCTATTGCCGCTACCGCGAGTATGGCTGTTAAAATGAGCTTTTTCATAATGCACATTTTTTAGGTGGCTGTTACAAATGTCGCAAATATTATGCGAAAATGGTATTCCAGCCACACAAATATAACGTTAAAATCGTTACGGTGTTGTGTCGTGGCGTTCGCTGTCAGTATTTATTTGATTGGTTTATAGATATTTGTGTGTTTTGGTCGGGTGCGGGACGAGAGGTCGTTTAAAACCGTATTTTTTTGTCGAAAAAACTATTTTGCCGTTTTAAATCCCGAATATTACTGCTACATTTGTAAAAGGGCCCTTTAAAAAAGGTTCTAAATACGGATTAACCAATATATTATAAAAATAACCTGCTATGAACATTAAACAACTTGAACACATCGGTATCGCAGTAAAAAGCCTTGACGAAGCAATCCCTTACTGGGAAAACGTGCTCGGACTGAAATGCTATAATGTAGAAGAGGTCGCTGACCAAAAGGTGAAGACGGCGTTCTTCAAGGTGGGTGAGATCAAGATCGAACTCCTCGAATCGACATCCGAAGACGGGACCATCGCTAAGTTCATTGAGAAAAAAGGACAAGGTGTACATCACCTCGCCTTTGCGGTAGATAACGTGGAGAACGCCCTCGCCGAAGCCGAATCGAAAGGTGTGCAGTTGATAGACAAGGCTCCGAGGCTTGGAGCCGAAGGGCTCAGCATAGCATTCCTGCACCCGAAATCGACCCTCGGTGTATTGACGGAGTTGTGCGAAAACAAGAATAAATAATCTAAAACCATACGACTACGATGAGTAACATTGAGAAGGTCAAGGAATTGATCGAACTTCGCGAAAAGGCGAAACTCGGAGGCGGCCAGAAGCGTATCGACTCTCAGCACGCCAAAGGAAAGTATACGGCCCGTGAGCGTATAGAGATGCTGCTCGACGAAGGTAGTTTCGAGGAATTCGATATGTTCGTGACGCATCGTTGCGATAATTTCGGTATCGAGAACGAGACTTACTACGGGGATGGCGTAGTCACAGGTTACGGTACGATAGACGGCCGTCTCGTGTATGTCTTTTCGCAGGACTTCACCGTGTTCGGCGGTTCGTTGTCCGAAACGTTCGCCGCCAAGATATGCAAGGTGATGGACATGGCGATGAAAAACGGTGCTCCCTGCATAGGCATAAACGACTCGGGCGGCGCGCGTATACAGGAGGGTGTCAATGCGCTTTCGGGTTACACCGAGATATTCCAACGCAATATCCTGTCTTCGGGCGTAGTTCCGCAAATATCGGCTATATTCGGGCCGTGTGCCGGGGGGGCGGTCTATTCGCCCGCACTGACGGATTTCATCATCATGAGCAAGGGTACGAGCTATATGTTCGTGACCGGGCCGAAGGTTGTGAAGACGGTTACGGGCGAGGAGGTTACCCAAGAGCAGTTGGGCGGCGCCACCGTACACGCTTCGAAATCGGGCGTGGCGCACTTCGTGGTCGATTCCGAGGAGGACGGTATGGGGCTCGTGCGGCAGTTGCTCAGTTACATGCCTCAGAACAACCTCGAAGATGCTCCGTTGGCCGTATGTACCGATGCCATAGACCGTCTCGAGGATTCGCTGAACGAGATAATCCCGGATAACCCCAACAAACCGTACGACGTTTACGAGGTAATCAAGGGTATCGTCGATAACGGCGAGTTCCTTGAATCGCAAAAACTGTACGCGCCGAATATCGTGACCTGTTTCGCGCGTTTCAACGGACAGAGCGTGGGTATCATAGCCAACCAGCCGAAATATTTGGCGGGAGTGCTCGATATTAATGCGTCGAGAAAGGCGGCACGTTTCGTCCGGTTCTGCGACGCTTTCAACATACCGATAGTGACGTTGGTGGACGTGCCCGGCTTCCTTCCCGGTACGGGACAGGAGTACGGCGGCATAATAATCCACGGGGCCAAACTGCTGTTCGCTTATGGCGAGGCCACCGTTCCGAAAATAACCGTTATCCTGCGTAAGTCTTACGGCGGGGCGTATTGTGTAATGAGTTCCAAACACTTGCGCGGCGACCTGAATTACGCGTGGCCCACGGCCGAAATAGCTGTCATGGGACCGTCAGGAGCTATCGAGGTGCTGTATGCCAAGGATATAGCGAAGATAGAGGATGCCGAAGAGAGGGCTAAATTCATCGCCGAAAAGGAGGCTGAATACAAGGAGGCTTTCGCAAATCCGTACAGGGCGGCGAAGTTCGGCTATATAGACGACGTCATCGAGCCGCGCAACACCCGTTTCCGCATCATACGCGGCTTGCAGTCTCTCGGGACTAAGAAGCTTACGAATCCGCCCAAGAAGCACGATAACATACCTTTGTAAACGTATGGAGAGGATGGAACGGAAAATAATTAAGACGGTGCTGGCTTGTGCCGCCTGCCTTTTTGCTTTTGGCGCTTCGGCGCAGGGCATCAAGGATGTACGCATAAACGAGTTCCTCGTTAATAACGTAGACAGTTACGAGGACGACTATGGACATCGGGTAGGATGGATTGAGTTGTTCAACGCCGGATATGCACAAGTGGATGTCGGCGGGGCGTATTTCAAGGTGCGGGGCAAGGAGTACCGTATCCCCAAGAACGATCCGCGTACCAAACTGGCCCCGCAGGGGTATATGATCTTCTTTGCGGAAGGGACCGCCTCCAAAGGTACTTTCCATACGAACTTCACGCTCGATGAGACGGACTACATAGCTTTTTACGACCAGAGCGGTCGTGTGTTGGTCGATTCGGTAGCTTACAGTCAGGCGGAGATGCTGGCGGATGTTTCTTACGGCGTGTTGTCGGACGACGGTAAGGACGGGCTCGTTTACGGGAACCTTTCGGCCGTTACCCCTATGGCTACAAACGATGTAGAGGAGAAAACCCCGCGTTCGGAGATATTCCGTCAGGAAGACCCGTCCGGCGGCGTGATGGCCATCTCGGCTATGTCCGTGGTGTTTACAGCTCTTTTGTGTTTGGCACTTATCTTTACAGGTACGGGACTTTTCTTCATACATCTCGGCAAGCTTGCGGAACGAAAGAAAGAGAAGCGTGCCGCCGTGATGGCGGAGAATCCCGCTGCGGTCAAGACAAAAGGCACGCTGTCGCACGAAGAGATGGCTGCCATCGCTATTGCGCTTTACAAATATTCGGAAAACCTACACGATATAGAGAAGACCGTGCTCACGATTAACCGCGTAGCGAGGGCCTATTCGCCGTGGAGTTCCAAGATATACGGTCTGAGAGAAACCCCTAACAAAAAGTAGACTATGAAAGAGTATAAACTTATGGTGAACGGTAAGGAGTTTGCCGTTAATATATTGGACGTAAAGGAGAATGTCGCACACCTCACGGTGAACGGGGCTGAGTACAATGTGGAGATAGGCGGACTCAATACCGCGCCTAAAAAGGTGGTTAACCGCGGCGTGCAGGTTCCGACACTCCAGTCCGAGCAACCTGTGAAGAGGCCCGCGGCCGCAACCGGGAGTGCCAATCCGCTGAAAACCCCGCTGCCGGGAGTCATCCTCGATGTATTCGTTAAAGAAGGTGACGCGGTGAAGGCAGGGCAACGTGTGTTGCTGCTCGAAGCCATGAAGATGGAGAACAATATCGAAGCGGACCGTGACGGCGTGATCGAGAAGATCAATGCCCGTAAAGGTGATTCCGTATTGGAAGGCGACGTATTATTAACCATCAAGTAGCGGTGAGATGAGAGAAGGATTTTTCGAATTCTTGGGAGACAATCTCGCCGAGTTCTGGAACTTTACCGGCTTTGCCAACGCTACGGGCGGACACCTCATAATGATTGCCATCGGGCTCTTCTTTCTTTATCTTGGTATATGGAAAAAGTACGAGCCGATGCTGCTCGTGCCGATAGGGTTCGGTATTCTGATAGGCAACATACCCTTCTTTCCGGGGATGCAGGTCGGGATATACGAGGACGGTTCGGTGCTCAACTATCTGTACTTCGGGGTTATAAGGGGGGTGTATCCGCCGCTGATATTCCTCGGGATAGGTGCGATGACTGACTTCTCTGCACTGATTTCCAACCCCAAGCTGATGCTTATTGGAGCGGCTGCACAGTTTGGTATCTTCGCCGCTTATATAATAGCGTTGCTGTTCGGGTACTCGGCGGCTGAAGCAGGAGCCATAGGTATCATCGGCGGTGCTGACGGACCTACTGCCATATTCCTGTCGTCTCGTCTGGCCCCTGACCTTATGGGTGCGATAGCCATATCGGCTTACTCCTACATGGCCCTTGTGCCGGTTCTCCAACCGCCGGTTATGAAACTTTTGACAACGAGGAAGGAGCGTCTCATTAGGATGCGCCCGCCGCGTCAGGTGTCGCAGACCGAGAAGATAATATTCCCGATAGTCGGGCTTTTGCTGACGTGTTTCCTCGTGCCTTCCGGACTTCCTCTGCTGGGTATGCTGTTCTTCGGCAACCTGTTGAAAGAGAGTG
This sequence comes from uncultured Rikenellaceae bacterium, assembly GCA_944415565.1. Taxonomy (GTDB): domain Bacteria; phylum Bacteroidota; class Bacteroidia; order Bacteroidales; family Rikenellaceae; genus WRDF01. The sequence continues at coordinate 9,056 of CALYBQ010000011.1, forward strand.
GCGTTACGAGGCGTCTCGCGCAGACAGCCAGCGGTCCGCTCATCGACATAGTGACAATACTTATAGGACTTACCGTTGGCGCTTCGACGCAGGCGACGACGTTCCTCACAGCCAAATCGATAGGTATATTCGGTATCGGTGCGCTTTCGTTCATATTCGCCACGTTCGCTGGTGTGCTGTTCGTGAAGATATTGAATCTATTCCTCAAGCCGGGGAACAAGATCAATCCGCTTATCGGCAATGCGGGAGTATCGGCCGTACCTGATTCGGCCCGCGTTTCCAACGAAATAGGGTTGCATTACGATAAGACCAACTACCTGCTCATGCACGCTATGGGGCCGAATGTGGCCGGCGTGATAGGCAGTGCTGTTGCGGCAGGTATCCTGCTCGGATTCCTCGGATAATATTTGGATACGGGCACGGTGATTATGGAGGACTTCTGAAAACGATGTCCTCCTTTTTCTTGGACGGTTGCATGACCGTACCGATGGTGTGGCTTGGCTTTTATGCCCGCTTTTCATATATTTGGATAATATAGGATGCGCCTCGGAAATCTTTGCAAGCAAGCTTGCTCCGATTTCTCTCGGCTTTCACTATATTTGCAGTCTGATTATAAAAACGTTGAAAGATGTTCGAGAACTTAACAGATAAACTTGAGAGGTCGTTTAAGATATTAAAGGGCGAAGGCCGCATCACGGAGATAAACGTGGCCGAAACCATGAAGGAGATACGACGGGCACTGGTGGATGCCGACGTAAACTATAAGGTGGCCAAGAATTTCACGGACGAGGTGAAGGAGAAGGCTCTCGGGTCGGACGTGCTGAAGTCGGTGAAGCCGGGACAGATGATGACCAAGATAGTTCGCGATGAGCTGGCGCAGTTGATGGGCGGCACGATGACCGACATCAAAATGGAGGGGAGTCCGGCCGTTATACTCATCGCGGGATTGCAGGGTTCCGGTAAAACGACTTTCTCGGGGAAACTCGCTTCGTTCATCAAAAGTAAGCGCGGTCGTGGTGTACTGTTGGTTGCCGGCGACGTGTACCGTCCGGCCGCCATCGACCAGTTGAAGATACTCGGAGAGCAGGTCGGAGTCGAGGTCTATACCGAGGACGGCAACAAGAATCCCGTGCAGATAGCAGAGAACGGTATAAAATACGCCAAGAGCAAAGGACTGAATACCGTGATTGTCGATACGGCCGGCCGCCTTGCGGTGGACGAGCAGATGATGCAGGAGATCACGGCGATAAAGCAGGCTGTTAAACCGTCCGAAACTCTGTTCGTGGTCGATTCCATGACGGGGCAGGATGCGGTCAACACGGCGAAGGAATTTAACGACAGGCTCGATTTCGACGGTGTCGTACTGACGAAGCTCGACGGCGATACGCGCGGCGGTGCGGCCATCTCCATCAGGGCGGTCGTGAACAAGCCGATCAAGTTCATAAGTGCCGGCGAGAAGATGGACGCCTTGCAGGTATTCCACCCGGAGCGTATGGCCGACCGAATACTCGGCATGGGCGATGTTATTTCTTTGGTCGAACGTGCACAGGAGCAGTTCGATGAAGAGGAGGCACGCAGGCTCAAGAAGCGTCTTGTCAAGAATCAGTTCGATTTCAACGACTTCCTCAACCAGATAAACCAGATCAAGAAGATGGGGAACATGAAGGACCTCGTTTCAATGATTCCGGGTGTCGGGAAGATGATGAAGGATGTGGAGATAGGCGACGACGCTTTCAAGCAGACCGAAGCCATCATATATTCGATGAGCCCGGCCGAGCGCGAGAACCCTTCGATAATCAATGCCTCGCGCCGCCAGCGTATAGCGGCCGGTAGCGGAACGACGCTGGCCGACGTGAACCGGCTGCTGAAACAGTTCGAGGAGACGCGCAAGATGATGAAAGCCGTCGCAGGTGGCGGCGGATTGCCGAAGATACCGAAGATGCGCCGGAGATAGAAAAGAAGCGGAGAACGATAACAGTTCTCCGCTTCTTATATTTCGATCAGAGGCCGTAAAGTGGAGGTGGCAGGTAGGATGTGACATTTGACAATGTGGAAAAGGGGGGGGGGCTATGCTGGGGTCCCCAGTCTTTCGACAAGCTCAGCAACATCACGTCCGTCTACAAGAGCGTGGTGGACCGATATTGAAACAGGCAGCATATATTTTTCGTCTGTTTGTGCCAGTTTGCCGGTAGAGATACGCGGCACTGAGTCGCTTTTGCCGAAAGAGACGGCATGTTTCATCTCTGAAAAAACAAACCAAGGCAGAGCAGAATAGCGGATAAGGTCCGGGCGGCCCGTATTTTCCGAGAATGAGAGGCCTTTGCCATTTTTGACCCTCTCTATTTCTTTTTCGGCATTACGGATAAATGTGTCGAGATTAGCATCGTATTCGAAAAAGCCGAACCCGAATGTCCCGTCCTCGCGTCCGATAGTGGGCGATACGTTGATGAGGTCGTACTTCACTACTTGGTCGTTCTCGATGCGTAGTTTGAAGGCCTCTGTTTCGTTGACGCATTTCAGTATGAAATGGACGGAGCGGAGAAAGAATGATGTTCGTTCTTCTCGGCTGCGTTTGTATATACCAGTGAAATCGACTAAGGTCGTTATGCCGAAAAACGGGTCGTCTAGAGCGGAAAAGAATTCGAAATGTTCTTTCCTGTTCCAATGTTCCAAGCCGATGAGTCGCTTCATAAACTGATTTTGTCTGGTCTCTTTTTGAGTGCGAACCCTGAAGTTGCGAGCGTTATGGCCCTGCTTTCGCCTGTCTGGGGATCGGGCTTTGGACTCGTTGCTTTATGGTCATAGAGCCGTCAAGCGAGCATGGCGAAAGTTAATTACTCCGCTCTGCTATTGCGTTGAGTCTGAGTGTAAAAAGAAACCTGTTCCGTCAGAACAGGTTTCTTGTATTCCGGTTATTTTTTCGGATATATCTCGCCTTTCCCGGCTTTGAGCGTATTCTGCATCAGCGAGATGATGGTCATTGGACCGACACCTCCGGGGACCGGCGTTATGTAACTGCATTTCGGAGCCACTTCGTCGTATTTGACGTCGCCGAGTAGTTTCCATCCGCTTTTGGTCTTGTCGCTCGGGACACGGGTGATGCCCACGTCGATGACTACGGCGCCCGGTTTCACCATGTCGGCAGTGACGAACTCGGCCTTGCCCAACGCAGCTATCACGATGTCGCCGCTCGCTACTACTTTGGCGAGGTCCTTGGTGCGCGAGTGGCACATGGTAACCGTGCAATCCCATCCTTTCTGAGATAGGAGATTGGCCATCGGACGGCCTACGATATTGCTGCGGCCGATAACTACGCAATGCTTGCCGGCCGTCTCTATTTTATAGTAACGTAGCAGGGCGAGGATGCCGTCGGGCGTAGCCGGAAGGAAAGCCGGAAGGCCGGTGACCATACGTCCGGCATTCTCCGGATGGAATCCGTCAACGTCTTTGCGCGGATCTATCGCTTCGATGATCTTTTGTTCGTCGATATGTTTCGGGAGCGGTAGCTGTACGATGAAACCGTCCACATCGTCGTCATTGTTGAGGCGGTCAACCTCTTTCAGCAGTTGCTCCTCGGTGGTCTCTGCCGGCAGGCGGAGCACGGTGGAGCGGAAACCTACCTCGGCACACATCTTCTCTTTGTGTCCTACGTATGTCTGGCTTGCTCCGTCGTCCCCGACGAGTATTGCCACGAGGTAGGGGATCTTACCTCCTGCGGCTTTGATCTTTTCAACCTCGGCGGCTATCTCCTTTTTGAGAGCTGCCGATACTTCTTTTCCGTCGATTATAGTCATGGCGAGTTTTTGTTTGATGCACAAAGTTAATAATTTCCCTGTGAGATAGGTGCGTGCGGATGAGTTGCGGCTGTAAAAATATGTGTCGTTTAAGTTGCGGTGCTTGCGTAACCAATGTCTTTCGGTATAAGGCGGAGTGCCTCATTTCCTTTTTGCACATTGAAGTCTTGGGCACATTATGGCCGGGAAGGCAGGTTTGCAGATGTCGGCAAAATTTGCGAATATTGCATATGCGATGGGCTGTAACTGTCCCATGCAGACAGGGTGTCGGGCTGTTCGCATATCGTGCCCCTACGAATTGTCAAGGTTGGAGAATTAAATAATCTTATTACAATGAATACATTTATCAATGTCGTGTCAGTGTCGGGGAGAGCAACTGCCGCGAATGCCGTATGGAAAAAGGCGGCGTATTTGAGAACGGTTGTGGGTTTGTCTGTCGTATCGTTAGCGGCTATATTGTGGCTGCCGGCGGCCTCGGCACAGGTGAAGGTACAGGAGCAACCGGTGAAAAGTAAATCGGCGTTTACGTTGTCCACGCCCCGAGAGCAGGCTGTGATATGTTACGACCCGAACGATGCGCTCGTAGTGAAAAAAGCTGTAGAATTGTTTGCCGACGATATCGAAATGGTGACTGGGCGCAGGCCTGAAGTGGCAGATAAGGCTAAAAAGGCGCGTTCGATGGTGATAGTGGGTTCGATAGAGAATAACCGTATGATACAGCAGCTCGCCGAGGAAGGCAGGATCGACATCGCGCCGTTGCAGGGAGCGTGGGAACGCTATCTGGTGCAGACGGTGCACAAGCCGTTTCCCGGCGTAGATAATGCGTTGGTTGTAGCGGGAAGCGACAGGCGCGGGGCGGCATACGGACTTTTTTCCATATCGGAGATGGCCGGAGTCTCACCATGGTATTGGTGGGCCGATGTCCCTGTGCAGAAACACGGCGCTTTATATATTGACGCTCCGGCTACGTTGTCAAAGTCGCCTTCGGTACGCTATCGTGGTATCTTCTTGAACGATGAGGACTGGGGGTTGAAGCCGTGGGCCGCGAAGACGTTCGAACCGGAGGTTGGTAACATAGGACCGCGTACTTATGGTAAGATATGCGAACTTTTGTTGCGTCTTAAGGCCAATCATCTGGCTCCGGCGATGCATCCGGTGTCGACAGCGTTTTACAAGATACCGGAGAACAAGCTCGTGGCCGATACTTTTGCTATAGTCATCGGTACGAGCCACTGCGAACCGTTGTTGCTGAATACGGCGAGCGAATGGAACACCAAGACGATGGGGCCGTGGGATTACAACAAGAATAAGGACAAGATCAACGAGGTGCTCGGCGACCGTGTCAAGGAGGCCGCACCATACGAGAATGTCTATACATTGGCCTTGAGAGGACTGCACGACGCTGCCATGGGGGGCGGAGACGTGTCGATGAAAGAAAAGGTTAAGATGTTGGAAAGCGCGTTGAAAGATCAGCGGAATATAGTGGCGCAGAACATAAACAAACCGGTCGAAACTATTCCGCAAGCGTTCACACCGTATAAAGAGGTGTTGGAGATATACTCGAACGGGCTTGAATTGCCGGACGACGTGACCATCATCTGGCCTGATGATAATTACGGTTATATGAAGCGCCTTAGCAGTCCGCACGAGCAGAAACGTTCGGGCCGAGCCGGTGTTTATTATCATCTTTCGTACCTCGGTGTGCCTCACAGTTACCTTTGGTTCAGCACCACTGCTCCTGCGTTGATGTACGAGGAACTTCACAAGGCATATATCACGACTGCCGACCGAGTCTGGTTGGCCAACTGCGGCGACCTAAAAGGGGCCGAGATGCAGGTATCGCTGTTCCTCGACATGGCTTACGACATCGACAGTTTCAACGCCGACAATGTAGTAACATATCCGGCCCGCTGGCTCGCTAAAATGTTCGGTGAACAGTATTACGACGAGTTCGAGGATGTGCTGCGCTCGCATATCAATCTCGCTTTTGCAAGAAAGCCCGAATTTATGGGATGGGGATACTGGAATAACCACTGGGGCGCCGGAGAGAAACGTACCGATACGGAATTCTCATTTGCTAACTATAACGAGGCAACCAAACGCCTTGCCGAATACAAGCGTATAGGCGATAAGGCCGGCAGGTTGTTGGCAGCGATGGACGAGGAGGCGAAACCTGCTTTTTATCAGCTCGTCTACTATCCGGTGAAGGGGGCAGAGCTGATGAACCGCATGACGATGAATGGGCAGCTCTATCGCCAGTATGTACGCCAGAAGCGTGCGGCAGCCAATCCGCTGAAGACCAATGTGGAGATGCTTCACGACAGCCTCGAACTCATAACCGAAGGCTATAACACTTTGCTGGGCGGCAAGTGGAAGTATATGATGGCACTGACGCAGGACTATCACGGACACGCCTCTTATTATATGGTTCCGCTGATGGAGGAGAATTATACTCCGGAGGGCGCACCGAAACTGGCGGTGCAGGCAGAGGGCGAGGATATGAATAAGGGAGGGACAAGTTTCCATCTCTTGCCTACATTCAATGCCTATGCTCAGAAAGCGCATTGGGTAGAGGTGTACAATCAAGGAACGGGGAATCTTGACTGGACGGCAGACCCTTCAGACGAGTGGATCGTAGTGTCGAAACAAGCAGGTAAGGTGCCGTTGCAGGAGCGTGTGACGGTTTCGATAGACTGGAACAAAGCGCCGAAAGATGAGCGAATATCTGGTAGTGTGACTTTCCGGTCCGGAGACAGAAAAGAGCAGGTGATGGTTTCGGGTTTCAATCCTGAAAATTTGCCGGCAGACGAAATCAAGGGCTTATACATTGAGGAGAACGGGTATGTCTCGATTCCGGCCGCAGGGTTTCATAGAAAGTTCGAAAGCGACGACATTAAGATGAATATTCTGCCGGACATAGGATTCGATGATGACGCTTTGCAGATGGGTGTGCCTACGGCGCCGTTACAGCAGTACCGTTCGGCTAACGTTCCGAGGGTTGAGTACGATTTCTATACATTCAATGCAGGCATATATGATGTATATACTTATGTGTTGCCTACTTTCCCGTTGCATGCCGAACGCGATTACAAGCTGCCGGAGCATACCAATTCTGACACTAAATACAGTGTCCGCATAGACGACGGCTCCATATCAACGCCATCTACCTCGGCTGTGGAGTATTCGCAGTTGTGGTACGACAGCGTGTTGAAGAATTGCAGGGTGAACAAATCAACTTTGTACGTCAAAGCTCCCGGTAAGCATACGTTGCAGATACGTTGCGGCGATCCGGGAACTGTCATACAGAAGATCGTGATCGACATGGGCGGACTGAAGAGGTCGTACATGGGACCGGAGAGCACGCGTTACGTCGGTGACGCCGAGTAATCCGGATGCATATTTATTAAAGACATTAAAACCCTAAGGATATGAGGCATAAATTATTTTTGTCGGTTGCCGTGGCCGTTGTCGGTTGCTTCGGATATGCACAGGCGAGCTCCATTAAGACGGGGAAGGTCAAAAGTGAGATATTGGGTGTCGAAAAAGAGTATACAGTATATCTGCCGGATGGTTACGACAACAACGGCGATACGTATTATCCGGTTCTCTATCTGCTGCACGGAGCGAGCGATACGCATGAGGCGTGGAAGAACAAAGGCAAGGTACAGGCCATTGCCGATCAGGAGATCAGGGCCGGGTTCGCACTGCCCATGATAATCGTGATGCCGGATGCCCGCGGCGAGGGCCCTAACAACGTAGGTAAGAATCTGGGGTACTTCAACCAGCAGGATTGGGCGTATGAGGACCATTTTTTCAAGGAGTTCATCCCGTATATAGAAGAAGCCTACCGTATCCGCAAGGATCGCGGTTCCCGTGCGGTGGCTGGGCTTTCGATGGGCGGCGGAGGTTCGACCGTGTATGCCATGAGGCATCCAGACGTATTCGGCTCAGCGTGCCCCATGAGCGGAGTTGTCGGGGCGTTCGAAGGTCTTGGCGGCTCATTGAGCGAGTTGTGGAAACAGGCTGCCGCTAACGCGCCGGTCGGGATATTGGATAATGCTACTGAAGAGGAGTTGAAGGCCATAAAGGCCGTGCGGTGGTACATAGATTGCGGCGACGACGATTTTCTGTTCGACGGTAATATCGAATTGGTGCAGAAGATGCGCCGGAAGGGTGTTCCGTTCCAGTTTCGGGTGCGTGACGGCGGACATACGTGGGAATACTGGCAGAGCGGCCTTCACGAGATATTGAAATTCATATCTATCGGCTTTGCGAAATAGAACGGTGGGCGGGCACGTACTTACCCGTATCGAAAAGGTTGATTATTCTGTCGAGGGTGTTCCGATCGGAGAGTTCGAGAACATCCTTTTCTCAGGGTGTAACTTCGGCCGTGCAGACCTGAACGGCGTGGTTTTCTGGGAGTGCGTTTTCGAGGATTGCGACCTGAGCCTCGCTACTGTCACCGACGCTTCGTTTCGCGATGTACACTTCGTAGGGTGTAAGATGTTGGGTTTCAGGTTCGATATGTGTAATAAGCTCGGGTTGGAACTTGCGTTCGAGAGGTGCAATCTCAACCACTCGGTGTTTTCGGGGCTGAAATTGCCGAATACGGTTTTTACTGACTGTACGTTATGTGAGGTCGATTTCGAATCGTGCGACTTGACTGGAGCGTCGTTCTCCGGCAGCGATATGACGAGGTCTGTGTTCGTGCAATCGAATTTGAAGAAGGCCGATTTTCGCACGGCTCACGGATTCTCGATAGATCCGGAGTCGAATACGATACAGGGGGCCAAGTTCTCGATGGCAGGACTTGCCGGTCTGCTCGATAAATACAAGTTGGATATATCGTGATTGTCGTATGAGCCGGTAACTGCCTGTACCGCGAAGGCTATTCGCCGGAAATGTAGCCTTTGTCTTCGGACAATCCTTGTCCGTTGGCTGCGGCTACGGCGAGCCGGTCGCAGCGTTCGTTCTCCACGTTGTTGGCGTGTCCTTTGACCCAGACGAATCGAACGTTATGCCGTGCGCTTGCATGAAGGTATCGTTGCCACAGGTCCGGATTTTTCTTGTCTTTAAACCCTTTGGCTACCCATTGCCTCAGCCATCCCTTCTCTATGGCGTCCACGACGTATTTAGAATCGGAATAGACGGTTACGTTGCAGGGGACTTTGAGGGCTTCCAATCCCACACAAACCGCCATGAGTTCCATGCGGTTGTTAGTTGTCAGTCTGAAGCCGGCGCTCAGCTCTTTTCGATGGTTCGGCGGTGCGAGCAATACGATGCCGTATCCGCCCGGACCGGGATTTCCTAGTGCGGAGCCGTCTGTATATATTGTTACTTGTGGTGACATTCGGGGTGTAAAGCTATAACAATTTTGCGAAGTGGCGTAATGTCAGGGTAGCAGTTGTAACTGTTTTTTTACGGACAATCATGTTTTTTGTTCGTGAAGCGTTACTTTGCCGATATGTTCGGCTTTGTTCGAGATGGTTTACGAGACAACGGGCCGAGTGTGTGTCTTGCCTGAAGCGGGATATTGCTATTTAACCTGTTTTTTTGTACACACTCAAATTTTCAAAACATAAATAAAAATACGGCATAGTTACCCCATGCCGTATTTATTTAGGTAGTTGTCTTCCGCTTTTATTTACGGTCGTTCTCCTTGACCTCTATGCAGAGTGTAGCGTGGGGAACGATCTTCAATCGTTCTTTGGGAATAAGTTTTCCCGTTTCGCGGCAGATGCCGTAAGTCTTGTTCTCTATGCGTACCAACGCCGCTTCGAGATGCTGGATAAACTTGAGCTGCCTCTGGGCCAAGCGCCCCGATTCCTCTTTCGAAAGCGTCGCCGCTCCCTCTTCCAATACTTTGAACGTAGGCGATGTGTCCTCTGTGTCGTTGCTCGAAGTATGAGTTATTGTCGCACGCAGAAGGTCGTAATCGGCCTTCGCTTTTTCGAGCTTTTCGAGTATTATCGCTTTGAATTCTGCAAGCTCTTCGTCCGAATAGCGTGTCTTTTCAACCTCTGACATAATCGTAAGTTTTAGTTTCCTTAAATATATGAAAAATATTTCGATATAGTAATATCCGGACACTCTTTTTTAGACACTATCGGACGCGTGCTGCCAGCCGTTCTGTCCCCCGGAGCGTTAAGCCTTTGTGACGGCGATCGTTACGTTTTGCTCCTCGATCTCGACGTCGTTCACGAACTCTCCTGCCGGCTTGCCCGAAAGCTCTACGCCGACCGCCAATGTCTGCGCGGCGATGTAGTCTCCGAAATCGGTAACGGCTCCCTTCACCAACTCGCTGTCCGCGATCTCTACGCGTATCTTGTCCGTTACCTCGAACCCGCTCTCCTTGCGGATATTCTGTATACGGTTTATCAATTCGCGTGCCACACCTTCGCGGCGGAGATCTTCGGTGATCGTTATGTCGAGTGCCACGGTCAGTTTGCCTTCTGTTGCGACGAGCCATCCCGGCATATCTTCCGAAACGATCTCGAAATCCTCTATCGTAGTCGGGAGCTGCTGCCCGTCGATGTTCAGGGTTATGCCTCCGTCGGCTTCGATACGTGCGATGTCATCCTGCGAGAACCCGGCTACGAGTGCGGAGATTTGTTTCATCTGCTTGCCGTATTTCGGTCCCAGCGTTTTGAAGTTGGGCTTGATACGTTTGGTGATTATTCCGGTGGTATTCTCTATCAGTTCTATCTCCTTGATGTTGACTTCGCCTTTGATGAGGTTCTCCACGCTCTCTATGTGGCGTTTCACTTCCGGATCGAGTACAGGTATGATTATCTTGGTGAGCGGTTGGCGCACCTTGATATTTACCTTGCGACGCAGGGCGAGTACCATCGACGAAACCTGTTGTGCGACCTCCATCATGCCCTCGAGCTCTTTGTCTATGAGCGACGCGTCTGCTTTCGGGAACGAGGACAGGTGTACCGATTCGTCCGAGTGCCTTCCGCTGATGGCGTTCAGGTCGGTGAATATCTGGTCGGCCATGAACGGGGCCATAGGGGCCATGAGCATCGAAACCGTTTCGAGGCATGTGTAGAGCGTTTGGTATGCCGCCAACTTGTCCTCGTTCATCTCCCCGCCCCAGAAACGTTTGCGGTTGAGGCGCACGTACCAGTTGGAGAGGTTGTCGTTCACGAAGTCCTCTATCAAACGCACGGCCGGTGTCGGATCGTAATCTTCGAGGTATTTGGTCACCTGTTCCACGAGCGTGTTGAGCAGGGAGATTATCCAGCGGTCTATCTCCGGACGTTTCGCCATCGGCACTTCCGGTTCCTGCCCCGTGAAGTTGTCCACGTTCGCGTAGAGGGCGAAGAAACTATATGTATTATAGAGCGTACCGAAAAATTTGCGGCGCACCTCGTCCACACCGTCCGGGTCGAATTTGAGGTTGTCCCACGGCTGCGAGTTGCTTATCATGTACCAGCGCACGGCGTCCGGTCCGTATTTCTCCATCTGCTCGAACGGATCTACGGCGTTGCCGAGACGCTTGCTCATCTTGTTGCCGTTCTTGTCGAGGACGAGCCCGTTAGAGATGATGTTTTTGTATGTCACGCTGTCGAAAAGCATTGTTCCAAGTGCGTGAAGCGTGAAGAACCATCCGCGTGTCTGGTCTACGCCTTCGGCAACGAAATCGGCCGGGTAGACCTTGCTGAACTGTTCTTTGTTCATCTCGAACGGGTAGTGTACCTGTGCGTAAGGCATTGCACCGCTGTCGAACCATACGTCTATAAGGTCGCTTTCGCGCACCATTTTCTCGCCTTTGCTCGATACGAGCACTATGTTGTCCACATATGGACGGTGCAGGTCGAATACATCGTAATTGGCCTTGGAGAAATCGCCGGGCGTGAATGCTGCGAGCGGGTTGGATTCCATGAATCCGGCCGCAACCGATTTGTCTATTTCGTCTTTTAGTTCCGCTACCGAACCGATACATTTCAGCTCCGAGTGGTCCTCGGTCGCCCATATCGGAAGCGGGGTCCCCCAGAAACGCGAGCGCGAAAGGTTCCAGTCGACCAATCCTTCGAGCCATTTGCCGAAGCGTCCCGCGCCCGTGGAGGCCGGTTTCCATTTGATAGTATTGTTGAGTTCGACCATGCGGTCCTTCAGTTCTGTGGTACGCACGAACCACGAATCGAGCGGATAGTAGAGCACCGGTTTGTCAGTACGCCAACAGTGCGGGTAGGAGTGAGTGTGCTTCTCTATCTTGAAAGCCTGATTGTTGCCTTTCAGCATTACGGCTATTTCGACGTCGAGGGTTTCGTCGTCGTTATGCTCCACCGTGTCGTATCCGTTCTTCACGAATCGGCCGGCCCAAGGCTTGTAAGCCTCCACGTCAACGTATTCCCTGACGTACTGCGGGTCGAGGTCTTCGATAAGGAAGAACTTGCCGGTACGGTCCACCATAGGCTGGAGTTTGCCCGACTTGTCTATCATCTGCAACGGCGCTATGCCGCTCTGTTTGCCGGTACGGTCGTCGTCTGCACCGAACGTCGGGGCGGTATGCACTATGCCGGTACCGTCGGTAACCGAAACGTAGTCTGCCGTAACGACACGGAACACGTCGCCCATCGGACGTACCCAAGGGATAAGCTGCTCGTAGTTCACTCCGGCCAGCTCCTTGCCTTTCATAGTACCGTCCATGATCTCGAACGTACCCTCCTGTTTTGGTCCGAAATAGCTGCTTACGAGTTCTTTGGCGAGTATTACCGTCTCGGCGATCTTTGTGTACGGGTTGAGGCACTTCACGCGAACATACTCCAACTCAGGGCCGACAGCCAGTGCAGTGTTGGACGGAAGAGTCCACGGCGTGGTCGTCCATGCCAGAATGTACAAGTCGCCCTGTATGCCGTCGAACAACGTTTCCGATTTTTCGTTGCGGATAACCTTGAACTGTGCGGTACACGTCGTGTCCTTGACGTCGCGGTAACATCCGGGCTGGTTAAGTTCGTGGTTGCTCAGCCCCGTGCCGGCAGCCGGTGAGTAGGGCTGTATGGTGTAGCCTTTGTAAAGCAACCCCTTTTCGAAGAGTTGTTTCAGACTCCACCATACCGATTCTATGTATTTGTTGTCGTATGTGATATACGGTTCGCTCATATCCACCCAGTAGCCCATCGTGCGGGTGAGGTTCTCCCATACGCCAGTGAACTCCATTACGGCTTCACGGCAGATGCGGTTGTACTCCTCGATGGATATGGTCTTGCCGATGTCCTCTTTGGTGATACCGAGTTTCTTTTCCACGCCGAGCTCCACGGGAAGTCCGTGCGTGTCCCATCCGGCCTTGCGGCGGACGCGGAATCCCTGTTGTGTCTTATACCGGCAGATAATATCTTTGATGGTGCGCGCGAGTACGTGGTGAATGCCCGGGAGGCCATTAGCCGAAGGGGGACCTTCGAAGAAAATATAATCGGGCCTGCCTTCGCGGGTGGTCATACTCTTCTCGAAAGTATTGTTCTCGTCCCACTGTTTCAACACTTCCCTGCCTGTTTCGGGCAGGTTCAACCCTTTGTACTCTTTGAATTTTGTGCGGCTCATAATCGTTTGTCCTATTACCTTTGTTTTCGGGGAATTACCGCCCCGGCCGGATGAATGTGCAAAAATAACTATTTTTCCCGGACTATGCTACCATGTATAAAAAAACGGGGCTGAATGACGGCCATGATTTCGCGCTATGGTCCGAAAGTTGATAAATAAAACATATCGCCGCTGTGACGCGGGTTAAAATGGTTACATTTGCATTATATCAAAACGTTACGAGATGAAGACTACGCCTTTCACAGAATACCATATCGCGAACGGTGCGAAAATGGCAGAATTCGCAGGGTTCAATATGCCGATAGAGTTTACGGGGATCAATGACGAACATATGGCTGTGCGCCGCTGTGCCGGAGTGTTCGATGTGAGCCATATGGGCGAGATATGGGTGAAGGGGCCCGATGCGGAGCGTTTCCTGCAACATGTCGCGAGCAACGATGTTTCGGCATTGTACGACGGCAAGGTGCAGTATGCGGCGCTTCCCAACGGACGCGGCGGCATCGTGGACGACATATTGATATACCGTGTGGATGCCGAGACTTATCTGCTGGTGGTGAATGCGGCCAATACGGAGAAGGACTGGCGGCATCTGGTGGCCGAGGGCGGGACGTTCGGCTTGAGGGCCGGACATGAGTTGTATAACGCTTCGGGCGAGATCGCCCAACTGGCCGTGCAGGGGCCCGACGCTATGAAGATAGTGCAGGAATTGTGTCCTGAACCGGTGTCGGATATGGAATACTACACTTTCCGTAAAACAGAGGTCGCCGGAATAAAAGATGCGATATTGTCTGTCACGGGGTATACGGGTTCCGGCGGATGCGAGATATATGTTGCCAAAGAGGATGCCGACAAGCTTTGGCAGGCGCTTTGGGCTGCTGGTGAGAGATACGGATTGAAGAACATAGGGCTCGGAGCGAGGGATACACTGCGTCTGGAGATGGGCTTTCGCCTCTACGGCAACGACATAGACGACACTACGTCCACTATCGAAGCGGGTTTGGGGTGGGCTACCAAATTTGTGGATGGCAAGGACGTGATAGACCGCGAGTTGATGGAGCGACAGAGAAAGGACGGGGTGTCGAGGAAGTTCGTGGCTTTCGAGATGACCGAGCGGGGTATCCCGAGGCATGGTTATTCCATTGCTGATGTGGATGGTAATACGATAGGTGCCGTGACCTCCGGCACTATGTCGCCGATGTTGAAGACAGGTATAGGAATGGGGTACGTCAAGCCGGAATTTGCCCGGACAGGGACAGAGATCACCGTCGTGATACGTGGTAAAATGGTCAGGGCGAAAATTGTAAAAGCTCCGTTCGTGCAAATCTGATTCGGCATAGATTGCGCCGACATAAAACGGCTCTGCCGACATGGAAATGTAGAGTCCGGAAGAAATGTAGGGATGATTTAGTTCCCTGACATCTTCCGGACTTTTTATGTAACGTTGTTTTATCTTGTTGTACGATAACAGAGTCGTTTTCCGACGGGTTAAGACTCCGGTTTTGGATAGGGCTTAACTTATTATGGTTGCTACGAGCCGCCGTGCGCCGCCGTGATTGCGGAACTCGCATAGGTAGATGCCCTGCCATGTGCCGAGGTTCAGCCTTCCGCCGGTAATAGGTATGGTGACCGAAGCCCCGGCGAGAGTCGATTTGATGTGAGCCGGCATGTCGTCCGATCCTTCGAGGGTGTGGGTGTAGTCGGGATCGTTCTCCACTGCCAGCTTGTCGAACGCCATGCCGAGGTCGGTCTGGACGTCAGGATCGGCGTTTTCGTTGATCGTGAGCCCGGCAGACGTGTGTTTGATGAACAGGTGCAGTATGCCTGTCTCCGGTAGCGGTGGCAGTTTGACGGATATTTCTTTGGTCACGAGGTGGAATCCCCTCGGGCGCGGCGACAGCGAAAATTCGGTTTGTAATATCATGTGTGTCGTTTTTTGTTCCAAAGATATGGTTATTTCGCACACTGACTATTTGTTCGGGTTATGTGTGTATAAAAATTTCCGATTTGCGGTTTCGGTACGGAATGTGTAGTTTTACACTAAATCAAAAATGAAAGGTTATGGAAGATAAGATTTTGAAAGTACTCGCCGAAAAGGGTGCGATGAAGGCGGGCGATCTGGCTGCCGAGGCAGGCGTGAACAAAGACGATGCTACGAAAGTTATCAAGAAGTTGGTCGCTGAAGGAAAGGTTTACTCGCCGAAACGCTGTTTCTACGATATTCAGAAATAGTTCCGGTCGCGTACGTAACTTACATGAAGAGTGCTTGACAGGCACTCTTTTTTCGTATCTTTGCAATCATGGACGGACGTTCGCAGAAATTGCACGGGATTCTGAAAAAGTATTGGGGCTACGAGGCTTTCCGGCCGTCGCAGCTCGATGTCATCCTGTCCGTTATGGACGGGCGCGATACGCTCGCCCTCATGCCGACCGGTGCAGGGAAATCGCTGCTTTACCAGATTCCTGCAGTGGCTTTGAAAGGTGTCTGTATAGTCGTTACGCCGCTCATATCGCTTATGAAAGATCAGGTCGATCGGCTGCGACGCATGGGTATATCGGCTGCGGCGATACATTCGGGCCTGACGCGGCGTCAGATAGATATAACGCTCGACAATGCCGCGTGGGGCGATCTGAAATTCCTGTACGTAGCGCCTGAACGTGTTGCGGGGGATACTTTCCGCACGCGGCTCAGGAGCATGGACGTATGCCTGCTGGCGGTGGACGAAGCTCACTGTATCTCGCAATGGGGTTACGATTTCCGTCCGTCTTACCTGCGGATAGCCGAGCTGAGGGAACTTATTCCGGATACGCCGGTGTTGGCGCTTACCGCATCTGCCACGCCGTTGGTTGCCGAAGATATAATGCTCCACCTCAAGATGGACAGGGGGCATATAATCCGCAGCAGTTTCGCCCGCCCGAATCTGTCATACGTGGTCCGGCATACGGACAATAAAGATGCACAACTCTTGCGCGTGCTGGGTAATGTGAGAGGCAGCAGTATTGTTTATGTCCGTACCCGTGAACAGACTGTGAAACTGGCCGAATGGCTGGCCGGGCAGGGCTTCGACGCGGAGGCTTATAACGGTGGGATGCCGTCTGCCGAGCGGAACGAACGTCAGGAGCGGTGGATGCGTAGTCCGGACGGGGTGATGGTCGCAACCAACGCTTTCGGTATGGGGATAGACAAGTCCAACGTACGTGCCGTGATACATTACGATATATGCGATTCGCTCGAGGCATATTATCAGGAAGCCGGCCGTGCGGGACGTGACGGCCGACGTTCCTATGCCGTGTTGCTTACGTCAAGCGACGACCGGGGCCGGGCGGCGAAGCGTTACGAAACGGAGTTCCCGCCGCTCGAAACGGTAAAGAGATGCTACGACGCCTTGTTCGATTATTTGCAGATAGGGCTGGGTGACGGGAAGTACGCATCGTTCAGTTTCAATATACACGAGTTCGCCGCGCGCGTGCGACTTTTCACGGGGACTGTATTCAACTCCCTGAAAATATTGCAGCAAAATGGTTACCTGACGCTTACGGGGGAGAACGACAATCCGCCTCGGATAATGTTTACCGTGGGGCGCGACGACCTGTACCGTATACGCATCGAGCGTGAGGAGCTGGACAACATAATCCGGACCATACTGAGGTTGTATGCCGGTGTATTCGGCGACCGTTTCGTGCCGATAGACGAGGGTGAGATAGCGCACTCTTCGGGGTATACTACCGAGAGGGTGAAGGAGTTGTTGAAAGTGCTGTGGCAGATGAGGATAATCAAATATGTACCGGGTAACCGGTCGCCGTTGTTGATCCTGCACGAAGGACGCCTGCCGTTGGGAGACGTGTTCATTTCGCCGGAGAGTTACAAGATACGCAAGGAGATGACGGCTGCGCGGATGGAGGCCATGCAGAAGTACATAGACGAAAAGAAGGTGTGCCGGAGCGTGTTTCTGCAACGGTATTTCGGGGGAGAGGCTCCGCAGGATTGCGGCTGTTGCGATATATGTCTCGAAGCGAAAAAACACCGTGTTAAGGCCGCTCCGGATGCTGACCTGCGTGACGGTATCTTGTCGCTCGTGGGGCGTTCGGAAGTTACTGTCAAGGAGGTAGTCTCCCGTTTCCGGATGTCGCCTGACAAGGTCGTGGCGGTGTTGGATTCGTTGCTCGCCGAAGGCGTTCTGGCAGATGCCGGTGGAGGCAAAGTGAAGCGCGTTCGGTAATTCGTTGACAGACCTATGTTTGCCGTGCCGATATGCGAACACGCTTTTTATTCGTGCCAAGACCCGTCTCCGAGTCGTTTTTTTGCGGAAATAGCATAACTTTGCATCCGATGGAAAACAATTTCGCCACGAATATAGATAATGACCAACTCTCCCTGCTGCCGGTGTGCGCTTTCAGGGGGAAAATCGTCGTGGTGGATGATCCGGAAGCCGCCGAGGCAGCATGCGCCGACCTGCTTTCGCATGCCGTCATAGGTTTCGACACCGAAACGCGTCCGACTTTCCGTCCGGGTGCGCTTAATAAAGTGGCCCTTCTACAGTTATCTACTCCGGAAACCGGGTATCTTTTCCGGTTGTGCAAGATGCCGTTGGTCAAACCGGTCATCAAAGTATTGGAGAGTGAGGATACCCTTAAAGTCGGGGCCGATATAAAAAACGATATACGGGCGTTGCAGGAATTGAGGCGTTTCAAACCGAAGGGTTTTGCCGATTTGCAGGGCATGGTCGCCGAATGGGGCATAGCCGATAAGAGCGTGCGCAAGATGGCAGGAATAATCATGGGTGTCCGGGTATCTAAGGCGCAGCGCCTCAGCAATTGGGAGGCTGCAACGTTGACACCGGCCCAGCAGATGTATGCCGTAACCGATGCGTGGGTGTGCGAGCGTATGTACGGGGTGTTGATGAGGACCGATAAGCGGCCTTTGCCGATGCCGGAACCTGTGGCTGGTGAGCCAGAAAAAGCTGGCCCGTCGACCGAACGGAAAAGACGCCGCAGACCGCGCCGCAAAATTGCGAAGCCGGAAGGAAGTACCGGAAAAGAGTAACGCCCGGTCTTCGTGTCAGAGAGAATAAAAACAATAGCGAGTATACTATCGGTATACTCGCTATTGTTTTTAGTATGTCTTGTTTCGGGCTACGCTGCGTTAAGTCCTTGACGTACTTCGTAATCCTTTTTAAGTTCTTTGTAGAATTCTGCATTTGCCGTAGTAATATAAGGCTGAACCCAGAGAAGACCGATACACAGTGTGATGCAGCCGAGAAGTATCCATCCGATGAAACTGAGCTGGAGCAGGAAGTATTCCATCTTGTGGCCTTGCATCATCTTCATGCTGAGCTGGATTGCCTGTTCGCCCGAAAGTTCGGGATTTTCACGCATGAGGAAGAATGTCTGGCTGTATGAAATGCCTTTGATGATACCCGGAATCAAAAATAGCAACGACCAAAGTATCGTGTACACGTAAACGAGTACGCCTCCGAGGAGATAGCGTCCGTAATCGCTGAAAGCTTCGAACATTGTCTTGATGTCAACCTCTTTTCCGTTGGAGAGGTCGAGCAGCATGAAGGAAAAGCCCATAGAGACGGGGTAGATGACCAGTAATGAGATTGCAAGTGGGCCTGCCAATGGGATGATCGAGGTTAAGCCTCCGCCTACTGCCGAAATCGCCATGTAGATCAGGCAAGCTACTGCGGCCATGCCCCATTTGCCCCTCAGGGCTTCCCATGCTTTGTTACGAAATGAAGTGGGTCTAAATGAATCTGTCATAATCATTAAGTTTAAAAGGGTTTAAATTATGTTGGTTGTTGGTGAAAAATAGACTAGTTTGGGGGTACTGTTGCTGCTGCTCGCTATGTGTGGTAAAAAATAATAAAAAGCCGGTATTTTTTTGGAATATCCGGCTTTCTATACGTAATCCTGAGGATTATTCGCCCGGTGCGATTGCTTCGCTCGGGCAAACTCCTGCGCACGAGCCGCAGTCGATACATTTATCCGGATCTATAACGTAGATGTCTCCGGCAGAGATCGCCTCAACAGGACATTCGTCGATACAAGTACCGCAAGCGACACAAGCATCAGAAATTTTGTAAGCCATTGTTGTAAGTTTTGATAATTAAACTATTGCGGAAAATTCCGTTGTTCAAGATACAAATTTATAATTTGTTTCCGATTTTCCCAATATAACGGCAGGGTTATACGGTTTATTTTATCGTGTCGAACCTCGTGTACGGAACCAGTACTTCCGGTATCTTGATGCCGTCCGCTGTCTGGTTGTTTTCCAGCAGCGCGGCCACTATCCTCGGCAATGCCAGCGAACTTCCGTTGAGCGTGTGGGCCAACTGAGTCTTTTTGTCCTCGCCCTTGTAGCGCAACTTGAGGCGGTTGGCTTGGAACGATTCGAAATTCGATACCGAAGATACTTCGAGCCAACGTTTTTGTGCGGCCGACCATACTTCGAAGTCGTAGGTGAGCGCCGAAGTGAAGCTCATGTCGCCGCCGCAGAGACGCAATATGCGGTACGGCAGACCGAGTGCCGATACGAGGCTCTCGACGTGTGCCACCATCTCGTCGAGGGCGGCGTAGCTGCGTTCCGGATGTTCTATGCGTACTATCTCGACTTTGTCGAACTGGTGCAGGCGGTTGAGTCCGCGCACGTCTTTACCGTAAGAGCCCGCTTCGCGGCGGAAGCATGGGGTGTAAGCCGTGAGTTTGATCGGGAAGTCGCTCTCTTTGACTATCACGTCGCGGTATATGTTCGTTACCGGAACTTCGGCTGTCGGTATGAGGTAGAAATTATCTGCTTCGGTGTGGTACATCTGTCCCTCTTTGTCGGGAAGCTGTCCTGTTCCGAATCCCGACGCTTCGTTCACCACGATAGGGGGAAGCACCTCGTTATATCCCGCCTCGGTGTTGCGGTCGAGGAAGAATGTGATGAGTGCGCGTTGGAGTGCGGCCCCTTTGCCTTTGTATACGGGAAATCCGGCACCGGTCAGTTTCACTCCGAGTTCGAAATCTATGATGTCGTATTTTTTCGCGAGCTCCCAGTGCGGCAGTGCGTCGGCAGGCAGTTCGGGAATGTTGTCCACCAGCTTAACCACGAGGTTGTCCTCTGCGGTCTTGCCGTGCGGAACTATGTCTGCCGGGAAGTTCGGAAGCGTCGTTATCTCTGCGTTGAGACGTTCGGTAACGGCCTTCAACTCGTCTTCCATGAATTTTGACTCTTCCTTGAGTTGCGCCACTTTGGCTTTCAGTGCGTCGGCTTCGTCCCTTTTGCCCTGTGCGAAAAGCGCCCCTATCTGTTTTGCGATTGAGTTCTGTTCGGACAGCAGTCCGTCAAGCGTGTTCTGTACCGATTTGCGTTTGTCGTCCAGCTCCTCTATGAGCGCGATAGTCTGCTGCGCGTCTACGCCTTTGACGGCGAGCCTTTCGATTGCCCGCTCCTTGTCGTCGCGTATTTGTTTGATGGTTAACATATGTACTGATTTATCTTTTCGTTTTTCACGTTGTCCGTGCGACTTCGCAATCGGGCGTACAAAGATATTAAGAATGGCGGGAATAATAGAAAAAAGAGTGTGAAAATTCGTACATTTGCCGTTGTATTTTAAACCTTTTAGGATTATGCGTAATCTATTCCCCGCCGTGCTTACCGTAATATCATTGATTGTCGTCGCCGTGTCGGCATGCGGCGGGCGCGGGCCCAAGGCCAAGGGTTCGGTCGGAGGTCAGGCGGAGCGAAGTGTGCCTAAACAACGTCAAGGAGCTGTGTCTTACACATATAAGGTTAAGAATGTTTATCCGCACGATATCGATTCGTATACGCAAGGTTTGTACTGGCACGACGGTTACCTGTGGGAGGGTACTGGCGAGTACGGCAACTCGAAGCTGCGTAAAGTGGCGTTGGAGTCGGGCGAGGCCGAGAGGGAGATCGCGTTGGAGAACAAGTATTTCGGTGAGGGGATAGCTCTGCTCGGCGGCCGCATATATCAGCTTACGTGGCGTGAGGGCGAGGCGTTCGTTTACGATGCCGATACTTTCAAAAAGACCGCTGCGTTTAAATACGGCGGCGAAGGCTGGGGGCTGACCACCGATGGTGAAAAGCTGTATATGAGCGATGGAAGCAGTACCATCAAAGTGCTGGATCCGGAGAATTTCAGCGTTAAGTCTACCTTCGAGGTAAGGGATGGCAGGCTGCCGGTCACGATGCTGAACGAGCTGGAGTGGATAGATGGCAAGATATGGGCCAACGTATACCTTACGGATGAAATAGTCATCATAGATCCGGCTACCGGACAGCTCTCCGGGCGGGTCGATTTGTCCGGGTTGTTGCCGCGTATGGAGAGGATGCCTTATATGGACGTGCTGAACGGGATAGCATACGACAGCGGGACGGGCCGGATATTCGTGACAGGGAAGAAGTGGCACAAATTGTTCGAGATAGAATTGGTTGAGAGGTAGTGATATTTGCAAGCGGAGAAGGAATATTATGAATGTGAAGAAGACGATATACGAATTACTGGAGGAGCGGATACTCGTGTTGGACGGCGGACTCGGCACTATGGTGCAGGGGTACGGACTGACGGAAAAGGATTTCCGTGGAGAACGATTTGCAGAATGGGACGTCCCGTTGAAGGGATGCAACGACATGCTCGTGTTGACCGTGCCGGACGCTATACGCCGCATACACGAGGCATACCTGTTGGCAGGTGCGGATATAATCTCGACCGACTCGTTCAACGCTACGGCCGTGTCGCTGGCAGATTACAAGTTGCAGGATTATGTCTACGAGATAAACCGGGAGGCGGCACGAGTGGCCCGTTCGGCAGCCGATGAGTTCACGTTGAAGAACCCAGATAAGCCGCGATTCGTGGCAGGTTCTATGGGCCCGACGAGCCGTACCGCGTCCATGTCGGCCGATGTTTCCGATCCGGGTGCGCGAGCTGTGACGTTCGATGATCTTGCGGCCGACTATTCTGTTCAGGTGCGTGGATTGTTGGACGGTGGAGCGGACCTATTGCTCGTGGAGACAATTTTCGATACGTTGAACGCCAAGGCCGCCGTGTTCGCTATAGAGCAGGAGTGTGCGCGGCGCCGTGTGCGGGTTCCGATAATGGTGTCTGTGACGCTCGCCGATGCAAGCGGCCGTACCCTATCGGGCCAGACCATAGAGGCGTTCTACACGTCGATGAAGCATGTTAGGCCGCTGTCTATAGGGCTGAACTGCGCTTACGGGGCGAAGCAGATGCGCCCGTATCTGGAACGTCTGGCGGCCGTATCGGAGTTCGCCGTTTCGTCACACCCGAATGCGGGACTGCCCAACCTGATGGGCGGTTATGACGAAACACCGGCAATGATGGCTGCTGACGTGGAGGAGTTTCTGAAAGAGGGACTTATAAATATAATAGGAGGGTGTTGCGGGACCACTCCGGCACATATAGGCGCGATAGCGCAGGTGGCACGCAGGTATAAGCCGAGGCCGAAACCGGAGGCGCATCACGAGACCGTGCTGAGCGGGTTGGAGCCGTTGTATGTCACTCCGGATACGAATTTTGTCAACATAGGCGAGCGTACAAATGTGGCCGGCTCTGCTAAATTCGCGCGGCTTGTACGTGACGGCCAATGGGAAGAGGCCATTTCCGTTGCTCGTGAGCAGGTGGAGGCCGGAGCGCAGATAGTTGACGTGTGCATGGACGACGGATTGATCGACGGAGTGCAGGCGATGACGCGTTTCCTGAATCTTGCGATGGCCGAGCCGGAAATATCGCGCGTGCCGTTCATGATCGACTCATCCTCTTGGGACGTGCTCGAAGCCGGCCTCAAGTGCGTACAGGGCAAAAGTATCGTGAATTCTATTTCGCTCAAGGAGGGCGAGGAGGAGTTCGTGCGTAAGGCCCGGTTGGTGAGGAAGTACGGGGCTGCGGCGGTCGTGATGCTCTTCGACGAGAAGGGACAGGCCGATGTCTACTCGCGTAAGATAGAGGTGGCATCTCGCGCGTACGGCATATTGACCGGAATAGGATTTCCTCCCGAGGATATAATATTCGACCCCAATGTGTTGGCGGTTGCGACGGGTATCGAGGAACACGATAATTACGGCGTGGATTTCATCGAGGCCGTTCGTTGGATAAAGCAGAATCTTCCGCATGCGAAGGTCAGCGGCGGCATCAGCAACCTGTCGTTCTCATTTCGTGGGAACAATAAGGTGCGCGAGGCCATGCACTCGGTATTCCTGTACCATGCCATTGCGGCCGGGTTGGATATGGGCATAGTGAATCCGGCGATGTTGCAGGTCTATTCGGAGATAGAACCGGAACTTCTGGAGTTGGCCGAGGACGTGGTGTTGAACAGGCGTCCCGACGCCGGAGACAGGTTGGCGGAATATGCCGAGAGAATAAAGAAGGACGCCGGTGCGGGTCCCGTAAAGCACGAGGCGGCGAAGTGGCGCGAGGCGCCGCTCGAAGAGAGGTTGGCCTATGCTATGACCAAAGGTGTGGCGGATTATGTGGAAGAGGACATCATGGAGGCGTATGGTAGGGTAGGTTCGCCGCTCGGCGTGATAGACGGTATGCTCATGCCCGTGATGGATAATATTGGGAAGCTGTTCGGCGAGGGGAAGATGTTTCTGCCGCAGGTGGTCAAGAGTGCGCGGGTGATGAAGAAGGCGGTTGCCGTCCTGACGCCGTTCATCGAGCAGGGTGCTGAAAACGCCGCAGGGCAGGCTGGGAAGGTTCTGATCGCTACTGTGAAAGGCGATGTACACGATATAGGAAAGAATATAGTTTCGGTCGTCATGTCTTGTAACGGTTACAATGTCAGGGACCTCGGCGTGATGGTCGAAACGCAGGCAATATCCGATGCCGCCCAAGAGTGGGGTGCAGACGTGGTTGGGCTCAGCGGGCTAATCTCTCCGTCGCTGGTGGAGATGGCTAAAGTGGTCGAAGAGTTCGAACGCAGGGGCATGAAAGTTCCCGTCATCGTCGGCGGGGCGACGACCTCGGCGCTGCATACTGCCGTGAAGATCGCGCCGGCGTATTCAGGTCTCGTGATACACAGTCGCGATGCTTCGGAGAATATAACCATACTCGGCAAATTGTTCGGGCAGGAACGGGATGCGTATGCCCGCGATCATAAGGAGAAACAGCAGCAGTTGAGGGAGCAATTCGAAAAGCACGCTGCCGGGCAGGCCTATGTGTCGCTCGAAACGGCGCGGCGTAAGAAGTTCGTGAAACAGGCGTCTCAGGTCGTGGACCCGGTACAATCGGGTGAGGTGGTTTTCAAGGATTACTCGATTGCCGAGGCGTCGAAATTCATAGATTGGGGTTTCTTCTTCCCTGCATGGGGGCTGAAAGGCAGGTATCCGGATCTGCTGGATTCGCCTGAGAAGGGAGAGGAGGCGCGCAAGTTGTTGGCCGATGCCCGCCAAATGTTGGCCGAGATAGAGCAGGGAAATCTGTTGCGGCTCAACGGTGTTGTGGGAATATACCCTGCTTGTGCCGATGGCGACGATATAGTTGTCACGGCGCCTGACGGCAGGTGTGTCCGTCTGGCCCAACTGAGGAATCAGGAAGATGGCAAGGAGAGCAATCTGTCGCTCGCCGATTTCGTAATGGCGAAAGAGTCGGGTGTACAGGATTATATATGTGTATTCGCTGTGACGGCCGGCATCGGTCTGGATAAACTGGTGGCCGGTTATCGTGATGCTGGCGACGATTACAAGGCTATCATGGCTAAGCTGTTGGCCGACCGTCTCGCAGAGGCTTTTGTGGAGTCGGTGCACCGGTTCGTCCGCAGGGTATTGTGGGGGTATGAGAAAGGGGACGATATGTCGTTGCAGGATATTTTCGGCGGCAAGTATCAGGGCATACGCGCCGTGTTCGGTTATCCGGCATGTCCGGACCATTCGCTCAAACGCGAGGCGTTCGATTTGTTGAATGCTTCGGAATTGACGGGTATGAAGCTGACGGACAACTATATGATAAATCCCGGGGAGTCGCTGTGCGGCGTCATATTTGCCGGAGACGAGGTACGGTATTTCGACGTGGGCCGGATAGACGGACCGCAGTTGGAGGATTATGCCGCCCGTAGAGGCATGACGCCTGAACAGGTGTCGGGATTGATACCGAGAAATTTGAGGTGATATGGGGTGAGCCTCGCTGGTGATGCTGATGGCGGCTCTGATGCAGTTCGTGCTGGAATCGGGATATGCGAGATTTGCGCGTGGAACATTAGGGGCGTAATAGGATAGTGAGGCCGGAATAATTATAATGTGAGTTGAAAATGATAATTAAGGAAATATGCAGGTAATAGATATTATAAACGAGGCGATAGCGGACGGTAAGACGCGTTTCACGTTCGAATTGCTGCCGCCGCTGAAGGGGGCCGGAGTTGATGGCGTGTTCGAAGCGATAGACCCGCTTATGGAGTTCGATCCGGCGTACATCAACGTGACCTATCATCGTGAGGATGTGAAATATGTCGAACGGGCCGACGGACTGCTGGAAAAGCGCATCGTGAGGAGGCGTCCCGGTACGGTAGGCATATCGGCGGCCATTATGAAACGTTACGGTGTCGAGTCCGTACCGCATATCATATGCGGAGGATTGTCGAAATACGACATAGAGGACGCGTTGATAGATATGGATTTCCTCGGTATTCATAACGTTTTGGCTCTCAGAGGTGATAATGTCAGGGGCGAGCATGTGTTCCGTCCGCAGCCCGACGGTCACGGCAGTGCTTCGGAGTTGGTGCGCCAGATTGTGGACATGAACAACGGTATCTTCGTGGACCACGAGGTTGATAAGTGTGCACACTCGCAGTTCTGCATAGGTGTGGCGGGCTATCCTGAGAAGCACGCCGAGGCAGCCAATTACGAGACGGGGCTGAAGCATCTCAAGGAAAAGGTAGATGCTGGTGCGAGCTATGTGGTCACGCAGATGAGTTTCGATAATGCCAAGATTCTCGAATTCATACGCCGCTGTCGTGAAGCGGACATCACCGTACCGATTATTCCCGGTATCAAGCCGTTTTCGACGAAGGCCCAGCTCTCCATGTTGCCGCAGGTGTTTCATGTCGATCTGCCGCAGGAACTCGTGAACGAGGTCGAGAAATGCAGCGACAACAAGCAGGTCCGTGAGGTCGGAGTGGAATGGGCTGTGGCTCAGGCGAAGGAGCTTAAAAAGGCCGGTGTCCCCGTGCTGCATTTCTATACGATGGGCAAGACCGACAACATGGTCAAGATAGCACGGGAAGTTTTTTAATCGGGTATGAAGGTAGATAAACAGACGATTATGGCTGAAGCCGCTTCCGCAGTCGCGAAAGCGGTAGAGTATCGTCGTCACATACATAAGCATCCGGAGCTTTCATTCAAGGAAGTGGAGACGTGCGCCTATGTTGCCGGGATGCTGGAAGAGAACGGCATCGAATACCGCAAAATAGCCGGGACGGGTGTGTTGGCCCGTATCGAAGGACGCGGAGACCTGAAGAGCGCCGTCGTTCTGCGTGCCGACATGGACGCTCTGCCGGTGCATGAGGCTACGGGGTACGATTTCGCATCGTGCAACGACGGCGTCATGCACGCGTGCGGACACGATATGCACACGGCCGCCTTGCTTGCGGCCATGACTGTCATCAACAGATATAGGGATTGCATAGAGGGGACGTTGTTCGGGCTCTTCCAGCCGGGCGAAGAGATCAATCCCGGCGGGGCGTCGCTCGTGCTCAAGGAGCATCCGTTCGATGGGTACGATGTCAGGGCCGTGATAGGCGAGCATGTCGATCCGGACTTGCCTACCGGAACTTTCGGATTCCGCGAAGGCAAATACATGGCGTCAAGCGATGAGATACGTATCACCGTGAACGGCGAGGGAGGGCACGCAGCCTTGCCACACAGACTCAAAGATCCGGTGGTTGCCGCTGCTGCAATTATTACGGCGCTTCAGCAGGTCGTCAGCCGCAATACGAATCCGGACGTGCCGACTGTTGTCTCTATCGGGCGTGTCGTTGCCGACGGCTCGACGAATGTGATACCCGACAGCGTTTTCATGGCCGGAACGCTGCGTACTTTCGATGAGGATTGGAGGGCGAAATCAAAGGAACGTATATGCCGTATCGTGGAGTCTGTGGCCGATGCTTATGGCGTTAGCGCGCATGTAGATATTAGCAAGGGCTTTCCCAGCGTGGTGAACGATCCGGAGCTGACGTCTAAGGTCGTATCTCTGATGAGCGGGATGTTCGGCAGTGATTCGGTTGTGCCGCTGGCGATTCGTCCGACAGCCGAGGATTTCGGGTTCTATACGCAGCTCTATCCCGCGGTGTTCTATCGGTTCGGTGTCGGCGGCCGTCTCGGCGATAGGAATGTGGGGCGTTTGCATACCTCTCTCTTCGATCCGGACGAGGAGGCGCTCGAATTTGCCGTGACAGGATTGCTCAATTTGGCTTTCAATCTGTAAAGTAAGATAATAAATAGAGGAATATGATGCCGGCCGCGTTTTCTAAGCGCGGTCGGCATCATATTTGCTTTGTATAAATAACAAAATAAACAGTAACCAATTTATAAATGTTTCAATCATGAAAGAGTCGAATAAATGTGCATGTTCCACAAAAAATAAAGAGAAGAACGTAAAAGCCGAGACGATGGTCGTGCCGGATGATGTCGGTAAAATGAATAATAAAAACAATGGTGAATCCAATGACGAATCGGTAGAGGAGTCTGTCGTGATGGTGAATCCGGATGCCGACAGTATGGGCAGCAGGGGATAGCCGAATATCGCCAATTGCGTGCGCGATAGTAAATAAAGCCTGGATATAATATTTATTTTGAATGTTTTTTCATAATTTAAGGTGACAAAACCTTATAATTATGAAAAGAATCATACTGTCGGTATCTATTTCGTTGTGTTGTTTATTCTCTTCCGTAGTGCGCGGCGCCGCACAGGAAGAGCCTGAGCTGTCTGCCGCGGACAAGACTGTGAATCCGAGCGGTGCGGTTATCTCCGCGAATATAGGCTTTGCGGACGATGCCACGTTGTATACGTTGTCTGTGGCCTATGAGTTGCGGACGTCGTCTATCGTAGGTGTCGGTGGAGGTATGGATTTTGGAGTAGCATCTCCGGATCATGAAAGCAGAAACGGCCCGAAAGCCATAGGGGTTTTCAATCCGTTTGCACGGGTTCGGGTCAATATGTTGCAGGATTATACGACGCCGTTCTTTATTTTTGATGCCGGTTTCATCGTGAGCGAAAAGGATATTGATTCTCGTTATCCGGATTATACACATGGCGTAATGAAGCGCATGAGAAGTAGCAGTATATCCAATGGCGTGAGTTTGTCTCCGGCTTTGGGAATTGATATAAAAGCTGGGAAAGGAACTAAGATACGTGTGTCCGGTGGGCTGAAGTATGTGATAGGCACGGGGAAATTTGACGGTCGGAACGAGGATACGTGGTTCGTTTCTCTCGGTTGTAGGTTCTGACCTGCGGCTTGTCGCAGAATCCGGCGGGACGTTATGCCGAGCATAACGTCCCGCGTCGTTTGTGGGGTGCTGGCGTATAAGCGTATAAAAAACTGCTTGTTATTAAATTTATTTAGAAAATAGTTGTAATTTTGTAACCGTTCGATGTGGAATATAGTCTAAATCTATAATATAAATTCAAACTATGAAAGACGCAATCGCAATCCTTACGGGCGGAGGCCCGGCTCCCGGTATGAACACCGTAGTGGGCAGTGTAGCAAAAACTTTCCTCAACAAAGGTTATCGTGTCGTGGGCCTTCACGCAGGTTACTCGGGCTTGTTCAGCAAAAATGCCCGCACGGTCGATATCGACTTCCTGTTGGCTGACGATATCTTCAATCGCGGTGGTTCGTACCTCCAGATGAGCCGTTTCAAACCGACCGACAAGGATTTCGAAGAGAACTTCAATCTCGATTTCTTCACGCAGAACAATATCAAACTTCTGGTGACTGTAGGTGGCGACGATACTGCTTCGACGGCTAACCGTATCGCCAAATTCCTCGAAGCCAAGAAGTATCCTATCGCTAACATCCACGTTCCGAAGACTATCGACAATGACCTCCCGCTTCCGGGCGGACATCCGACTTTCGGATACGAGTCTGCTTTGGACAAGGGTGCTACCATCGGACGTACAGTATATGTAGACGCACGTACGAGCGGTAACTGGTTCGTGCTCGCGGCTATGGGCCGTAGCGCAGGACACCTCGCGTTCGGTATCGGCGAGGCTTGCCACTACCCGATGATCGTTATTCCGGAAATGTTCAACAAGACCGAGATAACCGTAGAGAAGATCGTGAACCTCGTGGTTTCTTCGATCATCAAGCGTAAGATCATGGGCATGGATTACGGTGCAGCCATCATTTCGGAAGGCGTGTTCCACGAACTCAGCGATGCTGAGATCAAGAAGTCGGGCATCAACTTCTCTTATGACGACCACGGCCATCCGGAACTCGGTAAGGTGTCGAAAGCGCACATCTTCAATGAAATGCTCGAAAAAAAGCTGAAAGAGCTCGGCCTGAAAGTTAAATCGCGCCCGGTAGAGATCGGCTACGAAGTACGTTGCAACACTCCTGTCGCATACGACCTCGTATATTGCTCGGAACTCGGTATGGGTGTTTACAAGCTCTTCAAAGAGGGTTATACCGGTTGCATGGTGTTCGTAGACGGAGCAGGCAGTGTGGTTAACCTTAGCCTCAAGGATCTTCAGGATCCCGAAACAGGCAAGATCCCGCCGCGTCTGGTGAATATCAATACCGACAGCTTCAAAGCGGTTATTGATAACATCCTTTGCTATATCACTCCGGACGATTACGAAGCAGCCAAGAAATACGTTAACGATCCGGCAGCTTACGACTTCAACAAGATACTCAACTGGTAATTCGGTAGAGGTATATTTAAAAATAAGGCCGTCATTCGACGGCCTTATTTTTTTCCTGCGGTATAGGGATAGCTTTATGTCTATTGCCGATGTCGTGTTTGGTTAGTCAGGGTGTCTTGTTTGTTGCACACCGGGGGCTATGAATTTCTCGTGTAAGAGAGTGCTCCGCTCGGGCAGAGGTTCACCGTTTCTGTTATCTGTTCAGTAGAGGCGCCAGTGACATCTATCCACGGCCTGTTCTTCAGGTTGAATACCTTGGGAAGCTTGGTCACGCATTTTGCTGCGTGTGTGCATTTTTCCGGTCTCCAATGTACCGTTATCTCTCCGTTGCTGTAATCTCTGTCTTTCGATGCCATATTCTTAAATGTTTTGTGGTATTTATTCGTCGGTTGTATATAGACAATTATTATACCATTTTCGCTTGCGGCGTTGTCGTGCGGCCTATTAAAATTATGGGCACGATTTTCTATCGTGCCCATAATTTTAATCTGTATGTTTGACGGAAATCCGTATGCGGGTGGTGTTATTCGTCTTCGGGTTCGTCCGAGCTGTCGATCAGGTCGTCCGCGCCCTTGATGTCGTCGTCTTCGTAAAAGTCCTTATCGTCGTCGTCCTCTATGTTGCCATCGACCTTGACGTCTATTTTTACAAGATAGCTTATTTCTTCCGTTTCCAGCACCACGCCGTAAAAGAAATCGCCCGGGCCTTTGTCAATACGTATCATCGCTTCCGTATAGCCGTAAGGGTACTTCTTTTTCAGCTCTTCTTGCAACTCGACAGGAAGGTTGTGGTAGCTGATCACCACTCGTCTCTTTCCGTTTGATGTATTAGCCATTTTTTGAAAATTTTTTGCAAGTATAACTAAAATTTACATACTGCAAATGGGCCGTACGGTTTTTTTGGCGTTTTTTGTTTGTTATTCGCAAAATAGACATAAAACCCTCTCCGGCGTTTGTAAAATAGATAATTTTGTCTTTGGAAAATAGTTCTTCCGGTGTTGTGAATATCGGAAATGTTCCTGTCAGTTGTCTTTGCGGCGGCCTGAAAATGTTATGTTCCGGCCCCACTGTCGGACGGGCTAATTATCTCTTAGCGGGTTTATCAATCCGAGTGAGTTGTACTCCTTTTGCAACTCTTCGTCGTTGTCCGATATTACGAGCAGTTTGTCGCCCACGTCGAGCTTGGTCGAACCCTTGGGGACGAAATAGTTGTCTCCCCGTTTGACCATCACTACGAGCGTGTTGTCGGGGAGTATCAAGTCGCGCAGTTTGTCGCTGTTTGCCAACAGTACGGGCTGTACGTCTATCTCGGACATGGCCGATTTGACCTTTTCGGGCAGGTCTATGCCGAAAGATTCGGTCTTCTCTTCCGTCGCGAGACCGAGCATCTTGGCCATCCAGCTTACGGTCGTGCCTTGCGTGACGAGCGAAACGATGGTGACGAAAAATACCACGTTGAACATCAACCCGGCGTTGTCGATTTCGGCTATCAGCGGGTATGTGGCGAATATTATCGGTACGGCGCCCCTAAGCCCTACCCATGAGACATATAGCTTACCTTTGGTCGTGATGTTTCGGAACGGAGCGAGGCAGGCGAATACGGATATGGGGCGCGAAATGAGTGTCATGAAGAATCCTACGGCGAGCCCTAACCACCATACGTTTAGTAGTTCGTGCGGGTTCACCAGCAGCCCCAGCGTCAGGAACAGTACTATCTGGAACAGCCATGTGAAACCGTCGAAGAATGTCATCATGCTGCGTTTGTAGGCGACCTTGCTGTTGCCTATCACTAGCCCAGCGATGTATACGGCGAGATAGCCGTTGCCGTGGATGAGGTCGGTGATGGAGAAGATGAAGAATACGAATGCCAGCAGCAATATCGCGTACATCGAGCGGTTGTCTATATTGATGTTGTTGATTACGCGGATGGCGAGGCGTCCGAGCAGGAACCCGGCCAATGCGCCCACCCCCATCTGCACGAAGAACATCCATACGGCCGAGCCTATGCTGCCTTCGCCCGTTTGGATCATGTCAATGAGCAGTATGGTCAGCATGTAGGCCATCGGGTCGTTGGAGCCGCTTTCCAGTTCGAGCATAGGGCGCAGGCGTTGCTTCAGCCCTTGGCGTTTAGATCGCAGGATCGAGAATACGGATGCCGAGTCGGTGGATGACATGAGCGATGCGAGCAGCAGGGATTCCAACAGCATAAGTTTGCCGGAGATCAGGTATATGAATGTTCCGGTTATCCCGGCCGTCAGGAATACGCCTATGGTGGCGAGTATGACTCCTTGTCCCCATATTGGTTTTATCTCGGATATTTTTGTGTCCATACCGCCGGAGAAGAGTATGATGCTGAGGGCCATCATGCCGACGAACTGTGTCGCCGGGACGCTGCTGAAGTTGATGCCGAGCCCGTCGCTTCCGAAGAGCATGCCTACCCCGAGAAACAGCAGGAGCGCGGGTATCCCGAATTTGCTCCCCGCCTTACCCGCGAGTATACTGCCGAACAGCAATATCGAGCCTACCAATACTATGTTTCCGGTGTTGAGGCTTATATCCATAAGATGAAATATGTTGTAAATTCCGATGGTGCGATGTATACAAAAACCGTTCCTTCAAGATGGCGGAGTTGGTGTTCCGTACGGACAAATTCCGCGAACGAACGATGTGTTGCCGACATCGAAACAAAATTAAACTTTTTTCGCTTTTTATCAAGAAGCGTATTTGTGAAAAAATCATTTGTACCGTCATTTTCATACAGATAGAACAAAAAAACGGTAATGTGTTAAAAATATGTGCTGGTATTGACGCGGCCGGACATGATCGGTATGGGGAAATCTTACGGTTTCCATTTTGTGAGGTGTCGTATCCGGGCTGGATCGGGCGTGGGGCGGTAGATGGCAAAAAGGCAGGGTGAAATCTCGGGCTTATACTTTACTGTGTGATTTTTCTTGTGTGTCGCCGAAATTTATGACGTTCTCCCTTAAATAAGGCTGTATTAAAAATAAGTGCGTGGGTAGTTATACTTTACAGGGGGCGTATAATGATGCTTTTCGGTGTAGGTCGTCTTTGCGTGTTAAAATCTGTCTTGTAACATCAACGAAGGGATATGTTGCCTTGCATTTTCTGCCTGACGTTTAACGACTTGTTGCTCCGGGACATAATCTTTTTCTCCGGTGTATTTACTATCTAGACAGAAAACAGCGCGGGGACGGGCGGTTTATTGCGGAATGAACGTATAGGTGATCGTTCCCTGATGGCGCTTTGGGGCGGACGGGTCTACGTTGAAGCGTGAGCGGTTTGCAGCACTTATAGCGGAGTTCTGCATACAGTCGTTGGGGGTGGAAACCGCCTTGTTTACGGTGGCTGCTGTGACGTAACCGTTCGTTCCCAGCGTTACGAAGAGTTCGACTACACCGCCGCCTTCGCACATATATGCAGGGACGACTAAGCTGATTTTGTTCCGAACGGGGTTGTCGAATGAGTATCTGACGGTCACGTTGCCCGATTTTTTTGAATCTTTGGTTTCGCCGTCCGCGGTCTGTTCGCCTTTGCTGCCTGATGCTGTCTCCTGTTCTGCGGCGAGCCCGCGTTCGTACATCTCCTTGCCTGCCTGAAGCGATTCGCCGAGCCTGCCCGCGTCCTCGTACAGTTCTGACGCGTTGGTCCCCCGGTCGTCTTTCAGCTCCGAGTCGAGTTCTTCGGCGTTGTCGTTGGATGTGGCGTTGCGTACGCCCGAATAGTCTTCCTGTTGACTTTGCGCCAGTATACGTTTCTGTTCCGGCGTCATTTCGACTTTCGGCTCCTCCCGGGGGAATTCGATGAGTATGCTGCTCTCGGAAGAGAAACCGCCGAGGGTGATGGTCCCGTATGCGAGTGCTACTGCCAGAATGAGGTATGCGGCGAGCGTGATGCAGACGCCCACACGGTGGTCATAACACCATGTTCCTATATCCGTTTCGCGCTTTTCGAATGGCAGACGCAGTGGTTGGCGCTTTTTCTTATCCTGTTCTTTCGGTGCGTTCATTCCCTCGAGGGTAGAAATTTAAGCAAAAGTACTATATTCTTCCATAAAAATTAATACCTTTGTACAAATAAATCGCGTATACCCTTTTTAACTACTATGTCCAATAAGCAGAAGACACTTAAGGCTCCTTTTACCGTAAAAGGGACAGGGTTGCACTCAGGCCTTAAGGTTACGATGAATATTCTTCCGGCCCCGGCAGACTCGGGGATAGTTTTTAAACGTGTGGACCTCGAAGGCCAGCCAGAGATACAGGCTATCGCCGAGAATGTGACCGATACGTCGCGCAGCACAACAATAGCGAGGGGAGAAGCCAAGGTTTCGACCATCGAACACCTCATGGCCGCTCTGTGGTCTATGGGTGTCGATAATGCTGTCGTTGAGGTCGATGGACCCGAAGTTCCGATCATGGACGGTTCGGCACGCGAGTACGCCGAGAACATCAATAGGGTCGGGCTTGAGGAGCAGGAAGCGTTTATCCAATATTATAACGTTACCGAGACGATACGCTACGTCGATGAGGTGAAGAATACGGAGATCGTGATTCTGCCGGACGATGAATTCAGCGTATCGGTGCATATAGATTATAACTCGGGTGTACTCGGAAACCAATACGCTACGTTTGACGCAGCTACCGATTTCGCCAAAGAGATTGCGCCGTGCCGGACTTTCGTGTTCTTCCACGAGCTCGAACCGCTTATCAATGCCAACCTCATCAAGGGCGGCGATATAGACAATGCCATCGTGGTGGTGGAGAACGAGGTGACCGAAGAGCAGATAGAGCGCGTGAAAGCCATATTCCCCGGCCGCGACGTGGAGGTGAAAGGCGGATACCTCGACAACATATCGTTGCGTTTCCGTAACGAGCCTGCGCGTCATAAGTTGCTTGACGTACTCGGTGACTTCGCCCTTATGGGATTGCGTATCAAGGGCAAGGTGATGGCTACCCGTCCGGGGCACAAAGCCAATACCGACACGGTGAAGCTTTTGCGTAAGACCATGCGTAGGGAGGGTGTTAAACCGCATTACAAGTACGATCCAGCCAAGGAACCTGTTTATGATATAAAAGGTATCATGGGGTTGTTGCCGCACAGGCCGCCGTTCCTGTTGGTGGATAAGATAATACATATCGACTCGGAAAGCGTTGCGGGTATCAAGAACGTGACGATGAACGAGCCTTTCTTCGTGGGGCACTTCCCGTCGGAACCGGTGATGCCGGGTGTGCTCATAGTCGAGGCCATGGCACAATGCGGTGGTATATTGGCGTTGCACGACATAGAAGATCCAGAAAATTATTCGACATACTTCCTCAAGATAGACGATGTGAAGTTCAAGCAGAAGGTCGTTCCGGGTGATACGCTTCATTTCGAACTGAAATTGACGGAACCGATCCGAAGAGGAATAGTCAAGATGGAGGCGAAAGCGTTTATCGGACAGCAACTCGCTACCGAGGCCGTATTGGTCGCGCAGGTGGCTAAGAACAGGGCATAACTTATATATATCGAGGCGATGATAAGTAATTTAGCTTATATACATCCGGATGCGAAACTCGGGGAAGGCGTAACAGTCGAACCTTTCGCGTACATAGCGGGAGATGTCGTTATCGGCGACGGTACATGGATCGGTCCGCATGCAACAGTGCTCGAAGGCACGAGGATGGGGAAAAACTGCAAGATACACTCGGGGGCCGTTGTCGGCGGAGTTCCGCAGGACCTTAAATTCAGGGGTGAGTACACGACCCTTGAGATGGGCGATAACAATACAGTGCGCGAAGGCGCTACTCTGAACCGCGGAACAGCGGCGAGGGGAAAGACGGTGATCGGCAGCAACAATCTTTTTATGGCTTGTTGCCATGTAGGTCACGATTGCGTCCTCGGGGATTATAACGTCATAGTTAATAACGTGCTTCTCGCCGGAGAGGTCGAACTCGGCGATTGGGTCGTGTTCGGCGGACAGGGCGGTGCGTCGCAGTTCACCCGTATCGGATCGCATGTGATGGTCGGAGCAGGGACGTTCGTGAATAAGGATATACCGCCGTTCGTCAAGGCGTCGCACGAACCTATTCAGTACGTCGGGGCGAATACCATCGGGCTTCGCAGGCGTGGGTTTACGGACGAGCAGGTGCATAACATACAGGAGATATTCCGCATCATTTTTCAGGGTGGATACACGTACGGTAAGGCTTGCGACATCGTGATGGAGCAGTTTGCGGAAAGTCCTGAACGCGATGCGATTGTAAGTTTCATCCGCAGCTCGAAAAAGGGAATCCTGAAACCGTGGAGCTCGACTAAGAAAGAGGATGAGTAGGCGGGTTTGTCGCTAAAAAACGAGAAAAAACGGGCGAACTTATAAAGAAAACGCATATTTTTACTATATTTGCATCGATAAACGAGGGAGATAGGGGACGGTAGTCCCCTATTTTCGTACAGACCGGCCAGCAAAAGCCGATGGAAATGGCGAGAGAGCGTGGTATGAGGGGGATAAATCGTGAGGAGACGGGGCCGGAGTAGCAAGATATAAAGCAGGTTTGGAATGATCGAGACTCAAAAAATAAGGGAAGTAGCCGAGAAGTTCATGGAGGGCAGCGACCTTTTCGTGGTGGACGTGAAGGTCACGCCGGGCAACGATGTCGAGTTGACCATAGACAGCGACACTTCGGTATCCATAGATACGTGCGTGGAGTTGAGCCGTGCGATAGAGGCCGAGTTCGACCGTGAAGAGGAGGATTTCTCGCTTATGGTGGCTTCGGCCGGAGTAGGACAGCCCTTGAAGGTATTCCGTCAGTACAGGAAACTTATCGGCCAACCGGTCGAGGTAGTATTGAAAGACGGCATGAAGATACTGGCTGAGTTGCGCGACGCTACGCCGGAGAGCATAACCTTGGGTTACAAGGAGAAGGTGGCCGTCGAGGGTAAGAAGAAAAAGGTCGAAGTGGAGGTCGTCAAGACCTACGGGATAGATGAAGTGAAAACCACTAAGGAGTATTTGGATTTCAAGTAGAATGGCCTGCCATTCGCGACTCCGATGAGATCGGGAGGTTGCCGGAAGCGAGGCGGCTATAAAGGATAATTTAGACAACAACAATATAAACGTACCATCATTATTATGGACAATGTGAATCTGATCAGCACGTTTGCTGAGTTCAAAGAGCTGAAGAACATCGATAAGAGCACTATGATAGGTGTCATCGAAGACGTCTTCCGCCACTATCTTATAAAGACATACGAAACGGACGAGAATTTCGACGTTATCGTAAACCCGGAGAAGGGCGATATGGAGATTTGGCGTAACCGCGTCATAGTTCCGGACGGAGAGGTGGAGAACCCGAACCAGCAGATTTCGCTTAGCGACGCACGCAAGATCGACGAGACATACGAAGTGGGTGAAGAGGTTGCCGACGAACTGAAACTGGTCGATTTCGGCCGCCGTGCGGTATTGTCGCTGCGCCAGAACCTCGCATCGCGCATACTTGACCTCGAAAAGGCGAGCCTCTATGAAAAATATAGCGAAAAGGTAGGCGAAATCATTACGGGCGAGGTTTATCAGGTCTGGAAGAAAGAGGTGCTCGTGCTCGATGACGAGGACAACGAACTGATTCTCCCCAAGAGCGAGCAGATTCCGAGCGACTTTTTCCGTAAGGGCGATTCCATTCGCGCTATCGTTTCCAAAGTGGATATGCGTAACAATACCCCGGTTATCATCCTGTCGCGTACAGCACCCGAGTTCCTCGAAAGACTGTTCGAACTGGAAGTGCCGGAGATATACGACGGACTTATCACGATCAAGAAAATCGTGCGTATTCCGGGCGAAAGGGCTAAGGTGGCCGTGGAGTCTTACGACGAGAGGATCGATCCGGTCGGCGCATGCGTAGGTATGAAAGGCTCGCGTATATATACGATAGTGAAGGAGTTGCGTAATGAGAATATAGACGTCGTTAACTGGACGAACAACATGCAGTTGTTGATCCAGCGTGCGCTCAACCCGGCAAAGGTCACCTCGATCAATCTCGACGAGGAGAAGAAGACCGCAGCCGTTTACCTCAAGCCGAGCGAAGTTTCGCTGGCAATCGGTAAGGGCGGTTTGAATATCCGTCTGGCAAGCATGCTTACGGGTTACGACATCGACGTTTACCGCGAGGTTGAAGAGGAGGACGTCGCACTCGACGAATTCTCGGACGAGATCGACCAGTGGATCATCGATGCCCTCAAAGGCATCGGATGCGATACGGCGAAGAGCGTACTCGAACACTCGGTAGACGAATTGGCTAAACGTACCGACCTTGAGGAGGAGACCGTGAAAGAGGTCGTGAATATCCTCAAGTCCGAGTTCGAATAGCACCTGCCCGGACCGCGTAGAAGCCTCGGGTGTGCAGCTGTGAAGCGCACAATGCGGAACGGCGAGCGGTTCGGACGACCCTCCTGATAGGCGGCGGCCTCCCCAAACGCACAAAAGAAGAACGAATAGAAAGAAAGGAAGATATATGTCAAACGAAAAAAGAGTCAGACTCAATCAGGCGGCGCGGCAATTCAAGGTCGGGCTGAATACCCTTGTCGAATTCCTCCGCAAAAAGGGATTCGAAGTGGATAATTCGCCCAATACCGTCGTCCCTGCGGATGCTTTGGCTGCATTGCAGAAAGAGTTCGGGGGCAATACGCCGGATAACGTGGCCAGCGTCAGGGAGAGGATAAATTTCAAGCCCGAGAGCGTGTCTATCAACGACCGTAAAGAAGAGAAGAAAGCCGAAGAGGACTTCAAGGAGGAGGTCGTGATAAAGAGCGGGGTAATCTCGGTTAAGGACGAGGTGGCGTCGCGCGGGCCGAAAGTCCTCGGTAAGATAGACCTCGATGGAGGAAAGGCGAAACCGCAGCTCAAGAAAGAGGAGGAAGCTCCGAAGTCTGAGCCTAAGGTAGAAGTCCCGAAAGTTACCGCTCCCAAACAGGAGGAGAAACCTAAGCAGGCAGAAGAACCTAAGAAAGAAATGGCTTCTAAGGTAGCGGAGACACCGAAGGTCGCAGAGGCTCCGAAAGCAGCTGAGCCTGCTAAGCCGGCGCCGGTAGCCGAAGCTGTTAAGCCGCAGCCTGTCGTTGCAGATACTAAGCCTGCCGAGCAGAAAGCCAAAGTTGAACCGGAGGTGAAGAAAGCGTCTGCACCAGTCAAGGAAGCGCCTAAGGCTGAGGTCAAGGCTGTGCCTGTGGCCGACA
Organism: uncultured Rikenellaceae bacterium; assembly: GCA_944415565.1. Lineage (GTDB taxonomy): Bacteria > Bacteroidota > Bacteroidia > Bacteroidales > Rikenellaceae > WRDF01. The sequence continues at coordinate 48,497 of CALYBQ010000011.1, forward strand.
TCGAGCGTCAGACGATGACATATGACGAGCGCAAGGCTGCCGACGACAGCAACGTTTTCCGGCCGGATACGGAGGGAAGCACACTGACAGGACCTAAGGTGTTGGGTAAGATAGAGGTGAAGGATTACGACCGTGGAGGCAGCCGTGGAAAACGTAAAAGGATTACGAAGGATAAGGTTGACGTAACCAAACCGCAGTCTCCGGCTTCCGGACATCAGGGCGGCAAGCCTGTCGGTGGAGGCAAAGGCCCCGTGCACGATAAGAAGGGAAAGAAGAAGAATGCAAAACCGATTATACGTCCGGAGGTAAGCGACGAAGAGGTCCAGAAGCAGGTTAAGGAGACCTTGGCCCGCCTGACGTCGAAAGGGACTAAGAGCAAAAGCGCGAAATACCGTCGAGACAAACGCGATGCCGTTTCGGCTCGTATGAACGAGGAGATGGAGCGCGAAGAGATGGAAAAGAGCACGCTGCAGGTGACGGAATTCGTTACCGTTAGCGAGTTGGCTACCATGATGGACGTGAGCGTGACGGAGGTTATAACGGCCTGCATGAACCTCGGTCTTATGGTGTCCATCAACCAGAGGCTCGATGCCGAAGCGTTGGTAGTCGTTGCCGAGGAGTTCGGCTATAAAGTCGAGTTCGTATCGGTTGAGATACAGGAAGCCATCGACACGGAAGACGACGACCCGGGCGAACTTGTTCCGCGCCCGCCTATCGTGACTGTGATGGGACACGTAGACCACGGTAAGACATCGTTGCTCGACAACATACGTAAGACGAACGTTATCGCGGGTGAAGCCGGCGGTATCACACAGCATATTGGTGCGTACAGTGTGGAACTCGACGGAAGGAAGATAACTTTCCTCGATACTCCGGGACACGAGGCGTTTACGGCGATGCGTGCACGCGGTGCTGCTGCGACCGACGTCGCCATCATCATCGTGGCTGCTGACGACAGCGTGATGCCTCAGACTGTGGAGGCTATCAACCACGCTACCGCTGCAGGAGTGCCCATAGTGTTTGCAATCAATAAGATAGATAAACCTGCGGCTAATCCGGATCATATCAAGGAACAACTTGCTGCTATGAACTACCTCGTCGAAGACTGGGGCGGTAAATATCAGTCGCAGGAGGTTTCGGCCAAGCAGGGCATAAACCTCGACAAGCTTCTTGAGAAGGTGTTGCTCGAAGCCGAATTCCTCGATCTGAAAGCTAATCCGGACAAGAAGGCGACCGGTGTGGTGATAGAATCTTCGCTCGATAAGGGGCGCGGATACGTCTCGACCGTGTTGGTGCAGAACGGTACGCTCCGTGTGGGCGATATATTGCTTGCAGGTACGCATACCGGACGTGTCAAGGCTATGTTCGACGAGAACGGAAAGAAGGTGGAGGTAGCTCCGCCGTCTACTCCGGTACTCGTACTCGGACTCAACGGTGCTCCGCAGGCCGGCGACGCCTTCAATGTGATGGACGACGACCGCAGCGCCCGCGAACTCGCCAACAAACGAGAGCAGTTGCAGCGTATGCAGGGTCTCCGTACCCAGAAACATGTGACGCTCGACGAGATCGGACGCCGTATCGCTATCGGTAACTTCAAGGAGCTGAACATCATCGTCAAGGGCGACGTGGACGGCTCAGTCGAGGCTATGACCGACTCGCTCATAAAACTGTCGAAGGAAGAGGTACAGGTGAACGTGATCCACAAGGCTGTCGGCCAGATCTCGGAATCGGACGTCATACTCGCCGCCGCATCGAACGCGGTTATCGTGGGCTTCCAGGTGCGCCCCTCGGCTTCGGCACGTAAGCTGGCCGAGAAAGAGGAGATCGAGATACGCCTCTATTCGATAATCTACGACGCTATCAACGATATTAAGGACGCTATCGACGGTATGCTCGCTCCGGAGACCAAAGAGGAGATCGTATGTTCGGTAGAGGTTCTCGAGACCTTCAAGATCAGCAAGGTGGGAACTATTGCCGGTTGTATCGTTCGCGAGGGCAAGATTACTCGAAATACGCCTATACGTGTCATCCGCGACGGTATCGTGGTTTACACCGGCAAACTCGGATCGTTGAAGCGTTACAAGGATGACGTGAAAGAGGTTACGACAGGCATGGAGTGCGGTCTTAATATCGAGAACTACAATGATATAAAGGTCGGCGACATCGTTGAGGGCTACGAAACGGTAGAGGTGAAACGATAGAGCCTGCAATGTGGGGCCTGCACAAGGCCGACTTTAAACGATAATCACAACGGAGGGGATGCGGGAATGTCGCATCCCCTCTGTGTTAAACGGGATATTATGAAGAGATATTTATTGATGTTGGCGGTCGTCGTGCTGCCTATGTTTTCATGGGCGCAGGGCAGTGCGAAGGTACCGTTCGGAGATCCGTTCATAATGTTGTACGATGGCACGTATTACGCTTACGGCACGAGTTCCGGTAGCGGGATTAGGGTGTACGTTTCGGACGACTTGAAGACGTGGCGTAATCCCGAAGGCCGGCCTCGGCTCGCGCTCAAAAAGGAGGATAGCGGTGCGGCTCGGGACTTCTGGGCCCCGGAGGTCTATCGCGTGAACGGCCGGTTCTATATGTATTTCTCCGGCGAGTCTCATGTGCGTGTGGCAACGTCGGATTCTCCGTTAGGGCCGTTTGTGGAGGCCCCCAAGAAGCCGATGTTTATGGGGGAGAATACCATCGACAACTCGTTGTTTGTGGACGACGACGGCAGGGCCTATATGTATTTCGACCGTTTCAACGACGGATTGAATGTGTGGGTGTGCGAACTGGAGGCCGATCTGAAGACGATCAAGCCGGAGACGTTGACCAAGTGCATAAACGTTTCGCAGCCGTGGGAAGAGGTGTGGCCGCGCGTCAACGAAGGGCCTTTCGTCATGAAGCATAAGGGACGCTACTATATGACCTATTCGGCCAATAGCTACGAAAGCCAGTCCTACGGTATCGGGATGGCCATGGCAGATACACCTTACGGCCCGTGGAAGAAGTACGGGAAAAACCCGATTTATCAGAACGTCGGGGAACTTGTCGGTATAGGACACAGCGCAATGTTCAGGGATAAAAGGGGAAGGTTGAGGATCGTATTCCACGCGCATAACAGTAAATCGGCAATACATCCGCGCGGAATGTATATCAGTCGGGTGAGGTTTAAATACGATAAGGAGGCGGGATATAGAGTGATGGTGGTCGACCCCCGGTACATGACACCCGTTCTTGCCGAATAGTTTTGTAAGGTTACATTCGCCATACTGGTTCATGATGTCATTTCTTAGCTGTGCTGCCTGCGGATTGGTATGTGTATAGAGTTGCCGTTCAGGCTGCAAGGCTGGCAGTGTGGCTGCAAAATAATCGGATGGGAATGTAATGGCCGGGTTCTTTCACGGCTATTAGGCGATACTTTGACCGTATAATTCAATCGCCCTGACTCTAAGTAGAAGAGTCAGGGCGATTGAATGTTTGGACTGTATTTAAGTCCTTACAGGTTGGTAACGTAGTCCCGTGCTGCGTATAATGCAAGGTCGAATTTCGGATAGATAGCGTCTTCGCCTATTTGTGCGCCTATGCCGAAACGTATCAGGTCTTTCCTTACTTTGTCGTTAACACCGGAAAGCACGATCTTTGTCCCGGCCGCTTGTAGCTGGTTGATCGTCTCGCGGAGATTCTTGATCGCCGTGGTGTCCACGAACGGGACATGCCTCATGCGTATTATGAGTATCTGATATTTGACGCCCATCGAACGGATAGTCTGGCAGTAGGTCTTGGCCGAGCCGAAGAAGAACGGGCCGCTGATCTCGTATATACCGACGGTAGCGGGTATGTCCTGATAGTTGTCGAGAATGTCTTGGTCCACGTTGCTGCCGGACATTATCTCCTTCGGGGCGTTGTCGGCCATACGTTTCATGAACATCAGCGATGCCAGCACGATACCGATTTCGAGCGCTACCGTCAGGTCTACCAGAACGGTGATGAAGAATGTCGCCAGCAGGATTATCACGTCGAAATATGACGCGCGCAAAACGGAGCGGAATGTTCTCCATTCGCTCATGTTGTAGGCTACGACTATAAGTATGCCGGCCAGACAAGACATGGGTATGAGTGCGGCCCATTTACCGAAGAACAGCATGATGAGCAGCAGCACGACAGCATGTGTCATGCCCGCTACCGGGGTGCGTCCGCCGTTCTTGATGTTGGTTGCGGTACGCGCTATGGCGCCTGTAGCCGGGATACCGCCGAAGAGCGGGGCGACGACGTTGGCTATACCCTGACCGATGAGTTCCGTATTGGAGCGGTGCTGTGAGCCTATCATACCGTCGGCCACTACTGCCGAGAGTAGCGATTCTATCGCCCCGAGTATGGCGATGGTGAACGCCGGTTGCAGATAACTTCCGAGTTGCCCGAGCTCTACCGACGGAAAGGTAGGTGCGAAGTTGAGTTTTATCTCGCCGTAGAGAGTCCCGATTGTAGTTACGGGTAGTTCGCAGAGCGCGGTCAACACGGTCATGACGATGATAGCAATGAAAGAACCCGGTATGACCTTGATGAATTTGGTGGAGAATATTGAGATGAGTATGGTCGCGATCGTGATCCCTGTCGCCCACCAGTTGATGGTATCCATGTTCTGGAAATAGACGCTCCATTTGTCGATGAATGCCGATGGGTTTTCAGGCAGCGTGAGTCCGAGAGCGTTTGCTATCTGTGTCGAGAATATTACGATGGCGATACCGGAGGTGAATCCCACGATGAGCGGATGGGGGATGAATTTGAGGAACGTTCCGAGCCGCATGAACCCGAATGCCATAAGCATGAGTCCCGCCATCACCGTAGAGATTATCATGCCTTCGAGCCCGTAGTCGTTGATGATACCGTACACGATGATGATGAACGCACCTGTTGGGCCACCTATCTGCACGCGGCTGCCTCCGAGGAACGAGACGATGAATCCGGCTATTATCGCCGTCATCACTCCTTTTTCGGGCGATACGCCCGATGCGACGGCGAACGCGATGGCAAGCGGTATCGCTACGATGCCTACGACGATGCCGGCAAGGATATCCTTCGAAAAGTTTGCACGAAGTCCTCCCTGCTTAAGCAATGAAAAAAATACGGGTTCGAAAACCCTTTCACGCTTCTGTTTCATTTCATTTATTGATTTTTATTTGGGTTTGTTGCTCTTTTCGTAGAAAACGACGAATGGGTCATCGTTCTCCTTCTCGACGGGTCGGTATCCGAGGCTCTCGTAAAGATGGCGGGAATTAGGAGTGGTGGCCGATGTGAACAATTCGAAGACCGTGCAGTCGGGAAAATTACTCTCTATCGCGAGCATCAGCTTGCGGCCGATGCCTTTGTTCTGCACCTCTGGGTCCACTGACAGTTTGCCGATGTAGCAATGTCCGTCGCCTGTTATGCGTCCTCTGACGCTTCCGGCTATCCTGCCGCGGAATACATATTTGAGTATAACACCTTCTGCGAGTTCCCGCTCGATATTGTCGGAGGTTTCGCGCAGCGGCTCTATGTCATACCGGTTCCAACGGTCTGCGAGGACTTTGAACGCCCGGTGTTGCAGATCGAGGATTTCAGGAATGTCGCCTTGTCCTGCGATTGTGATTTTGTCCTCCATGTCGATATGCTTAGAGGTCCTCGGACCGGGCTGCCGGTGCTACGTCGAGTGTCGAGAAGCGGTTGTCCTGATAACGGAAATACCCCGCCATCGCGATCATGGCCGCATTGTCGGTGGTGAACTTGAACTCCGGGAGGAACGTTCGCCAACCGCGTTTGCGCCCCTCTTCCTCTATCGCGTTGCGTAGTCCTGAGTTGGCCGAGACGCCACCGGCTATCGCGATGTCCTTTATCTTATAGTGTTTGGCCGCCTTGACTAGCTTGTCCATGAGTATGGAAATGATCGTGTGCTGTAATGAAGCGCACAGGTCGGCTTTGTTTTTTTCGATGAAGTCGGGATCTTCCGCCACATGGTCGCGCAGCGAATATAGGAACGATGTCTTCAGTCCGCTGAAGCTGTAATTGAAATCTGCCACATGCGGCTTTGCGAATTTGAATCCCGACGGGTTTCCCTCTTTGGCCAGTTTATCTATGACTGGTCCTCCCGGATACGGTAATCCCATGACCTTGGCGCATTTGTCGAACGCCTCTCCTGCTGCGTCGTCTATCGTGGTCCCTACGATTTCCATTTTTTCGGGACTCTCCACACGCACTATCTGGGTGTGCCCGCCCGATACCAACAGACACAGGAACGGGAATTCCGGGTGCGGGAGTTGGCGGTCAGGCATATCTATGAAGTGCGAGAGTATGTGTCCTTGCAGGTGGTTGACCTCGACGAGTGGTATATCTTTCGCCAAAGATAGTCCTTTTGCGAACGACACGCCTACGAGCAGCGAACCGAGAAGGCCCGGACCGCGTGTGAACGCTATCGCGTCGATGTCGTCTATCGTGACGGCCGCCTCCTTGAGCGCGGTGTCTATGACGGGGATGATATTCTGCTGGTGTGCGCGTGAGGCGAGCTCGGGAATGACGCCTCCGTATTTCACATGCACCTGCTGGCTGGCAATAACATTCGACAAAAGTACGTTATTGCGAAGTACGGCGGCTGATGTGTCGTCGCAGGATGATTCTATGCCAAGGATCGTAATATCCATTTTAACCGCTGTTTATCCGACTTTTTTCGTAAATTTGTAAGTTATTGCCGGAGTTTCGATGCGCAAAGTTATAAAAATATTTTTCTCTCTGTTTGCATGGCTTGTGCTTGCCGGCATAATTATTCCGTTATGGCTCGCGCTGATGCTCTATCTTCCGCCTGTCCAGACGTTCGCGGTACGCCGTGCAGCCGATATTGTTAGTGATAAGATAGGTGCGGAGGTCTCGGTCGAGGGCGTTCATATAAGGTTCTTCAACCGCCTGTCCCTCAAAGGGGTGTATGTCGAGGATTTGCAGCAGGACACGTTGTTTTATGTCAAGGAGTTGAGTGTGGGTACGAGTGTTTCGGGTCTGTTCGGCGGCGACTTGTCGTTGGGCAAAGTGAAGTTGGTAGAGCCTAAGTTCTACCTGCATCAACAGGAGGATAGCTTGTCTAATCTGAAGCATGTGTTGCGCGGGGTAGAGAAAGGCAGGGCGCGGAAGAAGGGCGGCAAAGTGTTCAAGATGCGTGCGGCTGGGTTGGAAATTGTGGATATGTCGTTCAGACATACGAAATGCGTCCGCGACCCGCGCGAATACGGCGTTAATTTTACCGATCTGGATACGAAGCTGCACCGCCTCGATGTCGAGCGGGTTGCTGTGTACGGCGACAGCATATCCATGCGTATTAAGGATATATCGTTGAGGGATAAGAGCGGGTTTGAGGTCGCGCAGTTGTCAGCGCATGATTTTTCCGTTTCCGGCAGCGGCCTCAGGTTTAAGGGACTGGAGTTCGATGCGTCGGGTTCGCATGTCGAGATGGATTCGCTCAACCTGTTGTATACGGAATGGGGGATGGCGGACTTCCTGAACAGCGTGCGTTTCGAGTCGAGGATGCGTAATACGGTTGTCGATTTCGGAACGATAGCCTATTTCGCGCCGTCGCTGCGTGATTGGAAAATGGTGGTCAGCGGTGCCGACGCTTTCGTGGAAGGGCCGGTGGCGGATATGCGCGGGCGTTTCGAGCGGGCCAGAGTTTATGGCAGCGACCTCGCTATGTCGTTCGCTATGGTCGGTTTGCCGGATGTGGACAACACTCGGTTCGATTTTGTGATAGACGAGCTCCGTACCGATGCGGACGATGTGAAGAGCATATTCGGTGACGTGGCGAAAAACGAGGAACTTCCCGATAACGTATATGCGAAACTTGAGGAGTTGGGCGAAATAGGTGTGGTCGTGAGTTTCAGTGGTCTGCTCAATGATTTCCAGTCGCAGGCGCGTTTGGAGACGGAGCAGGGCGATGTCGGTTTCGATATGGGATTGCGGCCCGGCAGGGATAAGACCGCCGCGTTTTCCGGGAATATTGAGATCGACGGTTTCAATCTCGGCGGCTTCGTGAATGTAGACGGGATGGGGCGTTTGTCGATGTCGGCGACGCTGGACGGTTTCGTCGGCAAGGATGTTCTCGAAGCCCGCACCAATACGGTCATATCCGATTTCGGATTTAACGGGTACGATTATAATAGTATACAGCTTGACGGAACCATAAAGAACCGGTTGTTCCTCGGTAAAATATCGTCGTCGGATCCGAATCTGGATTTCGATTTCGACGGTATGTTGGATTTCAACGATTCGATACCCCGATACGATTTCGCTTTGAAACTGCGTAATGCGGACCTTGCCCGGCTCAATGTCAACAAGCGGGACTCGGTGTCGCTGCTGAGTTGCGAGCTGAACGCTACCGCGAGCGGCGGAGGTATAGACGAGCTTAACGGAGAGGTTGCCGTCGGGAACGTGACATACATGGCCAATGCCGATACGCTGACAACGGCGGTGATGACGGTCACAGGGCGTAACAGCAAGGACAGCAAGAATATCGAGTTTCGCTCGGATTTCGCCGACGTCGATTTCCGCAGCCGTACGAGTTATACGGAGCTTATTCCTCAGATACAAAATATGTTGAGGGTGTATATGCCGACGCTCTCCCCCCGTGAGCGAGGACAGGCGGCTGAGGACGTGGCCGTCAACGCGCCTGCGGATGCGTCGAATTATTCCATTCTCAAAGTGAATGTCAAGGAGACAGCCAACCTTGCCGGCGTGTTGTTGCCGGGACTGGTCGTGGCCAAGGGTACCAAGGTGTCGCTGTTGTTCAATCCGTATATCAGGAAGTTCTCGCTCGACGCCACGTCGGAGTATCTGGAGTATAACGACAATTTCGCATCGGATCTCGAGATAAACAGCCGTGACGAGGGCGATTCGCTTGTCATGTACCTAAGGGCCGACGACCTGTATGCAGCAGGATTGTATATGCCGCACTTCTCGGTGAACGCCGGCGTCAGGGATAACGTGGTGAACGCCGCCATGCGGTTTGCCAACCATCAGAACGGCATATCGGCACTTATAGGGGCCAATGCCGTTCTGGGGCGCGATACTTTGGACGGTAAGGCTATGGTGAACCTGCGTCTTACGCCGTCGTCGATTACATCCAACGGGCGTGTGTGGAATATGTTCGCGCGCAACGTGGTTTTCAAGAGCCGGGATATAAGGGTCGGAGATTTTGCGATTGTCGGGTCCGGACAGTTGTTGACTGTGAACGGTGCTGCGACTGACAACCGGGAGGATACGTTGAGGGTGAAATTATCCAATTTCGACATCGCCCCTTTGTCTCAGTTGACATCGCAGATGGGATACAGCCTGTCGGGCAAGTTGAATGGCGGTGTGGATATGATGTCGGTGATGAACAACGGTATCGTGGAAGCTAATATCGGGCTGGATTCGGTCGTAGTGAACCAGACGCGGATGCCGTCGCTGGCGGTGTCGAGCTTGTGGGATTTCGAGAACGAACGGGCGCGTTTCTCGATAGTGTCGGACGGTGACGAGAAACCTGTCGTGAGAGGATATTACCTGCCGTTGGAAAAACGATACATGGCATTCCTCGATGCGGAAGGCATAGATATGGCTCTGCTCGATCCGTTCCTGCAAGGGGCTGTCAGCGGTACGACCGGTAAGGCCAATGCCAATCTCGAATTTACGGGCGTGGGCCGTGAGCTGAAGACCAACGGTAAGATCACAGTGCCGGAGTTGACGACCAAGGTGGATTACCTGAATGTCAATTATACCGTGAAAAACGGCGAGATAGAGTTCGTCGATAATAAGTTGACTCTGCATCCGACACGTTTCGTGGATCAGGAGGGTAACGAGGGGATGCTCGATCTGTCGGTGGACCTTAACAACCTGAAGAATGTTGCCTTTACGGTGAATACCCGGCCGCGCAATATGCTGGTGCTTAATACGACGGAGAACGAGAGCGATATGTTCTACGGTAAGGTATACGCATCGGGCAATGCCAGCATAGTGGGCGACAAGAGAGGGACGAACATCAGCGTGAACGCCACGACTGCCGACAATTCGGAGTTCCATCTGCCGCTTAGCGGAAAGACCGACGCTCTGCGTTCCGATTTGGTCGTTTTCAAGGAGCCGGATATGGCTTACGCGGACAGCAGCGACTACCTCGTGCGTAAGCGCATGATAGTGGAGAGGAAGAACAGGAACAGGATGCAGTCGGAAAGTTCGGCGCTCAATATAGATATGGTGTTGAACGTGCTGCCGAATGCGCTCGTGGAGATAGTGATAGACCCGAAGATGGGCGGCGCGCTGCGCGGTCGCGGCAATGGCTCGATAACCATGAACATCAACCCGTCGAGCAATACGCTCAATATGTATGGCGACTATCAGATTACGGAGGGGGTGTATACGCTGGTGCTGCACGACATTATCGAGCGAAACTTTATGATTGCCGACGGTAGTTCGCTGCAATGGACTGGCGATCCGGTGGACGCCATGCTGAACGTGTCGGCCGTGTATAAATTGAAGGCATCTCTCGCCCCGTTGTTGGACGATGCTCAGTATAGCGGGACCGTCCCTGTCGAATGTTGGCTGATGATGAGCGAACGACTCTCGCAGCCGCATATGACCTTCAATATATCGTTGCCGACCAGCGAGCCGAATACGCAGACGCTCGTAGCCAATTCGCTGAATACGCAGGAGATGATGGCGACGCAGTTTTTCTCGTTGATAACTCTGCGTAAGTTCTATCGCGATATAGGTCAGGGTGTGAATATCGGTTTGGCGAGCGCCGGAGCCGACGAGTTGGTCAACATATTGTCGTCGCAACTTACGAACTGGCTCTCGAACGACAGGTTCAATATCGGCCTTACATACCGTTCGCAGAGCGAGTACAATTCGGACGAGGTGAACCTCGATTTTTCGACATATCTTGCCGGTAACCGTTTGTTGTTGGAGGTCGAGGGTAACTATGATGCCAAGAACACTCCCAATCTCAGTACCCGTAACGTGAGCAATCTCTCGGGCGACTTCGCCCTGACGTGGCTGATTGACCGAAGCGGTAACTTGCGGCTGAAAGGATTTACACGCACGATAGACCGTTTCGACGAAAATCAGGGTTTGCAGGAGAGCGGGATAGGTCTCTATTACCGGGAGGATTTTAACAATCTTAACGATTTGTGGCGCAATATCAAGCAGCGTTTCTCGATTTTCGAACGTAAAAAACGGCAGGATAAGGAGTCCCGGCAGCCGGACGGGGATGCGGACGAGAACGGCGAAGGGAAAGAAGATGATTTTTCTGATGCAATCTCCCGCCCCGATATGCAGGAAATAAAGTCAGATTCCGTATATTTGCCGGTAATTGAGGATGTAACGCCGGAGAGGGAACGTTGAACGGCTGGCGTCGTGTCTGAAATAAACGACGGTCGCGGTATGTTTTCGTAGCGTCCGGAGTGAGTTAAGGATTAGAACAGAATAAAATACGAACAAAAAACAATTAAAATTATGGCATTCTTTCTGCAGGCGGCATTGCCCGATTCGACAGCTACTACGATGATCGAGGAGGCTACTAAAACGATGAAACTCGGCGACCTTTTCTTGGCCGGCGGTTGGATCATGTGGGTACTCTTGTTACTTGCCGGCGTTACCGTATTCATCTTCGTCGAACGTTTCATCGCGATAAACAAGGCGTCGAAATGGGATTCGAATTTCATGAACAGGATACGTGATTATATCTACGAGGGTAAGATAGCATCAGCGGTGAACCTTTGCAAATCAACCGACACTCCTGTGGCAAGGATGGTAATTAAAGGTATAGAGCGTATTGGCCGTCCGATGTCGGATGTGCAGACCTCGATAGAGAATGTCGCCAACCTCGAAGTGTCGAAACTGGAGACCAACCTTCCGTTCCTCGCTACGATAGCCGGCGGTGCGCCGATGCTCGGATTCCTCGGTACGGTTATAGGTCTCGTGAGCGCGTTCATGGATATGTCGCAGGCGAGCGGAACGATAGATATCAGCCTCCTTTCGGGCGGTATGTATACGGCCATGATAACTACTGTCGGCGGTCTTATCGTTGGTATTCCGGCATACTTCGGTTACAACTACCTCGTGCAGAGGATCGAGAAGCTGGTCTTCCAGATGGAGGCAAACTCGATAGCGTTCATGGATATATTGAACCAGCCGGTCGAAAAATAACAGGCCGTTAATCAAACCTGCCGTAACGACCTTACGCCGCAGGGCAGTCGCATTTTGAAAACGAATTAACTATGGCTATAAAAAGAGGTTCGAAGGTGGATGCATCGTTCAGTACGGCGTCGATGTCCGACGTTGTGTTCCTGCTGCTCGTCTTCCTCCTGATATCGACCACGCTGATAAACCCTAACGCGCTGAAGCTGATGCTCCCGAAGAGCAATAACCAGCTCAACGTGAAACCTTATACGACGGTGTCCATAACCAAGGACCTCCAGTATTACGTGGAGGACGAGTACGTTCCGTTCCCCGAAGTGGAGAGCCGGTTGCGTGCGATACTCGGCGATGTGGAGAATCCTGTGGTATCGCTGCATGCCGACAAGAGCGTGCCGATAGAGGAGGTCGTTAAGGTTATGAACATACTGAAGGATAACAATTTTCAAATGATACTTGCAACGGCCCCATTGTAACCGATGTATTATTACGAGACAGATAATAAGGCGGGTAAGCGCATAGGTATTATAGCGGGAGTAGGATATCTCGTTATATGGGCCGTCATGTTGCTTGTGATAAGCTTCACGTTCGAGGACAAGCAGATGGGGCAGGGTATCCTCGTGAATTTCGGGGATACGGAGAACGCTGCCGGCAAGGCGGATCCCCGCGACAATTCGGTCGCTCCGCAGAGGTCGCAGCAACAGCGGGAAACTGCACCTCAGCGTAGGCCGGAACAGGTGGTTACTCAGGATGTCGAGGAGGCACCCGAGATTGCACAGACTGCTCCCGAACGCCAGCAAAAGCCCGCCGAGCAGACACAACCCGGAGAGAATACTCCAGCGGAGACCACTCCTGTGGAGCAGCCGCGTGTCGCAGATCCGAGGCTTAATTTCCCCGGCCGGACGCAGGGAAGCACCTCTTCGTCCGAGGGCAGTTCGGAAGGTGCGGGTAATAAGGGCGTTGCCGAGGGTGCTCCGGAAGGCAGCCACGAAGGGACCGGATTGGGGGCGGACGGAAACAGTTTCGATCTCGCCGGACGTAGTATTGTAGGGCAGTTGCCGAAACCTGCGTATAACGTCAATAAGGGCGGCCGCGTAATCGTGGAGATAACGGTTGATCCGAACGGCGCTGTGACGAATGCCCAGTACCGTGCGGCAGGATCGACAACGAACGATGCCGCACTTATCAATGCTGCCCTGAAAGCGGCCCGGATGTCGAAATTTAGCCGCATCAATCGCGAAGGTCTTCAGGTAGGCACTATTACTTATAATTTTAAGCTCCAGTAATTATGAATAACCGACTGTATTCATGTCTGTGCGCGTTGTTTGCTGCGGTGGCCGTATATTCGGCCGATGCCGCGTCTGTGGCTCAGGAAGTGCCGCAGCAGGATTCTGCAAAAGTCGCCTGTCGTGACACTACCGTGCAGAAACGTGTCGTGGACGGACCGTGCATGGATTTCGGCGACGATACGGAGTACGATTTCGGTAAGATACGGGAGAGCGGAGGCAAGCAGACCGGGACTTTCATGTTCAAGAATTCGGGTAACAGGCCGTTGGTCGTAACGAAGGTTATGGTTTCGTGCAAATGCGTCAACATCACTTTTCCGAAGAAACCGGTAGCTCCGGGCGCGGAGGGGACTATCACGGTTACATACGATCCTAAAAAACAAAAGGGAATTTTTCATAAGGCTATTCAGGTGTACTCCAATGATCCGCAGGCGCGCTTCATTATCCTGATAAAAGGCGAGGTGGTCGAATGATTTGCCGTGTGTAGACGGCTTTTCGTAGGCCGATTAAACTAAAACCGTTGTAATGGCTAATATCCTCATAAAAGATGCCGTTGTGGTTCCGATGTACGAATCCGGCGGCATTCGTTATTTCCGTGGGTCCGTAGGGATCGAGGGGAACACTATCGCCATGGTGTGTAGCGGAGATGATGCGCGTGTGGAGATGTTTCGAGCAAGGCATGAAGACAATTTGCACGAAATAGACGGACGCGGTCATGCCCTCCTGCCGGGACTTATCAATACGCACTGCCACACTCCTATGACGCTGATGCGTTCCTATGCCGACGACTTGCCGCTGATGCCTTGGCTTGAGGACCATATCTGGCCGTTCGAGGCCGGCATGACGCCGGACGATATAAGGCTGGGAACGGAATTGGGCGTCGCCGAGATGTTGCTGGGCGGGACGACCTGTTTTCTGGATATGTATTTCCGTGAGGATGTGATTGCGGACGTGGTAGACAAGGCCGGGATGCGTGCCGTTCTCTCGACCACCATAATGGGGGACAACAATCTGTCGTTCGAAAAAGATCTTGCTGCGTTGGTCGAACGTGCGAGCTGTTGCGGCGGCCGCGTAACACCTATGATAGCGTGTCATTCACCGTATACGGTCTCTTCTAATAATCTGCTGTACGCTAAACGTATGGCGGAGAAGTTCGGCGTGGGGTTGAATATTCATGTCGCCGAAACGCGGGAAGAGGTAGGCATAATACGTGAAAAATTCGGTAAGACTCCGGTGCAATATCTCGATGATCTGGGTTTGTTGGGACCATCGACAATAGCCGTACATTGCGTCCATCTGACTGACGACGACATTAGAATACTTGCCGAACGTAATGTTTCTGTGTCTCATAATCCGCAGAGCAACATGAAGTTGGCTAGCGGGATTTCGCCTGTCGCAAAGATGGTGTCGGCAGGGGTGAATGTGACGATAGGTACGGACGGGGCAAGTTCGAACAACGACCTCGATATGTGGGAGGAGATGCGTAGCGTTTCGTTCCTGCAAAAGGTTACGGCGGCCGACCCTTGCATATTGCCTGCATGGGATGTACTCGGAATGGCTACCGTTAATGCTGCCGCTGCGTTGGGCCTCGGCGACAAGTTGGGGCAAATTAAGGAGGGGATGCTTGCTGACCTAATAATGGTCGATATGGATAAGCCTCATTTGCATCCACAGACGGATGTGGTTGCAAATCTCGTATATTGTGCGAAGAGCGGCGACGTCGATACCGTCTTGATAGATGGTAATGTCGTCGTGGATAAGGGGCGGCTCGTAGACTGTGATTTACGGTCGTTATACGATAAGGTCGATGCGCGGGTCGAAGAGATAAGAACTGCGACGGCTAAACGGTTATAGTCTGCCGGCGATTAACGGATCGCTTAGGTGCTCTGTCTTGTTTTTCAATTATCATAATAAGGGGTGCCGGATTATCCGGAAGGTGGATAATACTCAGTTGTGAGCGGACTTCCCTGTTCGGAAGATTTGTGACGTGTCTGTTCAGGCAAAATGACGCAACGGGCAAGTTCCGGTCGTCCCGATGCAGGTTTCACATGCTTTGCGTACATGCGATGCGCGAATCGTTTCGATTTTCGCAAATGCCGTTTCGGTAACTTTCTAAATGGCATCATTAAACTTACCCGGTGTATTTTGTGTTTAATTTTATTGTACGGAATCCGGAAAATAAAATTAAATACGACTACAATTATGACTCCAGAACAATTGAACATCGGATTGATAGAAGAGATGCGGACCAAACTCCCGGAGGGAACGAGCCTCGCTAAAGTGTTGATCGAGATACTTTACATCGGCAAGGAGGCTGTCTACCGAAGGCTGCGTAGCGAAGTTCCTTTCACTTTGGCCGAAGTAGCTACCATATCGCGTAAACTCGGTATATCCGTCGATAAACTCGTCGGGACCACTACACCGGGTAACGCCATGTTCGACATGAACATATTCAAGACGACCAGCCCGTTGGAATCATACGCCCAAGTGATGGGCAACTATGTCAAGGAGGTGGCAGCCATATCGAGGGAGGAACATTCCGAAGTGGCTTTCTCGTCCAATACCATTCCGAGGGCGTTTTCACTGAAATACGGTATGCTGTCGAAATTTCAGCTTTACAAGTGGCTGTACCAGTACGATCAGGTGGATTTCTCCAAAAGGTTCGAGGATCTTGCATTCTCGGGCAAGATAAAAGAGATACACGATCAGTATGTGGCGGTACATCAGGACTTTCGGACGAGCGTATACGTGTGGGATACCACGTTGTTCGAATCGCTCGTAAAGGACCTGCGCTATTTTGCCGGGATCGGCCTGATAAATGCTGAAAGCGTTTTGCGTATGAAAGACGAGCTGTTTGCTATGATAGACGATATGGAGCAAGTGGCTACCATCGGCAAGTACCAGAACGGGCACAATGTTTATATGTATGTGTCGAATGTAAATTTCGAAGCCACATATGGTTATATGCGGGCCAGCAATGTCCATCTCGGGCTCATACGCGTGTATTCCATAAGTCTGCTCTCGTCAAAAGACCCCGAATTGTATAAAAATATGCGCGACTGGATAATGTCCCTTACTAAATTCTCTATCCTTATCTCTCAGAGCGGCGAAATGCACCGCATAGACTTTTTCGGCAAGCAGAGAAAGATAGTGGAATCTTTATGATAATTTATTCAATATTCTCTATTATTAGGTTTAATGTATCGGGGACGCATTCCGGAATGCGTCCTCGATTTCGTTTGCAGAGTTCAGGTGTATGTGTGTTTGATAGTTGCCGGTTTTTGAAGGCGAGAATGGTTCTTTTTATTGACAGTATTTCAGGTGTTTGGCATTTCGTGGGAATTCGCTGAGTTTTTAAAGTTTCTTCAGAATAGATTGCATTCATATAAATATCGCCTATTTGACGTTATTGTTGAAGTTGTAATACCGGGCATTGACCTAAAATACATATATTTGTAAACATATATTCATATGAATCATTTTGACTAATGTGTGGAATCGTAGGATACGTCGGGAAGCGTGAAGCTTACCCTATTTTGATAAAAGGCCTTCATCGTCTGGAATATCGCGGTTACGACAGTGCCGGGGTGGCTGTTGTCAGCTCGGGCGGAAGCCTCAACGTGTATAAATGCAGGGGCAAGGTATGCGACCTTGAGAACTATACCAAGGACAAGGACGTTTCGGGAACCGTGGGCATTGGCCACACGCGTTGGGCGACGCACGGCGAGCCTAACGATGTGAACGCCCATCCGCATTATTCCGAATCCAAGAATATCGCCTTGATACATAACGGTATAATCGAGAATTATGCCGTGTTGAAGGACGCTTTGATCGAGAACGGATATACTTTCCAGAGTTGTACCGATACCGAGGTGTTGGTACAGTTGATAGAGTATATAAAGAGTACGACTGGCGTTTCGTTGTTCGAGGCGGTGCAGGCGGCGTTGAAAAGGGTTGTCGGGGCATATGCCATCGCAGTTATCGAAAAGGGCAATTACGATGAGATAATAGCTGCCCGCAAGAGCAGTCCGTTGGTAGTGGGTGTCGGTGACGGCGAGTTTTTCCTTGCGTCGGACGCTACGCCTATCGTGGAGTATACCGATAAGGTCGTATACATAAACGACGGAGAGATGGCGCGTATAAACCGCCACAAACCTTTGAAAGTAGTGACGCTCGATAATCAAGAGGCGGAGATAGGTATCGAGAAACTGGAGATGAGCATAAGTCAGCTCGAGAAGGGTGGATACCCGCATTTCATGCTGAAAGAGATACATGAGCAGCCGAGAACCATCGTGGATTGTATCCGGGGTAGGGTTACGCCGGACGGAGAGAACGTCGTACTGTCGGGTGTGTTGGCAAATAAGGAGAAGTTTCTGAATGCCCGCAGAATAATCTTCGTGGCATGCGGAACGTCGTGGCATGCGGCATTGATAGGCGAGCATCTTATCGAAGATATGTGCCGGATACCGGTCGAGGTCGAATACGCCTCGGAATTCAGATACCGTAATCCGGTGATCTATCCGGACGATGTGGTGATAGCCGTGTCGCAGTCGGGAGAGACGGCCGACACGTTGGCCGCTGTCGAAGTGGCGAAACAGAACGGCGCATTTATTTTCGGTATTTGTAACGTAGTTGGGTCGTCCATTGCCCGTGCTACCGATTCGGGGGCTTACATCCATGTTGGCCCTGAGATAGGTGTCGCTTCGACAAAGGCTTTCACGGGGCAGGTGACAGTAATGGCTATGGTCGCTATGACGCTGGCCAAAGAGAAAGGCATCATGTCGCAGGACGAATTCAGAGAGGTGGCGAAAGGTTTGCAGGCATTGCCGAGTCTCGTGA
Source organism: uncultured Rikenellaceae bacterium (assembly GCA_944415565.1). GTDB lineage: Bacteria > Bacteroidota > Bacteroidia > Bacteroidales > Rikenellaceae > WRDF01. The sequence continues at coordinate 66,793 of CALYBQ010000011.1, forward strand.
GTCAGGCTCTCAAGCTGGACGAACAGATACTCGATCTTTCCAAGATGTTCACCTACGCGCATAACTTCATATATCTCGGCCGTGGGTACAACTATCCGGCGGCACTGGAGGGGGCGTTGAAGTTGAAGGAGATTTCTTACATACATGCCGAGGGCTATCCTGCGGCAGAGATGAAGCACGGCCCGATAGCTCTGATAGACTCGGAGATGCCGGTTGTCGTGTTGGCGACGGCAAACAATATTTACGATAAGACAGTCAGCAATATTCAGGAGATTAAGGCTCGCGGCGGCCGTATCATCGCGGTCGTTTCGGAGAATGATACGCGGGTCAAGGATATAGCCGACTATTGCATCACGGTTCCTGCTGCTCCCGAGTGTCTTATGCCGGTCGTGGTTTCCGTGCCGTTGCAGTTATTGGCGTATTATATCGCGGTACACAAAGGGCGCGATGTAGACCAGCCTCGTAACCTTGCGAAATCCGTTACCGTGGAGTAAGCGTGTAAATCATATTCGATATGTTCAGGCGGCCTTGTTTACAGGGCCGCCTTTTTTATGCTCAGCCCGGTTATGCTGTACGATGTCCTGTGACGTTGCATGCGGATTGTTTTCGTATATTTGGAGGATACAGGAGGCGCCTTGGAAATCTGTGCAAACAAGCTTGCATCGATTTCTCTCGGCTTTCGCTATATTTGAAGAATATAGGATGCGCCTCGGGCAAATTTGCAAACAAGTTTTCACTTTGCCACTCGGCTTTCACTATATTTGTTACAACGATGTCCGTTTTTCATCACAATCGAAAGATTGGATGTGCTGGGAGGTACGGTATGAGATTTGCGGATATAGTGGTCGTTACAAATTGAGTAGGCTATGGATAAAGAATATTTTATGCGGGAGGCTATCGAGCTGTCAAAGCGGAGTGTGGAATCCGGCGGAGGACCTTTCGGGGCCGTCGTCGTTAGGGACGGAGCGATAGTGTCGCGCGGGGCGAATTCTGTTACTGTGTCGAACGATCCTACTGCACATGCCGAGGTGTGTGCCATTCGTGATGCGTGTCGGAAGGTGGGGGATTTCAAACTTACGGGCTGTGAACTTTATACGTCGTGCGAACCGTGCCCGATGTGCCTGAGTGCGGCATATTGGGCGGGCATCGACAAAATATATTATGGCAATACGAGGCATGATGCGGCCGATGCCGGATTCGACGATTCGTTCATATACGACGAGATAGCGTTGAAACCGGCGGAACGTAGCATCCCTTCCGAGAATCTGCTGAACACGGAGGCGAAGGCCGCTTTCGATATGTGGCGGGCCAAGCCGGACAAAGTGGAATATTGATGCTTCTGCGGCTTGTGACGGGACAGTCCGCGTTTTATGCTTAGGGTATCTGTACAGGTTGTTCGGGACTCGACGTTTAATAATTTGGGTTGGGAGAGCCCGCTTCGTTAGTTAAGCAAATAATTTACCGCTATGCGTTTGCGAAGGTATCGTTCAGATGATTTGGAAGAGATTGTTCGGCTGTTCTACGATACGGTCAATTGTGTGAATATCAGGGACTACACGAAGGATCAGGTGAAGGTGTGGTCTGCTGGTAGCAAGCGACTTGAGAAGAGCGACGAATGGTTCATGGCAATGTATACCGTGGTCGCCGTTGACGAAGGAATCATAGTCGGGTATGGAAATATTGACGGTTCTGGCTATCTGGACCACTTGTATGTTCATAAGGACCGGCAGGGATGCGGCATCGGTACGGCTATTTGCGACAGGTTGGAGGAGACTGTTACGGCCGGAAAGATTACGGTGCACGCTTCGGTTACGGCGCGGCTTTTTTTCGAGAGGCGTGATTATAAGGTTGTCCGGGAACAGCAGGTTTGGCGGGACGGTGTGGCGTTGACGAACATCCTTATGGAGAAGGTGGTTGAGCGGTAAAAGATATGGAGTGTGCAGCATAAGATGATTGACGCACTGTCTCTTACAACACAAAAAGCAACCCGCTGAGGTTGCCTTTTGTGTGTTCCGCAGATTCGTTGCATCAGGTGTTCATTGCACCGTCTACCTGTATGACCTGTCCGCTCACGTATGCCGAGAGGTCGCTGGCGAGGAACAAGCAAACGTTTGCAACGTCTTCCGTCGTACCGCCGCGGCGGAGCGGAATGCGCTGGTTCCACGCGTCCTTAACCTCCTGCGGGAGTACGTCGGTCATTTCGGTCATAATGAAACCGGGAGCCACGGCGTTTGCGCGTATGTTGCGCGGGCCGAGTTCCTGTGCCACCGATTTGGCAAGACCTATCATACCTGCTTTGGAAGCCGAGTAGTTGGCCTGATTAGCATTGCCGTGTACGCCTACTACCGACGACATGTTGATGATACTGCCGCATTTCTGCTTGAACATGATCGGCTGTACTGCGTGTATGAAGTTGAACGCTGATTTCAGGTTGATATTGATTACCATGTCCCACTGGCTTTCGGTCATGCGTTTGATCGCACCGTCGCGGGTGATGCCTGCATTGTTTACGAGTACATCGATGCGTCCGAATTCTTCGGCGATCTGCGCTACCACTTTAGCGGTATCCTCGAAATCGGCAGCGTTCGATGCGTAAGCCTTGCATTTCACGCCCATTGCCGTTATTTCGCTCTCGGTAGCTTTCGCATTGTCGTCTATCGCAAGGTCTGTGAATGCGACATTTGCCCCCTCCGAAGCGAACTTGATCGCAATGGCTTTCCCGATTCCGCGTGCGGCTCCTGTTACGACCGCCACTTTTCCTTCGAGTAGTTTCATTAAGTAAGGTTTTAAAAGTTGTATTGAGACAAAGGTAATAAATTTTCCGAAAGAGTATAACCCTTCGGCTCATAAACGGAACGGATGCCCGAAAGAAAAAGGGCATCCGTTCCGTTTGTGGTGCGTCCGGTTACAGTTGGCTTGTGATGTCCCAGACGAATGCACGCAATCCGTGTTGTGGGGCCTGTTCGTCTATGTAGCGTAGTTCGGCGAGGATGCCTTCGACTTTTTCGTCGTTCACCATCGTTAGCGTGGCTACGTTTACTGACGGCCATGCGTGGCTGCCGAGGTGCGGCTCTCCGTCGAAACTCCCGCGTCCGTGTATGTCCTCCCAGCGAGTGAATCCTCTTGCGTGGGCGCGGTCGAGCGCTTCCGATACACGCTCGCTGAGGGCTTTGTTATATGCTATGAATATCGCTTTCATTTTGTTATGTCCTTTGTTGTTATTTTAAAGCTTTGGCCGTTTCGAATTCGTTGCGTCTTTGACGTTCTGCCTTGCGTTGTTGGCGCAGCAGTTTCCTCTCTTTCCTGAGTCCCGAAGCCCCGAAGACCGAATAGATGCACGGTACTACGAGCAGTGTCAGGGCTGTGGAGAACGTGAGCCCGCCGATGATGGCGATACCCATTGGCTGCCATATCTCGGAGCCTTCTCCTGTGCCTATCGCGAGAGGGAGCATACCGAGTATCGTGGTGAGCGACGTCATGAGCACTGGGCGGAGACGGCTCTTCCCCGAAGCGATAACCGCTTGGTTGATGGCGCTTCCGCGTTCACGCATCAGGTTGATGTAGTCCACGAGTACGATACCGTTCTTCACCACTATGCCCACGAGCATGATCGCACCGATGAGGGCTATGAGGCTGAGCGGCGTCGCCGTCATCCAGAGGGCAAGTATAACGCCAGTGAATGCTGTCGGAATGGTGAACATTATGATGAACGGCATCTTCAGCGACTCGAACTGGGTAGCCATCACGATGTATACAAGAAGAATGATGAGTATAAGCAGGGTTCCCATGTCGGCGAATGCCTCCTGCTGGTCCTCGACGCTACCTCCCATTTCGAGGAAGATGCCGTCTGGTAGTTCGTACCCGTTCAGTACCTTGGTGTTGATCTCTTCCATAGCCGTGCCGAGCGCGATGCCGTCACCGAGTGCGATCTCTACAGATACGAGCCTTTGCCTGTTCTCCCTTTCGATTGCGGGGGGCGCGAACTCTTCGGTTATGGTCGCTACATCTTTAACCTTAACAGGATCTCCATTCGAACTGTACAGCGTTATGTTCTCGATGTCTTCGAACGATGTGCGGAAGGGCTCCCCGTAGCGTACTATAATGTCGTATTCATCGCCGTCTTCGCGGTACTTGGATGCCGTGAGCCCGTTGATTCGGTTACGGATATATGTAGCCGCCGTCGTGCTGTTGAGGCCGTACAGGGCCAGTTTCTCGCGGTCGAACACTACGTTGTACTCTGGACGCAGGTCGTCGCGCGAGAGCTGCACGTCGCGGGTGGTCGAGAGTTGCGAGATTTTCTGCTTCAGGTCTACGGCCACGTCGTTGGTCGCATCCAAATCCTGTCCGAATACCTTCAGAGAGATGAGGCTCACACCTCCCACACCGCCGGTGCTGCCGCCGGGGGTGACCGTATACTGCCTGACCTCGGGTATCTGGTCGAGGTCCTCGCGCAACAGGTCGGAGATCAGGAACATAGAGCGCTCGCGTTCGTGCGGCTTGACCATACGCATGGTGTAGTTTATCTTGTACGATGCCGCGTCCGAGCTGAACATACGCGAATTGGCGTCGCTCGCTTCACCCGAACTGGTCGAGATCATGTAGATTTCGGGATACTTCGCGTTGATGATGCTGTCTATCTTGCGTGCCGTCTTCACCGTGTAGTCCACGTTCAGGTTCTGCTGCAACTGTACGTTCATGGAGATGATGCTCGTGTCTGATACCGGCATGAACTCTACCGGGATCACACCTTTGAGGAATACTACCAAGCTCGCTATGAACAGTACGGAGGTGGAGGTAATGACCATTGCCCGGTGCCGCACGGCCCATGTGAGCATCTTGCCGTAGCCTTCGTCCATCTTATTGAGGAACTTGTCGATGGGTTTGAAAATTATGCCGAGGCCCTTGTATTCGTGTTTCGTCTCGGTCTTGAGCATGAGCGACGAGAGCATAGGTGTCAGCGTGATGGCAGCCAATGTGGATACCACGACCACTATGGATACGATCCAACCCAACTCCTTGAACATGATTCCTGCCATACCTGAAACCATCGTCAGCGGCATGAATACGGCTACGATAGTGAGCGTCGTGGCGATTACGGCCAGCCAAACCTCGTTGGTCGCGTAGACGGCGGCCTCTTTCGGGGTACTGCCTCTCTCTATGTGTTTAGTGATGTTTTCGAGCACCACGATAGCGTCGTCCACGACCATACCGATGGCTATGGAGAGCGATGACAGCGAGATGATATTCAGCGTACTGTCTGTCGCGTATAGGTATATGAACGCCGTTATCAGCGATATTGGGATCGTGAGGCATATTATGAGCGTAGCGCGCCACCTCCCAAGGAAGAACAGCACGACGATGATGACGAACAGGAATGCGAACATGACCGTTTCGCTCAGGGAGTTGATACTGTCTATGATGGATTCCGATGAGTCCATAACGACATCTATCGTGACGTCGCTTGGCAGCGTGGCCTTTATCTTTTCCAGCTCGGCGGTAACGGCCTTCACGATCGAAACGCTGTTGGAGCCCGATTGTTTCTGGATGAGGACTCGCACGCCTTTCTTGCCGTTTATACGCTCGTCTATGGTCATCTTCTGGATGGTGTCCTTCACCTCGGCGATGTCCCTAAGCATTATGGTGCGTCCCCCTTCGTTGGATATCACGATGTTCTTCAGATCGTCGCTTGAGTCGAACTCGCCGTCGGCCTTCACGTTGAATATGTTGCTGCCGATCTCGATGGAGCCGCTGGGGATGTTGGCGTTCTCGGCCCCTATTATCTGGCCGATCTGCTCGACGGTCAGTTTGTAAGCCTCGATCTTCACCGGGTCTACGTTCACCTGTATCTCGCGGACCGGTTCACCGAACATGCTCACCGAGCCGACACCGTCTATACGGTTGAGCACGTTCACCATCTTTTCGTCCAGCATCTTGTATAGTCCCGTATAGCTCTCTTCGGCAGTAGCCGACAGTACCATGACGGGGATCATGGAGCTGCTGAACTTGAACAGGATCGGGTCGTCGGCTTCGTCGGGCAGATAGCTCGATATGCGGCCTATGACGTCGCGGATATCGTTGGAGGCTTGGTCGAGGTCGGCCCCCCATTCCATCTGGAGCGTTATCATGGATAGTTCGTCGCTTGAAGTCGAGGTGAGCTTTTTCAGATTGTCTACCGTGTTGAGGTTGTCCTCGAGCACGCGGGTGATGTTCGTTTCTATGTCCGCAGCGTTGGCACCGGTGTATGTGGTGATTACGCTGAGGTAGGGGATATCCATATCCGGGTACATGTCTATCGCGAGGTTCCTCAGAGAGAAGACCCCGAGGATGATGACCCCGGCGAATATCAATATGGTCGAGACCGGTTTCCGGACCGCTACTTCGTATAGTTTCATCTCAAAAACTTTCTATTAGTTTGTAACCTCTACTTCGGAGCCGTTGTTGAGCCGCGAGATGCCTGTCAGGACTATCTGGTCGCCGACACCGACACCGGTCAGTACGTTCACCTTGTTGCCGACCTGCACTCCTGTGGTTACGAGTTTGCGGACTGCCTTGCCGTTCTCGACCACATAGACGTATTTCTCGTTCGTGCCGGGTTGTTTCTGTATGGCGATGTCCTCGACCATGATGCCCTCTGTAGAGCCGAAGTCTATGGTCGTGCGCGAGAACATGCCGGGACGCAATTCGTGCGAGGCGTTGGGAATCGCCACCTCTATGTCGAATGTGCGGGTCTTGGCATCTATGGCCGGGGTTACGAGCGTTATCTTACCGTCGAAAGCCTTGTCGGGGTACATATCCACACGGATAGTGGCGGGCATGCCTAACTTGATGTAGGGAAAGTACTGTTCGGACACTGCCACCGATATTTTGACGCGGTCTATCTGCATTACTGTGAGCACCGGTTCTGTGCCGCTGTATATGTCGCCCGGATCGAAGTTTCTTGCCGTTACAGTGCCGTCTATGGGGCTGCGAAGTTCGGTGTTCGCCTTGAGGTTGTTGTAAGATTCGCGCAATACTGCAAGTTGTGTCTCGACGACGTCAAGCTCCTGTTTGCTTACTCCGCCGGCATCGTAAACTTTTTTGAACCGATTGTAGTCTGCTTCGACGTTTGCAAGCTGTACGCTCGTCGAGTTGAGTTGGGTGGGGTCCATGGTGGCCAACAGTTGGTTGCGCTTGACCTTGTCGCCTACCTCGACCAGTATCTTCTCGATGCGGACTAACATTGTCGGAGCTATGTTGTTCTCCTTGAATCCTTTTATGTTACTCGTCAGCTCGATGGTCTGCGGAACGCTTTCCATTGAGGCTACGGCGGTCGTAACCAATACCTTTTTGACGCTATCCTGTGTTCCCGTATCTGTCTTCTTGCCTTTGCATCCCGGCATGACGGCAAACGCTGCTGCCAATGCGAGGCTTATCAAATAGTTCTTTCTCATTTTCGTTATTTTTTATTGGTTTATTTCTTCTTTGCCGAGGAGCTTGTCGTAATCGGCCTGTGCCGCAAGGTAATCGAAGATAGCCTGTGTGTAGTTGAGTTTCGCTTGGGTGAGTTGCAGTTCGGCGTTGTTTACTTCCAGCATGGTTCCCATACCGGCGTCGTAGCGTGTACGGCTGATGTCGTACCCCTTCTGCGCCTGTCCTATGGTGGCTTTGTTGGCCAGCATCTTGGCCTCGGCCGTAACTACGGCCTTCATAGAGTTTTGTATCTGCACGTTCACGCTCTCTTCCAGATATTCACGTTGAAGTTTGAGCTGTTGTATGTTGTTCTTGACCTGCTTCTCTTTGTTGACGTTCTTCAGTCCGGCGAATATGGGGATCGAAACCTGCACTCCGGCCGAAATAGGATATGTCCACAGGAAGTCGTTCGATCCGCCGCCCATGCCTGCGAAGGAGATAGGATCTCGTCCGCTGAGGCTGAAGTTTCCGAACCCGGACAGGGTCGGGAGGCGCTGGGTGCGCTGCACTTCGAGTGTACGCTGGAGGACGTTGAGCTGTATGTCGAGCGACCTGAGTTCGTTGTTGCCAGACAGGTCGGAAGAGTTGCCGAACATGCTCTGAGTATTCGCCAGAGCGAAATCGTTAAGATTCCCCTTGACCTTCAAAGTTGTCGTGAGCGGCAGTCCCATATACATTTTGAGCAGTTTCTCGGATACCTCGATAATTTTCTGCGTTTCGATTATAGATGGTTGCAGGTTACTGAGCTGTACGCTTGCCGTGATGTAGTCGTATTCGGATGCCAGACCGGATTCGAGTTTGGTCTTTACGTCGTCTACTGTTTGCGAGATGGTAGATTCGCTCGAATGGAGAACGTCCAACATCTCTTCCGCCAGCAAAATGTTGTAGTATGATTTCTTCACTTCGGCCGCGAGGGTGAGTTTCGACCCGCGTGCGTCCTCTACGGCTGCCCTCATCTGCTCGTCGTTGAGTTTGAGCGATTTGTATACGCTCGGTGCGAACAACGGAAGGGTGATGGTAGCTTGTCCCGATATTGTGTTGTCGGCATCGAAGGATATTCCGCCCCCCATTTCACTTTTTTTGATGGCGCGCGAATAGCTGCCGGCCACACTCACTTGGGGCAGGTGGTTGCCTACGGTTTCTTTGCGGACGTATTTCTGCCGTTCTATCTCCATGTCGGCGACCTTGATCGTCGGATTCTCGTCGAGGGCGATCCGGATGGCTGTCCCGAGGTCGATCTCCACGACCTTGTCCTGTGCCGACGCTCCCAACCAAAGGAATGCCGCCAGGCATGTTATAACACTCTTCTTCATTGTTCTTCGCATCACTTGGTTTATATTATCTCTTTATCTAAATATGCGTCTATCATCTGACGGCCTTTTTCGGTGGATATGCCCCGGAAAAAGTAAGTGACGACGTACTTGAACGCCTCTTTCTCCGAGACGTTCGTTGGCAGTATGGCTTTCTGATTGGATATTATGCCGTATATGGAGTAGGTGAATACCGAAATGGCGAGGTCGTAGTTCACGTTCTTCAACAGATAACCCTCCTCGATCCCCTTTTGGAGTTTGAGCTTCAGGCTTTCGTACCCCTCGTGGGAGTGGGAGGCCATCAGTTTGTTATATACGTTGGGGTAGAACCGCTTGAGGTTCATCATGAGCTTGTAGTTGACGTCCGTTTCCACCTCCCAGTTCTGGAAAAGCAGTACGAACTCCTCTATGATGTTCGAAGCTTGTGCCATAAGTTTCTCCTTCTCCTCGCGCAGGTAATCGTAGTAATGGTTCATGCACTCGTAGATCAGGTTCTCCTTATCGCCGAAAATTTCGTAGATGGTGCGCTTCGATACACCTAATTGTGCAGCTATGTCATCCATGCGGATAGCTTTCAATCCGTATTGTACGAATAGCTTCGTAGCCTCTTCGATAATGTGTTCCTTCATGTTGCCAAATTGTTATAGTACAAATATATGGATGGAAACTACAAAAACAAGAAAAGTTTTTAGGTTTTGTAAGTTTTTTATTCCGATATGTTGGACTATTTAGTGTCTTTGGCCCTGAAGGCCGGCAATGTTGGTAATTTATTCTATGCTTTGCGAGGAGTTTGCTGTTCGGTAGAGTGCATTGTTGTAGTGGGGATTGAAATAAAAAAGCAGCCCTGTTAAGAGCTGCTTTTGTGTATAATGACAAAGGCTTATTCTACCACCAGTAGCCTACGCCGATCTGTACGACACCGTTTTTAGCTTTGTCCCAATCGTCGTTAAGTTTGGTAAGGCCGAGATTGTAACGTGCGTTTACGTCAAGAGCCGGTATGATGCGGTAGCTGAGGCCCATTGCAAACGAAACGTCGAAGTTCTTCATTCCGTCTATATCTGATTTGATAGTTGTTCCATTAATTTTTGCTTTAGCCTTAGAGTTGAGCATAATGCCGAACTGAGGACCGAGATCGAGTGTAAGGTTGTCGATAAGGTGAAGTTTGGCGAGAATGGGAATGTTGATGTAGTTGAGCCTTGCGTACAAATCGCCGTCTTTGAAACCCTGACGAGAATAGAGCACTTCAGGCTGGATGTCAAGAATGTCGTCGATTACGTTGAAGTTGGCAAATGCACCGACATAGAACGTAGGTTTCATGTTTGCGTTGTCGATTTTGGTTACAGTTGCCAAGTTAAGACCGCCTTTGAAACCCCAATCGAATCCTTGAGCGGATACGCTTGCAATGCACATTACTGCGGCAGCAGCAGTTAAAAGAATCTTTTTCATAATCTTAATTTTTTGGTTTAAAGTGTTTTGTTAATGATGCATCACCTTTTTTCCTTAAATTTGTATAGCAAAATTAGTAAAAATTATCAATCAACATAATATGATAAGGACATTTGTTATAATAATGGCGACATTGACACTCGTTGCATGCGGAAATGGTGCTAAACGCGATACGGAACAGAAGGTGTACGCGGTCGAGATGCCGGAGATCCCTGCTATTCTGACGACACAAAGCGACAGGGCACAGTATGTTGCGATACATTTCTGGGACAACTTCGATTTCGCCGATACAACATTTCTGAGCCATAATGATGTTCTGGAGCAGGCTTTCGCCGATTATATCGCAGCGCTTGGCACGCTTCCGGCTGATAAGGCAAAAACTGCCGTGCATGGAATGTTGCAGAGGGCGTTGCCGACGCCTGCCATGTTCGGTAAGTTTACGGAGATGTACGAACACTATCTGTACGACCCAAACTCGCCTGCACGCAACGAGGAGTTGTATATTCCTGTGTTGGAGTTCGTGGTTGCTTCGGACAAGGTAGACGAGCTTGACAAATTGCGCCCGCGTTCACAACTTGAATTAGCACTGAAAAACAGGGTAGGGCAAAAGGCTGCCGATATTGCTATAAGGTTGGCAAACGGTGCCGGGGCATCGTTATACGGGACGGCTGCGGACTATACCATATTGTATATCAACAATCCCGATTGCACCGCTTGTGCCGAGATAACCGATCAGCTTGTCAACTCTCCTATAACGCAGTTGTTGTCGACCGGACGAGTCAAGGTATTCGCCGTCTATCCGGACGAGGATATTACGGCGTGGCGCAACCATTTGCCTTCGATGCCGTCGGAATGGATAAACGGGTACGAAGAGACTCTGTCGATGCGCGATAAGGAGACTTACGACATACGTGCTATTCCCAGTTTATATTTGCTGGACAAGGATAAGACCGTGTTGATAAAGGATGCTGCGTCGGTAGCCCCGCTCGAACAGTATTTCGTGCGGAACGGATTGTTGACGGTCGAGAAATAACGGGCTTGTGCCGGATATTCAAATTTTTTACGGAATGGAACGGTTCACAACAGGTCTGCAAGCCATAATGACAGATCTGCTCCCATAGTATTTTTACGTATCTTTGCCGCGGGCGATGTGTGGTGCGTAAACCGTCATGTGAACTGAATTGTTGCTCGCTGTCTTATGGTTTTGATTATGAAAGATAAAAAGAAAATACTTTTCGTGTGCCTCGGGAATATCTGCCGTTCACCTGCGGCTGAGGGAATAATGCGTGCGATGGCCGAAGAGAGGGGGATGTCGGATGGTTTGGAGTTGGATTCGGCCGGAACCTACGGCGGTCATGCGGGCAACCTGCCGGACAGCCGGATGCGCGAAGCCGCCTCGAAACGAGGATACGATTTGCTCCACCGTTCGCGCCGTATAACGTCGTCTGATTTCGAGGATTTCGATATGATATTGACGATGGACGATGCGAACTACGAGAATGTCTGCCGCTTGGCACCCGACCCCGAATCGTTGCAGAAGATAGAACGCATTACGGAATATGTCGCTCGTTTCGATATAGACCATGTGCCCGATCCTTATTACGAAGGGCGTGACGGGTTCGAGTATGTGTTGGATATTCTTGAGGACGCATGCGCCAATCTTTTGGACCGACTTGCGGAATAACGTGGTTGTCGTGCAGGACGTTATAATATATACGGTCTGTTCGCATTATTGACCGTATGGGGATAAAAACAAAGAGGAGAAAAGTTATTCGCTTTTCTCCTCTTTTCATTATGGGATGATAACCGTTAGTTGCTGAATATCAGTCCCGATGCGTCTGCGTCTATCGTGATGGGCTTTTCACGGTTCACGGTCCCGGCAAGGATCTGTTTGGACAGGTCGTTGACTATGTACCGTTGTATGGTACGTTTCACGGGCCTTGCACCGAACATCGGGTCGTATCCTTCCTCTGCGATCCACGCCTTGGCCTTGTCCGAAACTTCGAGCGTGATGCCGTTGTCCGCGAGCAGCCGTCCGATGATGCCTATTTGTATGTTCACGATACGCAGTACATCGTCTTTCGTCAGCGGGGTAAACATCACTATCTCGTCGATACGGTTGAGGAACTCCGGTTTGAGTACCTGTTTCAGTAATTCTACGACATCGTCCCTCGTCTTGTCTACCAACGAATCGGTTATTTTACCGTCTGCGGCTCCCGTGAAGTTGTCCATTATGACGTTGCTTCCCATGTTCGACGTCATTATGATGATCGTATTCCGGAAGTCGGCCGTCCGTCCCTTGTTGTCGGTAAGCCGCCCGTCGTCGAGTACCTGCAACAGTATGTTGAACACGTCAGGGTGTGCCTTTTCGATTTCGTCGAGCAACACTACCGAGTAGGGCTTGCGCCTGACGGCTTCGGTGAGCTGACCGCCTTCGTCGTAGCCGACATATCCCGGAGGCGCTCCTATGAGGCGCGATACCGCGTGACGTTCCTGATACTCGCTCATGTCGATTCGCGTCATCATGTTCTCGTCGTTGAACAGGAATTCGGCAAGCGCTTTGGCCAACTCCGTTTTACCCACACCGGTCGGTCCGAGGAATATGAACGAACCTATCGGTTTGCTCGCGTCCTGCAATCCGGCCCTGCTGCGGCGGACGGCATCGGAGATGGCTGTGATGGCACTATCCTGACCGACTACACGCTTGTGCAACTCTTCTTCCATGTGCAGTAGTTTCTCGCGTTCGCTGGCGAGCATACGTTTGACCGGTATGCCTGTCCATTTGGCAACTACTTCGGCTATGTCCTCGGCATTGACCTCCTCGCGGATCATCGAATCCTTGTCCGCTCCGTCCTGCTTTATTGCGTCCTGCAATTTGGCGATTTCGTCTTCGGCTGCCTTAATCTTGCCGTAACGTATTTCGGCAACCTCGCCGTAGTCGCCGCGGCGTTCAGCTTCGTTCGCCTGCACTTTGAGCCGTTCGATTTCATCCTTTTTCTGCTGTATCTTCGTGAGCAGGTCGCGTTCGCTCTGCCATTTTGCACGCAGCGTACTGCGTTGTGCGTTCAGTTCGTCGATCTCTTTCGTCAACTCCTCTATACGAACCGTGTCGTTCTCGCGGCGGATGGCCTCGCGTTCTATCTCCAACTGGCGCACTTTCCTGTCAAGTTGGTCTATCTCCTCCGGAACCGAGTTCATTTCGATACGCAGACGTGCGGCGGCCTCGTCTATAAGGTCGATAGCCTTGTCGGGCAGGAACCGTGAGGTTATATACCTGTGCGAGAGCTCTACGGCCGCCACTATGGCCTCGTCTTTGATCCGTACAGAGTGGTGGTTCTCGTAGCGTTCCTTCAGCCCGCGAAGTATCGAGATCGCGTCTATCGTCGAGGGCTCGTCGATCATTACCATCTGGAAACGGCGTTCGAGTGCCTTGTCCTTCTCGAAGTATTTCTGATACTCGTCGAGCGTCGTAGCTCCTATCGTGCGTAGCTCCCCTCGTGCAAGGGCTGGTTTAAGTATGTTGGCGGCGTCCATTGCTCCTTCGCCTCCACCTGCTCCCACGAGCGTGTGTATCTCGTCGATGAACAATAGTATCTCGCCTTCGCTGTTGATGACCTCTTTTACTACGGCCTTCAGACGTTCTTCGAACTCTCCCTTGTATTTGGCCCCGGCCACGAGCGCACCCATGTCCAGCGAATAGATGACCTTCGATTTCAGATTTTCCGGCACGTCGCCGTTCACGATACGGTGGGCGATGCCTTCGGCTATGGCCGTCTTTCCGACACCCGGTTCGCCGACCAGTATCGGGTTGTTCTTGGTCCTGCGCGAAAGTATCTGGAGCACACGCCGGATCTCTTCGTCACGGCCGATTACAGGGTCGAGCTTGCCTTCGCGTGCCATCGCGTTGAGGTTGACGGCATACTTGTCGAGGGCGTCGAACGTCTGGTCGTCGGTCTGGCTGCCTATTGTAGAGCCTTTGCGGAACTCCTTGATGGCGGTCACCACGTCTTTTTCGGAAGCGCCGGCCTGTTTGAGCAATTTCGATACGTCTCCCGGTTCGGCTATCAGACCTAGCAACAGGTGTTCGACCGAGGCGTATTTGTCCCCGAAGTTCTTGGTGAAGTCGGCGGCTTTCTGTATCACACGCGACGATGCCTGTGCGAAGTACTGGTCGCCGTTGCCGCCCGTAACCTGCGGGAGCGAGTTGACGGCGCTCTGTACCTCGGCGCGAAGCGTTTTCACGTTCACGCCCACGCGGCTCAACAGGAACGATGCGAGTGAATCGTCGTCTTCGATTATTGCAGCCAGTATGTGTGCCGGTTCTACGGCCTGCTGCGACCGTGAAGAGGCGATTTGGAAAGCCTGCTGCAGGGCTTCCTGAGCTTTGATAGTTAAACTGTTGATATTCATATTGTAATCCTATTAAATTCTTATTGTAAATTCAATAGGTTCATTGCAAAACTTTTGCCATAACGGGAATTATGCTAATTTGACATGAATATTTGTCAATGTCGGTGTCAAAAAAAGGCAGTACGGTGTCGCACTGCCTTTCGGATATGTAATTTTGTCTTTGTTAACTGCCACAGCCGCAGCCACAACCGCTGTCGGTTCCGTGCTTTCTCCGCTTGTCTCCGTATAGCGATTTCGTATCGCATCCGTTGCATCCGCAACACGAATTTCGGCGACGGATTATGCGGTATAGCCATACGGCGATGTAGGCGGCTACCAATACTCCGATTATATATACGATTATCTCCTGAATCATGGCCTTAGATGAACAGCGAACTTATGTTGTATACTATGAAAGCCATCAGCCATGCCACCCCGGTGTTGTAGACGAATGAGAACAAGCCCCATTTCCAGCTTCCGGCTTCGCGTGCGAGCGCCACTACGGCGGCTATACACGGGAAGTAGAGCAATACGAATACCAACAGCGAGAGGGCCGAGGCTGCGGTCATTCCCGGCTCGCCCGTTACGGGGTCGGGAGATTTGAGCTTCTCGGCGAGGCGGGTCTCCGACGGGTCGTCGCCTTCGGTGTGCAATACGCCGAGCGTGCTTACCACTATCTCTTTGGCCGCCATTCCTGTTACGAGAGCGACGCTCGTTTTCCAGTCGAATCCCAACGGTTCCATCGCCGGCTCGATGAACAGCCCTATGCGGCCTATGTACGAATTACGCTGCTGCATGTAGTTCGCAAATACGTCCACGTCTATTTCATCGTCAGTATTGCCTGCTTCGGTTGCGAGAGTCTGCTCCTCGGTTATATTTGTATTGTCGTCGGATGCGGTGTCTTCCGCTTCGCTCTCAGTGGTAATGAATATGCCAGTCGGTCCGTCGGCGCTTCCTATTTCCGGGGCCGTGTTCATGGCCTGTGTGGTCGTGGTATTGTGCGTTTCTTGGCCCTTGTATCTTGGGAAGTAGCTCAGGAACCATATCGCTATGGATGCTACGAGTATAATACCTCCCATTTTACGCAGATATTGTGCCGCTTTTTCCCACATGTGCATCATGGTGGCGCGTGCCGTGGGGACGCGGTAGGGCGGCAACTCCATCACGAAAGGCGTTTCGTCCTTCTTGAATTTGAACTTCCTGAGCAGTTTAGCGGTTATGATGGCCACGATGATGCCTAACACGTACAGGCTTATCATTACGAAGGTCCGTGTGAAGTCGCCTTTGAAGAACGCCGGTATGAGCATGGCGTAGACCGGAAGGCGGGCACCGCACGACATGAACGGGTTTATGAGTATCGTTATTATACGACTGCTGTGGCTCTCTATCGAGCGTGTGGCCATGATGGCCGGCACGTTACATCCGAATCCCATGATGAGCGGGATGAACGATTTGCCGTGCAGTCCCATGCGGTGCATCAGCTTATCCATGATGAAGGCTGCGCGTGCCATGTAGCCGGAGTCCTCCATGAACGATATGAACAGATAGAGTATCAGGATGTTGGGCAGAAAGACGATGACGCTCCCCACACCGCCGATTATTCCGTCCACTATCAGGTCCTTGAGCATCCCCTCGGGCATCGTGTCGCTTATCCAGTCGCCCAGCATCCCGACGCCGTTTTCGATCCATTCCATCGGGTAGCTGCCGACGACGAATGTCGCCCAGAACATCAGGAACATCAGGAGCAGGAATATCGGGAATCCGAATAGTTTGTTGGTTACGAACGAATCGATGATCTTGGTCGTTCGCATCTGCTCGCTTTGTCCGGGCACGAACGTCTCGCTGAGTGCACCGGCTATGAACCCGTACTTGTCATTGGTGAGGATGGTCTCCATATCCTCGCCGGTGATCTTTTCTATCTTTTCGACCTGCCTGTCGCGCTCCTCGGCCCATTGCGGATATTTAGACTCTTTCTTCAACAGCTTTTCGACTTCCGAATCCCGTTCCAGAAGTTTGGTGGCAAGGAATCGGGTGGAAAAGTGTTCCTGTATGCTGCCGTCTTCCTTCAGGCATTTTTCGAGGGTCTCGATGCCGTTCTCGACCTCCTGTCCGTGTACTATGTGTATGTGTTTCGGTTGTATCCTGTTCTCGTACAACTCGATCACAGTGTCAAAAAGTTCCTTGATACCTCTCCCCGAACGCGAAACCGTAGGGACGACCGGTATGCCGAGCAGTTCGCCCAACATCTTGTAGTCGAGGGTGGAACCGCTGTGTTCCAATTCGTCGTACATATTCAGTGCCATAACCGTGGGGCAGTCCATGTCGATGAGGTCAGTGGTGAGGTAGAGGTTCCGTTCGAGGTTGGATGCCGCAACGACGTTTATCACTATGTCGGGTGTCTGCTCGGTCAGGTGTCCGCGAACGAATTTCTCTTCTGGCGAGTAGGCCGAAAGCGCGTATGTGCCCGGTAGGTCGTATATGACGAACTTATACCCTTTGTGCATGACGGTTCCGCGTTTTGCGTCCACCGTTACCCCGCTGTAATTGCCTACGTGTTCGTGGCTTCCCGATGCCGCGTTGAAAAACGAGGTCTTGCCGCTGTTTGGGTTACCTACCAGCGCTATGTTGATTTGCTTCTTGGACCGGTTCACGGCACGTTTTACGTAGTCTTCCGTGGCGTTCTCCTGCCACCCGCCGCCTTCCCTGACGAGCTGTTCCGCTTCGGCCTCCGTCATTACTTCGATCATGGCGGCTTCGCTTCGGCGCAAAGAGACTTCATAGTCCATGATCTTGTATTTGACCGGGTCTTTGAGCGGTGCGTTGAGTTCTACGGTCACCGTTTTGCCGTGTACGAATCCCATTTCCATGATGCGCCTACGGAAAGCCCCGTGTCCGAGGACCTTCAGAATGACGGCCGAATCGCCGGTTTTGAGTTCGGATAACCTCATATTTATATGCTTGTTTTGGGTGCAAAGGTCGTGATTTTTGGCTGACCGTGCAAGTGGCTTTTCGGCGGGATTGGTTATATTTGGACTGTAAAAAGCGATTGCTACCGACAAGTGACGATGAAGCGACTTGAAAATACCGATAAAGTGTTACCGTGCGCCGATTATGACCGGATGGTACGGATATGGCTCGATGCTTCCGTAGAGGCCCACGACTTCATTTCACGAGAGTTTTGGGTGGAGAATGCAGAGGCTATGCGTACTCGTTACCTTCCTGCGGCAGAAAATTACGCCTGTCTGCGAGACGGGGAGATTGTCGGCTTCATATCCCTCATCGGGAACTGTATAGAGGCGTTGTTCGTCGAGCCTTGGATTCAGGGGACAGGTGTCGGTACGGCACTTCTGAACAAAGCGGTATCGTTGAGGAAAGAGTTGGAGTTATCAGTCTACTCCGACAATAAGAGTGCGCTTGGCTTCTATATCGCACAAGGTTTCCGTGTGGTCGAAGAGCGTACCGATCCCGTCACCGGTTGTCGTGAAAAGGTTATGCGTAAAGTAGTCGGATAATCTTGAGCGTATCGTTTCCCACGTAATCGTATTGTGTCTTCTAAACGGATTATTACAGCACGCTTGTGCGTGTAACAAGTATAGATTTTCGCTTTGATATGCGGCCCACCTGACCTTTAAAGCCTGTTTTAGTCGCGTTTATTTGAATCCCGGAGCCGTCAGCGAAACCTCTGCGCCATCGGGTGTTACGAGTGCCGCTCCTGTGCCGCGTGCCGTTATGTGGCCTACAATGTCCACACCGCCTATGTCTTTGATCTTGTCGCGCATTTCAAGCGGTACGGTGAACAGCAATTGGTAGTCGTTGCCGCCGTTGAGGGCTGCCACTACCGGATCCGCATGCAACTCCTCGGCCATGGAATATGTCTCCCGGGCTATCGGCAGACGGTCGAGGTATATGCGTGCCCCGCAGTCTGAGCTTTTGCATATCTGAAGCAGGTCGGATGCCAGCCCGTCGGATATATCTATCATGGCGGAGGGCTTGAAATCCGCTTTCGCCATTGCCTCGGTTATATCTTTGCGTAGGGTGGGGCGGAGGTAGCGTCCCAACAGGTACTCGTAGCCTGCGAATTTCGGCTGCGGGTCGGGATGTCCTTCGAACGCCCGCTTTTCGCGTTCCAACAGGTGCAGTCCCATGTATGCGGAACCGAGGTCGCCTGTGATACATATAAGATCGTTCTGCTTTGCCCCGCTGCGGTAAGTGATAGATTCTTTGGCGGCCGAGCCGATTACGGTCGCGCTGATGACAAGTCCGGTGACGGACGCCGAAGTATCGCCTCCGACGAGGTCGATGCCGTACTCTTCGCATGCCGCGCGTATTCCCTCGTATAACTCTTCGAGTTGTTCCACCCCGAACTTCGCCGAGACTCCGACTGATACGGTTATCTGTGCGGGTATGCCGTTCATGGCTATAATGTCCGAAGAGGCGGCTACTACCGCTTTGTATCCTAAATGTTTAAGGGGAAAATACACGAGGTCGAAATCTATCCCTTCGAGAAACAGGTCGGTGGTGACGAGCGTGGCTCGGTCTGCCGTAGTGCCTATGACTGCGGCATCGTCGCCGACGGCCGTCAGGGTGCTTGCGTTCGTCTTGCCGAATTTCCCCGTGAGCCTGTCTATCAGGCCGAATTCACCAAGTTCCGCGATTTCAGTGCGTGTTTTACCCTTTTTTGCCATTTTTTTTGTTATTTTTTTCACATTTCATTACAAAGGTAGCCTATCTTTTTGTTCGGCAAAATATAAATCTTACTTTTGCACGCTTAAAAATGCATTTTTTCATGGCAAAAGATTGTGTAAATATTATCCTTTTTGGCGCGCCGGGTGCGGGCAAGGGTACGCAGGCTGAGAAGTTGAAAATGAAGTACGGCTTGAGCCATATCTCGACAGGAGAGGTTATCCGTCAGGAGATAGCCGCTGGCTCGGAGCTCGGTAAAAGTATGGAAGGTTACATCTCGAGGGGTGAGCTTGCCCCGGATGAACTGGTGGTTAACATGGTGGCCGATTATGTCGAACGCCACAGGGACACTGTCGGCAATATCTTCGACGGATTCCCGCGTACTACGGTTCAGGCCGAGGAGTTCGAAAAGATAATGAACAAGAACGGAATGGCGGTAGACATGATGATCTGCCTCGATGCACCGGAAGAGGAACTCGTGAAGAGGCTGTTGCTCCGCGGACTCGAAAGCGGACGTGCCGATGACAGTTGCGAAGACGTTATACGCAACCGTTTGAAAGTTTACCATCAGATGACCGAGGTAGTAGCCGACTATTACAAAAAGACCGACAGGGTTTGCGTCATAGACGGAGCCGGTTCGATAGACGAGGTATTCGGCCGTCTGTGCGATGCCGTTGACAGCATCAGGAACTCGAAGAAATAGAGGGAACATTTCCGGATTCGATAAGGAGAGTCCCGGATTGGATATTTGCGACTGAGGTTCGAAACATAGTTTCGAACCTCAGTTTTTTAGTTAAAAATCCTCTAATACTATAGTTGTTGACTTTTTGTGGGATTTTATGTTACTTATAGGACTAACCAACCTTTTTGTCTTATGAAGAAAAATCTACTTGCAATTTTACTATTACTGTTTGTGGCCTATCCTGTTGCAGCACAGAGGTATGTCGAGTTGGGACAGGGACAGCCTGACGGAAAAAGTGATGCCGGTATCAGGGTAGAGGTGCTTGGCGGGTTCGGTATACTTTCCGGGAAGAAGCTCGCTGGAGATAATCTTAACCGTTTTGCGTTGCATTGTGCGACTTCGGTGTCCGGAGTGTTCAACAATAACCGGCATGCACTCGGCTTATTGGTTTTGTATCGTTACAACAAATTGTATAACGAACCTTCCATCAAGACCGACTGGCATACGGTTTTCCTCGGTCCTCAGTATACGTGGGTGAGCAAACCAGATGCGAATTCTTCGTTTATCGCTGATTTTGGGCTTGGGGGAATATTCCTGAAAGAGCGTGATGTTTTGTACGAATATTTCGGATATACGGGGAGCCCTTATACAGGGAACTATGATTTTTCAGAAAATGGCTTCGGGACTAATATCGGATTCGGAGGACGATTTGCTTTGGGTGTTAATTGTTACGGAATAGTGAAATTATCCGTGTTGGCGAGTAGTTTGAAGCAGGACAATTCCGATTTAACGATAAATGTTTCCTCGGTCAACCTGTCGTTCGGATTTTCGTTCGGAAAGTAGCGGTATGTTGTATGAATGAGCCCATACATTCACAGGCTGGCGCGCTTTTTCATACGTTTAAGCATTTATTAATATAAAGCGCTAAGTTTTAATTTTGCTTTTTCGTACATTTGCGTCTAAATTAGACACAAACCAAAATAAACCGTATAGATATTATGAACAGGGATACGAAGATCTTCGATCTGATCGAACAGGAAAAGCAAAGGCAATCTCACGGAATAGAACTGATTGCGTCCGAAAACTTTGTGAGCGACCAGGTGATGCAGGCCATGGGTTCTGTACTGACCAACAAATATGCCGAGGGTTATCCCGGAGCACGCTACTATGGCGGTTGCGAAGTCGTTGACCAAGTGGAACAGCTCGCTATCGACAGGCTTTGCAAGATCTTCGGCGCAGAATTCGCCAACGTACAGCCGCATTCGGGTGCACAGGCCAACATGGCGGTATTCCTCTCTGTCATGCAGCCGGGCGACACTTTCATGGGACTCGACCTTGCACACGGAGGCCACCTTTCGCACGGTTCGCCAGTGAACACTTCGGGTATCCTTTATAAAGCGGTAGGGTATCAGGTCGATGAAAAAACCGGTACCGTGGATTACGATGCGATGGAAAAACTCGCACTCGAGCACAAACCGAAACTGATCGTAGGCGGTGCTTCGGCATATAGCCGTGAGTGGAACTACAAACGTATGCGTGAGATAGCCGACAAGGTAGGTGCTATTCTCCTCATCGACATGGCTCACACTGCCGGCCTTATCGCTGCCGGCCTTCTCGACAACCCGGTGAAGTACGCTCATATCGTGACCTCGACTACGCACAAGACGCTTCGCGGACCGCGCGGCGGCGTTATCCTCGTAGGCAAGGACTTCGAAAACTGGTGGGGTGTCAAGACTCCTAAGGGCGAGACCAAGAAGATGTCTGCGATCATCAATTCGTCGGTATTTCCCGGTATTCAGGGCGGTCCGCTCGAACACGTTATCGCTGCAAAGGCGGTATCGTTCGGCGAAGCTCTCGAACCTTCGTACAAGGAGTACCAGAAGCAGGTGGTGAAGAATGCCAGCGTTATGGCTGCCGAGTTCGTAAAACGCGGTTACAACGTGGTTTCGGGTGGTACTGATAATCACCTTATGTTGATTGACCTCCGTTCTAAGTTCCCGGAACTTACCGGTAAGAAAGCAGAACTTGCTCTCGGCGAGGCTGATATTACGACCAACAAGAACATGGTTCCGTTCGACAGCCGTTCTCCGTTCCAAACGTCGGGTATCCGTATCGGTACGCCGGCCATTACGACACGCGGCCTCAAAGAAGACCAGATGGAAGTTATCGTGGATATGATTGACCGAGTACTGTCGGCTCCGGAGGATAAGGAGGTTGCAGCACAGGTTCGCAAAGAGGTTAACGAGTTGATGGCTAACTACCCGCTCTTCGCCTGGTAATAGTTCTCTAATAGAGTTTGCGAACGGCCGGATTAATTAATAATCCGGCCGTTTTTATTATTTTAATGCTGCTAACATATCTATTAACCAAACTTTTATCGACTATGAAGAAAGTTTTACTTTTTTGTGCAGCATTATGTTTTGGCGTGACCTCCCTCGTCGCGCAGGATAAGTTTTTCGAAGGGAATATCGGATTGACTTACAACGACGCCAGCGAGAATGTCGTGTTCAGCGTAAATCCCAATTTCGGTTTTATGGTAAATGATAAGTGGGCTATGGGGGTTGGAGTATATGGAGGGTATATGGATGGTTATCTGAACGCCTATTATTCTGAAGAAAAATTGGAGGTAACGGAATTTGGCGGCGTATTGTTTGCCCAGAACTTTACGAAAATAAGCGATAGATTTTACTATACGCCCCGAATCTATTTCCAGTTTGGCGGTGGGAATATAGAATCTGGAAGTATATCATTTTACGGTTTGTCATTCGGAGCGTCCATAGCCAATTTCGAATTTAGGGCTGCACCTAAAATTGGTGTTACACTCGACCTCGGTGGACTGGCATTTAACTATTCTAAGGTCAAGGATGCAGATGAGGGTACTTTTGATTTGAAATTGGATGCCTTCCAAACAAGCAATATCGGTATGCGGTTCTATTTCTAACCTTTGTAGCTGGCCCCCCCCTCTTATGTGGGATATAATCAAAAAGGACGGCTCAGCGAGTCGTCCTTTTTGATTGAATCGGATGAACCGATTGTTTTATTCAGCTACTACCGAGAATTTAACGGTAGCTGTAATGCCTTTGTAAAGTTTAGCAACAGCCTCGTACTCGCCGACGGTTTTCACTGAGTCAACCGAGATGTTCTTGCGGTCAACGGCGATTCCTTTGCCTGCGAGAGCTTCTGCGATATTGGCTGCGGTAACCGAACCGAATATCTTGCCGTCTTCGGCTTTCATGCTGATAACTACCGGGTTCTCTGCGATCTTAGCTGCGAGAGCCTCTGCATCGGCAACGAGTTTAGCCTCTTTGTGTGCACGCTGTTTGATGTTCTCTGCGAGAACCTTGCGGGCACTTTCAGTAGCTGCTTTAGCGTATCCCTGTGGGATGAGGAAATTATTTGCATATCCCGGTTTTACGTTGACGATCTGGTCAGCGTATCCGATGTTTTCTACGTCTTTGATAAGTATCACTTCCATCGTCTGTCCCTCCTTATTTCATCAAATCGGTTACGAACGGCAGAAGAGCGAGGTGGCGTGCACGTTTAACGGCCTGAGCCACTTTCTTCTGGAATTTCTGCGAAGTACCTGTAAGGCGGCGGGGAAGAATCTTACCCTGTTCGTTCAGGAACTTTTTCAGGAATTCTGGGTCCTTGTAATCCACATACTTGATACCGGCCTTCTGGAAACGGCAGTATTTTTTCTTCTTAACCTCTACCTGAACCGGGTTGAGGTACCTTATTTCTGATTGCTGTGCCATAGTCCTATTCCTCCTCTTTTACGGTTTCGTTCACCGGTTCGGTTTTGCCTGCGAGTTTCCTGCGGCGTTTTTCCGAGTATTCGACAGCGTATTTGTCCTGTTTGAAAGTCAGGAAGCGGATAACGCGTTCGTCGCGGCGGAACTGGGTTTCGAGAGTTTCTACAATGTCGCCTTCGCCTGTGAATTCGATGAAGTAGTAGAATCCGGTGGTCTTTTTCTGAATAGGATACGCGAGCTTTTTGAGGCCCCAGTCTTCCTTATTGACGATCTGACCGCCGTTTTCGGTGATGACACCTTGGAATTTGCCGAAAACCTCCTGGGCCTGCTGGTCTGAGAGAACCGGAGTGGCAATGAAAACGGTTTCGTAATTGTTCATAAAAAAGTTTGTTTGTTGTTTATGCAAAATGCGACTGCAAAAATAACCAATTTATTGCCAATTACAAACACTTGATTGATTTTTAGTCGTTTTGATGTGTAGTAATGCAA
This sequence comes from uncultured Rikenellaceae bacterium, assembly GCA_944415565.1. Classification (GTDB taxonomy): domain Bacteria; phylum Bacteroidota; class Bacteroidia; order Bacteroidales; family Rikenellaceae; genus WRDF01. The sequence goes on from CALYBQ010000011.1 coordinate 90,993, forward strand.
ATTGTAATCGTAGAAAATAGGGAACCTTGCTCGCGCGATATATGTCAGAGTAACGCGATACGGAAATATTGGTTATTTAGCTGAGAAATAATTATATTTGTTATAGAGGGTGTGGTCGTTGACCATGTTCGGTTTTAAGTCTATAATGGTATAGGTATGAAAAAAATATTGTACTTGATATTTCTATTGTTGGCAGTTGTTGGCTGCGACAAAAGTATTACTCCCAAGGGCGGCGTGTTATTTATAGATATAACGAGAAAGCCGGACAGGATACAGGATGCCGGGATTATAAAGGATTTCGAGGTCATATCGTTGAAATCCGAGGATAAGGTTATTGTAGATAAGATCAATAAAATAATCATCCACGATAGTTTGATATACATCGCGAATTACCGTTCAAGTTCCAATGTGGTAATTTTCGACTTGGAAGGACAGTTTGTAAGGGAGATTAAGCGGCGCGGTAGGGGGCCGCTTGAATATATGCAGTTAGCCAATATTTTTATAGACGAGACGGATAATACGTTTAATATCGTAGATCGTTATCCTGCTAAAATCCTGAAATTCCCATTGGATGGTGCTGGTAATCCGAACGTTATTTCGATAGATGCTATTTCATTGGATGATGTCATGCCGTATTCGGATGGCTATATATGTTACACTACATTCTCGTCTCAGAATCAGGATAAAACCATTCAGGTCGTAGACCGAGATGGCCACATGGTGAGTAGGGATATACTGATGCGGAACGGATGGGAAAGTCATGGGTTTGCCGAAGCTCGAGTATTTTCTAAGTTTGGCGATAAGATTTATTTCAAACCTATTTACGAATCGCCGATATATGGTTTCGATGGGGCCGCGAAGTTCGAACCGTCTGTGGCATTGGATTTCGGTCGCTATAACTGGCCGCCCGAATTGGAAACCGCCGACGATTTTTTGAATGACGACACATATTTAGCCGGCGATTATATCGGTTATGTGCATAACTATCAAGAAAAAGAAAGTTATTGGTTGTTCAGGTATGTGCATCGCGGGCAAGTGACATTTGCTGTGTATGATAAGGCAACAGGTCAGTCTATGCAATACGCACCCGATGTGAACACGGATAAATATTTGATTCGTTTTGGGGCGGTTGCTGCCATTACTGAAGACAATATCGTCACTTATCAGGATGCGGCCGACGTTGTGGAATTATTGAAGAGTGACGAGTTGAACCGTAAGTATCCGGATCAGATGGAAAATCTCAGGCAAAAAGTCGGCGATCTGACGCCTGAAAGCAACCCCGTTTTGATAGTTTATGACATTTAATGCTCTTGTGTAAGTGTAGTTTTGGTAGTAACAATAATCAGGATCGGTTAGACAGCCGATCCTGATTATTGTTTAGTAATGTTTGGCAGTTATTTCACGGCCGCTGCGGTTTTCATCATTTTCGCGATTTCGTCCGGATCTCCTATCATGAAGTCGTTGACCAGATTGTACTTGTCGTCGAACTCGAAAACGTATGGTATACCGGTCGGCATGTTGAATTGCACGATATCATCGTCAGATATGTTCTTGAGCTTCTTTACTACGCCGCGCAGGCTGTTGCCGTGCGCCGATACGATGATGCCTTCAGATTCCCTGAGCGACGGGAATATCACGTTATCCCAATACGGCATGAGCCTGTCTATGGTGTCTTTGAGCGATTCGGTTAGGGGAAGGTCGCTGTCGGCCACGTTGCGGTAACGCACGTCGAAACGCGGATTGCGGGGATCGTCTTTGGATAGCGGATCGGGTGGGGTATCGTAGCTTCGCCTCCATAGTTTTACCTGTTCCTCGCCATATTGTTCGGCCGTCTCGCCTTTGTTGAGCCCTTGCAGTGAACCGTAATGTTTCTCATTCAGCCGCCAACTTTTTTCGACCGGTATCCAGTCGAGATTCATCCGGTCGAGGACACAGTCGAGGGTTTTGATTGCCCGTTTCAGATATGATGTGTATGCGCGGTCGAAAAACAGGCCCATTTCGAGCATCGCGTCACCGGCGCGGTATGCCTGTGCCACACCCTCGGCCGTGAGGTCAACGTCGGTCCATCCCGTGAAGCGGTTCTCTCTGTTCCACACACTTTCGCCGTGGCGTATCAGAACGATCTTTTTTGTCTTCATAACGCTGTCTTTTATGGTTGTTTCTGCGTTACAAGATATGTCAATAATCGTGCCTGCGGGACACAATGTGACGGTAAAAAACGCTCCCATCTACCTCAAAACTGGTAGATGGGAGCGTATCTCGGTAGAGTAGGTCTTGCTTTCTTATTTCTTTATCAGCGTGTAGTTGAATTCCGATTCTATACGCTTCATGTCCATGTCAAGCATATGCAGTTTCTCCTCGTCTAACAGGAAGTTGATGTCGTTGACACCCCCATAAGGTGTCAGTTGGTATATCTTATTGCCCGGATAGTCCGATGTCCCGTCGAAGATCATCCATTCCCCGTAGGTGTGGAAAATTTTGTTTTCTCCGTTATCTGCATCTTTGAATGTCTGCTTCAGGTCGAAAACTCCGGAGTCCGCATCCTTTTGCTTGTAGAGCGTCAAGAGATAGTCTTGTCCCGGCGTATCGGCCGCAGGGATGGGGCCTTCATATATCTCTTCGATAATCTTACCCAATCCGTCCACTTGCTTTACGGAATCACGAATGTTGAGCTCCGTTGTAGGCGACATCTCCTCTGTTGTCGCATTCTTCTTCGTTTTATTTCCGCACGAACATATCAGTAATGTGCATGCGGCTAAGACCATAATGTTTCTCATATTTTGTTATAATATTTTGTGTCTACAGCCTTAAATCTCTCTATGCTGGGGGGCTTGTGTAGCCCTTGTAGCGGAAAGAGTAAACGCCACCTCTTAAAGAGGCAGCGTTTACATGTGAAACCGTACTTCGATTATTTTGAAGCTTCTACCGAAACTTTACGGAATTCTTTGAGGAGTTTCGAAAGTTCGAGAGCTGCTTTACGCGCGCGAGTTCCTGCGGCTTTATTGCCTTTTTCTACTTGGAGTTTTGCATTCTGCGAAAATGCTTCGATCTGCTGATCGATCTGGTTCATTAAGTTCTGCATGATCTTATCTGATTAAAATTGGTTTATACACGTTGGTTACAAAACTAAACAAAAAAAGGTAACTGCAAAGTGTTTTTTGTTTTTTTCTCTCTGAAATAGTCCGTTTTATGTATCTCTGAACCATAAAACGCAACTTGTTGTGGCTGAGTTTCTATATGTGCTTCAGACTCGGCAATGTGTTTTCGGTATGACTATGTCTTTGTCGTTACACTGATAGCTTTGTTTATTCAAATATGTTGCCAGGTTTATCATCCCCCCCCTCTTCTCATATAACAAGAGAAGAGGGGGGGTAATGTTTTTATATTTTAACGCACCTGATCTGGTAAGCGTTTGCGGTTTTGTCGGCCTCTTTGGCATATGGGTCAATGAGCGTTTCGTGGAACCTGAAGTATGTGGTTTCGCCATTCCTT
>CALYBQ010000012.1 GCA_944415565.1 uncultured Rikenellaceae bacterium
CGTCAGGATTTGGCTTCGGCAGGGATTGTAATGGCTTCACGGATTATCGCCACTTCAACCAAAACCCTTGTAACTCAATTCTATCACTATATCTTTCCGCATTTCACTTTTTTGTAGTAACTTTGCACGCAGAAACGTTGGCTGTTCCACACAAATGACAGAATCATCGTTCACCCCACAGAAACAGAAAGGATAATATAATGGAAATCATCAAGGTCATACCTTCAGAGAACAAACTCTGGGAACAGGTTTGGAGGCTCTATATCGACAGCTTTCCCGAATGGGAACGCCGACGCATCAGCAGCCACAGCCGGGCCAGCGAAGACAACAATTTCCATACGTATATCGCCATTGAAAACGGCAACCTCCTTGGATTGTTGTTCTATTGGGAATACGAGTCCACCATATACGTGGAGCACCTCGCTGTGAACCCGCTGATGCGCGGGAAAAACATCGGCAGCCAGATACTCAAGGATCTGATAGAGGAAAACCCAGATTACACCTTTATCCTTGAGATAGACCCGCCGATAGACGACATCTCTATACGACGCAAAATTTTCTATGAAAGAATAGGATTCAGGGCCAACGATTTCGACTATTTTCATCCGTCGTACAGCAAGAACGGAAAACCTCATGAGCTTAAGATAATGAGCTATCCGAACAATCTATCGGACGAGCAGTTTGAAAAGTTCAAGGAGTATATGGCAAATAGAGTCATGAAATACATAGACTAACAAATAACGCTCGGTTTACACCGAGCGTTATTTGTTATTTCCGTATGGTCTCCGTCCAGACAAAATATGTCTTCGAGACTGTACGACACGAGAAATGTCCCGCTACGGAGTATTACGCGCAGGCCGTCGTAATCAGTCTGGTGGAGCAGCACTCCTGAACTCAATTCCATAACGAGCAGTACTAAATCAGATTGCCGAACTTCTTGCGCCCAAGAATATACCTCAATATTATTGACCCGCGATATATATGCAGCGGCGAGGCTTTGCGCGATGCCTGTATATCCGCCCGAACGGACCGAAGTCCTCTCCGACGATTGAAGAAATCACGATGGGCCTGCCATACGGCCTTAAAGAAATCGACCTTACCTGCCACCAACCACCCGAGCGCCGCCACACCGTCCAGCACCAACCGCGCAGAGATCACCCACCACAAACTCCGACCCGACAGATTTTTATAGAGCATCATCAAGTTATTGCGGAAATTGAGAAATATCTTGCGCGGAGTATTCTGCGGAAGCGTACCGCCGCCGAGATGGTACACGACGCTCGCCGGTTCGACACATATCCGGTAGCCGGCCAATTGTGCCCGCCAACAAAAGTCTATCTCCTCCATGTGTGCGAAAAAACTGCCGTCGAAGCCCCCTAAACAGCGGTACACTTCGCTCCTTACCATCAGGCACGCCCCAGTTCCCCAGAACACATCCCTCGCATCGTCGTACTGACCGTTATCGAATTCCACGTTCGACATAATCCTTCCCCGGCAAAATGGATAACCGAGACCGTCGATAAATCCGCCACTGGCCCCGGCATACTCGAACCTGCCGCGTTCGTTCCACGACAAGAGCTTTGGAGCTACGGCCGCCACCGCAGGATCGGATTCCAGCTTCGCTATCAAAGGATCGAGCCAACCCGGAGCTGGCTCCGCATCGGAATTGAGTAACACAAAATATTCGGCATCCAAATGGTCCAACGCTTTATTGTACCCCTCTGCGAATCCATAATTCCGGTCGAGCCTGACGACGGACACCGTCGGGAAAGCCTCGGCAACGAACGCCACAGAATCATCGTCCGACCCGTTATCGGCCACGACGATCCCGACATACGGCGGAGTATTGGCGACGACAGCGGGCAGAAACCGTTCGAGGAAGCTGCGGCCGTTCCAATTGAGTATGACAACCTGTACTGAGGCCATTATTGTTCGTCCGAAGGTTTATACTGTTTCTTCCAGCGTTTATGAGACCACATCCAGAGCCAAGGGCTTTCACGGATCATCGCTTCGAGCCTGACAGCATACCTGCGCGTTATCTCCCCTTCCGGCACGTCTTCAACCCCGTCATATATCCTCACAAACTCCGCCATATATCGTGCCCTCGCCTTCTTCCGCGTATATATAAAATATACTGGCATATGGAATTTCAGCGCAATCTTTTCAGGTCCTATATAAAAATCGGTCTTCTGCGAAAAGAAATCGAACCAGTTGGGCTTTTCACCCATTCGCGGAGCCTGATCGGCTATCAGTCCGAGAACGATAGCCCTACCGGCCCTCGCACTCTCGACCACATATCTCATAGTGTCGCGCATCGCTACAGGTTTCGCCCCGCAACGCGCACGCGAATATTTATACAATTTCTCGAACAATCCACTGTGCAATTTATGATATACCCCCACCACCTGAGCATCGGTAAGCATCTGGTAAGAAGTGAAATACTCCCACGAACCGTAATGTGCCAAAGCGGCCACCCAACTTCCTCCGGCAACCTCGGCTTCATGCTGCTCCGTACCGATAAACTCCAGCCGCTTCGCCATGTCTTTTCTACTGATGCTTATAAGGTCTATGGTGTCGATAAATATCTCGGCCAGCTGGAGATAGAACTTCTTCTCGATAATACGCAACTCCTCTGCGTCTTTTTCAGGGAACGCTCGCCGCAGATTATCCCTTACCACTCCGATCCTGTACCCGGCCACCTTATATACAAAGAAGTAAATCACATCGAGGAACACATGGTAAAGCAACCATGACGGCAGTTTGCCGAATAGCCAACACCCCGACAACAGCAGGGCATATCTGATATTGAACCACGCTCGTTTCAACATATCAAAAAATTGGTCCCGCTGCCAGTCACTAAAAAGACCTGCGGCGGATTATTCTACATAAAGCTTGACATTGGGCGTTTTCGTCCGCACGGCCAACCACGCGGAGAGTTTATCGCGTTCTACGTCACCCGTGCTTTCTTTCCGGCGAACCACGGCAACGAGCACCTTGTCCAAAGCCCTGCCCTGCACGTCGTATTCGTCCTGCCGCGACAGGGATATGGTGGCTATGTTATCGAACAGTTTCCCGGCTTCCAACGCGATGTCGGTCAATGCGAGCGTATCGACCGCAAGCACCGAAAGGCGCTCGTTCAACTCGTTGATCTTACGGTTCTTCTCATCGAGGAGCTGGGTATAGCTTATCTGCAACGTATTGATGTCCACCTGTTCGCTTCCGTCCGACTGCTTCACGTTCAGCTCGGTATTACGCAAGCCGTAATCCTCCATGCGTGCCCGTATATTGTCGATAACGTCGGCAGACAGCGGCTCGCCCAACAGCACCACATCTATACGCGACTTCTCGTCCCCTTTTCTGAACTGACGGACCGAACTTACTACCTGCGATTTCTCGAAATGCCGAAACTCATGCTCCACGAACCGTCGGGCACTGCTCTCGAAAAACGAACTCTGGACGAGATTGTATGCCATGAATATGCTCGGAACTGCGGTAAACACCACTATGATTATCATGTAGTTCTTCACCCTGCGTTCACGAGCCTTATCGAGGAACTCCTTCTTGTCGAACTTCATGAACCGCACGATGATATACGTCGCGATAGCGATAAACACCGTATTTATGAAAAATAGGTACAACGCTCCTGCAAAATATGCCCACTGGCCGTTAGCTATGCCGAACCCGGCCGTACACAGTGGCGGCATGAGGGCTGTGGCGATAGCCACACCAGGAATAACCGTATTGGTCCTATCCTTGCGCGTCTGTCCCACCATGCCGGCCAACCCGCCGAACAGGGCTATCATAACGTCGTATATCGTAGGCTGCGTGCGTGCCAGAAGTTCGCTCTGAGCCTCGCTCAACGGTGAAATCATAAAGTACACTGTCGATGTCACGATGCCCACCACGACCATGAAGCTGAAGTTGCGGAACGACCGTTTCATCAACTCGAAGTTGTTTATCCCGACCGAGAATCCCAACCCCATGATAGGCCCCATCAACGGCGATATGAGCATCGCACCGATTATCACGGCAGTAGAGTTGGTATTCAACCCCAGCGACGCCGTGAGCGTAGCGAAAATCAACACCCACAAGTTAGCCCCTTTGAACTCGACGCCCTTGCTGATATTTTCGTAAATCTCGCTCTGAGGCGCCCTGTCGCCCTCCAGATCGAACCGCTCCTTAACATAGGAGACGATACGTGCCAACACGAATTTGTGCACCTTACCCGAACCGGGCATATCATGGTTGTTCGTATCGTTCATAACCATTTTCTATTTTTCACTCTCCGTATCGTGTTCTTTTTTAGAGCCACTTCCGGCAAGTACTATCACGAACTCCCCTTTAGGCTCCTTCTCCCTGAAATGGGCCGACACCTCACCGATAGTACCGCGCACGGTCTCCTCGAATTTTTTAGTCAACTCGCGCGATACGGACACCTCCCTGTCAGGACCGAACACCTCCGAAAATTGTTCAAGCGTTTTGAGCACACGATACGGCGACTCGTAAAATATCATGGTTCGACCCTCGTCGCGCAACTGTTCCAAGCGCGTCTTCCGCCCTTTTTTCTGAGGCAGAAAGCCCTCGAAACAAAATCTGTCACACGGAAATCCGCTTTGGACAATGGCCGGAATTAAAGCCGTAGCACCCGGCAGCGTTTCCACCTCGATACCGTTCTCCAAACAGGTACGCACCAAAAGAAATCCCGGATCGGAAATTCCGGGCGTCCCGGCATCCGACACAAGTGCTATGTTCTCTCCGGCGGCTATACGTTCGGCTATGACTTCCACCGTCTTATGCTCGTTGAACTTATGGTGCGACCATAATTTTTTATCTATACCGAGATGCTTCAACAGGAAACCGCTCGTTCGTGTATCCTCGGCCAAAATGAGATCCACCTCCGACAGCGTTTTGACCGCCCGGACGGTTATATCATCGAGGTTCCCTATCGGCGTGGGAACTATATAGAGCTTCGCCATACTGCCCGCGCTACGAAAGTTTACGCGTCAGCAGATCGACGAGCAGTTTTGCGCCGTCGCTGTCCGGATTCCAACTGAAATTGTCGTGAATATAGAGCAGCGCATCGTCCAGATCGGTAAAGGAATCGAGTTCGCCGATGGTTTTATCGTACGTAGCAGGATTACCGGCAAACAAATCGCGGATCAACAGGAACTTATCGTTAATTCCTATCGCACCGCGTATGTTCGCGACACTGCCGTTTTTCAACTTCTCGGCCACATCCTCATGATGGTTCGTGCGGGCATATATGTCTGCGAGCGTCTCGCCTGCCTTCAAAGTATCTCCCAACACTTTCTTATATGTCTCACCACCGGCTTTCTGCGGTTGAGCCGCAACCGGAGCGGCAGTTTGCTGTACTGTCGGCATAGGCGGCACAACCGGTACGGTAACGGGCGCTGCGGCCTGCTCTTCCGTATTGTCTACTGCGGCCAAACCCATAGCCTCCAACACATCAGTACCTACCCCGCCGCCGAACGCTGACTGTTCTGCACCGACAGGTTCCGGAACGAATACCTGCCCCACTGTCTCCTCCGGCATATTTACGACCGGCACAGCTTGCTCCGGCGCACTCTCCTGAGGACGCCAAACATTCTCGACAGACTCTACCGCAGGAGCTTCAGCCACTCCGCCATCGCCGTACAACGACATCAGTCGCTTGCGATCGTGCTTTGGTTTCACAGGGGCCTCGTACACAGCCGCAGTTTCCGCCTCGGCAACCTTGTTGTCATATACCGGAGCTGCTTCCTGTATAGGTTCGCAATCCAACTCCGCTTGCGCCACCACTTCTTCCGACGAAGCCTCCCTAAGAACTTCGCCCTGCGTATCGGCAAACTTCACACCCTCGTATACAGCGCGCAACTTATCGAGCACGACCTCTTTTTCGATGACATGAACCGCGCCGGACCTCTGCCATTCGTCGATTATACGCCTAATTTTATCAATATCGTCCAATATTTTTTCCCAAGCCATAGATAAACAGTTTTTATGGTTTCAAAGATACATTTTTCCTCACGACTTAACAATAACACCGGCCGAATATAGGCCCGTATACGGAAAATTTATAAAAAATGCAGCCTATCAGAAAAATACGCTCAATATCCTTTGCGATAAAATACTATTATGTCTATATTTGCTACCCATAGCGGATTGAATATTAAATATATAACTACTATACAATACTTAGGACGATGAATAACTGCTACTCTCCCCTTCGGCTGGGAGTATTTTATGACGGTAATTTCCTACTACACACCTCGAATTACTACAACTACATCCATCCGCAACGCAGCAGGCTCAGTATCAACGGCCTCCACTCCTTCATCAAGAACAAGGTGGAAGAGGTGGGATTGGCCGATTATGACAAATGCCAGATAGTAGAAGCCCACTATTTCCGGGGCCGCATAAGTGCGGCAGAGGCAGCTCAGCGCGGCAACCAACTATACAACGACAGGGTTTTCGAAGACATACTCATGGCGGAAGGAATTCAGACACACTATCTTCCGCTCCGCAACTTCATGGGCAAGAAAGAGGAGCGCGGCATAGACGTATGGCTGGCATTGGAAGTACTGGAATATGCACTCAAAGACAAAATAGACGTAGCGGTCCTCATAATATCCGACACCGATTATGTTCCCTTGCTCCGCAAGCTCAACTCACTCGGCATCCGCACAATACTGCTAAGTTGGGAATTCGAATACGTGAACGACGACGGCGTCAGGATGGTCACTAAGACATCGCACGAATTGCTGCAAATGGCCAACTACCCCATCGCCATGCACACGATAATAGAAGAAGGACTCGACAACGACGACGAGAACGTCATCTCGCTGTTCGTTGACAGCGAACCAGCAAGCCGCGAAGAAAACGACTACAACAGCGAAACGGGCGAGCCCATCATCGAACGCAGCGAAATTCTGAGCATCAAGAGCGGTTTCGGCTTCGTCAAGTATCCGAATAACAACCTGTATTTTCACTCGATGGATGTAATCGGGGATTTCTACGACCTCATGCCTGGCGACCCGGTAGAGTTTACAATCGAAAAGAACGCACAGCGACAGGACGTTGCGAAAAACGTCCGGAAACTGTAAGCCACATGCGATAATACGGGGGTACTGTGGCCGGTTTGTCCGGCAAACAATCCGCAACCATCCAAACATACTGACGAACCCCACCTTTTCGTATACGAAAAGGTGGGGTTCGTCTATTAAAACGATGTTCCCAAACGGCAAATCCTTATATTTGTCTGTAATGACACGCCTTCACCACAACCATCATCCCAGCAACATTCCCGTATCGGGCAAATACGACTATTTGTGGCACCCGCTGCTGATAGTTGCGGTCGTGCTCATATCATGGTGGGAACTACGCGCCATATATCATCCCGATTCGTTGCTCCTGCCTACGCTGTGGTCGTCGGCCATCACACTTGCCGTCATATACCTCAACGTATACATATTGGTTCCCCGGCTGATATTCAGACAATGGTACTGGGTCTACCTGCTGGCTGTCATCTACGTCGTAATAGGCGTTTATTTCGCCGAATCGTGGATAAACGACATGCTGCCGCTAAAATACAGCGACAGCATTCGGCTCCTGATGGGAAAGGTCAACGTCTCCCCGACGCTCATCTCCGGCACATCGGTCATCTCCATGTTCATTCTGATAGTCAGCTCATCCGCCATCGTGCTATTCCTTCGGTGGGCGCGGCTCGGGAAACAAATAGATAATCTGAACGAAAGCAAAATTAACACCAAGGTCACTCAGTATAAGCAGCAGATCAACCACCGTCTCGTATGCGATATACTGCAAACAACTGCCTCCATGACCACGACCGATCCTGACACCGCATCGGCTATGGTCGGCAAACTCGGCGATATATTACGATACCAACTCTACGACAGCGCACGCAACCAGACGCTGCTCGAAGCCGATGTAAAATATCTCAGGGATTTCCTACATATGAAATCGGCATGCTACGACGGCTTTAGTTACGACATCGAACAGACAGGGAGTATCAACAGGGGCATGATACCGCCATTGACGCTGTATTCCATTGCAGATTGCTTCACCGGCAGCGACCGTCTGAACATCTATATTGCCGCAAACGAAACCGACTTACACGTTGAATGTACAGGCAGCACACCTTTCGACAGGGAAAAATTAGACGATGTAATACGCAGGCTCAGACTCTACTACAATGACAAGTGCAGCATAACGGGATCCGTGGACGACCGCCCTACCATATACCTCACCCTGCCGTTACAACCACCAATATCGACACAAACACAGTGAAAAAACCTACCCCATACCGATTGTCGGCCCCAATCGACATACTGATCTCGCCACGGTACAAATGGTTGCAGCACACGGCATACGTATTGACCTGTGTCATATACGTCATGTATTGCGTATCTCTATTCGATTCTTTCATTCCCGACCAAAACTCGCAGCAAATACTATTCTACGCTCTGCTAACCATCGACATATATCCCGCATACGTCAACCGATACTTTCTGATGCCGAGATTTCTGGACCGGCAAAAGTACGTATCCTACGCAGCAGCCTTGTGCGCCCTCATAATCTCCGTAGCACTGGCATTATACATCGTCAAAGGTGTTCTGGACAATCTGTACCAGTGCGGGCAATTCATCGGCATCATCCAATCCCTCAAGGTGATAATCCCGCTGTCGATAGCAGGGCCGATGGCATTCTCGTTCTTCAAACAATGGCGAACACGCGAATCGCAAATCAGCCAGATCATTCAATCGACCAAAAAGGAAGAGCTCGAATACCTGAAAAGCCAGATCAACCCGCACTTCATGTTCAACACGCTCAACAACATGACCGTACTCATCAGGACCGCTCCGGACGAGGCATCGCGAATGATACTCCGACTCAAAGACATGCTTGACTACCAACTGTCGGACACGGCACGCACACAAGTCCCGTTGAAGGATGAAATACGCTTCCTGAACAACTATCTCGACATGGAGGCATCGCGCCGAGACTCCTGCCGGTTCACAGTAAACACGGAAGGCGATACGGACGACGTACAAGTACCACCGCTAATATTCATTCCGTTCGTCGAGAACGCCGTAAAACATAATCCGGGGACAGGTTATACGCCATACATCGAATTGACATTCACCATATCCGGCGATGAGTTACTATTTTCATGCGTCAACTCCAAACCGGCCGGCCGGCCAAAACGTCCGGCAGTAGGAGGTGTAGGACTTGCGAACATCGAACGACGTCTCACTCTACTGTATCAAGCACACTACGACCTCAAGCGAACAATCACAGACACGGAATACAAAGTAGAACTGAAGATACCATTAAACACACCTACAATATGAATTGCATAATAGTCGACGACGAACCGCTGGCACGGCAAGGAGTGAAATTTCTGCTGGACGACTACCCGGAATTGACCGTATCGGGCAGTTTCAACAGCGCCTTATCCGCATCGGAGTTCATGCGGAGCAACAAAGTAGATCTCATATTCCTAGACATCAACATGCCCGAAGTGAACGGCATGGAGTTCGCCAAAACAATACCTCACGACACCCTCGTAATATTCGTAACGGCGTTCTCTGAATATGCCGTAGACAGCTACGAAGTGGAAGCCGTCGATTACCTGTTGAAGCCGCTCGACAAGATCCGGTTCGAAAAAGCCGTAGCCAAAGCGGCGGCATACCACGCCTTGTTATCCAAACCGGACGGACAGGAGATAACCGACATCACGAACGAATACGTGTTCGTCAGGGCCGACAGACGCTTTACAAAGGTCTATTTCACCGGCATCAAATTCGTCGAGGCGCTGAAAGACTACATCATCATACATACCGATTCGCAGCGGTTAATAACGAGAATGAACCTTAAAGCCATACAGGAGCAGCTTCCGCAATCGGTCTTCGCCCGGGTCAGCAAATCATACATAGTGAATACGGAATACATCACAGCCATAGACAACAACAGCGTCTACATAGGGTCGCACGAGATATTGATAGGCAGCATATTCCGCGACAGCCTGTTCGAAAGATTCATCAATCGCAAAATACTTATGCCTAACAAATAGCCAAATCGTATACGCATACTGCCGTTTCGTATACAATTTGCACGACAGGTGTCAGGCACAGCTATCTTAGTCCCGACACCAAACATAAAAAGCCATGAAATCGAAAATCACCAACCGACAAGTTACATGGATCGCCATCCTCTCAGCCGGGCTGATAGCTATCGGGGCGGTCATCTACATTTACGGCAGCAAGTCCAACGCCGAGTCCTACATGCCTTTTCTCAAATACTCCAACTGGACGAAGATCAGAAACCAACTGAACAATCTGAACCTCGACTTCGAAAAGGTATCGAATCCATCGAAACTACCTAACCAGTGGTTCCAGTGGGGGCATCCGTCATTCGTGCTGAGCACCGACTCACAGCAACGCCACAGCGGTAAATATTCAGTCAGGATCGAACCCGGACCAGACGCCCAACCCGGCGAATTCGGTTGTGTCGCCCGGAGCATACCCGTATCTTTCCGAGGTAAAAACGTCACAGTCAAAGCATTCATAAAGGTGAAAAACAACGATCAGCCGATAGGTCTGCTGGCACGCATAGACGCTAACGGCAAGACAACAGCGTTCGACAACATGATGCAGAAGGACATCAAAGGCACAGGTGAATGGCAGGAATATTCAGTCACCATCCCGCTTCCAACAGAGAGCGAGACGATATACATAGGAGCCATTTTTAAAGGCGTCGGATGTCTCTGGGTAGACGACTTCCAAGTATTGATAGACGGCAAGGACATATCGCAGGTCAAAATAAAGAACCGTAATAAGACCCCAAAAAACGTTCGCCACGACAACGCAATGGTCAAACAAATCAAATCTTTAAGAAAAGCATTAAACGGACAAAAGCAGCCGACTGCCGACATATTAGGTTTCGAATCCCTCTCTACAGATAAAACACTGCCCGACAACTGGTTCCTATGGACGACAAGCCAGAAGTACTCTGTTACCATAGACAACGAGGAAAAGCACTCGGGTAAATACTCCGTAAAGATAGAGTCGTACCACGATTCCAAACCGAATGTATTCGGCTGTATCGCCACAGGTATACCGGCCATGTATAAAGGTGATTCGATAACCGTCCGGGCCTTCATGAAAGCCAAAGACAACGATATGCCGATAGGGCTCCTGCTACGCATAGACGGCAAGGACAAGGTCCTGCAATTCGACAACATGATAGGGAAAGATTTGAAAGGAACCGAAGAGTGGACGGAATACTCCGTTACTCTACCATTGCCGAAAAACGCAGAAGCAATCTACATCGGGGCTATACTCGTAGGCAAAGGACAATTATGGGCCGACGACTTCAGCCTATCTATTGACGGCAAAGACATATCCCAAGCTAAGACAAAATAATTGAAGAACCGTCCGGAATCGGGGGCTTGCGAGTCCCCGATTTTTTCATTTTATGAGCATCACCCACAAGTATGTCGCACAAAAAATATCATGCCGGACAACCGACACAAAGGCGTCTTGCAACGGAAGCAATACGACACCGCACGCCCGATAATGCCCCTTACGTCCGTGCCTTTTTCAAGAGATACGGACGACAGGCAGCACGTCGGCAATAAAACGCAGAAATCGGGGGCGCAAGCTATCCCCTCGGAATAATTTGATTATCTTTGTGGCTCAAAACCGATAAGCACAAAGATATGGCTCTACAATGCGGCATAGTAGGACTTCCCAACGTGGGGAAATCGACACTCTTCAACTGTCTTTCGAGCGCAAGGGCGCAGGCGGCCAACTTCCCGTTCTGCACGATAGAACCCAACGTGGGCGTGATAACAGTCCCGGACGAAAGGCTTATAACTCTCGCAAAAATAGATAACCCGAAAAAGGTCATCCCGACAACCATCGAGATAGTGGACATCGCGGGACTCGTAAAAGGTGCGTCCAAAGGCGAAGGACTGGGCAACAAATTCCTCGGCAACATCCGCAATACCGATGCCATCATACACGTTCTCAGATGCTTCGACAACGACAACGTGACGCATGTTGACGGAAGCGTAAACCCGGTACGCGACAAGGACATCATCGACACCGAGCTCCAGATGAAGGACCTCGAGACCGTCGAAAGCCGTATCGGCAAGGTCGATAAGCAGGCCAAAGCTGGTGACAAGACAGCAAAACGTCTGTACGATATACTCGTCCAATACAAGGAGGTCCTCGAACAAGGTAAATCTGCCCGCACCGTTGTACTCGAAAACAAGGAAGACCGCAAACTGGCCGACGAACTCACTCTGCTGACAGACAAACCTGTACTCTACGTGTGCAATGTAGACGAAGCGAGCGCCGCAACAGGCAACAAATATACGGAAGCGGTCAAAGCAGCCATCGCCGACGAACAGGCCGAAATGCTCATCGTAGCCGCTGCCATCGAGGCCGACATAGCCGAACTGGAAACCGACGAGGAACGCCAGATGTTTCTCGAAGAGGCTGGGCTCACGGAGAGCGGCGTAGGACGCCTCATAAAGGCCGCATACAAGTTGCTGGACCTTCAGACCTATTTCACGACAGGCCCGGACGAGACACGCGCATGGACATTCACTCGCGGCACTAAGGCCCCTCAGGCTGCCGGCATCATTCACAGCGATTTCGAACGCGGTTTCATACGCGCCGAGGTGATAAAATACGACGACTACGTGGCGCTCGGGTCCGAAAAAGCGTGCCGGGAAGTAGGCAAAATCGCCATCGAAGGCAAGGAATACATCGTACAGGACGGCGACATCATGCACTTCCTGTTCAATGTATAAGATCAGGGAAGCGACGGACAGCGACCACACGGAGATACTCAGAGTATGGGAAGAGGCCGTCCGCGACACGCACGGATTTCTGAACGATGGTGAAATAGAGTTCTACAAGAAGCTCATACCGGTCTATCTCAAAGAGGTCGAATTGCGGGTGTCGGAACAGGACGGACGCATCAACGGATTCTCGGGTATAAGCGGGATGAAACTGGAGATGCTTTTCGTTGCACAACGGGGAGAGGGCATCGGATCTCAGTTATTGGCCAATGCCATAACGAGGGGCGTTAACGCGGTGGATGTGAACGAAGAGAACACGCAAGCCGCAGGATTCTACCTTGCCAAAGGCTTCAGGCAGAGCGGACGATCCGAGACGGACGGTGAAGGCAGGCCACACCCGATACTTCACCTAACACTCGCACGGGAAACCGACGTACCCGGGCAACGACAATAAACACAAGACAACACACTAAAATTTTAAGATATGATACTCGATCAGCTTAAAAACCTTAAATCGTATGCGGCCCTGAACCCGAGGATCGGGCAGGTCGTTTCGTTCCTCGAAAATACCGACCTCGCCGGATTGGCCGACGGACGATATGAAATAGACGGCAAAGACGTATACGTCACAGTCGGGACATACCCGCTCAAGAATCCGGCCGATGCAGCCCTCGAAGCTCACGACAACTACATAGACATACAGGCCGTGATAGACGGATCGGAAGGTTTCGGATGGAGATGGCGCGAACACTGCACGCAGCCACGCGGCGAGATGAATACCGTGAAAGACATCATCTTCTACGAAGACCGCCCTTCGGCTACCGTTACGGCAAACAGCGGAGAATTCGTCATCTTCTTCACCGACGACGCCCATGCACCGCTCACCGACACCGGCTCCGACCGCAAAGACGTACGCAAATGCGTGTTTAAAGTAAAAAAATAGCAGTCATGGGTAAAGTCAGAGTACGTTTCGCGCCGAGCCCCACAGGGCCATTGCACATAGGCGGTGTCCGCACGGCGCTCTACAACTATCTGTTCGCAAGACAGGCAGGAGGCGATTTCATCCTTCGCATAGAAGATACCGACTCTCAACGTTTCGTTCCGGGAGCAGAGGAGTACATACTCGAATCGCTGAAATGGTGCGGGATAGAAGTTGACGAAGGTGTCGGCAAAGGAGGCCCACATGCTCCCTACCGCCAGAGCGAGCGCAAAGACATATACCTGCGCTATGCACTCCAACTGGTGGAATCGGGCAATGCATATTACGCGTTCGATTCGGCCGAGTCGCTCAACGAACTGCGTGCCGCCGCCGAAAAGGCCGGAGCGCCATTCGCATATAACTACAAAGTGCGCGGGGAGCTGGAGACATCGCTCAGATTGTCCGACGAGGAGGTCAAAGCACGCATCGAGCGCGGCGACCAATGGGTTATAAGGTTCAAAATGCCCGAGAACGAGGACGTAGCGATGGACGACCTCATACGCGGCCACGTAACGGTGAACACCTCTACCCTCGACGACAAGGTACTGTACAAATCCGCCGACGAGCTCCCGACATACCATCTCGCCAATATCGTTGACGACCACTTGATGGAAATATCGCACGTAATCCGCGGCGAGGAGTGGCTTCCGTCGCTACCGCTCCACTACCTGCTTTACATGGCGTTCGGATGGACGGATACGCAGCCGCAATTCGCACATCTGCCGTTGCTGCTCAAACCAACCGGCCAAGGCAAACTCAGTAAGCGCGACGGCGACAAGATGGGCTTCCCCGTGTTCCCGCTCGAATGGCACGGTAAAGACGGAGAGGTATCGCGCGGATACCGCGAAGACGGCTATTTCCCCGAAGCATTCGTCAACATGCTCGCACTCCTCGGGTGGAATCCCGGAACGACACAGGAGATATTCTCCATGAGCGAACTCATAGAGGCATTCTCCCTCGAACGTGTAGGAAAATCGGGAGCTCGTTTCAGCCCCGACAAGGCACAGTGGTTCAACGCCCAGTACATGCACACACGCAACGACGAGGAACTCGGCCGCGCATTCCTGCCGATACTCGAAAGCCACGGCATCGCCGCCGACCTCGCAACGGCATCGAAAGCCGCATCGCTGATGAAGTCGCGGGCGACATTCGTCAACGACCTATGGGAACTGACCGAGTTTCTGTTCGTAGCGCCCACAGAATACGACGAAAAAGCCATCGCCAAATACTGGAAAAACGAGAACCCAGCACGGGTAGCTGAGATACGTGACATGCTCGCCGCTACAGACGATTTTTCGGCCGAGAACCTCAAAGAGCGCCTGCACGAACTCATCGCAGGTAACGAATGGCCTATGGGACAGGCGATGAACTCGTTCCGCCTGACAGTAGTCGGAGCCTGCAAAGGTCCGGACATGGGCGACGTCTGCGGATTCATCGGCAAAGAAGAGACTATCGCACGTATCGACAGGGCATTGGACGCGCTGGGACGCTAACGATGCGACATAGACTGCAACACCATGTATTCCAACTGAATACAAATTACAACATAAGCCGCCATAAGGCTCAACACAGAAAAAGGCATTCCAAATGGAATGCCTTTTTCTGTTTCGCTACATACTCTCTTACAAAGCGATAATGACAGAGATCGGAATCCACATGAATGTCAAAACCAGAATAGCGATGGTAAGGATTCCCGTAATCTTAAAATACTTGTTCAGTGCGAATATGCCCTGCGTCAGCAAATCGGTATCTTTCATCAGCACCGCCCTTTTGGAGGCGGAAGCAAACTTGTACAAGTAGTAAGCCACGACGAAACCGATGCCTCCCATTACGAGATAAAATATCGACATGAAGACCAACATGCCGCCTGTCAACGCCCCCATAGATGCCGTCTTAAATCCCGACGCCATCATTCCCGCCGGCATCACAAAAGATAGTACCAACAGAATAATCCCGAACAATATGAGCAGTCCGCAGCAAATAAAATTCACGACCGCTAAAAACTGAGCCCACCCCGTACTCGACTTGAGGAATCCGAGAGCCTCGTCCGTAATCGCAGGCTGCCTCTCCACTACGATCTTTTCCTGTACAATTTCTTCCATAATCATTAAGTTTTTTTTAAGTTATCAAATAGCTCCACCCCTATTCCGGCGAATTGCACAACCCGGCAAATCATAACGCGGCACTACCCGCCCACCTTGCCTGAACCATACCTTATCCCTACCGAAACATACTCCGGAGCTTAATCTCGAAAGTTTACTGACCGATACGAGCAAATGCTCCGGTCCGTCAACCTCTTCCCATAAAAATAAGCATTTTTTGACGAATTGCAATACCCTACTCCTTTTCAGAACAAAAACGACGCTTCGCGCATCTGCTTCGCATACCATACTGACAGGCTGACTCAGAAAGAATATATATAAAAACATATGTTTTTTATATATATTTGCACGCACCACGCGTAAGAGATAAGCCATATGATCCTTTTCAAACATTTCCTCATAACCCTATTCAATGTCCGGCTGTGGGACGTCAACAAAAAGAACAACCCTACACGTACCGACGAATGGATGGAAGACCGTTTCGATATGTTCGAGAAATTTTGCCTTCCGTCGGTAGCGGCCCAGAGCAACAGAAATTTCATCTGGATATGTCTCTTCGATTCGGAAACCCCACAGAAATACATCGACCGAATCAACAGTTTCAGAGAACGCGTCCCGATGCTTACTCCATGTCTCACAGACATCGTAGGCCGCGACGCACTCGTACCAGCCATAAACAAAATCATATCCGGCTACGTCTCGCCCGACGACCGGTACGTGGTAACGACTAACCTTGACAACGACGACGCCATACGGTATGATATGATCGAGCGGCTGCAATCGCTGATCGGCGAAGATTCGGCAAACAAAATTTACAGCCTCAATCTCGGGTATCAATACTTCGCCAGCATGAAATTGGCCATCAAGATGAAATATCCGCACAATCATTTCTTAACTCTCGTCGAACCCGCCGGGCAGGAATACAAAACGATATTGGGCTTCTCACACGTAAAGGCCCGCAAACTCTACACTCCGGTCGACATCATGGAGACGCCGTATTGGATAGAATTCGTTCACGGGAACAACGTCAACAACGACATACGCATCACTTCGCGCATCAAATACTACCCTATTTTCCGAAGCGTTGACTTCGGCGGCTTCGGACTTAACATATCGCTTACCGGGCGGCGCAACACGTTCAATTCGCTCGTCAGGTTCCCGGCGAGATGGCTGTGCCGGCTTTTTAACCGTATAAACAGAAAAATACGTAAATTAGCGCAGAAATCTTAGCGAATTAAATGCACGACCGGCAAAACCAGACGTTATCCATGATGGCGGGACTCTTGGGCAGCATCCCCTCGAACGATCCCGATTTCTTCACCATACGCCGCTTGGACATGGCCGGACGCAAGGTCGAAATATCGTCGCCACCTATCAGTTCACCTATACACTGTTTCTTCTTCCTCTCCGACGGCGAAGCCATGATAAGCATCGGCAAGGACCTCTATTTCTTCCATCCCGGAGATTGTTGCGTCATCCCGGCCGGGCAGGTCTTTTCGATACGCTATTTCGACAACTGTAAGGGCTACATGGGCGGCTTCAACAGCGAGTTCGTCTGCAACGGCGGACAGAATCCCCTGCAAACATATTCCTCTCTGCGCCGATGGGGCTATCACAAGGTCTCTTTCACACCCAGTACCGCAGACAGCGTGCGAGGACTCATGGAGAGGTTGAACGCAGAAAACGCTGCGGGACACAACCTTCGGATAATCAAAGCCTACCTTTCCGTCCTGCTGACCGAGATAGAAGAGGCTTTCGACGACGATACGGCCACGAACGACAACACGGTGTGCAACCGTTTCCTCGAACTCGTATTCGGCAATTACGCCCAAAACCGTCCGTTGGGACACTATGCAGCCGAAATGAACGTTTCGGAAGCATACCTACGCAAAAGCGTTAAACACAGCACGGGTAAGAACCCACTGGAATGGATCAACGAAGCCAAGATGCTGGAAGCGAAATCGCTGCTGTTCAACACACACCTCACAGTCAACGAAATATCGCTCCGCGTAGGGATCGAGGACCCCGCATATTTCTCCCGGCTTTTCAAGAAAAGTACCGGCATGACGCCTGTCCAATACCGCACATCACATAAAAAGTCCAATACAAAAGACGAATAGTCCTATCCGACATACTTGGGTTAAGAGTAATTTTGCCGGAAATTTATCGTCATCATGCTCCTGCTCTCCACCCTGTTCTCTTTGGCGGCCCCGACAGCTCCGGCAACCCAACCGGCCGACACGCTGAAAACATATGCCGTACAAGCGATTACTGTATCGAGGCCCATCAAACACAACGGATATTTCGAAAACGAACCCGTATCAGTCTCGGTATTCACCAAAGAGTTCATGAAGACCAACCGCATCGCGGAGACCAAAGATTTGTCGCTGGTCGTCCCCAACTTCATACAACCGGATTACGGGGCCAAGATGACAAGCTCCATATATGTCCGCGGTATCGGCGCACGCATGGACCAACCATCGGTAGGTCTGTATATAGACGACATCCCCGTACTGAACAAGAACAACTACGACATAGATTATTACGACGTATCGGAGCTGTACCTGCTCCGCGGGCCGCAAGGGACGCTTTACGGACGCAACACGATAGGCGGAGTCATAGACATGCACACCCTGTCGCCCCTGTCGTACAAGGGGACACGCATCAACGCAGGGTACGGCAACGGCAACACCTCCGAAGCCAACGTATCTACCTATCACAAACTGTCCGAAGACCTTGGCATCTCAATCGCCCTGCATCACAAATACAGCGACGGATTCTTCACCAACCGCTACAACGACACCTCGGCCGACCGCATACTGAGCGAAGGCGGTCGGCTCAAAATAGAGTATAGGTTCGCACCGGGTTGGACTATGATAAATACCTTTTTCTCGGATTACGTCAAACAAAAAGGATTTGCCTACGCTCCTTTCGACGAGCAGACCGGGCAAACGGGCGCCATAGACCATAACGACCAGTGTTCTTACGAGCGTTTCAACATTATTGACGGCTTGACGTTCCGCTATGATGACAACAGGTTCAGCATCTCCTCGACCACAAGCTATCAATACACGGACGACGACATGATGCTCGACCAAGACTTCACCCCGGCATCCATGTTCACCCTGCGCCAGCAACAGAGAGAGCACGGGGTAACACAGGAGTTTGTGTTACGCACTAACGGCGATTCGCCATGGCAATCGACATCCGGGTTGTTCGGATTCTACAAGGGGTTGAAAATGGAAGCGCCAGTCACGCTGAAACGCGACGGCATAGAGGAGCTCATACTGGACAACGCCAACAAAGGCATACAGATGATGTTCCCCGGCGAAGAACTGCTGATAGAAGACAGCGAGATACCGATACACAGCCTATTCCGCACCCCAGTGCTCGGAGCGTCGATATACCACCAGTCGTCATACACCATAGGACGCTGGAAGTTTACAGCCGGCATCAGGGCCGATTACGAACATACTTCCATCGAATACGACAACAGCGCCGCATTACGCTACCTGTTCACTCTCAACATGGATTACGCCGAGCTGCCCATCGCCATGAGCGGGAAAAAGAGTGAATCGTTCTTCGAGTTCATGCCGCAAGCCTCCGTATCGTTCGACATCAGGCCGGGCAATATTTACGTATCTCTCAGTAGGGGATACAAGTCAGGCGGGTACAACACGCAGATGTTCTCCGACATCATGCAAAACCGCCTGTCGTCCGACCTGATCTCGAAACTCGGATTTCCATCGCACGGCGGCACATTGCAAACCGACATCACGGAGATAATAGCCTACAAGCCGGAATACAGTTGGAATTACGAAACGGGCGGGCATTTCGGATTCCTCGACGGCAAATTGCATATCGATGCGGCCGTGTTCTACATCGACCTCCGCGATCAACAGTTGACCGTTTTTCCCGACGGTCAGACCACGGGACGCATGATGTCCAACGCGGGACGCTCGCGAAGCATTGGAGCGGAACTTACACTGGCTTACAAAGACCGCAGATTCGCCATCACGGGCAACTACGGATATACGAACGCCAAATTCCGCGATTACATGATGGAAGGCAAGGACTATGCAGACAATTACGTTCCGCACGTCCCGCTCCACACGCTATCGCTCATCGCAGGATACACGCTACCCATAGGAGGCAGTCTGGCGGACAACGTTACCTTCAACGCCGGATGGCAGGGCGCAGGCAAAATCTATTGGAACGAAGCGAACACGGCCGAGCAGAAATTTTACGGTCTGCTCAGCGCGTCCGTGACCTTGAATAGCGGACGATTTTCCTGTCAGGTATGGGGCAAGAACCTCACCGGAACGGAATACAACACATTTTATTTTACGTCGATGGGCAACTCTTTTGTACAGCGCGGAAAGCCGCGCCAATTCGGAGTCTCCATCGACATAACACTGTAATGCAGCATGATAGAAGAATTTTTATCCGGACACGGGCTGTACGGCCTTGTCATAGGGGCCCTGACATTTCTCATAATCGGGCTCTTCCACCCGCTGGTAATCAAAGCGGAATATTACTGGGGCACTAAATCGTGGTGGTGTTTCCTGATTGCAGGAGTAGCCTGCCTTGCCGTATCCGTATTCGTCGAAAGCACGTTGCTCGCCACCATACTCGGAGTGTTCGGTTTCTCTGCGCTGTGGAGCATACTGGAACTGTTCGAACAGAAGAAACGTGTCGAAAAAGGCTGGTTCCCCGCCAACCCAAGGAAAAAGCACAAATAGAAGGAAGTACGGTATGCTTAATCAAGCGTACACAGCTTATACATCATCTTCGTATACAACTCCAACGACTTCTCATTCTGGATCGGCGACCCGACCCAAATAATGTTATACTCTCGATCCATTATGAATGTTTTAGCCAGCGCGTTAGACAATACGGGATTCTCACGCAGTATTGCATCATCAGCATCGAACAGCGTTGGGAAAGGAAAATCAAACGAGGCTATCAATTCTGCGACACCACTTCGCTCCGATGTGTCCTGCACTAACAGGCATTGTCCGGTCCGGACATCACGAAACAACTGTTGATGATATTTCAACTTGTTGATTACATTCAATGAACATGGCACACACTCTGCCGTTGCGAGATACATAACCATCAGATAGTCGTTATTTTGGAAAACACTGTCAAAACGTGCCCTCATTTCGCCCCGCACGACCAACTGAGAACCGAGGAAAGACTGCACCTCAGGATCAATCTTACCAGTATTTTTACACCCGACTATCAATAACGACAATAACAACGAACAAACAAACGTCAGTTTCATCTTCTCTCTTAAACACGCACAAATCTTAACACGTAAATCCGGTCTAACGTTTCATCACATCATTCAAGTCGATGCGGAAGAAAGCTTCTTCCGGCTCGAAATAGGTGTACAACCTATTCGTCTCCCTATCGAGCCATATCTCCTGTGCCGGATGCTCAAATTCGAGTTTCTTTACCAAATTACCGCCCCAATCGAAAACATGCACCATATGACTTGGGACATTAGGTCCCAATGTATTATAAGGTTTACCAAAATAAAGAGCATAAACATACTTGTCGTCACATTGAGCTCCGTGATAGTAATATTTATAATCTTCAGGCACATGATTAAACATAGAAAAATCAGGTGTTCCTTCTATCCTATATCCAGTTGTTTTTCCCCTATCCAAATCAATAATATTTAATTGATTTAAATAACGCATACACTGTACTATTTTTGTACCGTCCGGTTTTAAACAATCTGCAGAAGAAAAGAATCGATATGAATAAAGAACTTGATTATCGCCCCCCATTGATTCTTTGAAAGAAGAATATGTTGTTATTAGTTTATTACTAAATATAGTTCTTTTTTCATAAACAGGTAAAGTCAGTGCGCCATGAGACAAAGTAATATACTCCTGAGGCACAAAACCTAACATCGTATTACTATCTAATCTGGTAACATTCGTATAAGCTGTCAAATGCTCATTGCTCCATTCATATCTAATAATTGTATCAAATACAGATGTATTCTCTTTTATCGATTTCGTAATATTCCAAAACAATAACTTATCATTATTAGGTGCAGTAAACATAGATTTCAAATCCCCATTCTCTTTATACAATTGATATATGGAAGCAATACCCGTTGTTTCTTCAGGACCTCTGCCTTTAAGACAATAGTAACCGAGATGCGCGCCATCGTTCATATTAAATATACTGAAATAAGCCCCCGGATAATCCCAATACCAAAAAATAGCGAGAGAATCATAAACGGCGATTTGCCCGGCAGTTATACCATTTAACTCTATTCGTTGAGAAGAGACCTTTTCTACCTCCGCAATATCGTTGATAGGCACAATAGGCCCATTAAAATATTTACTGTCCGCATTATTACCGCAAGACCATAACAACGGCAATACAAATATTATTATAAAGGAAAGCTGTTTCATACAATCAATACATTAAAAACGGGGTTAACCCTTGAACAGAATTAACCCACTGAGATTTTACTTATCAATACATTTATCAGCAGAGCCTTTATAGCCCATTGTCGTACTACTTGGGCAATCGTATGTTTCTGTTGGACTGGCATCTGAATCACATTGCAAATAAGTAGTCACATCTCCTGTCGAGCCTGCAGTATAACACTGTTTAGTTTTAGTCGCTTCGCCTCGCGCCATAGCCGCCACATTCTCGAGCGCAAGGTCGTAGATAACGTTTGTCGATTTCACAGAAGTGGCAATAAACGCAGCTGCCACAACCACCATTACGGACGTAACAATCAAAGGATCTTAGTCTTATCCATGACGATTAAAATTCTGCTTAAACAAATAAACAAAAAATAATCTTCATTTACAAACACGTTACACATAAAAACCTAAGCGCTCCCTGCGTCCACATTCCACGCAACCCGCCCTCGCCAACCACTAACGGGCACAGCCGGAACGTCATTTCAACACCCACATAGACATAACGTCAAACATCATCTACGAAAAAGGCACCGCAAATGCGATGCCTTTAGTCATTATCGGTTGAACCTCGGACTATTTATTGGCTTTGCTCAACTCGTTGATTTCCGTAATAAGGTCTTTAGCCTTAGTCACGTTATTACCTGTCGTCACCATTTTGAGGTATTCGAGAGCTTTATCGTTCTTCTGCTGGTTGAAACAAGCGACTCCCATCATGTAGCAAATGTCGCACTTGTTCTTCTGGTCGGTCTGCACCGCAAGCGCTGCCGGACCTTTGCTGATAACGTCGTTCTCCCTGTTGAGGCTTGCATAAGCCTGTATGAGCATCATCTGTGCCAATGCATTGTCGGGATTAGCCTTGATAATATCGGTCAACAAAGCAACAGCCTTGGTATAGTTCTTGGCAGCGAGAGCCTTGTTGGCTTCCACGTTGTCATAGTTCTCCATCTTTTCCTTGGCCTGTTCCGCCGACCTCTTATACCTCGGATTGGTCTTAGCTTTCTCTATGATCTGATTGAATATAGCGTAACCCTGCTCCTTATTACCGCTCTCTACGTAGCTGATAGCGAGATACATCTCCAACGTAGTACTGTTGGGAATCGACTTGAGCCCTTTGGCATAGATTTCCGACGCCTGTGCGTAGTTCTTTTCCTTAACGAACTTGCCTGCCTGTGCAATGTATATTTTGGCGAGCAGGTCCTCTGCTTTCAGCACATGTGCCTGACCGGTCTTATACTCCTGTGCCTTGTTATAAGCTTTCAACGCACTTGCCTCTGCTTCGGCAAGTTTATTCTGCTGCGCCTGAGACACTGCAATGTTATAATAGAGGTCAGGCAAGCATTTTTTAGCGTTGGCGACTTCGTTGACAACGTCCGCACCGAGCGGCGTTCCGGTCTTTACGACCTCTTCCATCATTGCAGCCACAGACTCATAGAGGCTCTTATCTTGTTTTTCTAGAAGTTTTGCGGCTTCGAGATACTTCTTCGTGACATCCTGTGCCGTTTGTGCCGCTGCGACAGAAACGCAGAACAGTGCCGCCAATGTCGTGGTAAGGATCTTGATTCGTTTCATCGGGTTTTATGGTTTTAAGTTAGTTTTTGTTTGGTTTCCTTAATGGGGCAAATATATCGTTTTTTACATGAATTTACCAGACTATGCCCGCAGTTTTTTAAAAAACGCCTCCACCATCTCCGAACACTCCCCGGCGAGTACTCCGGCCTTGACTTTCGTCCTCGGATGAAGTATGCCGCCGCCCACCGTAGTATAACCACGTTTGGGGTCTGAAGCCCCGTAGACTATACGCCCTATCTGGCTCCATGCACTGGCCCCGGCGCACATCGGGCAAGGTTCCACAGTCACATAAAGAATACATTCGTTGAGATACTTTCCGCCAGTTGTCTCGGCAGCAGCGGTGAGGGCCTGCATTTCGGCGTGTGCGGTAGCGTCGCCGAGCGTCTCCACAAGGTTGTGTCCCCGACCCACTATCCGGTCCCCAAGCACCACCACGGCGCCAATCGGGACCTCTTGCATATATAACGCTTCGCGCGCCTGTTCTATTGCGGCCCGCATAAATTTTTCATCGCGTTCTTGTTCCGTATCCATAATAAATACCTATCTTTGATGCTCATTTCAAACAGATACAAATATAGGAAAAGTCGGGTGCATTTACGAAACAGGCTTTCGAAAATCTCCTGACACATCCCGATTCTTTAAACAAACATAAAACTATGTACAGGACACATACTTGCGGCCAGTTAAGGCTTTCGGATGCCGGACAGACAGTTACGCTCGCCGGTTGGGTGCAGAAGATACGCAACCTCGGAGCCATGACCTTCATCGACCTGCGCGACAGGTACGGCATAACCCAGATAGTGGTGGAGGAACATTCGACGGACGATATAAAGGCCATAGCCCGGGAACTGGGGCGCGAGTATGTGATACAGGTCACAGGCAATGTAGTGGAGCGCTCGTCGAAGAACCCCAAGATGCCTACGGGCGACATAGAGGTAGCAGCTTCTGCGCTGAAGGTGCTTAATGCTGCCGAAACTCCCCCGTTCACCATCGAGGACAACAGCGACGGTGGAGACGAGCTGCGTATGAAATACCGTTATCTCGATCTGCGCCGCGGACCGCTCCAACGAGCCATGATGCTGCGCCACGAGATGGCCCAGCGCATCCGCGAATACCTCGACAAACAGGGCTTCCTCGAAATCGAGACGCCATACATGATAGGCTCCACACCGGAGGGCGCGCGCGATTTCGTAGTACCTTCGCGCATGAATCCCGGCGAATTTTACGCGTTACCGCAATCGCCGCAGACTTTCAAGCAGCTATTGATGGTGGCCGGGTATGACAGATATTTCCAGATCGTGCGCTGCTTCCGCGACGAGGACCTGCGTGCCGACCGCCAGCCCGAATTCACACAGATAGACTGCGAAATGTCATTCGTGGAACGCGACGACATTCTGACAACGTTCGAAGGGCTCGCCAAACACCTTTTCAAAACCACCATAGGCGTTGAAATAGAGGACCAGTTGCGTCGCATGCCGTGGGCAGAAGCCATGGCCAAATACGGCTCGGACAAACCGGACCTGCGTTTCGGCATGGAGATCTGCGAACTTACGGCAGAAGCACAAGGAAAGGGCTTCGTCGTATTCGACAGCGCAGAATATGTCGGCGCCATCGCCGCAACCGGATGCGCTTCATATACACGCAAACAGATAGACGAGCTTACGGAGTGGGTTAAACGTCCGCAGATCGGAGCCAAAGGTTTGGTTTGGGTCCGTTTCGAAGAGGACGGCAACGTAAAATCCAGCATAGACAAATTCTTCAACCCGGAAGAGCTGAAAGCGTGGGGCGAGAAATGCGGGGCTAAACCCGGCGACATGATGTTCATTATGGCCGGCGGACGCAAACAAAGCCTCAACGCCTTGGGAGAGCTCCGTCTCGAAATGGGCGAAAGACTCGGCTTGCGCGACCGCAGCAAGTTCGCTCCGCTGTGGGTAGTAGACTTTCCACTTCTGGAGTGGGACGACGAAAGCGGACGCTTCTTCGCCATGCACCACCCGTTCACCTCTCCGATGAAAGAGGACGAAGCACTGCTCGAAACCGATCCCGGCAAGGTACGCGCAAACGCATACGACTTCGTTGTAAACGGCGTCGAGGTCGGCGGCGGCTCTATCCGTATCTTCGATTCGAAATTGCAGGCCAAGATGTTCGACCTGCTGGGATTTACGCCGGAAGAGGCTCAGAAACAGTTCGGATTCCTCATGAACGCGTTCAAATTCGGCGCTCCTCCTCACGGCGGTATCGCTTTCGGATTCGACCGCTGGTGCTCGCTGTTCGGCGGAGCAGATTCGATACGCGACTACATCGCCTTCCCGAAAAACAATTCGGGCCGCGACATGATGATAGACGCCCCGTCCGTAATCTCCGAAGCTCAGTTGAAAGAACTCAACCTCAAGATAGAAATCGAAAAAGATAAATAGCAATATGGCTGCATGCGAATATTGCAAGAAAGACAATCCGGACCTTTTGCGTTCGGATTGTCCTTTTTGCGGCTTCCCTACCCTCGGGAGTGACGAAGACAAATACAAATTCCTATACATGAAAAGCATCCCATGTCAAGCAGATATGGTAAATGCGGAGAGCGGCCTGAAAAAAGCGAGATGGGCGATGTTCGCAGCGGCAGTAATAGCTTTCCTCGACGCATCGGTCAATATAGGTAGGCTCGACGTGCCGGAAATCATGCTGTTCTTCGTCACGACAGTCGCACTCGGTGTCATTTTTCTCGCATTGGGAATATTCTTTCGGAAACATTCGCTGATTTTATCCATCGCCGGACTGGTTTTGAGCATTATATTCATAAATTCCATTCTGGGAGTTATGGTCATATTACTGCTCGCTTACGGAGTATGGTGCGCCGCGACATACAACAAGGCAAAATTAAGGCTGGACACTATCAAACGTAAGATGCTGGATTATAATAAGAAATAATTTCGCAGCATTTTTTATGAAAAAAAAGAGCCGGAAAATTTTGGAGATTAAAAAATAGCCTCTATATTTGCACTCGCATTCCGGAAGTATAGAGGTTTACAGAACGAGAGGAATGCAAATAGGTTATTAGGATATTTCGGGAGCTTAGCTCAGCTGGTTCAGAGCATCTGCCTTACAAGCAGAGGGTCGGGGGTTCGAATCCCTCAGCTCCCACAGATCAAATGAAGTCAAACCATCCAAACGGATGGTTTTCTTTTTGCCCCCATGCCTTTCCCATTAAAGGCAATTGAACCCAATGCGCCATTAAGCATACACACTCTCCGCTACACATCGTCGCACTATCATAGAAAAATCATACCTTTGCGGAACGATATGTCCGGCAATAAGAAAATAGAATTACTGGCCCCTGCCCGCGATTACGAAACGGGGCGCATAGCCATAGACGCAGGTGCGGACGCCGTATATATCGGCGGGCCGGCTTTCGGAGCCCGCGCAGCAGCAGGCAACACCATCGAAGACATCGAACGCCTCGTTCGGTACGCACACCCGTTCCGAGTAAAAGTATACGCAGCCCTAAACACCATTGTATTCGAAGACGAACTCACCGACGCAGAACGTACCGCCAGACAACTCATAGCGTCGGGCGTAGACGCCCTTATAGTGCAGGACATGGCGTTCATGCGAATGGACCTCTCCGGAGTAGAGTTCCACGCCTCGACACAAATGTGCAACACGACCGCGACACAGGCACGTTTCTTACGCGAGAGCGGATTCTCGCGCATTATATTAGAACGCGGCCTGACACTCGAAGAAATCCGGCAAATAGGCAACGAGGGAAATATAGAGTTGGAATGCTTCGTCCACGGAGCAATATGCGTCGGCTTTAGCGGCCAATGCTACATGAGCCGCAGCATGAGCCAGCGCAGCGGCAACAGGGGCGATTGCAGCCAGCCGTGCCGCCTGACATACGACCTCATCGACGGACATGGTGATACCGTCATCACTGGCAAGCACCTCCTTTCTGTCCCTGATCTCAATCTGTCCGGCAGGATTCCTCAACTGCTGGACGCCGGGGTGACATCGTTCAAGATCGAAGGACGGCTCAAGGACGGCAATTACGTCCGCAATATAGTAAGCTATTACAGACAGGCGATAGACCGAGAACTGGCAAAACGGCCGTCGATGCGCCGCAGCTCTTCGGGTCACACCGAATACGATTTCACGGCCGATCCGTCACGCAGCTTCACCCGAGGATTTACGACATGGATGCTTGACGGCAAGAGAAAAGGACAAGCATCGTTCTCGACTCCCAAGGCAACCGGTGAATATATAGGGAAAGTGTGCTCGACAAACCGCAACTCGTTCGTAATATCGGGCGACAAACAGCTCAATCCGGGAGACGGAATATGCTTTTTCACGAACAATGGGCTCATTGGCACAAACGTAAACAAAACGGACGGACACACGGTCTTTCCGAACAAAATGGACGGAATAGCAGCCGGAACGGAGATTTACCGCAATCAGGACCACAACTTCACGTTGCAACTGAGCAAAAGCAGGACACGGAGGAGCATAGACGTGTCGGTAAACGCATACACCGACACGTCACACATAAGACTGAGCCTAACGGACGAAGATGGACACTCGGTATCATTAGTCGAACACATACAGGCCGAACCCGCACGGGAACAGGAAAAGATGGCGTCCACCATACGCACACAATTATCCAAATTAGGCGACACCATATTCTCGGCAAAAACGATAGAGGTCAATAGCGACGGTCAGCTCCCGTTCATTCCGGCGTCGAAGTTGAACGACCTGCGCCGTAAGGCCGTGGAACTTCTGACTGAGGAGCGAATGGCAAACTATCCGCAACCAATAATCGCCATCGAGAATCGGGCGTTCCCCTACCCCGCCACCGAGCTCGGCGGCGAAGCCAATGTCACGAATACGCTCGCAGAACGATTTTACAAGGATCACGGCGTACAGACCATAGCCCCGCCGCGCGACCTGATGCGTACGCTCTCTGGAGAGCGCGTAATGACATCGGCCTACTGCCTGCGCCGCGAACTAGGCCAGTGTCTAAAAGAGAAGCCCACCCTGCGCGGCCCGCTCAGGCTCAGGAGAGGAGCGATAACATGGCTGCTCGAATTCGACTGTGCGGCCTGCCGGATGAACATAATCAAAGAATGACAAATATGAAAAACCCAGAACTGCTCACCCCGTCGGGATGGAAGGATTACGAACTCATCGACAGCGGCGATTTCGAAAAACTCGAACGTTTCGGCCGTTGGGTGACCGTACGTCCCGAACCGCAGGCCATATGGCACAAAAGCCTCCCGGAAGCCGAATGGAGCAGGCAGGCACACGCGGTATTCCGCCGCGACGGCAAGAGCGAAGAACGCGGGGAGTGGAACACCGCCCCACGTATGCCGGGACAATGGTGGGTAGAATACGCATACAAGGCGATGAAGCTGAGAATGAGACTCGGCCTAACCTCATTCAAGCACGTCGGCATCTTTCCCGAACAGGCAGAGAACTGGAACTTCATATACGACGAATGCACACGCATCGCAGATAAGAACGGCGGTCCGGCAAACGTACTCAACCTATTCGCCTATACAGGCGGAGCGACGTTGGCCGCACGAAGTGCCGGAGCCACCACAACCCATGTAGATTCGGTGAAACAGGTGGTAAGCTGGGCACGCGAAAATATGGAGGGCAGCGGACTGGACGGCGTCAGATGGATAGTGGACGACGCCCTGAAATTCGTGCGCCGCGAGGTGAAACGCGGCAAGAAATACGACGGCATCATACTCGACCCTCCGGCATACGGCCGCGGTCCCGACGGCGAAAAGTGGGTACTCGAACAAAATATCGGAGAACTGCTCACGCTATGCTCGCAGCTACTCGCCACAGAGAACAGTTTCCTAGTACTGAACCTGTATTCTATGGGGTTGTCCGCCCTGCTCGCCAAAGGTATCTGTAATCAGATGTTCGGCCAGCCGTCGAGCCCCACAAACGAACATTTCGGAGAGCTATATTTCAACGATAGCTGCGGCAAAGCACTTCCGCTCGGAGTATTTTACAGGTTGTCGCGTTAGAGAGGCAAACAGGCAATCCGATTTTCACACATAGACCGGAGACGGCAAGGGTTTGTAGTTATAGATTATTTTTATACATTTGTATTTCACTATAAGAACAACCCTCCAAAACAATGACCATAATACAATTAGAATACCTGCTGGCAGTCTCCAATTGCGGCAGTTTCTCCGCCGCTTCCGAGTTGTGCTTCGTGACACAACCGTCGTTGAGCATGCAAATCAAGAACCTCGAGGAAGAACTCGGCGTGATATTGCTCGACCGTTCGAAAAAGCCCGTCATCCCCACCGATGCCGGCGAAATAGTGATCAAGAACGCACGTGAAGCCATCAAGGCCTATAATTACATCAAGGAGTCTGTGGCCGAACTCAAAGGCGAAATAGCGGGACATCTTCGTCTCGGCGTCATCCCGACCATAGCCCCATACCTGCTGCACCGTTTCATACCCGGATTCCTGAATCAATACCCCAAGGTGGAACTCGAAGTCAAAGAGATGAAGACGGCCGACATATTCACGGCGCTCGGTCGCGACAGCCTCGACGCGGCCATCATCGCCGGAGGGATGTGTCCGGACGACATAGCGGAGCAGGAGTTGTTCAACGACCGTTTCTACGCATATGTGTCGCCCATGAGCAGTCTGTACGACCGCAGCAACGTCCGCATCGA
Source organism: uncultured Rikenellaceae bacterium (assembly GCA_944415565.1). GTDB lineage: Bacteria > Bacteroidota > Bacteroidia > Bacteroidales > Rikenellaceae > WRDF01. The sequence continues at coordinate 30,634 of CALYBQ010000012.1, forward strand.
AGACATCGACATGAAAGAACTTCTGTTGTTAAGCGACGGCCACTGCCTGCGCGACCAAATATTGGAACTGTGCCAGAGCCGGCGTGCGACACACCAGTCATGCTCTTTCGAGAGCGGTTCGCTCGACACGCTCATGCGTATAGTGGACAGTACCGGCGGTATGACCATCATTCCGGAGATGTCCCTGCCGTTCATCCCGGAACAGCGCCAAGGGCAGGTGAAAACTCTGGCCAAGGGCGCCACTTCGCGCAAAATCACAATAGCCGTAAGGCGCACATACGTCAAAAGTTCGCTCATCAACGCATTGAAGGACTCCATAATGGAGTGTGCGTCCGGCCATTAGGCGTCTAAACAAATTATTTTCCCATCACACTGCCGCGACGCAATAAAAGGCACGAAATATGCTTTTGAAATATGGCATATGTTAGAAAAAAGTATGTACCTTTGCTTGCTAACGAAACAAACGATCAAGAAAGAGCAAAACATATATGAAAGATAAACTCATAGAAACTATCGTAGAAGCGATCTCGGACAAAAAAGGACAAAATATAGTGAGCCTCGACCTATCGGGGATTGACGGCGCCATAACAGGCGCTTTCGTAATATGCAACGCCGACTCCACCACACAGGTATCGGCAATCGCCAACGGCATAGAGGAGAAGGTACGCGAGCAGCTCGGCGACAAGCCGTGGCGTGTAGAGGGCCTCACTAACAGCGTATGGGTAGCGATGGACTACGTAGACGTAATGGTGCATATCTTCCAGACCGAACTCCGCGATTTCTACAAGCTCGACGAATTGTGGGCAGACGCCCCCACCACCCGCTACGAGGACAAATAACAATAACGGCGGGGAAGCGGCGTTATACTCAACACTTTTTAATTTGGCGATTTCACAATGGCAGAAAACAATAATACGAAAAACAAGACACCTCAACCGGGATTGCTGAAACCCCGGATGAACATATTCTGGATATACGGCCTTCTGTTGCTGCTCATCCTCGGATACTGGGCTTTCACCGACCGCACAGCACCGAAACAGATCGGATGGCCCGTATTGGAAGAGATGCTCGTGAAAGGGGAGATCGATAGCATCGGAGTACTCCGCACAGGAGGGGAACAGCAGCAGGCACACATCTTCCTGAAGAAAAACGCGATAGAGTCGTACAAAAGCGAGCAGCAGTACAGAGCCATACCGCAGGACGGCTACCAGTTCTACTACAATCCTCCCACAACGCAAATATTCGAGAACAACGTCAAGGAAGCCGTTGGAGAGAACGGAGTAAAAATAGTCCCGGAATACCAGTATAAAAACAACGCGTGGACAGGCATCATCTGGAATGTCATCTTCTTTGCCGCCATCATAGGTTTCTGGTTCTTCATGATGCGCCGCATGTCCAAAAATTCCGGAGGCGGAGGAGCTGGCGGCATATTCAACGTCGGCAAGGCCAAGGCACAGATGTTCGACAAGGACAACTCGACCAAAGTGACGTTCAAGGACGTAGCCGGTCTGGAAGAGGCCAAGGTCGAGATCATGGAGATCGTGGACTTCCTCAAGAAACCGGAAAAATACAAAGAACTCGGCGGAAAAATACCCAAAGGCGCATTGCTCGTAGGCCCCCCGGGAACCGGTAAAACACTGTTGGCCAAGGCTGTGGCCGGAGAAGCCAACGTACCGTTCTTCTCGATAAGCGGCTCGGACTTCGTAGAGATGTTCGTCGGCGTAGGTGCGTCGCGCGTGCGCGACCTGTTCCGACAGGCCAAGGAAAAAGCACCGTGCATCGTCTTCATAGACGAGATCGACGCCATAGGGCGTGCCCGCAGCAAGAACGCAGGATACTCGTCGAACGACGAACGTGAAAATACGCTCAACCAGTTACTTACGGAGATGGACGGTTTCGGGACTAACTCCGGCGTCATCCTTCTCGCAGCGACCAACCGTGCGGATATTCTCGACAAGGCTCTCATGCGTGCCGGACGATTCGACAGACAGATCGAGGTCGGACTTCCGGAACTGAAAGAGCGTATCGAAATATTCGAGGTGCACCTCAAGAAACTGAAACTGGCGAAAGATCTTGACCGGGATTTCCTTGCCAAACAGACTCCGGGCTTCTCCGGCGCCGACATAGCGAACGTATGTAACGAAGCGGCACTCATCGCTGCCCGCAACAACAAGGCTGCGGTGGACAAGGATGATTTCCTCGCCGCCATCGACCGCATTGTGGGAGGGCTGGAACGCAGAAGCGTAGTGATCACACCCGAAGAAAAACGCATCACCGCATACCACGAGGCAGGACACGCCACGGTAAGTTGGATGCTCGAACACGCCCATCCGCTCATAAAGGTAACTATCATACCGCGAGGACGTTCGCTCGGAGCTGCATGGTACCTTCCCGACGAACGGCACAATACCACACGCGAGCAGTTCATGCACGAGATGGCATCCATGCTCGGCGGCCGTTTGGCCGAAGAGATATTCTTCGGAATCGCCTCCACGGGCGCACTCAACGATCTCGAACGCGTCACGAAAATGGCGTACGCGATGGTGGCCTATTACGGCATGAGCGACAAGCTCGGCAACATCAGCTACTATGACTCCACGGGACAGAGCGACATGGCGTTCACCAAGCCGTTCAGCGAAAAGACCGCACAGGAAATAGACTCTGAAACAAAAAACTTGATAAGTGAGGCAGAACGTTTGGCCCGCCACGTAATCGAAACGTCGCGCGAAGGCCTGACAAAACTCGCCGAGTTGTTGCTCGAACGCGAAGTCATCTTCACCGAAGATGTCGAGAACATCCTCGGCCGCCGATTGAAAGACATAAAGAAAGAACAGGAAGAGGCTGCCAAAGCGACCTCACTGGACGACATCTCCATAACATTGTAAACGGAGTTGACCGAAAAAAAACCAAACAGAATCGGGTATACAATAAAAACAAAAATACGGGCCGTTCCCACTACCCTTTATAGGTACGGCCCGTATTAAACAGAACAAAACCTTTTGACAGAGATGGGAAACAGCGAAAAACGGACCTTTCTGGTAAGGCTGCTCAGCGGTTGCGTACTATTCGTAGTAGTTGTCGGAGCCATACTGATCTCCCGCTATTCCTTGCTCGCCCTACTCTACGTCATGTGCATAGGCACAATGCTGGAGTTCTACAAACTGGCCCGAGCCCAAGGCGCTGAACCTAACCGAACGTTAGGAATATCAGCAGGCATACTGTTGGTATCTTCGGCGTTCCTTTATACACAGCAAGACAGCAACTTCATACAGAACAATATAGGTATGCTGTTGGTTCCCGTCGTCATGTTGCTGATGTTCTGCATTTTCATCGCCGAACTGTTCCGCAAAAAGGAAAAACCGCTCGCCAACATAGCGGTCACAATTTGCGGCATATTCTATATCGCACTACCGCTGTCGCTGTTATGTTTCATAGCCGTAGGCGGGTTCAAGTTCCCGATGATAGAGGCGCAGGCATACCAACCTTGGATACTGCTAAGCTACATTTTCATCATTTGGGCAAACGACATCGGAGCGTATCTGGCCGGTGTAACGCTCGGCAGGCACAAAATGTTTCCCCGCGTATCGCCGAAGAAATCATGGGAAGGATTTGTCGGCGGCATCGTAGCTGCTGTCGGCATAGCGATATTGTGCGGATGGCTTATCCGTCCCGGCATAACCTTCTGGGCCGGGCTCGGTCTAATAGCCGCCGTATCGGGTGTGCTGGGGGACCTCGTGGAATCGCTCATCAAACGGTCTATAGGAGTTAAGGATTCCGGAACGATGATGCCCGGACACGGCGGTTGGCTCGACAGATTCGACTCGCTGCTTATAGCCACTCCGTTCGTTTTCGTTTATTTTATTATATTTGCGTTGATATAACCGTTTAGCGGACCGACACCGCCGTATGATTATGAAAATAAATAAGGAAGGACACAATATAATACTGCTTTCATTATGTCTCGGGGCCATTATCGGAGTGGCATCCATACTGTTTCTACCATCTTGGTTGGCATGGATAATAGACATATTGGTCGTATTCGACATCCTGTTCATCGTCTCGTTCTTCCGCGAACCGCAAAGGCCATACGTTTCCGACCCTTCGATAGTATACGCCCCGGCAGACGGCAAGGTTGTGGTAATCGAAGAAGTTGAGGAAAAAGAGTACCTCGGCGCGAAATGTCTACAAGTATCCGTATTCATGTCGATAACCAACGTCCACGTTAACTGGTATCCGGTCAGCGGGACAGTGGAGTATTTCCGCTATCATCCGGGGAAATTCTTCGTGGCGTGGCATCCGAAATCATCGGAAGAGAACGAACGCACCACAACTGTGGTCAACACGGGCAAGCACCGTATACTTTTCCGCCAAATCGCCGGATTGGTAGCCCGCAGGATAGTATCGTATGCTAAAGTCGGCGAACCGGCCGTACAGAACGAGAAATTCGGATTCATCAAGTTCGGGTCGCGCGTCGATCTGCTACTGCCCCCCGATGCCGAAATACTCGTAAACCTGAACGACAAAGTGACCGGCTCGCAAACACCTATCGCACGGTTGAAATAAAACCCTCGAACCTACTTACCATGTCGAAACTATCGAAATATGCATTGGCACTCCTTGGCACAGTAGCCATAGTGCTGCTCGTATGGTATTTCGGCAAGATAGTCACCTACATACTCATCTCGGCGGTGCTCGCCATCATAGGCAAACCCCTCGTAAAGATACTGACCAAGATACATTGGCACAACCGCAGTTTTCCACGATGGGCGGCCGCACTCGCTACCCTGATCGCCATATGGGGAGTAGCTATACTGTTCGTATCGCTGTTCTTCCCTTTGGTATTCAACAAAGTCTCAGACCTCGCATCGCTGGATATCAAAAACATACTGGAGTCCTCATTCTACGAGCCCATACAATCACTCGAAAACTGGCTCAGGGAGTTCTTCTCCATACGCGAAGACTTTTCGCTCATCGACGGCTTCGCACAGGAGATAGGCAATCTGTTCCAGATAGACCGCCTCAACGAGGCTATCAAATCCATCGTAACCGTCATAGGCAACACTCTGATAGCCTTGTTCTGCATCACGTTCATCACCTTCTTCTTCCTCAAAGAGGAGAACCTGTTTCAGAATATGGTCGTCGGGCTGTTCCCCAAGAAATACGAACACAACGTCATACACGCCCTCAGTTCGGTAACGAAACTGCTAACGCGCTACTTCACTGGTATCATCGCCGAATCGACTGCCATCATGCTGCTGCTTTCAGGGATATTCCTCATATGGGGATTCAACGCGGAAACGGCATTCTTCATGGGCGTCATTATGGGCATACTGAACGTTATCCCTTATGTCGGGCCTCTTAGCGGCGCAATAATATGTGCCATCGTAGGACTGGTCACCCCGCTGGAAGGGACAAGCATAGCCCAGATGATTTTCATTATAGGCGGGACCATCGCGAGTGTGAAACTGGCGGACGATTTTATACTGCAACCGCTGCTCTACTCGCAGCGCGTCTACGCCCACCCACTCGAAATATTCCTCGTCCTGCTCATGGCCGGCAGCATAGGACAAAGCCTCGGCGGAATACAGGGAACGCTGTTGGCGATGCTGTTGGCAATACCGGCATACACCGTACTGCGCGTCTTCGCCAAGGAGTTCTTCTTCAACTTCAGGCTCGTGCAGCAACTCACCGAAAAGATATAAAGGGACACATTGGGCGTTTTCGGGATTGTTTAATACATTTGCATAAAACAAACACAAGATCATGGGCTTTTTAGATTTCACATTATGGGATTTCCTCGACATCATTCTGGTCGCCCTGATAATGTATTACGTCTATAAGGTCACACGCGGAACGCAGGCCCCTAACATTATAACCGGCATACTCGTCATCTACCTGCTGTGGATAGTGGTGCAGGCTCTCAACATGGAGATGCTGTCGGCTATCCTCGGGCAGATAACAGGCGTCGGCGTAATCGCTCTAATCATAGTCTTCCAGCCGGAAATCCGCCGATTCCTTCAGGTCATAGGCAACCGCAGCCGCCAGAGACAGCACTCGTTCCTCGGCAAACTGTTCGATCTGGGCGGCGAGGAGAAACAAGTGAACGTATCGTTTCTCGCCCCTATCATCAAGGCATGCTCCGATATGTCGCAGACCAAAACGGGCGCACTGATAGTCATACAGAAAGAGACCGACCTCGCATCGGTGATCGAAACCGGTATCGTGGTCGATTCCGCAATATCGGCCGCACTCCTGAAAAACATATTCTTCAAGAACTCACCCTTGCACGACGGGGCCGTCATCATACGCGATGCGCGTATCGCCGCAGCCAAATGCGTCCTGCCCTCCACCCAAAACGAAGTTCCGGTGTCGTTCGGCATGCGCCACAGGGCTGCACTCGGAATCAGCGAACTGACCGACGCAATAGTCGTGGTCGTATCAGAGGAGACCGGAGCCATATCGGTAGCGCACAACGGCCAGATCAATTGCGACATATCCCCCACAGCCCTTCAGGAAGAGATCATGACCCTGATGATTACGCCCGGACGCTAAGTACGCCCGGGCCACACTTTCCGACAAGCCGGCGACAGTCGGCGCGTTTTATTCGCTTACCGGCCACAACCGACCAATAATGTTCGCCGAGCCGGGAAGTTATTCGTGAAAAAAGTGTATTTTTGCATAATCGTCAGGCCAATATGAAAAACGACAAAGCATATACCGGAAACAGGTTCGAGACGCTCAGTCACAGCGCCGAATCAACTAAAGGCAACAACTACCATTCGCTTGCTCCTTTCCGGTACGCAGCACCGACCGCTGAGTCGGGGCACACATCGGCCGCGAACAAACAAGACTGAACAAATGCCGGTAAGATATTTCAAATACGATAAGCCTTTCAAACTTGAGAACGGGGAAACATTGCCCGGACTCACGATAGCTTATCACACATACGGGAAACTGAAAGGCAACAACACGGTATGGGTGTGCCATGCGTTGACGGCAAACTCGGACGTGGCCGAATGGTGGCCCAATACGGTGGAAGAGGGACGATTCCTCGATCCGCGCCGCCATTTCGTGGTATGCGCCAACATACTCGGTTCGCACTACGGCACCACAGGACCGCTCAGCATAAACCCTACAACCGGAGAACCTTGGTACGAAAGTTTTCCGTTCATAACGGTACGCGACATGGTGAATGCCCATTTCCTGCTGGCCGAACACCTCGGAATAACAAGCATCAACACCGTTGTCGGCAGTTCGATAGGCGGTTTTCAGGCAATGGAGATGACACTCACCAAGCCGGAGATGGTAGGCAAACTCGTCCTAATAGCTACCGGGGCACGCAGCCAGCCATGGACCATCGCCCTCAACGAATCGCAGCGCATGGCCATCGAAACGGACTGCACATACGGAGAAAAATCGGAGGAGGCCGGACGGAAAGGTATGCGTACAGCCCGTTCCATAGGGTTGATAAGCTATCGGGGTTGGAGTGCATACAACGCTACCCAACAGGAAAACGACAACATATTCAAGGTCGCCGGATTCCGAGCCACTACGTACCAACAGTATCAGGGGGAAAAGCTCGCCCGCAGGTTCAACGCCTATTCATATTACCGGCTCTCACAAGCGTTCGACTCACACAATGTCGGCCGTTATAGGGGTGGCGTGGACACAGCGTTAGGACTGATTAAGTGCCCTACCCTCGTTGTAGGCATATCGACCGACATCATTTTTCCGCTCACGGAACAGATATTCCTGTTCAGACATATCCCGAAAGCCGAACTGCATATCCTCAGCTCGGAATTCGGACACGACGGATTCCTCGTCGAAAGCGACAAACTGAACACCATATTGAAACCATTCATAAACCAGAATCAATAATGAAATTACCAGCGTCTTTGAACGTATTGCTGCTCGGAGGAGGAGGCAGGGAACACGCTTTCGCGTGGAAGATAGCACAAAGCAAAAGACTCGGGAAACTGTTCATCGCACCGGGTAACGCAGGCACGGCATCCATCGGAATGAACGTAGACCTGAACCCCACGAACTTCGGGAGCCTCAAGCAGTTCATCATCACGAACAGCATCAACCTCGTGGTCGTCGGGCCGGAGGAGCCGCTGGTAAAAGGGGTGTGGAATTTCATCCACGAAGACGAACAGATACATCACGTACCAGTGATAGGCCCGTCGATGGAAGGAGCACGCCTCGAAGGCAGCAAGGATTTCGCTAAGGCGTTCATGGTACGGCACAGCATCCCCACAGCCGCATACAAGAGTTTCTCGAAAGCTACCATAGACGAGGCGTATACGTTCATAGATACGTTGAAACCGCCATATGTGCTTAAAGCCGACGGACTCGCAGCCGGTAAGGGCGTGGTAATCCTCGACTCGGCCGACGCAGCTAAAGCGGAACTCGCGGAAATGCTCGGCGGAAAATTCGGCGCCGCAGGCAACACCGTAGTAATCGAGGAGTTCCTCAGCGGTATCGAATGTTCGGTATTCGTTGCCACAGACGGCGAGAACTACAAGGTACTGCCAGTTGCCAAAGACTACAAACGTATCGGGGAAGGCGACACCGGCCTAAACACAGGGGGTATGGGCGCTGTTTCGCCTGTGCCTTTCGCCGACGAGGTATTCATGGAGAAGGTACGTACCACCATTATAGAGCCGACTATCAAAGGACTGGCTGAAGAAAAAATAGTGTACCGGGGGTTCATCTTCATCGGCCTTATGAACGTGGCCGGAACACCATACGTCATTGAGTACAACGTCCGTATGGGCGACCCGGAGACAGAAGCCGTATTACCACGCATAGAGTCCGACATAGTCGACTTATTCGAAGGCATGGCATTCGGTTCGCTCGACAAGACCGAGCTGACCATTTCTCCCAAAACGGCCGCGACGGTAGTTTGCGTAGCGGAAGGCTATCCGGGAAGCTACCGTAAAGGCGACGAGATTTCCGGGCTCGACAAACTCTCGAAAGAGAGCACGGTATTCCATGCAGGCACGGCCGGCAAAGCAGGAAAGATATGCACCAACGGAGGGCGTGTACTTGCCGTCACCTCGCTGGGCGATTCGATAGAAAACGCCGTATCGAAAAGCTTCGACACCATCGAACAGATCGAGTACGCAGGCAAATATTATCGCAGAGACATAGGCAAGGACCTGATGTAGACGCATGTGTAAAAGCATAATTCCCCGCATGACACAGCGGGGAATTGGTTTTTACATAGCGATGCCAAACGACTGTCAACAAGTGAAATTAATGTAAAAAACGCAGGTAGATGAAAATAGATGTGCTGCGACAACCGCTCATGGCGACATTGTTGCTTTTCGCAACAATGGCAGCACTATTTATCTATCGGTTTCAGGTTTTTCCTTATCCAGAGGAGCTATCCGCAAACAGCGTAGGCCCCATACAAGGCTTTCTCTCGCGTTTCGAAAGCGGCTACCCGGTCATCTCCGGTATCATATCTGGGATATTCATATTTTTCAACGGAATATCCGTTTCGCGAATATTGTCGCAGCACATGGTCATATCATCAAGATCTTACCTGCCGATAGTGTTCTATATAGCCGTATCGTGCGGAATCTGGTTCGGCGGCGTGCATCTTCCCGCAGTAATAACCGCATTCATGATACTCCGCAGCATAGAGTATTTCATATCGTCATTCATACGCAAGGCGAGTTTCAATCAGACGTTTCGCGGCTCCCTACTCGTAGGTCTGATACCTATAATTTATCCCGCAGGAACGTTATACCTATTGGCCATACCTTTGGCAATGGCCGTATTCAGGCGTAAGGGACGCGAAGTGATCGTAGCTATAACCGGCGGCCTGCTACCTTTATTGACCTACGCATATGTCATGTGGGCATTAGACTTCGGCTTCGCAGAGCCACTCGCAGACATAGGGCGCCACCTCGTCAGCGGAACATCTTCGCTCCATATCGGGACACAAAGTATCACGGAAATATTGCGGCTCATACCCATTGCTCTCATAGGTGGTCTGACACTCATGGGGCTCGCCAGTTTCGCAATGACGTCAGGAACCATGCGAACCCGTGCAAGGGCCATATTTATCTATTTCATCATGCTTTTGCTCATAGGATGCGGAAGCCTGCTCATGCCTGCGGCATCACCCGCAGCGTTGGCGCTGTTCGCAATCCCGGCATCGGCCATCATGCCGCTCTTCTTCTCCCAGTTCCCCGGGTGGGTGTCGGGCACGGCATATACGTTGACTCTGCTGAGCTTGGCCGCACTCAACCTTTACCCGTTATTGTTCGCTTAATATCCTGACCATCGCCCGGCACAATGTTCCGAGCTGTTCGTCCGTGATGACGTATTGCGGCATGACATAGAATAGTTTACCGAACGGACGTATCCACACACCTTCTTCGACACATCTCTTCTGCATGCGGGCCATATCGACAAGCTCCGTGAGTTCCACGACCGCTATCGCCCCAAGTATACGCAGGTCGGCAACCTTAGACATTCCTCTCAGACACTCCAGATGCTCACGCAACCGTTGATCTATTTCTGTAATCCTCGGCAGGACATGCGGTTGCGAGATAAGTTCCAACGACGCGTTGGCTACCGCACACGCCAACGGATTACCCATGAACGTCGGACCGTGCATGAACGAATGCGGCTCGTGCGACGATATGGTCAACGCCACGTCGCCAGTAGCCATCACCGCCGCGAAGCTCATATAACCGCCTGTGATTGCCTTACCCAGACACATGATGTCGGGAGTAATGCCTGCCCACTCGCACGCGAACATCCGTCCGGTACGCCCGAAGCCTGTGGCCACCTCGTCAGCTATCATAAGTATGCCGTATTCGTCGCACAATTCGCGTGCACGTCTGAGGTATTCGGGATGGTATATCCACATTCCACTGGCCCCCTGCACGATAGGTTCGATTATTAATGCTGCAATCTCACTGTGATGCGCCTCCAACACTCCTCTCAAAGACGCAATATCGTTTTCGTCCCACTCTCCGCCAAAAGGAATGCCGGGGCGGTCGGCGAAAAACTGTACCGGCAGCCTGCCGTCGTAAAGGGTGTGCATCCCGACATCCGGATCGCATACCGACATGGCATGCCACGTATCGCCATGATACCCGCCGCTTACCGTAGCGAGTTTCGTGCGCGAGGCCTCCCCTTTTGCCTGCATGTACTGCAATGCCATTTTTATGGCAACCTCGACTGACACGGAACCCGAATCGCAATAGAATACCCTATCCAGACCGTCAGGCGTCATTGCGACCAACCGCTCGGCAAGTCGCACAGCGGGCTCATGGGTCAATCCGCCGAACATAACGTGCGACATTCTGTCGATCTGGGACTTCACGGCCTCGTTCAGCACCGGATTATTATAACCGTGCACGACACTCCACCACGACGACATACCGTCGATAAGCCTCTCACCTGTCTCCAACTCGATGTACACTCCGTCGGCAGAACGTACAGGATATACTGGCAGCGGATCTATCATAGAGGTATATGGATGCCATATATGTTCGCGGTCGAACCGCATCATTTCGTTCAATTCCATCGTCAATCTTTTTATACTCCAAAGATACCGAATTATCTCCAAAACCAATCAACACCTTGCGAGCGACTCTACCAACTCCCCACTAAACGCAGGAACACGCGGCACAAATACATCATAAATAAACACCATACTACCATAACGCTAAAAAATACGCAGAACGAATACACCAAATACAACTTTTTATTGCATATTAAATCTAAAAATTCTAATTTTATACAACAATATATACAATACAGTATACACACCTGTATCAAAAAGTTGCACATATAACAAAACTCCAACGATCATGAACAACACAGACAACACTACCTGTCGGCCCATAGTGTCGCGGCTGATTCAGTCAGCCCTTACGGGTATCCAGACGCATATGAATAGCCGTCAAGGCATAGGATACGTAGTAAGCGGGAAGAAATACATCTACAACAGCGACTCACGTCAGGAAGTTGCAAGCGGCGATCTGTTCTATCTCAGCACCGGCAGCCACTATACGGAAAACATCCCCGGCGACAACACGCCGTACGAACAAATAATTTTTTATTACACTCCGGAACAAATGAGCCGTATATTGGGACGCCTCAGCCTCGACTACGGCATCAAAATAACCAACGACCACAATTGCAGCAATTGTTACGAGAAAAAGCAGGTGGTCTATCCCGGTTGGGACACCGTCCGCAGTTTCTTTTCATCTGTCGCGCAATACTCCAGAGATAACGCTTTCAACCACGACCACATAGCCGAAACGCTGAAACTTACGGAGCTCGTGTACCTCATAGTCACCAAGCCTGAGTGCTGTCTTAAAAGTAAAGTATTACAAAACAGCGACCTGACCGGCGAGAGTTTCGAACAGATAATATACCGCAACGTATTCACCAACAAGACCATCGAAGAACTGGCCAAAGAGTGTAAAAAAAGCCTTACCTCGTTCAAGAAAGAGTTCAACAAACACTTCTTCGAACCGCCGCACAGATGGTTCATACGGCAGCGGCTAATGAAGTCGCGCCTGCTGCTCATATCATCGGGCAAACCCATAGCGGAAATAGGCAACGAGTGTCTCTTCCCCAACACTTCGCATTTCATCAAGTTATTCAAGAAAGAGTACGGTATGACTCCGGCAACCTATCGGAACAAACACACCGAGTCGAAAATAATGGAGAAAGTGGCCGAGGCGGTACAATAAATTCAACTGCACCACCTTTGGCAACATATTTTAACACAAAATTGTCCGTATGAGAAACCCATACGGACAATTTTTATATGTGGAAGCCATAAAACCTAACCGGCACAGCCAACCAACTATCGAAAAGGCAGAGTATTACTCCACATTCGGAGATATTTCGTCCTGAATGAGCTTTTCGCCATCTTCTTCCGAGGCGCGAGCTGCGGCCACTATTTTCGGCGGCAACGCTTTAGACGCCTTCACCCCGAGTTTACGCAGTTTTTCTGTACGCCCGACAAGATTGCCCGGCCCTTCGGACAACTGCTTCATGGCTTTATCGTAGCTCGCCGATGCCGAATTCAGCCCTTTGCCCACACTTTCGAGAGTCTCGACAAATCCAACGAACTTGTCATACAGTTTAGCACCCTCCTCGGCTATCTCAAGCGCATGACGGCTCTGGTCGTCACGCTTCCAAAGGTCGTCCACGATCTTCAACAGAGCGAACAAGTTAGTCGGACTGCTTATTATGACTTTCTTACGATAGGCGTCATTCCATATCGTGCTGTCGTTCTGAAGGGCGGCAAGGAAAGCCGGCTCGTTAGGCACGAACATTATGACGAAATCCGGCGACTCCACAAGCTCCTGATAACGTTTCGACCCAAGTTCATCCACATGCTTGCGGACCGAACGCGCATGGTCGGCCATCAGCCGTTTGCGTTCGTCGGCGCTTTCGCACTCGCAATAATTAACATATGCCGTAAGAGACACTTTAGAATCTATAATGACGCGCTTGTTGTCCGGCAGACGCAGTATCACATCAGGACGTTGCTGCTCGCCATCGGCATTACGGATGCTCTCCTGCGTGGTATAATGTATGCCCTTTTCGAGGTTCGAACTTTCGAGTATCGTTTCGAGTATCATCTCTCCCCAGTCGCCCTGCACCTTAGAATTGCCCTTGAGCGCGTTAGTCAGGTTGGTTGTCTCCTCCGTGATTTTTCTGTTCAACTCCTGCAAGTTGCGTATCTCGTTCTTGAGTGCGCCGCGCTGCTGATTCTCGTCGGCATATATCTTCTCTACCCTCTCCTTGAACTCCCCGATGCTGTCGCGGAACGGTTTGAGTATGGAATCCATCGCCTCCTTGTTCGTCGTCTTGAACTGTTTCGACTTTTCTTCGAGAATTTCGTTTGCCAGATTGCGGAACTCCAAACGGAACGAAGCCTGTATCTTCTCCAATTCCTCTTTGTCGCGCCGTGCCTGTTCGGATAGCGTCTCAATACGCGCCTGAGCGCGCGCGTAATCGGCGCTAAGCCCCGCAACTATCTCGGTCTTGGCCTGCAAATCGTCAGTTGCGCGCGCCAGCACCGATTCCGTAACCTCAAGTTTCGCACTCACATCGGCTTCGCGCCGACGGCTCGAAAAAAGCATCGCCGCCAATGCCACACACCCAACGGCGAGCAATACGCATATAATATAAATCGCAATCATAATCGTCAAAGATAATAAGGCCCGGACAAAACCGAAAATCCATCATCCGCATCACATCCCGTATAGCGGGGGAAATCCGCCAACCGAATACGTTTTCCTCAGCGAACCGCCTGCGTTTGCCATCAAACGCGCCCTATATTCTTCAAAAGTAGGCAAATTTTCGCGAAAATTGACGTACATTTGCATTGTTTAGAAAAAATCTACCCAATGGCGAAAATTATTTCCCCTTCGATGCTTTCGGCCGACTTCGGCCACCTCGACCGCGACACCCGCATGATTGACGAAAGTGCGGCCGAGTGGGTACACATAGACGTTATGGATGGCGTGTTCGTCCCCAACATATCGTTCGGATTTCCGGTACTGAAAGCTATCCGCAAGGCTACCGACAAATTCCTCGACGTACACCTGATGATAGTCGAACCGATGAAATATGCCAAGCGTTTCGCCGAAGCCGGAGTTCAACTCGTGACGATACACTACGAAGCCGTGGACGACGTCCGAAAAGCCCTCGAAGAGATACGTTCCTACGGAGTGATGGCGGGAGTATCCATCAAACCGGCCACGCCGGTAAGCGTACTCGAAGAGATACTCGACGTAGCCGACCTCGTGCTGATAATGAGTGTTGAACCGGGATTCGGCGGACAGAGCTTTATAGAAGGCTCTGCGGAGAAAGCATCCGAACTCAAAGCGATGATCGACAGGGCAGGGACAAAAACGCTTATCGAAATGGACGGTGGAATAAGTGCCGCCAATTCGGGGATGCTCTTCGCCGCAGGGTGCGACGCGTTGGTAGCGGGAAGCGCCGTATTCGGAGCCCAAGATCCGAAGGCGGAAATAGTAAAAATGTTGAATTCGTAACGACGGATTCCTTCACCGAGAGGTATCGACGTCATTGTGCGCCACACTCGCTATCAGACACCGGATAGTGAACATAAAAGAGAGCACCAAAGAGCTAAAATAGGTCAGAGCAACAGACACGCGACATGCAAGACAAGTTCTGCCGAATGTTGCCGCCGACCGAGCATACACGGCAATAAATTATTCGTAACACCTTTAAAACGTTCGAAGGAGTGAAACTCTGTATCTGACATAGCCCGGGGAGGCGGGAGCGCGACTCAAGTATCACGGTCCGGGCAGGATCGACGAATGCGGCACATTGCCGGATACCGGCGGCATACCCCGATAACGGTATGTAAATATCAGATAAAAAAACGTTTTTAAAGACCTGACACAAATGATTTCCATAGATAATTTAACTGTAAGTTTCGGAGGCTGGGACCTCTTCAAAGATATTTCCTTTCTCGTCAACCCAAAGGACCGCATCGGTCTCGTGGGCAAGAACGGAGCGGGAAAGACCACGTTGCTCAAAGTCCTCACGGGGGATCAACCTCCCACGAGCGGCGCCGTCAGCAAGAATCCCGACGTAACGCTCGGTTATCTCCCGCAGCACATGAAAGTTGCGGACACCACCACTCTGTACGAAGAGACGGCAAAGGCGTTCGATGAGATACTTAGCCTTGAGAAAGAGATAGACCGGATCACAGAAGAGATCAGCACGCGCACCGACTACGAAAGCGATACGTACGAAAAACTCATACACCGGCTCAACGACGCCTCCGACCGTTTCCACATGCTCGGCGGCGACAACCGCGAAGCCGAGATAGAGAAAACGCTGCTTGGTTTAGGGTTCAAGCGCGAAGATTTCGGCCGGCTCACCCGCGAATTCAGCGGCGGGTGGCGTATGCGTATCGAGTTGGCCAAACTGTTGTTGCGCCGGCCGAGCGTCTTCCTGCTCGACGAGCCGACCAACCATCTCGACATAGAGAGTATCCAGTGGCTCGAAGGCTACCTCAAAGATTACAACGGAGCTGTCGTGCTCATCTCTCACGACCGGGCATTCCTCGACAACGTGACCAACCGCACGGTAGAAATATCGCTCGGCAAAATATACGACTACAAAGCCTCGTACAGCAAATACGTGGAGTTGCGTAAGGAGCGCCGAGAACAGCAGATGGCAGCATACGCCAATCAGCAGAGGCTCATAGAGAAAACGGAGGAGTTCATCGAGAAATTCCGTTACAAACCTACGAAATCGAATCAGGTGCAGTCGCGTGTGAAGCAGCTCGAAAAGCTCGAACGCATAGAGGTTGACGAGGAGGATACGGCAGCAATGCACATCAAGTTTCCGCCGGCCCCGCGCTCAGGTCAGATAGTCGCGGAAGTGAAGGAGGTCGGCAAGAGTTTCGGTGAGAAACACGTATTCTCCGGGGCAGACTTCGTGATAGAACGCGGAGAGAAGATAGCGTTGGTGGGCCGCAACGGAGAGGGCAAAACCACTTTCGCCCGAATGCTGATAGGCGAACTCGAAGTGACCGAAGGGACGCTAAGGGTCGGTCACAATGTCAACATAGGCTACTACGCCCAAAATCAGGACGAAGTAATGGACGGGACGCTCTCGGTGTACGACACGCTCGACAAAGTGGCCGTCGGCGACATCCGTACACGCCTGCGGGACATACTCGGGGCATTCCTATTCCGCGGCGAAGACATAGACAAGAAGGTGCGCGTACTCTCCGGAGGCGAACGTGCGCGGCTGGCGATGGCTAAGATGATGCTCGAACCACATAACCTGTTGGTGATGGACGAACCCACGAACCACATGGACATGCGCTCGAAAGATATACTGAAAAGTGCCCTGCAAAAATATGACGGCACATTGGTAGTGGTATCGCACGACCGCGAGTTCCTCGACGGGCTGGTCAACAAAGTATATGAATTTCGTGACGGCGGCGTCAAGGAGTATCTCGGCGGCATATGGTATTTCCTCGAAAAACGCAAATTGGAGAATCTGCGCGAGGTGGAGGCCAAAAAAGTCGAGGACAAGAAAGTGGAGGAAGCCGCCAAGCCTGCCGTATCGGGCAAGGAGGATTACGCACGCAAGAAGGAGAACGAACGGATGTTCCGCAAGGTCCGTACTGCCATCGAACGCGCCGAGAGCGAAATATCCAAACTCGAAGCCGAAATCGCAGGCTGGAACAAACGCATGGCGGCCATGGAGGTAGACCTCTCCGACCCTGCTGTATTCGGACAATACAACGAACTGAAACAGAAACTCGACTCGAAAATGCACGAGTGGGAACAGCATAATTACGAACTGGAACTCTTAAGCGAGGAATAAACAATGGAAAATACCGTTTTCGGCATCAGGCCCGTCCTTGAAGCGATAGAATCTGGACGCACGATAGAACGCGTCTACATAAAGAAAGACGCTGACGGGCAGCTCATCTCCGAACTGCGCGAGATAATACGCCGCAAGAAAATCCGGACACAAGAGGTCCCGGTCGAAAAGCTCAACCGACTCGTCAAGGGTAACCACCAAGGAGTCGTCGCCCAAATGTCGGCCATAGAGTACGCCGAGTTGCTGGACATCATCGAGAACATCTCCCCGGATGAGACTCCGTTGCTCGTAATCTTCGACGGCGTGACCGACGTGCGTAATTTCGGAGCCATTGCCCGAAGCGCCGAATGTGCCGGAGCACACGGTCTCATCGTCCCGATAAAGAACGCAGCACCGGTAAACGCCGACGCTATAAAAACCTCGGCAGGAGCCCTTTACCGCATTCCGGTATGCCGCGTAGGCAGTATACGCAACACGATAAAGACACTTCAGGCCGAAGGCATGCAGGTTGTGGCAGCAAGTGAAAAGAGCCGCAAGATCATATACGACGCCGATTTCAGCAAGCCGACCGTGCTCGTCATGGGAAGCGAGGACGTGGGCATCTCGAAAGAGGTTCTCAAAATATGCGACGAGCAACTAGCTATACCCATAGTCGGCGAGATCGAATCACTCAACGTATCGGCCGCAGCTGCGGTAATGCTGTTCGAGGTCGTAAGGCAAAGGATAAGCGAACTGTAAGCCCATACCGGCGGATAGTACTCGAAGCAGAAAACACAATTTACACGATTTCGGCCTCGCATGATGTTCGCCATGACAATGCCTAAAATAGATTACGCAGGACAAAGGAGATAACCTCAGAAATTATTATTTTTGACCACCATGCCGCACGAAAAACTATATAGCAATGCTGTCGAATTGCTGAAAAAGCTGATCGCCACACCATCCGTCAGCAGGGATGAGGCGGCGACGGCTGCAATACTCGAACAGTTCCTAAGGGACAGCGGAGTGCTGGACGTGCAACGGCTGCACAACAACGTATGGGCACGCAACCGGCATTTCGATCCGGCCAAGCCTACCATCCTGCTCAACTCCCATCACGACACGGTAAAACCTAATCCCGGCTACACTCGCAATCCTTTCGCAGCGGACATCGAGAACGGCAAATTATACGGACTGGGTAGTAACGATGCCGGAGCAAGTGCGGTCTCGCTTATGGCCGCGTTTCTCCACTTTTATGAAGCAAGCGACCTCTGCTACAACCTGATAATAGCCATCACGGCCGAAGAAGAGGTTGGCGGCGCGAACGGAATAGAATCGCTTCTACCGCACCTCGGCAAGATAGATTTCGCGATAGTCGGAGAACCGACCGGCATGCAGATGGCGATAGCCGAACGCGGATTGGTCGTACTCGACTGCGTAGCCCTCGGCAAATCGGGGCACGCCGCCAGAAATGAGGGCGACAACGCCATCTACAAGGCGATGAAGGATATAGAATGGTTCCGAACGTTCCGATTTCCCAAAGAGAGCGACTTGTTCGGCCCGGTCAAAATGAGCGTGACGATGATTTCGGCAGGCAGCCAGCACAACGTAATCCCGGCCGAATGCAAATTCACCGTAGATATCCGCGTGACCGACAGATACAGTAACGAAGAGGTAGTGGAAGAGATCAGACAGCACGTAACGTGCGACGTCACGCCGCGCTCCACACGCCTCAAACCGTCATACATATCTCCCGACCACCCCGTCGTACAGGCCGGCGCGAGCTTGGGGCTTACTACTTTCGGTTCGCCGACGACGTCGGATCAATCTCTGCTGCCGATGACATCGCTGAAAATCGGTCCCGGCGAAAGTGCGCGCTCGCACAGTGCCGACGAATACGTGGAACTCCGCGAGATAGAACAAGGTATCGCGACATACATCGCCATGCTCAGCAAAATATTACAAAACGCATAAAAACATACGATAATGGCTAAACTCTGGCAAAAGAATACGGACGCCGACCAAGCCGTCGACAAATATACGGTCGGCCGCGACCGTGAAATGGACATGTACCTCGCCGAAGCCGACGTGCTCGGATCGTTGGCTCATACGCGCATGCTCGAATCCATCGGGCTACTATCGGCCGAAGAACTGACCGAAGTACAGGCAGAACTCAAAAACATATACAGGGAGATCAAGTCAGGCGATTTCCGCATCGAGGACGGGGTGGAAGACGTCCATTCTCAAATCGAATTCCTGCTCACCCAGCGCATCGGCGACGTGGGCAAAAAAATACACAGCGGCCGCTCGCGCAACGACCAAGTGCTCGTCGATCTGCGTATATACCTCCGCCGCAAAATATCGGAGATATGCCATGACATGCAGGAGCTTTTCAAAACCCTGCAAGAGCTGTCGGAAAGATACAAAGATATACTGATGCCGGGCTACACGCACCTGCAAGTGGCAATGCCGTCATCGTTCGGGCTATGGTTCGGCGCATACGCAGAATCGCTCGTGGACGATATGCAGATGATGCTCGCCGCCTATAAAGTGACGAACCGCAACCCGCTCGGGTCGGCCGCAGGCTATGGCTCGTCATTCCCGCTGAACCGCACCATGACTACGGAGTTGTTGGGCTTCGACTCGCCGGCATACAACGTGGTATACGCACAGATGGGGCGCGGAAAGACGGAACGCATAGTGGCGCAGGCCGTGTCGTCGGTAGCCGCCACACTTGCGAGATTGGCGATGGACAACACCATGTTCCTCAACCAGAATTTCAATTTCATATCGTACCCACCCGAACTGACTACCGGATCGAGCATCATGCCGCACAAGAAGAACCCCGACGTATGGGAGATCATGCGCGGAAAGTGCAATATAATACAGGCATTGCCAAACCAAATAACAATGCTGACGACCAACCTGCCGTTGGGGTACAACCGCGACCTGCAACTGCTCAAGGAGGCGTTGTTCCCGGCACTCGACGACATCTCGCAGTCGCTTCGAATGGCGAAATATATGCTGGAACACATCTCGGTACGCGATAACATTCTGGAGGCTAAAATGTACGACTATATCTTCAGCGTAGACAGCGTAAACAAACTCGCGCTTGAAGGTGTACCGTTCCGCGAAGCCTACAAACAGGTAGGTCTGGCAATAGAACGCGGGGAATTCGTTCCCGAACGTAACGTCAAACATTCGCACGAAGGCAGTATCGGCAACCTGTGCAATGACCGTATCGCCAGCCTCATGGCCAAGATAATCGACGAATTCGAGTTCGGAAAGGTCGATAAAGCCGAAAGCGAACTGGTAAAATAGCGATAAACGGCCTTAAAACAAGGCCGTTTATATTTTCTCCACACTAACACTGTAACAAGTGATATGGCGACCGTAATCAAGCATCAGGAACTCGGCGAGATAACCGTATCGAGAACGAGGCGGGCACGGCGCATAACCCTGTCGGTGCGTCCGCCAGACATAATACACCTATCCATACCGTTATGGGTATCCACCGGAGAGGCGCTGCGGTTCGTCGATTCCAAAGTCGACTGGGTACGGGCAGCCATCACAAAATATGCAGAGCGGCATCCCGCCCAAATAATAGAAATGCCATACTCCACTCGGAAGCACCATCTCGAACTATACCCTCAGGACACAGAGAAGATAACCGTTTCCATACGTAATGATGCTATACAGGTCGTCTATCCCATCAATATCGACTACAAAGCCGCACCAGTCCAAGAGGCTATAAAAAAAGGAATCGAAGAAGCATGGCGTGTCGAAGCCAAAGAATACCTGCCCGAACGGGTATCCGCACTGGCCGAAACACACGGATTTTCCTACGGCACGGTCACCATACGCAATACAGTCAGCAAATGGGGAAGCTGTTCGGCACGCAACGACCTTTCGCTGAGTCTGCATCTGATGCGTCTGCCCGACCATCTAATAGATTATGTGCTGCTGCACGAACTTTGCCATACGGTCCATAAAAATCACGGACCGAAATTCCACAGCCTGCTTGACGAACATACGTCAGGTAATCACAAAGCCTTGAATAAAGAGTTACGCCAATTCCATACAAGGTGGTAGACATAGCAAGAAAAAGCCAAAGAAGCCGCCTGCACTCGCATGCTACAATGCGATAGCCATACACTGCGGGCACATCAGAATATTGCCGGCAACCACATGCCGCATCGGGAATCAAGCGAACCCGTTATAATCTCCTCATAACTACCATACGGTACAACAAGTATTCTCTACGCCATAAACCGCCAAAGACAATCATATGTCCGCGCGCATTGAGTATAGATACGCTACAGAATATACCCCGCCGCACCAATAATTGGCAGATTCTCAATACAAGAACGTATCGACTACAATCGTCACAGCAGCATACGCCGCCATCTCCAATCCGCTTCCCGGTTATTTATTACTTCCCGAAGCACAGGAGGCACATCCGCCCGGAGCGCACTGAGAATGGTCTCCAACGCCACCTTTACGAATATCGCACTCCTCCTCGCGCATCTGCTGGGCAGCGCATTTTATTCCGAGTTTCTGCATGTTCTCGTTCTCGGATATTTCAGATTGAATATAATGGCCCTTGACTATGATCGTAATAGACAACCCGAGGGCGAACAAAGCCACCGCCCCGACGGTTATAAGCACGACTATCAACGTTGACGACATACCGCAGTCTTATATCGTTATACAAATTTCTATTTCAACAGGCCTGCTTTTTCCAGACGTGCCATACCCTCCAGCAGTGAGGCCCCACTCGTTTGGGCCCCCATCGAACCCGGACGCACATAGGTTTTGTCGCCAACCGTTACCGTAGCGTCATAAACCTTAGTCCAATCGCTGTTGACATACATCTTCGGGAACAGCGAACGGTCCACGTTATTAAGCCACATAGTCTCGGCATTATATGTCATGAATTGCACTATCCGCTCGCGCAAAGCCTGCGGTGTCGCTTCGTCCATAGCAAAATCAATTATATAAGGAATGAAAGCGGCCTTGAAGAAGCTGTTGTCCTCCGTCGCTCCCTCATCCCTCAATATGCCGTTTCCGTTACCATCGTCATATCCGGCTATGGTACACCTGCCGTTGGCCTGTATGGTAAACTCGGCACACTTCACCGCATCGTCAAAATATTTCTGCTCGCCCGTGATATGATAAAGCTGTCGGCATAACTCTATCCACGCACCCTGAGTATACGTTAGCGGAGGCTCCCCGACCGAACCGTTATCGTCGGCGCCGCCTGCCGTCCTCATGTAATTATAGACCTTTATCGCCTGCTCAAGATAAATCTCCTTGCCCGACTCATCGTACAGTTTGCATGCCACAACTCCGGCAGGAACCATCGTACACGCATGTCGCGCCTCGGATTGAGCCACATACTCAGGGGTCGGATCGGCGTCAACCACGAGACGCCAGCATAGTCCCCATCCCTTCTCGTCCTCAACGACGCGGATGTCCTCGACCATGTAGTCGTACACCTCAGCGCCCAAGTCGAGATACTTCTTGTCCCCTGTGGCATCGTACAGGTTGAGCAACGATATGGCTATCCACGCCATGTCGTCCGTAAATTGGTTGTAGAAACCGTTACGGTTGTCGTTCCACCAGTTGTTCCCCTTGTTGTCTATCCAACGCAGGATATAAGTATAGTACTCCTCGGCACGTTCCGGATCATCCGCCTTCAGTCGCTCATAGGCCTCTACCAATACGTTCAACGAATGTGCCTGCTGCCAGTACATCCATTTGCTGTTATCGAGAACGTCACCGGCCGAACCTTTGAAAAGCCCAGTCTCCTTATCCATGAACTGATCGACGAGTACGAAAGTACAACTGTCGGCCGCATCGGCCCAGACACGGCTTTTCGGCCCGTTGCACGAAGTAAAGATTACAGTCATGGCCATAGCGGCAAAACCGGCCACAGAGATTCCCGACAAAAACTTTTTCATTATGCTATTCTTTAATTTTTCCGATTGGGCTTGAGTATCCGACTCATAACGATGCAAATATACGATTTAACCGCGGATAACAAAAGCGTCGGGGCACATATCCGTCATCACAGCCATGACTTCACACGACACAGGGATGCCATACGCGAGAAGATATTTCCTGAAATAACATCTTTTGTTTACTTTTGATTCGCTATCTTTGTTTGCAGTAATATCGGCTAAACAAATACCCGCACAAACCCACGCCTATGAAAAAAATTATCAGCACCATTGCTCTGTTTTCCGCGTTATGCGCCGCTTGCAGCAACATACCGACATCGCTCGTGCCCGACACGCCATCAGGGGCTCCCGACTATTTCTGCACATGGAACGTGCAGGGTTATGCCGTAAGCTACACAGGAGGGACAAATACACGGGCCGTCATCAACGAGCAATATATGTTCGGTGCTGAGAAATTTGAAAACTGGGCCGAATTATTTCCGGAAATACGCGCCGACTTATACTTCGTCATGGACGACTCGTGGGACATTCCGCAGGATGTCAACAACACTCCGAACGAATATCTCGGACTGACGGAACTCGACGCCTCGCGTTTCCCCTCGTTCACAGGAACACCAACCCAACGGTTGAAAAAACTGACTAAGAAGGTAAAGTCGTTAGGCTGGAAAGGATTGGGCGGATGGATATGCGCCCAAGAGGCCGAAATGGTTCACGTACCTGCCAATGCGGACTCCGTCGAAGCATATTGGACCGAGCGGCTGCAAGCTGCCGACGAAGCAGGATTCGCCTACTGGAAAGTAGACTGGGGACACAAAGACCGCAATGACGAGTGGCGCAAAAACCTGACCGCATGGGGACGTACTCATGCACCGAACCTCGTAATCGAGCACGCGATGAAAGGGAAGTACATCGAATTCAGCGATGTATTCCGCACATACGACGTCGAGAACATAACCGCCACACCGGTCACCATCCAGCGTGTGGCCGACCTGCTGAAATACTCGGCCCAAGGCGATGCCGCCGGGATAGTCAACTGCGAAGACGAACCCTACATTGCAGCCGGACTCGGATGTGCCATAGGCGTAATGCGCCACCCGTTCAACGGCAATCTACCCGACGGGAGACAAGACCACGTCTTCCCTCCCGTGGGCCGCGACTACAAAAGCCGTCTCGACGAAGTTATCAGAGGTGTACGCTGGCATCGCATAGCCGAACCTTTCGGAGTTGCGGACGACGCCCATATAGATACCGTCAAATTGCAAGACTACTGGGATATCCGCCCCAACGAATCGTATGTAGGGCATAAAGATGGCGAACGCCTGCACGTATCGGCCCCGGCTCGCGTAAGCCGCAACATGCCGTTGCCCGAAATAGCGGCCGACAGCACTACGGCCGTGCCATTCGTCATGGCATCGCGATACCCTAACGGCGCTACGGCAATCGTAACGACGGAACGCACTCTGGGACGTGAATGCGTATTGAACCCGGTCGCAGTAACGGTAAAAATGTCCGACTGGTATAAGCCGATAGGCATATTCGGCCTGTACGAAAGTCTCGTGCTCGATTTCGACAACGAGATAGGCGCACAGGACTTCACAGTACTGGGACAGGACCTCGCCGGAGAACTGGCCATCGACATCACCGACCGCGTCTCGATACAAGGCACACGGATGATCGTCCCCGGCGAACTCATAAACGAGATAGGGCTTATGGCAGCCAGAGAGGGCGACAAATCGACCCCCGGAATGGTATTACAGATATTCGCACAATAGGTAACTATAAGGCAAGGCCATGAAGATAGTAATTGCCGGAGCTGGAGAAGTAGGCACCCACCTCGCCAAGATGCTCAGCGGCGCAGACCATGAAATTACGGTCATCGACATAGACCCCAAACTACTCGAAGAGATCGAGGGACTCAACGACGTCATCACCGTCGAGGGCAATGCGTCCACATTTTCTACACTGAAAAAAGCCGGTGTACGCAAAGCGGACCTGTTCATAGCCGTGGCGCACGAGGAGAACATCAACATCATTTCGGCCACGCTCGCCAAACAGTTGGGAGCGCGCAAATCCATTGCACGCATCGACAACAACGAATACCTCGAACCCAACAACAAGGAGGTGTTCATCAACATGGGTATCGACTACCTGTTTTACCCCGAACGAATCGCGGCCAAGGAGATCATCAAACTGCTCGGTCACACGTCGTCAACGGAATTCGTAGATTTCTCGGGCGGGATGCTCTCACTCGTCGTGTTCAAGCTCGACGAATCGAGCAGCCTCGTGGACAAGACTTTGCTCGAGACTACGCTCAACCGCGACAACCTTCCGTACCGGACAGTTGCCATAGCGCGGGACGGCCGTACTATCATCCCTCGCGGGGACGACAGGTTCCATGCCGGCGACATGATATACGTCATCACGAACCGCAACTCGGTCGAGGAGGTACTGAACTATTCCGGGAAAGCCAACATAGACATAAAGAACATGATGATCCTCGGCGGCAGCCGCATAGGTGTCGGGGTCGCTGCGGGACTCGAAAAAGAGGTCAATATCAAGCTCGTGGAGTACAATCAGGAGAAGGCCTACCGTCTGGCGGAACAACTCGACAATACGCTCATCATCCACGAGGACGGCCGCGATATAGACGCCATGTTGGAAGAGGGGCTCGACACGATGGATGCGTTCGTAGCCGTCACCGGCAGGTCGGAAACCAACATTCTGGCCGCCATGCTGGCCAAACGCATAGGTGTCAAGAAAGTGATAGCCGAGGTCGAGAACCTCAACTACATAAACCTTGCAGAGAGCATAGGCATCGACACCATCATCAACAAGAAGCTTATAACTGCGAGCAACATCTTCCGCTTCACCATGACCACCGATGTACAAGCCATCAAATGTCTCACGGGAAGCGACGCGGAGGTGCTCGAATTCATCGTCAAGCCGAACTCTCCTGTCACGAAACAGAAGATACAAGAACTCGACTTCCCGCGCGATGCCATTATAGGCGGCATAGTCCGCGGCGACTCGGCGATGATAGCGGTCGGTAGTTCGGAGATCAACGCATACGACAGGGTAGTAGTCTTTGCCATGCCGGACGCCATAGCAAAAGTAGGAAGATTCTTTAATTAGACACTGCCATGTCGCTAATCACAAAAATATCGAAGGCATACCTGATGCCACGGCTGCGTCAGATAGACCGATTCTGCGAACAGCCCGCCGAGGTGCAGTCCGAGCAATTGGATTACCTGTTGCGGCAAGGACGGAACACCATCTTCGGCCGCGAACACGACATGGAGTCTATATCAGGCATCGAAGCGTTCCAGCAACGGATACCGGTAGTGGACTACGAGCATTTCCACGACTACATCATGCGGACCAAAGGCGGGGAGCAGAACGTTTTCTGGCCGACACCCGTCAAGTGGTTCGCCAAATCATCGGGCACGACCGATGCCAAAAGCAAGTACATACCGGTCAGCCAAGAGGGATTGAAGCAGGCCCATCTGCAAGGCCCGCGCGACGTGGTGGCACTATACCTCCGCTCGCATCCCGAAAGCCGGATGCTCGGCGGGAAAACCCTCACGCTCGGCGGAAGCAAGAGAGTGGAACGCGAGGGGGAGACGGCCTTCAGCGGCGACCTGTCGGCAATCCTAATCGAAAACACACCGTGGTACGCCAACCTCAAACGTGTACCTAAACCGGCCACGGCACTCATTCCCGACTTCGCGGAAAAGGTAAGACGAATCTGCGAAGAGACTGTCCGTAAGGACGTGCGGGCGTTTGCAGGAGTTCCTTCATGGAATCTCGTGATGATGAACAAGGTACTGG
Source organism: uncultured Rikenellaceae bacterium (assembly GCA_944415565.1). GTDB lineage: Bacteria > Bacteroidota > Bacteroidia > Bacteroidales > Rikenellaceae > WRDF01. The sequence goes on from CALYBQ010000012.1 coordinate 57,774, forward strand.
AATACACTGGCGCGAAAAACCTGTTGGAGGTATGGCCCAACCTCGAACTCTTCATGCACGGCGGGATGAACTTCAAACCGTACAGGGAGCAATACCGGACCCTCATACCGACCGACCGCATGAACTATATGGAGACCTACAACGCATCAGAGGGATTTTTCGGCATCGCCGACGACCCTGCGCTCGATGATATGCTGCTGATGCTCGACTACGGAATATTTTACGAGTTCCTCCCTATGAGTTCCCTCGGCGATACGTCAAAGGCTGTTCCGCTGGAGGATGTCCGCACAGGAGTAAACTATGCCATGATAATCACGACCAGCAACGGACTCTGGCGTTACATGATAGGCGACACGGTCGAATTCACCTCGACATCACCTTACCGCATCCGCATTACGGGCCGGACAAAACATTACATCAACGCTTTCGGCGAAGAGATAGTCATAGAGAACGCCGAAAACGCCATTGAGGCGGCATGCAGGGCCACCGGAGCGATAGTCGCGGAGTATTCCGCCGCGCCGGTCTACATGAGCGGCCGCGAAAAGGGAGCCCACGAGTGGGTGGTCGAATTCAAGACCGCACCTTCATCGACAGAGGATTTCGCACGCGAACTCGACCTCGCGCTGCAAAAACTCAACTCCGATTACGAGGCCAAACGCTTCAAAGACACCACGCTTATGCCGCCCAAGGTCAGCGTCGTCAAGTCTGGCACGTTTATGGCATGGATGTCGTCGCGGGGCAAGATAGGCGGCCAGAACAAAGTCCCGCGCCTGTTCAACGACCGCACGTTCGTAGACGGGCTTCTGTCAACGGACAAAGAGATATAGAACAACACTGAAAACACCGGATATGTATATAGCCATCGCAGGAAACATAGGCAGCGGCAAAACCTCTCTGACCGAGATACTCGCCAAGAGGTTCGACGCCCGCATCTACGAAGAAGACACGAGCAATCCGTACCTCAACGATTTCTACGGAGACATGAACCGTTGGGCATTCAACCTGCAGGTATATTTCCTTGGCAGCAGGATCGAACAAGCACGCATGATGCTGGACGAATACGGCGACCTCATACAAGACCGCACAATATACGAGGACGCCTACATATTCGCCACCAACCTGCACGAAATGGGGCTCATGAGCTCTCGCGACTACGAATCGTACATGCGTATATTCGAGATATCGCGCCGCATCATAGCGACGCCCGACCTGCTCATATACCTCAAAGCGAGCGTCCCAACGCTAATAAGCCAGATACAAAAACGCGGCAGGGCCTACGAAATGTCCATCCAGCAGGACTACCTCCTGAGGCTCAACGAGAAATACGAGAACTGGATAAACAACATCTACGAAGGCGAGGTCATTACGCTCGACATCGACAAAGACGATTTCGTCATGGACCCAAGCGTACTAGAACCGATAGTGGAACGTATTTCGCGGATCAAATCTATAAAAGGTTAAGCCCCATGCTCCCGGACGAATTCGTAAACTCGCTCACAGAAATACTATCGGCAGAAGAAGCCAACGCCCTGTGCAACACCATAGAGAACGGTCGTTCGGTGACCTCCATACGGCTGAACCCGTTCAAAGTTTCGGAAAAACCTGAAGGCAAGCCAGTTCCTTGGAACAGATATGGGCTGTTGCTCGACGAACGCCCGTCATTCACTCTCGATCCGACATACCATGCTGGGGCATATTATGTCCAAGAGGCATCGTCCATGTTCGTAGAACACCTGTACCGGACGGCCATCGGAGAACGGCAGGGCATAAAGTTGCTAGACCTGTGCGCCGCACCGGGCGGCAAAAGCACGCTCTACTCCACCGTAGTGGGACTCGACGGCATCGTGGTAGCCAACGAGGTGATACGCCAACGGGCTATGGCGCTCGCAGGCAACGTGCAGAAATGGGGGCTCGGCAATGTAGTGGTCACCAACAACGACCCGTCGCATTTCGCTGGTTTCCGCAACTGGTTCGACGTCATAGCCGTAGATGCGCCGTGCTCGGGCGAAGGGATGTTCCGCAAAGATCCCAAAGCTCGCGAAGAGTGGAGTCCGGAACTCGTAACGATGTGCGCCGCACGTCAACGCCGCATACTCGCCGACATATGGGGCGCGCTGAAACCGGGCGGAATATTAATATACTCGACATGCACGTACAACCGCCATGAGAACGAAGAAAACGTTGCATGGCTGGCCTCTGAATACGACTGCGAAGGCGTAGAGGTTTCCGTACCCGAAGAGTGGAAAATAGTAACCGGCAATATCAGTACTGAAGGCGGGGTTCCGATACCGACCTTCAGATTCTATCCTCACCGTGTCGCTGGAGAGGGGTTCTTCGCTGCGATCATCCGCAAAGGAGGCCAAGGAGAACGCGCCTGTGCACCCAAACCCCGGCGCAGCATCTTCACGGAGATACAGAAAGGGACACAACGCAGCATATCGTCTTGGGTAGCCCAACCCGAATACATGAAATTCGTTCAGGTCGCCGGGAATGTCTACGCCTATTATAACGACACATTCGCCGATGTCAAGACAATCGCCGAATCCATGTCCGTCATCACATCAGGTATAATGATGGGACAACTTTTCTCTGGCAAGCTGAAGCCGGAACATCCGCTCGCATTATTCCACGATGTGAACAAAAACGACATCGCTACAGCTGAGCTGCCGTTGGACGCCGCTCTCGATTATCTGCGAAAACAAAACGTCGAGTCCTCGTATTTCAGCGAGGGCATCAACCTCGTGACATACTGTGGATTTCCGATAGGATGGGTCAAACGAATAGGTAACAGGGCCAACAATATGTACCCCAAAGAGCTGCGTATCACGAACTTGTAAGCATAGCCAATACATCAATAAAGTCCGCCATAATGAGCGGACTTTATTGATATGCGTGATATATCGCTGGAACACATTGCAAATATCAAGAAACAACCTCGGCGATATTATAAATCAAGCTATTTACTCCTAAGCACAGAACAGAGCAACGACATAAATCCGCGCTCCTCATCCATGCGCCGGAGTATCATCGACCACTCTACCCCCAAATATCAATCGACCGTTACGGAGCGATAATCCGGCAATACCCCTTTTTCGAGCATATCCCGGCAATTCACTTTATCGAGAATAACCCCGCCGCGGAGTACAACCACACCCGTGCGTGCGCGCAATATAGTTTTTATGGTCGTACCGTCCATGTTATAGCACGGCACATGGTCGTTTTGGAGAGTCACATACGGATGCGCCATAACCGGATCGGCCGTAATGCACATCACTCGATACCCGCGCTCGCGAGCCTGAGCTACGGCGATAGCCAACTTGCGTTCGCAGCGCGGACGTAAATCCGCCAACTCTCCAGCAAAGACCATATACACTATATTCGTATCGGCAAGTATCTCCTCGGTCATGTCGTGTTCGGCATCGAAAACAGCGAAATCCCTGACCGAAGCATGCACTTTGTTATTAAGAGCCAACACTTTTGTATCGACATACTCCCAACGCGACTCATCGGTCCATTCCGGATCGTCTATATCGAACTCACGCACCTTACCAGTTTCCTTATTCTTGAATATGAGTATCGTCTCCACGTCGTCTCGGCCATCGTCCTGCATCGCCTCGACAAGGTTCGTTCCGATCTTATAGGGCAGGAAATCGATGATCGGGAGATGGCGATACGAATAGATCCCTATCCCGAAAGCTATGCAAGCGTATGTAAGCATGAAAGCTCCGTCACGCCATGTCGGGATCAACGGCAGTTTTCTCGAATTCCAACATACGAACAACGCCATCGGGAGCAACACCATGTTCTTTATGAACGTCTCCCAATTGGTCAGCTTTATGGCCTCGCCGAAGCACCCGCAATCGTCCACAGGATTCCATATTGCGAGAACGAGCGACAGCACCGTAAAGAAGAGCATCGCGCACGAAATGAATATGGTAGTCAGGCGCAGGCGCACTTTTGATAGCACCATAAGGCCGAGCATCATCTCCGCACCGTTCAACCATATACCGATACCGAACCGCCAACCGTACAGCCAATCCATATCGAACGCAGCGAGGTATTCGCCAACCTTTATCCCGGTCCCCCAAGGGTCAACCGTCTTTACAAATCCGGAGAAAACAAAAGTTAGTGCCAGCAAAACACGGCACACCTCTACGGCTATCCTCCTCACCTTATCGCTTTGGGCTGTAGTCTGTGTCACAGTAAGCCTTTTATTTCGTTAAGTATCTTGTCAAAATTCTTATCAGGGGTATCCATCTCCCCGTATCCGTTCGAGCAATCTATGACCACGAGACCCGGATCGCGGCTCACACGGTCAAGATATACCTGCCTCACCTTGCGCTGAAGGTCCAGCGAGGCTTCATGTATGTCTTCGCGGCCCGCGAGGTATGTTCTGTCGTCGCCTTCGCGCACCTCCGTAAGGCGGCTCTCGGTAAAATGGAACGGCACATCCAGAAACAACGAAATATCCGGACGCGGCAGTTTATTATGATTGTACTCCAAATCGAATATCCAATCGGCCAGCTTCTCTCGCTCCGCCACGTCACCGACTTTCGCGCACTGGTACGCTATGTTGGAATAAACATATCTGTCCGTCAGAATGAATTTACCCTCGGCAAGCCAACCGCGCATCATATCAGCGGCCTCGGCACGGTCTCCGGCGAACAACAACGCCACCAGCCACGGGCTAACCTCATCGGCCATCCCGAATTCGCCACGCAGGAAACGTGCGATAAGATCGCCGTAGAAAGGCGCGTCGAAACGCGGGAAATGCAGATACTCATACTCGCCTCCCCTGTCGGCGATGCACGCAATCAGCTTGTTCAGCTGCGTAGATTTCCCGGCCCCGTCCAGACCCTCAAGTACGATGAAAGGCATCTATAAGTTTTTTAGATTAATGCAAGATAATAATTTTCCGGCGAAAATCAAAGCGGTTGCCGCCTCAGCGCAGCATCGTCAACGCCCGTTCGAGTCCGTCTGCGAATATATTGACCTCTTCGTGCGTATTATAGAATGCTATAGAGGCCCTGCACATGCCAGTGATACCGTAATGTGCCATCAACGGTTGGGCACAATGCGTACCCGTGCGTATAGCCACGCCCAACTTATCGAGTATCATGCCAATATCCGACGGATGCGTCCCCTCCGCCGTAAACGATACTATGGCGCATTTAGGCTGTACGATACCGTATATTCTAACGCCGTCCATCGCATCGAGGCGTTCCGTAGCATGCGCCAACAACTGCCGCTCGTATGCCTCTATATCGTTCATTCCCACGCTCTCAACATACCGAATGGCTTCTGCCAATCCCAATGCCCCTATGAAATTCGCAGTCCCCGCCTCGAACTTCAAAGGCAACTCGGCCCATGTCGTACCGGAAAAGCTCACTCTATCGACCATGTCCCCGCCGCCGAGGAAAGGAGGCATCTCCTCCAGCCATTTCTTCTTGGCATAAAGGACGCCTATGCCGGTAGGCCCATAAATTTTATGTCCCGAAAACACGTAAAAATCACAATCCAGCTCACGGACATCGGTCTTTTGGTGAACCACTCCCTGACATCCGTCCACGAGTACCGGGATTCCGGCACTATGCGCTACGCCGATTATCTCCTTCAGGTCCGGACACGTTCCCAACACGTTGGATGCCTGCGTAACCGCGACCATGCGAGTGCGGTCGTCTATCAATCCGGCGAGTTTCTCCGTCTCCAGCCGACCGTCGTCACAGAACGACAACACCCTTATATCAACGCCTTTACGGCCACATACCAACTGCCACGGAACGATATTCGAGTGATGCTCCATCTCACTGACGACGATGTTGTCGCCTTCCGTGAAGAAGCGCTCCCCGAAACTGTATGCCACCGTGTTCACCGATGCCGTAGCACCCGCAGTGAACACTATCTCCTCTTTGCTTCCTGCGCCGATAAAAGCCCTTACCGTCTCGCGCGCCTGTTCGTACATAGTCGTACTTTCCGCGCTCAGGAAGTGGACGCCGCGATGTATATTGGCATTCATCTCGCGCTGGAAACGGTTCATCGCCTCGATCACGCGCAACGGTTTCTGGGCCGTGGCTCCGTTATCGAAATAGACCAGCGGCCGACCGTAAACCTCACGGCCGAGTATGGGGAAATCCTTGCGTATAGCGTTTACGTCAAACATCGCCTACATCTCATCTATGCGTGCCTGCGCCAAACCGGCAAGGCACTCGCAGGCAGCATCGCCCGAACATTTCGAAATCACATCGTTCACGAAACCGAACAGTTGCAGGCGTTTGGCATCAGCCTCAGAAAGTCCTCTCTGGCGCATATAATATACCGCTTCCTCGTCCATCTGCCCAACCGTCGCTCCGTGACTGCACTTCACGTCATCGGCATATATCTCCAACTGCGGCTCGGTATACACCTTTGCCGTCTCGCTCAACTGTATATTACGGCTCTGCTGGAACGCCTCGGTACGCTGTGCATCCGGTGCAACATATACCTTTCCTGTAAAAGCACCCACAGCCTCGCCCGAAACCACCCCTTTGACCAACTCCGAACTGCGGCAATCCGGCACAAGATGGTTCACGGTCATATTCACGTCCACGCGTTCGGTCCCGTTGGCAAAATACAGGCCGTGCAGGTTACTTTCACAATCCGCTCCAGCAAGGTCCGTCACGGCATTGACGCGCGTAACTCCGCCGCCGAGCCAAAGGTTCACCATATCCACACGGCTGCCGCACTCCTGCCTCAGGTAATTCCCGTTCACGGAGAATACCTCTCCGCCAGTCGATTTCACCTCCGTAATCTTCAACGTGGCATCGGTTCCGGTATAAACTTCCCTTACATGATCGGCCAGCAAACCTCGGTCGCCACCACCGACATGCGCGATGACAACATCGGCCTCAGCACCGTCCTCGACGACGATCAACGCACGCGAAAAACACATCTGTGCCTGCTCGTCTGACCGGCCGACAAACGTCAGTGTGAAAGGCAACTCGGCCTTCACCCCATTCGGGACATAGACGAACGCACCGTCCTGCGCGAATACGGTATTAAGTGCCGTCACGGCAGCACGTTCGTTGTCCGCTATCTTGTTATAATATTTCGACACTACGTCGCCAATGGTGGACATGGCCGCACGCAACGAACCGTAAACGATACCGTTGTCCAAAGTAGTAAGTTCGTCCGACAGACAGAAACCGTTCACGACATCGACTACGTAACCATTCGCCGGGACAACTCTGTCTTCGGCACGAATCTCGCCCGACGGGACGAAATACGTCTCCCATTCGCCGGCGAACATACGGCGTATATCGGTATGCTGGTAATCCTCGTTTCCCGAAGAAGGCAGCGACAGAAGGTTGAAGTTTTCGAGGGCCCCGCTTCGCATGGCGTTAACCCACGACGGCACTCCCTCGCCGATCATATCTATATTCGACAGATAGAGTTCCGACAATATTTCTTCGAGCGGACGCTGCATCGGTTTACTTGTTATATTCATTTATTATACGGTCGTATCCCTCCTCTTCCAGCACCAAGGCGAGTTCCTTGCCTCCTGTGTGGATGATGCGCCCCTGATAGAGCACATGGACGAAATCGGGCACGATATAATCCAACAAACGCTGATAGTGCGTTATCACAATCGTTGCGTTATCCGGCCTTTTAAGCTTAGTGACACCGTTGGCGACTATACGCAGTGCATCTATATCGAGCCCCGAGTCGGTCTCGTCGAGAATTGCGAGCGTCGGATCGAGCATCGCCATCTGGAATATCTCGTTCTTTTTCTTTTCTCCGCCCGAGAAACCCTCGTTCACCGCACGATTAGTAAGCTTAGTATCAAGCTCCACCACCGCGCCCTTATCGCGCATAAGCCTCAAAAAATCGGCTGCCGACAACGGCTCCTCCCCGAGGTATTCCCTGCGTGCGTTCACGGCCATACGCATGAAGTTAGCCATGCTTACGCCGGGAATCTCGACAGGATACTGAAACCCGAGGAACAGACCCGCACGCGCCCTGTCCTCGATACTCATATCCAACAGGTTAACGCCATCGTACAGGACCTCGCCCTCCGTAACCTCATACTTCGGATTGCCGGCAAGTACCGACGCGAACGTACTCTTGCCCGAACCGTTCGGGCCCATGATAGCATGTACCTCGCCCCTCCCGACCTTGAAATCAAGACCTTTCAGGATAGGCTTCCCGTCTACCATGCAATGCAGGTTCTTTACCTCTAATAACATATGTTCTGTTTTTTTGTCTCTTCTTGTTAATTATGCACTGCCTCGACAGTTTTTTAACGCAGGCCCTCCAGCTATACACCTTAACGGGACTAACCGACACTGCCCTCCAAACTTATCGAAAGCAACTTTTGGGCCTCTATCGCAAATTCCATCGGAAGCTTGTTCAGCACCTCCTTGGCGTAACCGTTCACGATAAGACCGACCGCATCCTCGGTCGAGATGCAACGCTGGTTACAATAGAGCAACTGGTCCTCGCTGATCTTGGACGTGGTAGCCTCGTGTTCGATTATAGCTCCCGGATTTTCCGATTCGATATACGGGAAAGTATGCGCCCCGCACTTGTCACCTATCAGCAGCGAGTCGCACTGCGAATAGTTGCGTGCACCGGCAGCCTTACGCCCCACCTTGACGAGCCCCCTGTAACTATTTTGGCTTCGGCCGGCCGAGATACCCTTAGACACTATACGGCTGCGGGTATTCCGCCCCAGATGTATCATCTTTGTCCCCGTATCGGCCTGCTGATAATTATTCGTCAACGCTACCGAATAGAATTCGCCTACGCTGTTGTCACCCGCAAGTATCGTACTAGGGTATTTCCACGTTATAGCCGACCCCGTTTCGACCTGCGTCCAAGAAAGGCGCGAATTTTCGCCACGGCACAAACCGCGCTTAGTCACAAAGTTGTACACACCGCCTTTACCCTCCTTATCTCCGGGATACCAATTCTGCACAGTGGAATACTTCACCTCAGCGTCTTTCAGCACCACTATCTCCACTACGGCCGCATGCAACTGGTTTTCATCCCTTTGCGGCGCAGTACACCCTTCGAGATAACTCACATAAGCCCCTTCGTCGGCCACGATCAGCGTCCGCTCGAACTGTCCCGTCCCAGCCGCATTGATGCGGAAATAGGTACTCAACTCCATCGGACATCTCACACCCTTGGGGATATAGCAGAACGAACCGTCCGAGAACACCGCCATATTGAGCGCAGAAAAGAAATTGTCCGCATACGGAACGACGCTGCCCAAGTATTTACGCACGAGATCGGGATACTCGGCTATCGCTTCGCTCATCGAGCAGAATATTATCCCCAACTCCGCAAGAGTGTCCTTATAAGTAGTCTTGACCGACACGGAATCCATAACCGCATCGACTGCGACACCGGCCAGCGCCATCTGCTCCTCAAGCGGTATCCCCAACTTATCGAAAGTGGCAACCAACTCCGGATCGACCTCGTCCATACTTTCATATTTGGGTTTGGTGCGCGGGGCAGCGTAATATATTATATCCTGATAGTCTATCTCCGGAATATCGAGATGCGCCCATTTGGGCATCGTCATTGTGAGCCAGTGGCGATATGCCTTGAGCCTCAGGTCAGTCATCCACTCCGGCTCGTTCTTTTTTGCCGAAATAAGACGTATTATATCCTCGTTCAGGCCTTTAGGTATGGTGTCGGTATCTATGTCGGTCACAAATCCGTACTTATACTCCTGTCCGGTTACCTCATCCAATATTTTATCGGCTTCGCTCATAATTCCATGCAGTGTATATGAAAAACAAAGGTACGCATCCCCGCAGAGAGTACAAAATTTTTGCCATAAAAACCATTATCCGACAGTTTTCCGCCACGACACTATAAAAAAGATGAGGGCCCGTCATCGGATGCCCTCACCTTTTTCGTCTCTAATTATATGTCAATGCCGTTCGCCTTCCAGAAATACCTCTGTACAAATTGGCTGCTATTTCCTTCGCAGCGGCCGAACGACGAGAACACATCCAAAACATTCTATTGTTCTTCCCCGCCGCCTTGTTCCGCCTTCATAGCCTTATTAAGGTCGCCGTATTTTTTAGATTTCTCCATCATCTCATCGCTGGTATCGCGCAGGCGGAAAGTAAGGTCCGCCAACAACTCAACTACAGTCGGATGTTTCGGATCGAGCTTATGAGCTTTTTCCAGATAAGGGATAGCTTTTTTATAAAAATCATACACACCCTCTTGCGCCTTATCGTATTCATCTTTCGGCAGATTTTCCGAAACCTCCTGTAACTCCTGAACCTTATCCGCTGCCTTTATCATATATATTTGAGCGATAGAGTATTGAATCGAAAAATCATCAGGGTCTTCTTTCGACGCTTTAATATAATAATCCAGCGCCTTATCATCCATCTTTCTCTTATAGTAAGCCTGTCCCATCAAAAAATACAACCGGCCTTTATCTTTCTCCTCCTTGTTTTCAAAAGCCTTTTGCATTATAGGCTCTATCTCCGTAATATCAGCGTCCCCATCAATCAGATAAATAATCGGGAGACTACTATAAAGCCGTGATGCTTGTGGGAACTTGCGAGCCCCCTCCAAAAGATACATACGCGCACTATCTTCTTTATCCACGCCCCTATAACTGTTATACAAATAATAATATATATCACCGTCCTTGTCGCAATATTGCATGCTGACAAGTTCGCGCAAACATTCCAAAGCCGATACGAAATCCTGAGAACCGGCAAAGTTCATAGCTGCATAAAATAGGTCTGTCGAATCCACAACAATATCCACTTTACGCAAAACAGCGTAGGCAGGATACGTCTGCAAGATATATGAACGGCGGTACTCACGAGCCGCTTTCCCGTATTGCCCGAGCCTTTGGGCCATGGCAGCGTTATTTTTCACCATCTTGACGATCTCATCCATGCCTTTATATGCACGTTCGGCAGCTTTCATATCGAGAGCAAAAGCTTTGTCATACGCATCGGCAGCTATATCGAGAGCCATAGAATCCAACACGAGCTTTTCTTCCCACATGGACACCTTGCGCTCTTCTTTCTTCCCGGAATCTACGACATATACGACAAAACGATCGTTCTCCTTCACTTTGAACTTCGTTCCGCCAAAAGTCACCGGCTCCCTATCCTTAAATCCTCCGGGATAGAGTTTCCCGAGTTCGGATTCAGGCAATGAATTATACAACCCTTTGGTCGGGGCAACCGCCGCCTCGAGGAATACATCCCCGCGCGTCAACCACGTAGCCCATTTCCCATTTTTACTCGGATCCTGAATATCGGCATTCGACTGCTCCATTTTCTTTTTTATAGCTCCTATGTCAACCTTTCCATCGCCCTCGCCCATTTTCTGTCCGAAGGTAGCGGCGACTGAGAACAACAGTGTCGTGACTGTCAATAACAAGCACTTTTTCATGTCGGCTCCTAATTTTAGTTTAGTATTTTGCCCCCGCAAGGAGGGTCGTAATTCTAATTATTTTCCGCATCGACGGCTAAGCCTCGGAATCGTTCCCTCCGGCATTTTCCGTATCAGCAGTATCCGGCTGTCTTTCGTCCTGATCTTCGTCATTACCCGGCACGGCCACCACCGAAGCGATACTGTCTCCGTTACGCAGGTTTATGACCTTGACACCCTGTGTCGCACGCCCGGCCAATCTGATCTCAGAAACCTCCATACGAATCGTTATACCACTGCGGTTTATTATCATAAGGTCGTTCTCGTCCGTAACCGCCTGTATCGAGATCAGCTTACCCGTCTTTTCGGTTATCATAATGGTCTTAACACCCTTACCGCCACGGTTCGTTATCCTGTAATCGTCGAGATCGGTACGTTTACCATAGCCGTTCTCGCTGACTACGAGAATATCCTTCTTCTCGTCAGGTTCTACACATACCATGCCGATTACCTCATCGTGCTCATCAATATTTATCGCCTTTACCCCTGCAGCGGTACGGCCCATAGGTCTGACGGTAGCCTCGTTGAAACGTATGGCCTTACCCTCGCGCGCACCGATCAGCACTTCCGAATGTCCGCTCGTAAGTTTCGCTTCGATAAGCTGGTCGCCATCCTTAATGGTAATGGCGTTGACACCGTTCTGGCGCGGGCGCGAATATGCCTCGAGCTTCGTCTTCTTAATGATACCGTCCTTGGTACACATTATGATATAGTTGCTGTCCACATACTCGGCATCGTTCAGGTTACGCACATTCACGTAAGCCCTCACCTTGTCGTCCGGCTCGATCTGGATTACGTTCTGTATAGCACGTCCTTTGGAAGAACGCGTACCTTCGGGAATTTGGTATACCTTGAGCCAGTAACAACGTCCTTTTTCCGTAAAGAACAGCATAGTATTGTGCATCGTCGTCACATAGAGGTGCTCGATGAAGTCCTCGTCGCGGGTCGCGCTACCTTTCGCCCCGACACCTCCACGCGACTGCGTGCGGTATTCGGTAAGCGGCGTGCGCTTGATATACCCCATACGCGAAATGGTAATCACCATCTCTTCATCGGCATAGAAATCCTCGGGGTTGAACTCTTCCGATGCGTATACAATTTCCGTCCGGCGTTTGTCCCCGTATTTGTCGCGTATCTCGATGAGTTCGTCCTTGATGACCTGCATCTGCAAAGCCTCGTCAGAGAGTACGGAGTTGTAATATTCTATCTGCTTCAACAGCGCATCGTATTCGCTCTGGAGTTTGTTGCGTTCCAAGCCTGTCAGCGCACGCAGACGCATGTCGATGATAGCCCCCGCTTGTGCCTCGGAAAGCCCGAACCGCTCCATGAGCGAGTTCTTTGCTGCATCCGGAGTCTCCGAACCGCGTATAATCGCTATGATTTCGTCTATATGGTCGAGCGCGATGAGCAACCCCTGCAGTATATGCGCCCTCTTTTCTGCCTGAGCCAGATCGTAACGCGTGCGACGAAGGATAACATCGTGCCTGTGGTCCACGAAATGGCGTATGAGGTCTTTCAGATTGAGCATCATCGGACGGCCGTTCACCAACGCGATATTGTTGACCGCGAAAGACGACTGCATAGCCGTATATTTATAGAGCGTATTGAGTACCACGCTCGCCACCGCATCGGTCTTCAGTATTATCACGACACGCATACCCTTACGGTCGCTCTCGTCGTTGATATACGAAATGCCCTCTATCTTCTTGTCGTTTATCAGGTCGGCGATCTTACGGATCATCTCGGCCTTGTTCACCATATACGGTATTTCCGTAATGACTATACATTCACGTCCGCTATGGGTATATTCTATCTCCGTTTTGGCCCTGATAACCACGCGTCCGCGCCCGGTCTCCATAGCCTCTTTCACACCCTGATACCCGTAGATGATACCGCCAGTGGGGAAATCGGGGGCCTTCACGAAATGCATCAGGTCCGAAATCTCAATGTCGCGGTTATCTATATAAGCGCAGCAGGCGTCCATCACCTCAGTAAGGTTATGCGGGGCCATATTCGTCGCCATACCGACAGCGATACCCGACGCTCCGTTGAGCAGAAGCAGCGGAACCTTCGTAGGCAACACTGTCGGCTCCAGTATCGTTTCGTCGAAGTTGCCTGTGAAATCTACCGTATCCTTATCTATGTCGGCCATAACCTCGTCGGCGAGTTTCTTCATCCTCGCCTCCGTGTAACGCATTGCGGCCGGACCGTCACCGTCTATCGAACCGAAGTTACCCTGACCGTCCACGAGCGGATAACGCATACTCCACTCCTGCGCCATACGCACCATGGCATCATAAATCGAGCTGTCGCCGTGCGGGTGAAACTTACCCATGACGTCGCCGACTATACGCGCCGACTTACGGTGTGGCTTATCCGAATACAGATTGAGTTCATTGCTCATACCGAAGAGGATACGCCTGTGTACCGGTTTCAAACCGTCCCTCACATCGGGAAGGGCACGGGAAACGATTACCGACATCGAGTAGTCGATGTAGGCGCTCTTCATCTGCTCCTCTATATTTACCTTGATGATTCTGCCGTGACCGGAACCGTCTCCGCCGACACTCTCTCCGCCATTGCCGTCACCGTTTGCGGCATCTACGATTTTCGCGGATTCGTCCATCTCACCAGTCCCTTTTGCTACTTCTTCTGACATATCTTTTTGTGATTTTTTTAACCATGCTAAGATAGGTATAAAATACCGTAATACCAAACCCTCGAACGCCCTTTCAGCATTCGTCAAACATCAAAAAAAGCGGTCCGAAAGGACCGCCCGTATCACATTACCACAAGCCTATCCCGACCGTCAACGGTTGTGCGCCCGGCCCCTTGTCGTGCTTGAAGAGATCCGTCAGTGCGTAGTTGGCAAACACGCTCAGGCCCTTGAACCCGATCCTCGCCGTAAGCCCGCCCTGCAACATACTCGCATAGCTCAGCCCCTTCTCCTTATGCTTCGGTTTCTTATACTTTGTGTGCTGCGAGACTATCAGATTTCCGTATACGCCGCCGGATATCGTAAACTCCTTCAACTCTACCCCCAAAACAACCGGCACTTGCAACGAAAACGTACTCAGTTTCGACTTTTTATATTTCGAATCGATAGGCACGGGAACCACAATACCATTCTCTTTGGCCAGCGTCAGGTCGCCGTCGAACACATAATCGTCCCACGCCAATCCCAATCCGGTACTGATACCGAATGTACGTTTGCGGTTGATAGGGAAACGCGCTTCCACGAGATACAATGCAAAGTGTATGGACTTGCCGTTATTGAGGTCCAGAAAGCCGTGATCCTCCAGCGGATACATTCCATAATCGGTCGACAGCAGTTCGTTGAACCCGAACTCGAAAGCGCTGACGAGGCTGAAACAACTACGCTTCTTGTGCAATATGCCTACCGACACTTTACTACTACTTTTACAGGTTGAATTTCCACGCGACGGGGCCTCTCCTGCACTCAGTACGAACGGTACACAAAATACCGCAATCATCGTAAAGAAAAAAAGTTTCTTCATAAGGTTTTATTTAGGGGGTTAGTTTTTTTCAACCTGCAATAGCGCATCTACCGAAAATCTATCACCTCGTAACCGGGGTATTTAGACTTGTCGAAACGGAAATCGGCCGGTCTTAGCGACTTATCCTGTGCAAACGACAACACCTTTACCGATATTTTATCCTCGAATCCATCCATCTTGTAATCGAGACTTACGGGCAATCCGGTTGCCTTGTCCAAATAGAGCTTCACCTCGGTTATCGAGGAGACTACGCCACCGGGAACCAGCACGACAAGATCGCACGTCTTGCCTAACTCATCAACAATACCACCGTAAGATGCGACAAACCCGCTCTTCGCGAACTCGAACGCCTTGGTCGGATTGATAAGTATGCTGATCTCCGTCGTATCGGCCTCATCCACAATCACCTCCTCCAACTCCTTGTTTATCTCATAGCGGGCCTTGCCGTTGCTTACAACCTCGAACTCAGGCGTAACAATCCTAAAATTACTGCCACTAACGATGTAGTTGCCATTCATGTCGTTTCCCTCGGCCTCTACGCTGAACTCAACACGGTAATCGCCCATCGCAGCTATTTTTTCGGACAGTGCTGCGAGCAAACCGTCTGCCGTATCGGCATTAGTCCGTTGTGCACACAAAGGCATCACGACCAATTGCAAGGCCACCAATGCGGACAATATATTTCTCATATGACGCATGTGAAAATATTTTAAGATCAAAAAAACGAAAAACCGTCTGCTGAGCGCCACGCCCTCTATTCATCCATTCGGCTGAGGATGTGCTCCAGCGACATAGTATCCATAATAAGCACCTCGCGCGGCTTGCTGCCTTCGGCCTTACCCACGACACCGTAAGCCTCCAACTGGTCCATTATACGGCCGGCACGGTTATACCCTATCGAGAACCGTCTCTGTATGGACGACGTAGAGCCCTGCTGGTTCTGCACCACGAAACGCGCCACCTCTTCAAACATCGGATCTATCTGCCCGAGGTCTACGTTCTTCGCCGGACCGCTTTCCGACTCCGGAACGTAATCTGGCAGATTATACGCGCTCGCATACCCTCGCTGATTGCTGATAAACTGTGTCATGCGCTCGATTTCCGGCGTGTCGATGAACGCACACTGCACCCTCGTAAGCTCCCCGTTGAGCGACATCAGCATATCGCCGCGCCCTATCAACTGATTGGCCCCCGGCTGGTCTATTATCGTCCTCGAATCAACCATAGACATCACCCTGAACGCTATACGTGCGGGAAAGTTTGCCTTGATGAGCCCCGTTATGACCTTCACGTCGGGACGCTGCGTCGCGATTACGAGATGTATACCCACCGCACGAGCCAACTGGGCGAGACGGGTTATCGGAGCCTCAACCTCGCGGCCGGCGGTCATTATCATATCGGCGAACTCGTCTATCACGACCACAATATACGGCATGAACCGGTGTCCCTTATTAGGGTTGAGCCTACGCCTACGGAATTTGTCGTTATATTCGGATATTTTCTTAACCTCTGCCAGACGCAACAGGTCGTACCGGTCCGTCATCTCCTTGCAAAGCGAATTGAGCGTATAGACCACCTTCTGCGTATCGGTCAGTATCGCATCGTCTTCGCTCTCCATTTTTGCAAGAAAGTGCTTCTCGAGCTTCGAATACAGCGACAGCTCCACGCGCTTCGGGTCCACCATCACGAACTTCAACTCACCCGGATGCTTCTTGTAAAGCAACGACGCGATGATAGTATTCAACCCAACGCTCTTACCCTGCCCCGTAGCTCCCGCCACGAGAAGGTGAGGCATCTTTGCAAGGTCTATCATGTAAACCTCGTTCGATATGGTCTTGCCCAGCACTACCGGCAATTCGTATCCGCTCTCCTGAAATTTTTTCGTCCGCACGAGCGAATACATCGAAACGATCTCCTTGTCCGTGTTAGGCACTTCGATACCGACCGTTCCCTTACCCGGCATAGGAGCTATGATTCGTATTCCCAACGCTTTCAGACTGAGCGCTATGTCATCCTCAAGGTTCTTGATTTTTGAAATCTTAACACCCGCCGACGGGACTATCTCATAAAGCGTCACGGTCGGCCCTATCGTAGCCTTGATCTTATCTATCTTGATTCCGAAATTTTCAAGGGTGCGGACTATCTGGTTCTTATTCTGATATATCTCCTCCTCTGTCACCTGCACGTCTATGCTGTGGTCCTCGAGTATTTCGACCGGAGGCTTCTGATATTTCGACAACTCAAGTGTCGGATCGTACAGCGAATCTTCGATTTCGTCTTCGGCGACAAGTACGTCCTTACGTTCGGCAACAACGACTTCCAACTTATCATCCGGCCTGACTCCACCAACAGAGGTACTCTCCAGCACACCGCCGACAGACACCGAACCGCCGCTGTGCTCAACTATCTCGAACACGCCGTCCGTAGTTTGCCTCACCTCGACAACCTCGTCTTTCTTTCGGTCTGCTGAAACCGGCCTATCCACCGTCGCGAACTCGCCCACTCCACCTGCAAAGCGGTTATCATCACTGTTACGCCTCTGTTTTTCGTCCCTGCGAATAATGAAATCGGCATCTTCGCCCAAAGTCACAACGTTACTAACAGGAGCGGCTACCGTCACGACATCATCTACCGCCGTACCGTTTACAGGCGCAACGACCTCGATACCGCCGAGATCGTCAGACTTGCGGGCATCGGTAACCTCGAAGAAATCGCTGTCGCGACTGTAAAGGTCATTTATAGTCACGACATGCTTGCCCGATTCCGAACGCACCGCCTCTGGAGCTACTTCATGTATTTCCGGAGTTTCTGTCCGTATGCGATCCGCAACCGCAGTCTTAGCCGCAGCCATAACGGCCGGTTCTTCTTTTACCGATCCTTTCTCCTCTTCCACAGTCACCCGTTGCTCTTCGAGTTCCTCATCCTCGGCTTCGGCTCTCGCCGCACCCTTATTTACGAATTCGGCCGCATGGTCTATGACGGCTTCCCCCACACGGACGCTACTGTCGTATATCCCTTTGCCGACATGATTGACGACAGTGATGGTTCGCTTGCTGATATACACGCCGACCAACACCCAGCCGAGCAACAGCAGCAATGCCGTACCGATCTTGCCGAGATAACCCTCTATCCAAGTAGACACCAATATACCCTGAGCGCCACCTAATCCGCTACCGAAAACGCCCCAAGCATCCTTAAAAAGGAAACCGAGAGAGAGCGCACCGAGTATCATTATGATGAGCGATATACGCACGGATTTCCGCAAAAACAACGGCCGTATATTTATGACGCGTACTGCGAGGATAAGAAAAACGAACGGAACGGCCACCGCGAAAAAACCGAACAACTCCCTGACAAGGAAATCGGAAATAACGGCCCCAGTCCTGCCTGTCGCATTCGCCACGTTGCCCGACGCCATATCTCCCCAATCGACGAAGCTCTGATCGTCAGCCCATGTGAAATAGAACGACACCACCGCTGCGAGCAGGAATAATCCGAACGCAAAAAGCACTACGCCGACGATCCATTGCTGGGTCTCGGTAAGTACCACCCTACGTTTCTTCTCCTCTCTATTCGCTTTACGGCTCTGCGCCATATGTTTTCGTCAATTTATATTTTCAGACACTTTACCGAGCATCGTTTCCATGTGGCTTATTCGCCATGTCATGCGACGCCATTCCCACAGACCGCTTATCGGCACATCTTATGCGAAGGTACTCATTTTTTTGCCAAATACGGTGCTAAAGGCAAGACTTTACAGATTTTACAGACATCGAATAGCACGCTCGACGCCGCTCACATATCCATTTTACACGCCGCATCGGCCTTGGCCTTCAATCTGGCGAGGTAATCCCCGTCTGCCGACGTCATAAAATCATAAACCGGAGTATTGGAAGCCGCAGCCTCCAAGCTATTAGCTGAAAGCAGCTCTTTCACTCGCCGCACTATCGCAGGAGCCGAATTTACAAGGCTGACAATCCTGTCGCCTACCACCTGCTTTATCACGGATGTCAGAAACGGATAGTGCGTACATCCCAAGACTATCCGGTCAGCCCCTGCCGCGACCAATGGTTCCACTACCTTACGCACCGCCTCGAACGCCTCGGGAGTATTCTCCCTGTTTGACTCTACAATGTCCACCCAACCTTCGCCTACAGCACTCAGTATCTTAGCCCGGTCCGCGAACTCGGCCGACGTGCGTCTGAAGTGCCCCCCGTCCAATGACGAACGCGTAGCGAGTACCGCTATCACTCCGCTTTTCGTGCTTAGTGCGGCAGGCTTCACCGCCGGTTCCATACCGACGAAAGGAATGTTAGGGTATTCGTCCCGAAGATGCCCGATAGCTGCGGCCGTAGCCGTATTGCATGCCACAACCACCATCTTCACCCCACGACCGAGCATCTGCCTGACAACTTCTTCGACATATCCGAGTATCTCGTCATGGCCGCGATCACCGTATGGGCAATGCGCCGCATCGGCATAATACAACAACGACTCGTCAGGCAACGCGGCCCGTATGTTACGCCATACGGACAGGCCGCCCATTCCGGAATCGAATATACCTATCGGTGCGTTATTCATACCCCTTCAGTTACAAAAGCCATCCCCGCGCCGTGAGGCACGGGGTATTACGTTTATTTCCGGCTCTTTATCCAGTTGGCGGCGTTGACGAACGCTTCGATCCAAGGCGTCACCTCGTCTTCCGTCCGGTCTTCCGGATAATACGCCCAGTTCCACGGACGTATAGCACGTTCGAGGTGTGGCATCATTGCGAGGTGTCGCCCGTCATCGCTAACTATACCGGCCGCATTGAACATGCTGCCGTTCGGGTTCGACGGATAGAGGTCATAACCGTATTTCATCGCCACGTTGTACTTGTCTTCGCCGTACGGGAATACAAACTTGCCTTCACCGTGCGCTATCCAGATACCGAGCGACGATCCTTCAAGCGATTTAAGCATAACGGACGGGCTCTTGGCCACATTCACGCCGACGAATCCCGATTCGAACTTGTGGCTGTCGTTGTGCTCCATCTTCGGTTTTTCCGAATGTGTCGGAGTGATAAGCCCCAACTCCATCATAAGCTGACACCCGTTGCAGACACCAAGTGAAAGCGTATCGGGGCGCGCATAGAAATTGTCGAGCGCTTTTTTAGCCTTCTCGTTGTAGAGGAACGCACCGGCCCAGCCTTTGGCCGAATTGAGTACGTCGGAGTTCGAGAACCCACCCACGAAAACGATGAAGTTTATATCGTCCAGCGTCTCGCGGCCCGATATGAGGTCGGTCATGTGTACGTCCTTGACGTCCATTCCGGCCAAGTGCATGCTCCACGCCATTTCACGGTCGCCGTTGCTGCCCTTTTCGCGTATGATGGCCGCCTTGATGCCTGTACGCTCTTTTCTCTTCGGATCTATGCCCCATTGCGCCAGTTTACCCGTAAAGTCCGCCGGGAATTTATATTCGAGAGGTGTATTCTTGTAATTTTGGTAACGTTCGTATGCCAGACGCTCGGTACTCTGACGGCGATCGAGCAGGTACGAACTGCGATACCACGTATCGCGCATCCGGTCTACCAGAAGGTCGAACTTCACCCCGTTGTTTTCGATGCTGAACTTGCGGTCCTGATTTACTTCTGCTATGGCGTATGCACCGACACCCTGTGCCTGAAGTGATGCAGCAACCGCCTGTGCGTCCTTGACTTGCAACACTACGGCCGGACGTTCGCTGAACAACACCTTGAACATATCTTTCTCGCCGAGGCTGTCGAGCTTCACGCTCATGCCGCTGCGATTGTCTCCGAAGGTCATTTCGAGGAGTGCCGTCACGAGACCGCCGCCTGAAACGTCGTGTCCCGCCAATACTTTGCCATCCCTTATAAGCGACTGAACAGCAGCGAACGCTTTTGCGAAATACTCCGCATCCTTAACTCCCGGAACGTCCATACCTACATTACCCGTCACCTGTGCAAACGCACTGCCGCCGAGCCCGAAGCCCTCTCCGCTCATATCCACATACAATATCTCGCTCGCGGTATTTTTCAGCGCGGCCTTCACCGATTTGGCTATGTCGCTCACTTCGCCTGCCGACGTGATTATAACGGTTCCGGGCGAATATACTTTGTCGCCATCGGGGTATTTCTGTGTCATGGAGAGCGAGTCCTTGCCGGTCGGAATGTTGATACCCAGCCCCAGAGAGAAGTCGCTCGC
This sequence comes from uncultured Rikenellaceae bacterium, assembly GCA_944415565.1. Lineage (GTDB taxonomy): Bacteria > Bacteroidota > Bacteroidia > Bacteroidales > Rikenellaceae > WRDF01. The sequence goes on from CALYBQ010000012.1 coordinate 78,955, forward strand.
AGCCTTCACGGCTTTATACAAGCGTGCATCCTCGCCTTCGTTCTTGCTCGGCCACATCCAGTTGGCGCTGAGCGAAACGCCTTTAAGCCCGTGCGTAAGAGGTGCGAAAACGATATTGGTCAGCGATTCAGCGATAGCCAGTACCGAGCCCTTGGCCGGATCGGCCATAGCAGCCACCGGAGCATGTCCGAGCGCCGTAGCGATACCGCTCTTACCCTGATAGTCGAGTGCTACCACCGCGCAGTCGTTGAGCGGAAGCTGTATCTGACCGGCACACTGCTGCATAGCGATACGCCCCGTCACAGAACGGTCCACTTTATTCGTGAGCCAGTCCTTGCACGCCACGCCTTCGAGCTGCAACACCTGTTCTATGTAATTCACGAGTTTACCGGTATCGTATTTCACGTCTCTGTATTTCTCGTCTACCGTATTGTCCGTAATCACCGTACACGGCGTCTTGCCGAACATATATTCAAGCGGCCAGTCGAGAGGCTTCTCCCCTGTGCGGTTATCCACGAACGTGAACTTCATGTCGCCCGTGGTCTCGCCTATAACGTACATCGGCGCGCGCTCGCGGTCGGCGATGCGTTTCAGGTGGTCTATGTCTTTCTTGTCCATCACGAGCCCCATGCGTTCCTGCGACTCGTTGCCAACGATCTCGCGGTCGCTGAGCGTAGGATCGCCGACAGGAAGTTTATCGAGGTCTATGCGTCCGCCCGTAGCCTCAACGAGCTCGCTGAGACAGTTGAGATGGCCGCCGGCCCCATGGTCGTGAATTGATATGATAGGATTGCGTTTCTCCTCGCTCACGGCACGGATAGCGTTATACGCACGCTTCTGCATCTCCGGGTTCGAACGTTGTACGGCGTTGAGTTCTATCTCGTTGGCATATTCGCCGGTTGCAACGCTCGACACCGCGCCGCCACCCATACCGATGCGGTAGTTATCGCCACCGAGAAGCACCACCTTGTCACCCGGTTCCGGCTCATCTTTAAGGCTATCCTGCTTGCGGCCGTATCCGATACCGCCGGCGAGCATTATCACCTTGTCGTAGCCGAACTTCTTGCCGTTCTCCTCATGCTCGAACGTCAATACAGAACCGGTAACGAGCGGCTGTCCGAACTTGTTACCAAAATCCGAAGCACCGTTAGACGCCTTAACAAGTATCTGCTCCGGCGTCTGGTAAAGCCACGGACGCTCCTTCATCCCGCCTTCCCATTCACGCGTACCGTCGGTACGAGGATAGGAGGTCATATAAACGGCCGTTCCGGCGATAGGGAACGCACCCTTTCCTCCGGCAATACGGTCGCGTATCTCACCGCCCGTACCTGTCGCTGCACCGTTGAACGGCTCGACCGTGGTCGGGAAGTTATGGGTTTCAGCCTTTATCGAGATGACGCTCTCGAAATCTTCCGTAACAAAATAATCCGAGGTGTCGTGCTCCTGCGGTGCGAACTGTTCGGCGACAGGCCCGGCAAGGAATGCACAGTTGTCCTTATACGCCGACACCACCATGTTCGGGTTCGTCTTAGTCGTCTTCTTGATAAGCCCGAAAAGCGTCTCCGGCATCTCTTTGCCGTCGATAACATAAGTGCCGTTGAATATCTTGTGGCGGCAGTGTTCCGAGTTGACCTGCGAGAAACCGAACACCTCGCTGTCTGTCAGTTTGCGCCCCATCGCATCGGCCACGCTGTTCAGGTAGGCGATCTCGTCCTCACTCAACGCCAGCCCCTCTTTTTCGTTGTAAGCCGCGATGTCCTCGATATATACGATGGCATCCGGTTTCTTGTCTATCGTAAATATGTTCTGGTCGAGCCCGTCGTAACGGCGGTTGAGCATCGGGTCGAACTTGGCGTCGCCATTGTCCCTGAAGAACTCCTCGATACGCATAATGCCTTCGAGTCCCATATTCTGCGTTATCTCGACGGCATTCGTACTCCACGGGGTTATCATCTCGCGGCGCGGCCCTACGAAACGGCCTTCGACGTTCTCCGCAGAGAGATACTCCGCACCCGAAAACAACCAGACGAGCTTTTCGAGTTCGCCCTTGTTCAACATCTGCGGAGTCTGCACCGCATAGATCTTTTCAGCGTTACCAAAAAACAGTATCATATTTCGTTATGGTTTTGTCAAAAATAATTCGGATTCGCACCGCAAAGATAACACTCCCGCAGCTAAATCGCTATTAATTCACATCTAATTATACGGGCTGCACACAAAGGTTTTCAGCAATACCGGATGCCGCTCCGCCGGAATATACACGTCTCGCCTACGGCCAACTATATAACGCTGTCAACGCGCATTTTGTTTCGCAGCCCACCCGACACATTGTTCGGCCTGAGCACACACGTATTCATCGCCCGCAGCATCGCACTCCAGAACCATGGCGGCCTTGCCGTAAAACGGCTCCCTCTGTTCGAGGCTGCGTGCTATGAAATCGAGCAATTCGTCATCACTCAGCCCGCGTATTATAGGCCGTTTATCCCTGCCGCCGGCAAGCCTCGACGCGAGTTTCTCCGGCCCCATCTTCAAATATATCGTCAGGCCGGCGGCATTCATCGTCTCCACATTGCCCGGCTGGCACGGCATGCCCCCGCCGGTAGCGATTACAAAATCGCCGTCGAGACTGCCGAGCCGTTCCAGCAACTCCCGCTCCTTGTTCCTGAAGTATGCTTCACCCTCCCGCTCAAACATCTCGCGCACTGAGCCACCATATTCTTTTTCGATCTCCTTGTCAGTATCGAGGAAAGCATATCCCATACGTGCGGCCAATCTTTTACCGATGCTGCTCTTGCCGCTCCCCATATATCCGATCAGAAAAACCTTCACTTATAAACAATTATTCGTAACACAATAGTCTACACCCATTCCGGCAGCACGACATTACGCCTGACGAGCTCAGCCTCGTAACGGAGGAGTTGCGCCATCTCCTTCGCTCGCCGTTCATCGTCCAGAACATACGCTTTCGAACTCTTCCTGTCCGTAAGTTCCGTAATATCTTTAAGTTGACGAAGAAACTTTACCTCTACGGTACGATCCTGCTCCAACGGATTCCCATTCATTTCGTAATTCCACGACAGATGGTCCGCCCCCTCCATGCCGCCTATCTCATAGTACGAAAAGCGTGTATCGTCAACGGTCTTTCCTAAATTAAAAGTCATGCTGACAACACTATCGTAATATCGCACCCCGGCCTTAATCACCCTCTCCCCGTCGCGCACAATGAATCCCAGAGGAGTGTCATCGTACTTTGGTCGGAAAGGCTCTACCGCCCCGTGGCTCATCAAGAAATCCTTAACCTCTATATATGCGTCCAACAATTCGTTATCGCTCCATGCTGCCATACCGCCAGAGGTTTCAGGGAGTACCGGACTCGCCACCGCAATATCCGTTTTCTTGATAGTCACGACATCATTGTCGCTGAGTCTATCGTCATACCAATAAACGCGTCTACGAACATCTCCTCCACCCCTCATGCCACCCATCACGGACATATGCGGATTACGGTTGCGGATGATATTGAAGAAGATGAATACGTTACCGTCCTCCAATGCGGCATACAGCGGACGACCGTTAATATTTATCTCTAAACCATCCATATACGCGCGTGATGCAGATTAAAACAGGTCCAATTGCGGAGTGTCGTACCGGCTGTCCGACTCTTCATCTGCCGGCCGCTCGATAGTGAACTCTATCCCGTCCGAACCGTTGCCGTTAGTCTCCGCAGACTCTCCTGCCCCACTCTCTACCGTATCGACATTGTTCGTTACATCGAGAGCATCTCCGCTAACCTCGCCGTCATCACCCCGACCATCGGCATCGGAACCGACAGGTCTGTCCGGATCATCCTTCAAACGCGGCTCTACGAATGCAAGCTCCTTAACCTCGTAAGTCGTGACACGTTTCCCGCGCGCCTTGTACCCCTTGACACCGATATACTCCTCGACATCTATACGGTCAGCGGGGCGGTTCTCGTGCGCGCCCTTGTAAGCGACTTCGAGTATCGGCGCGAAATCGCGGCTCAACGCTACCAACTTCGAATTGGGGTTCTCCTCGTCCACGAAATTCAGTAACTTATCGCTCAATTCGGCCTTGAAGCGTTTGATGTAATAATATTTCTGCGTAGCGTCGAAATAGGCCACGCTATATATCCGCGAAGGATCGTACCGCTCCACGATCATCGTATCGTCCGGGAAATGGTGTCCGACGTCGAAACCAGTCGTATAATACTGCCCCTTGGATGTTATTACGATTATCTTGTCCGCTCCGGAGAACTCCCCGAGCAATGCACCCCGCCCGTCTGTATTGAGTTTCCGCACCTCGTCGTCATACCATATATTCTGTCCGCCGAGAGTGGAAGTCCCGGCCTCTTTCATAACGATCTTCTGTATACCGTACCGCGAGAACATATTTCCTGCAGCACCGCGCCCCTTGATAGCCAACTCGCTGAAATTGAGGTCGACGATAAGCTTCTTCAGCCTCGGCCTCGGACGGAAATAGACTTTCAGCACCTCGGCCTCGCCGTTCGGGTTGACGCTCATATAAAGTATCTCACTCTTGGGCGTACCCTTCGTAATATCGTACTCGCGGTCGCGCGTGATACCCTTGATGGCACAACGCTTCATCATTATAGGGCCTTGCTTACCGTCACGATATAGAATATTATATATGGTACGCTCGTCATTGCGCTTGAAAATACCTATGTAATATATATTCTTCGCGAAGAAAGCCTTTTCGCTGACCTTAGTAATAATGTAGCGCCCCTCCCTCGTTATCACGATAACGTCGTCTATATCGGAACAATCCGCAACAAATTCGCAATCTTTCATCGACTTGCCTATCCCGAAGAAACCCTCGGCACGGTCAACGTACAGTTTGGCATTGGCCACAACCACCTTGGTAGCCTCGATAGAATCAAATTCACGGATCTCCGTTCTGCGCTCGCGCCCCTTTCCGTACTTAGTCTTGATACGCTGGTAATACGCCACCGCATAATCCGTAAGGTGTTCTATATCGTACTGCACCTGTCCGATCTCGTCCTCTATGCCCTTGATCTGCTCGTCTGCCTTAGCCGAATCGTAACGGGATATGCGAATGAACTTCAACTCGGTGAGTTTCACCACGTCGTCGCGGTTGATCTCCCGGCGTAACTTCTTCTTGAACGGTTCGAGGCGCTCCTCGACAGCTTCGTACGCGGCCTCGCGCGAAGTCTTGCCCTCGATGGCCTGATACATCTTGTTCTCGATGAATATACGCTCGAGGCTCGCCATGTGCCACGCCTCGTTCAACTCGCCCAAGCGTATCTGCAACTCTTTCCCGAGCAGTTCTTTGGTATGGTCGGCACTACGACGCAAGATTTCGCTCACGCCAAGGAAATGCGGTTTGTCATCCCAGATGACGCACGAGTTTGGCGAGATTGAAACCTCGCAGTCGGTAAACGCGTAAAGCGCATCGATAGTCTTGTCGCTCGATTCTTCGTTGCTGACGTGCACGATTATCTCCACGTTGCCGGCCGTATTGTCATCGACCTTCTTGATCTTTATCTTACCCTTGTCGTTGGCTTTGATAATGGAGTCTTTGATGGACTCTGTACTCGTACCGAACGGTATCTCGGTTATGGCGAGCGTCTTGCGGTCCACCTTCGAAATTTTGGCCCGGATTTTCACCGCACCTCCGCGCAGACCGTCGTTATATCGCGACACATCCATCATGCCCCCCGTCTGGAAATCGGGATACAACACAAACTCTTCCCCGCGAAGATGGGCTATACATGCGTCTATCAATTCATTGAAGTTATGCGGCAATATCTTTGACGCAAGCCCCACGGCAATACCTTCGACACCCTGAGCCAACAACAACGGAAACTTCACCGGCAGCGTCACCGGCTCCTGATTACGCCCGTCATAAGTCAGCATCCACTCGGTGGTTTTGTTGTTGAACACCACATCGAGGGCGAACTTCGAAAGCCGAGCCTCTATGTATCGCGGTGCGGCGGCATCGTCACCCGTAAGAATATTACCCCAGTTACCCTGACAATCTATCAACAGGTCTTTCTGCCCAAGCTGCACTAGCGCGTCGCCGATAGAGGCGTCGCCGTGCGGGTGGAACTTCATCGTATCGCCGATGATGTTGGCCACCTTGTTGTACCGACCGTCGTCGAGACGCTTCATGGCGTGCAGGATGCGCCTCTGAACAGGCTTCAATCCGTCCTGAAGATGCGGCACGGCACGTTCCAAAATCACATAAGAGGCATAATCGAGGAACCAGTCCTTGTACATCCCCGTCAATTTGTACCGGTTGCCGCTCTCGCCTCCAGTCAGCTTGTGATATTTCCCCTGAGGGGCATCGCCATCCGGCTCACCAGCAAATTCATCGGCATCCTCAGCAGCCATGTCGTCAACGACATCTTCGGCTCCGGAAACGGACACGTCGCCAGCCGTCTCCTGAGGTCCGGCTTCCACCACATTTTGTCCGTCTATATTCTCTCCGCCGGGCATACCGTCCCCGGCGGCTTGCTCATTCCTTATATCTTTATCTTCACTCATACTATTCCAAAACCTAAGCGGCCTCCACTTCTCCTGTTACCTTACCGTCGTCCGTCTTCTCGACAGGAGCCAAATCCTCCTCGACGTAATCGGCCTCGATACGCAGGTTGTCTACGATGAAATTCTGACGTTCATAACTGTTCTTACCCATATAGAATTCCAACATATCGTGTATCGGATCGTTCTTCGTCATGCGTACCTTTTCGAGGCGCATGTTCTCGTTTATGAACTCCTTGAACTCACCGGCGGATATTTCACCCAATCCTTTGAATCGCGTTATCTCGGCATTTACCCCTATCTTCTTTATGGCTGCCTGCTTCTCGTCTTCACTGTAACAATATATCGTCTCCTTCTTGTTGCGGACACGGAAAAGCGGGGTCTGCAACACGAACAAGTGCTCCTGCCTTATCACGTCGGGGAAGAACTGGAGGAAGAATGTTATCATCAACAACCGTATGTGCATTCCATCGACATCGGCATCGGTCGCTATGATAATTTTATTGTAACGCAGGTCGTCCATATCGTTCTCTATGTTGAGTGCGGCCTGCAACAGGTTGAACTCCTCGTTCTCGTAAACGACCTTTTTCGTCAACCCATATGTATTGAGCGGCTTACCGCGCAACGAGAAGACCGCCTGCGTCTGCACGTCGCGGCTGGCAGTTATGGACCCGCTCGCCGAGTTACCCTCAGTAATGAATATCATGGTCTCCTCGTGGCGTGCGTTCTTCACATCAGTGAAGTGTATTTTACAGTCGCGCAGCTTCTTATTGTTCAGGCTCGCTTTCTTGGCCATCTCCTTGGCCTTCTTCTGTATGCCAGATATGGCTTTGCGGTCCTTCTCGTTCTCCACGATCTTTTTCTGCAACACCTCTGCGGTCTGCGGATGCTTGTGCAGGTAATTATCGAGATGCTCCTTGAGGAAATCGAGTATGAAACTGCGTACCGTAGGCCCGTCCTCGCTCATCTTGTTCGAACTGAGGCTGACCTTGGTCTGCTGTCCGAACTGCGGGTCCACGATCTTCACGCTTATGGCAGCCACTATCGAGGTGCGGACATCCGACGGGTCGTAATCCTTGCGATAAAACTCCTTGATGGTTTTGGCAACAGCCTCGCGGAATGCCGACTGGTGTGTACCTCCCTGTGTGGTATGCTGACCGTTAACGAACGAGAAATACCCCTCGCCGTAACCGGTCCCGTGCGTAATGGCGACCTCTATATCCTCTCCTTTCAGATGGATAGGCGGATACAGCGGGTCCTCGGTCATATTATCGTTCAACAGATCGAGCAAACCGTTCTGCGAGGAAAAACTCTGGCCGTTGAAGTTTATTACAAGTCCCGTATTGAGGTAGGTATAATTCTTGATCGTGGCTTCGAGGAACTCATGATTGAACTCGTACGAGCCGAACACCGCCTCGTCCGGCGTAAACTGCACGTATGTACCGTTAGGTTCTTTAACCCCGATCTCGCTCTTTTCACCCTGCTCCAAACCCTGTGCGAACGTCACGGTACGGGCCTCGCCGTCGCGCACACTACGCGCCACGAACGAACTCGACAGCATATTGACCGCCTTGACACCGACACCGTTCAGCCCGACCGTTTTTTTGAACGCCGCCGATCCGTATTTACCTCCGGTATTCATCTTCGACACGGCGGCCGCCAACGAATTCAACGGTATACCGCGTCCATAGTCGCGCACCGTGACCGTATGCCCTTCGAGCGTAATGTCGATACGCTTCCCGGCCCCCATGATGAATTCGTCTATCGAGTTATCGACGACCTCTTTGAACAGCACGTATATCCCGTCGTCCGACTGCGTTCCATCGCCGAGCTTACCGATATACATACCCGGCCTGAGGCGCAAGTGCTCCCTCGGGCTCAGCGATTTAATATCGTCGTCTGTGTATTGTGCAACCACACTCATATCTATCTTGTTATTTTTCATTCTTCATCTTCTCCTGCTCGGCACACATCATATCGTGCACCTTAACGGTCAACTCCTTAGCTCCGGTCGACGCCACCTCCTCCGCACTCAGCGGAGGCAATATATTCACCCTGAAGCGGTTCTTGAAATTGAACTTCCACCCGTCAAATGCACTCCCAGTTCCGACCGACACGCAAGGCAATATGCCTACACCAGCCTGTCGGGCCAACATGAACGCCCCCTCGTGGAAACGCCCTATCTGCCCCGTCCTGCTGCGCGTCCCCTCCGGGAACACTATAACCGATATGCCCTGCGACAGATTCTTCGTTCCGCCAGCGACCAACGTCCGAAGCGACTTAGATGACCCTCGCTCAATGGCTATGTCTCCGTGCATCCACAGCACCAATCCGAACAACGGCCACTTATATACCTCGCGTTTCGACACCCATTTGAAATTGAACGGAAGTACATACATAAGCGGAATGTCGAGCATCGAACAATGGTTTACGACCACCACATAAGCCTCTCCTTTTTTTATATTCTCCTTGCCGCTCACACGCCTGCGCCACGAGGGCACGATTCCAAAATATACGTTCGTCCACATACGCGACAGCCAGTGGAGAACCACCCGTTTGCGATCGACGGCCACGGTCAGCACCCACGCGACACACATCACCAGAAAAAACAACAGGGTGATGCTAAGCAGCAAGATATAATAAAGCACAGAAAGCATCATAGACAGGTTTTCGGCAGGTCCTTTCCATCCTAATGCGGCAGAATTCGGAACCGGCCCTTTAATCGTGCAAGTTTAACATTTTTTTCGCGGATTACCTCGGAACGCCGCGAGCAATTTATCAACAATCAATCACTAAACGAGCCGGCTCACAATCCGTTACACGCACCCGCCAAGACACGAACACACACCCGAACGGTACAACTATACGATTTTTTACTTACTTTTGCCATCTCTAAACATAAAAGATGTTGATTATGAAAGCATTCGTATTTCCCGGACAGGGAGCGCAATACCCGGGCATGGGTAACGATCTTTATGCAAATGTTCCCGAAGCCAAAGAATTGTTCGAAAAAGCGAACGAAATACTCGGCTTCAGCATAACCGATATAATGTTCAAAGGCACGGACGAACAGCTCCGCCAGACGAACGTGACACAACCGGCCATATTCCTCCACTCGGTAATACTCGCCAAATCGCTCGGCGGAGCGTTCAATCCCGACATGGTGGCAGGACACTCGTTGGGTGAGTTCAGCGCACTCGTAGCCGCAGGCGCTCTCAGCTTCGAAGACGGTCTGACCCTTGTCTCGAAACGTGCCGCAGCCATGCAGAAAGCATGCGAGGCCAACCCATCCACAATGGCGGCAGTACTCGCACTTCCGGACGAAAAAGTAGAAGAGATATGCGCTTCAATCGAAGGCGTAGTCGTTCCGGCCAACTACAACTGCCCCGGACAGCTCGTCATCTCTGGAAGCAACGAAGCTATCGACGCCGCATGCGCGAAACTTCTCGAAGCCGGCGCTAAACGCGCACTCAAGCTCAGCGTAGGCGGAGCATTCCACTCGCCGCTCATGGAGCCGGCCAAGCAGGAATTGCAGGCAGCCATCGAAGCAGCCCCGTTCGCAAAACCGATTTGCCCGGTTTACCAGAACGTAGATGCCAAACCATACACCGATCCAGCCAAGATCAAGACCAACCTCATAGCCCAGCTTACGGCTCCCGTGCGCTGGACACAGATAGTTCAGAACATGATTGCCGACGGCGCTAACGAATTCGTAGAAGTAGGTCCGGGCAAGGTATTGGCAGGTTTGGTCGGCAAGATCAGCCGCAACGTATCTGTTACTTCCATCCAAACAATAGGAATATAAGCGAAAGTTTTTAAAAGTTTTTAAAATTTTTATTATATTTTCAAAATCCGGTGCTTCAAAGCATCGGATTTTTTATTTTCTCACAACATCTCCAACGCAACAAGCGACAGATCACGCCAAGCACACAAAAATCGACACGCGACAAGCCATTTTATTAACTTTTTTCTACCAACACAGAAGAATCAGACAAAAATTATTAAAAATTTATTAAAATATTTTCGAAATCAATGGGATATTAAAAATAATTTCTACTTTTGCAATAACGATATTATCCAAAAGATTCAAAAAGGATAGAAAATGGTTTCACTTAAAGAGTTCTTCAATCAACATGAAGACGATATGTTAAAAGGCATATCGCAGAAAAACAGCCTCATTAAGCGAAACATCATTGCCTACATGGCCGTCAACGGACAGGCAACACTGGCCGAGCTAACCAAAGAACTCCACATCAGCATCCCGACCATCACGAAACTCGTCACCGAACTGGTGGACGAGCAGATCGTCATAGACAACGGCAAGATCGAGACGGCAGGAGGACGCCGTCCGAATACATACGGATTAGCAGACGCAGCGATCTATTTCGTAGGTGTGGACATAGCCCGCGACAACCTCCATTTCGTTGTCACCGACCTAAAAAACAACGTCATAGTAGACGAAACCGAGGGCGACTTCGAACTTACGGACGACGACAAGTCGCTGAGGCGCATCCTCTCGTCGATAGACAATTTCCTCTCCCGGTGCGGCGTGGACCAAGACAAGATACTCGGTATGGGCGTTTGCATCACCGGACGCGTAAATCCAAATACGGGACGCAGTTACAAATACTTCACCAATACGGAAGAACCGCTGACCGACATAATCGAGAAGCAGACCGGACTACAAGTCCTCCTCGAAAACGACACTCGTGCCCGTTGCTATGCCGAATATTTCTCAGGCAACAACATAAAGAACGAAAAGAACCTGCTGTACCTGTACCTCGGACGCGGCGTCGCCATCGGTGTCATAATGGACGGCAAGCTATATTACGGGAAAAGCGGTTTCGCCGGGGAATTCGGGCATACGCCTTTTTATGACAACGAGATAATCTGCTCCTGCGGCAAAAAGGGATGTCTCGAAACGGAGGTATCCGGCATCGCCATCGAGAACAAGATGATGGCGAGCATAAAACAAGGCATCAACACCATCCTGCGCGAAGGATATGAGAAAGGCGGGTCTATACACATAGACGACATAATAGCCGCAGCGAAGAAAGACGACACACTCTCGATAGAACTCATCGAAGAGGCCGGGGAAAAGATCGGGAAAAGCATCGCTTTCCTCATCAATATATTCAACCCGGAACTCGTGATAATAGGCGGCAACCTCGCACGAGCCGGCGACTACATCATGCTTCCGCTGAAAGCCGCGACAAATAAATACTCGCTGAACCTCGTATACAAAGACACTCGTTTCAGACTCTCGCAGATGGGGCAGCATGCTGGTGCATTGGGGGCGGCGATGCTGATACGAAACAAAATAATAGGCCTGTAAGATGAATATGCTCGAATCTGATATCGTTAGGCTGCGGGCACTGGAACCCGAGGACGTGGACATACTATACAAATGGGAGAACGACACCAACGTATGGAAAGTCAGCAATACGGTCGTCCCGTTCTCACGGCATATCCTGCGCCAGTTCATCGACAGCCAGAAATACGACGTCTTCGAAACACGTCAGCTCAGGCTCATCATAGAAGCGGCAGACAGCGGCAAAGCCGTCGGCACGATAGACCTCTTCGACATAGACCCATACAACCGCCGCGCAGGCATCGGGGTGCTGATATACGACAAGAAGGAACGCTGCCAAGGATACGCGTCGAGCGCATTGCAGATATTGATACGCTACGCTTTCATGATATTGCACCTCAACCAGTTGTACTGCAACGTACTGTTCGACAACACTCCAAGCCTCATGCTGTTCCGCAGCAAAGGATTCCTGACCATAGGCGTCAAACGCGAATGGATCAAGACCACATCAGGCTGGACAGACGAATACATGCTGCAACTAATCAATCCGAAAAAGGACTAAAGATACCGAGTGTTCTGACAGGTACGCTTTCGTTAACGAACCACACATTCAAATCTACACCGCACCCAACCACGATGCCCCTCACGAGCATCCGATAAGTGTTGTAATACAACCAAATCCGGGAATCACAGTACATCAAACGAGAATACGTGCAACTAACGCGTGGCCGGCCGACTTCACGGCAAATCCGGAAACTCCGTCAACATTGAATAACTCCCATCAGCGCCCATCTCATAAATATAGTGTCGCAACCCGTTGGTCATCATAATATAACGCGCCTTGAGAAAAGCATTGTACCTCACGGCCTGTGCATAGACATCTTGCGAAATCCGAACCCCGGGTTCTTTACACTCCACCAGCAATAACGGCCGGGCATCCGACGTCCCGAATACGACCACATCGGCCCGCTGAGGCTGACCATTCACATCGACAGGATGTTCCTGCACGATTAGCTGCGGGGTAACCCCACGCTCTTCCACAAGCCATCGCACGACATGGCGGCGCACCCACTCCTCGGGCGTAAGCACCAACCACACTTTCCGAATATCATCCCATATCCTGTTAGTCCCGCCGCACGAACGCAAACGAAAAGAATATCGCGGGAAATTAAGTTGCGGATAAAGGCTCATTTTTAATGGATTTTCTTTAACTTGCGTGCGATTTTTTTCCAGCGAAAGCTAAAAATACAACACAAAACGAAGAATATACACAAATATACGTCTTTTCTTTAAAAACTGTAAGCAAAATGGCTGTTAACCAGAAAAACCGCAGGGACGAAGCCCTCCTATACCACTCGGAGGGAAGACCCGGTAAAATCGAAGTAGTACCGACAAAACCATACAGGACTCAGAACGACCTGTCTCTGGCATATTCGCCGGGCGTGGCGGAACCGTGTCTTGAAATCGAAAAGACCCCCGAAGACGCATACAAATACACCGCGAAAGGAAACCTCGTAGCCGTAATCTCGAACGGCACGGCGGTTTTGGGGCTCGGTAACATAGGCGCACTTGCCGGCAAACCGGTAATGGAAGGCAAAGGTCTGTTGTTCAAAACATTCGCAGACATCGACGTATTCGACATCGAGGTAGATACGCTCGACACAGACAAATTCATCGAGACAGTTAAGAACATATCGCCCACGTTCGGAGGTATCAACCTCGAAGACATCAAGGCGCCGGAATGTTTCGAAATCGAGGAACGCCTTAAAAAGGAACTCGACATCCCGGTAATGCACGACGACCAGCACGGTACGGCTATCATCTCGGCAGCCGCGCTCATCAACGCACTCGAAATAGTAGGCAAGAAGATAGACGAAGCCAAAGTCGTAGTGAACGGTGCAGGCGCAGCCGCAGTATCGTGTGCCAAACTATACATCACGCTCGGCGTCAAACCCGAAAATATCGTGATGTGCGACAGCAAGGGCGTTATCAACACCCAAAGGCAGGACCTCAACGCATCGAAGAAAGTATTCGCCACATCGCGCGACGTATGGACGCTCGCCGACGCATTGAAGGATGCCGACGTATTCCTCGGATTGTCGGTAGCCAACATCCTGACTCAGGAGATGGTACGCAGCATGGCTAAAGACCCTATCGTGATGGCCCTCGCTAACCCGAACCCAGAAATATCCTACGACAACGCTATGGCTTCGCGCGAGGACATCATCTTCGCCACCGGCCGTTCGGACTATCCCAACCAAGTGAACAACGTCCTCGGATTCCCCTACATCTTCCGCGGCGCGCTCGACGTGCGTGCGACCAAGATCAACGAGGAGATGAAAATTGCCGCTACACACGCGCTCGCCGAACTCGCACGCCAGCCAGTTCCCGAAATCGTATCGTCGGCATACGGCAATGCAAACCTGAGCTTCGGCAAGGAATATCTCATCCCCACCCCGCTCGACCCTCGTCTTATCGTGAATATCTCGGTAGCCGTAGCAAAGGCTGCAATCGACTCGGGAGTGGCACGCAAGACCATCGAAGATTGGGACGCATACAGGGCAGAACTCGAAAAACGCATGGGCCGCAACGACAAGCTCATGAGGCGCATACGCACGATGGTAGAGAAAGCGCCTATCAAACGCGTGGCTTTCAGCAACGGTGAAAATCCGAGCGTCATCAAGGCGGCAGCCGTCCTCGGTTCGGACGGAGTCGTGAAACCGGTACTCATCGGCAACTACGACAACATCTGCGAAATCGCAGCAGACATGCACATCGACCCGTCTGTATTCGAGATAATAGACCACAAGAGCGAAACAGAAAAAGAGCGTCGCAACAAATACGCACAGGTATTCTATGAAAAGATGAGCCGAAAAGGCGTATCGCTGAGCGACGCCACACGCCGCACAATGGAACGCCAGTGGTTTACCCTGATGAGCATGATGGCCGGCGACACCGACGCCGCTATCATAGATTACAGCCGCCGTTACACGAAATCGCTCGAACCGATACGCGAACTCTTCAACGCTCAAGAGAAGACTCTCGGCGCAATGCACATCGTAAGCACGCAAAACGGCCCGATGTTCTTCGCCGATACGGTTATCAACGCGAACCCGACACCGGAAGAGCTGGCTGAGATCGCAGTCCTTGCCGCTCAGGCAGTACGCCATTTCGGATACGAGCCGGTAATCGCCATGTTGTCTAACTCCAACTTCGGTACAGACACGGAAGAGGAGGCCAAGAAAGTGGCTAAAGCTGTCGAAATACTTCACAGGGACCACCCGGAACTGCTCGTAGACGGTGAAATGAAAGCCGACATAGCACTCGATCCGAAACTCAGGGAGCAATACTATCCGTTCAACAAACTGGGCGGACGCAAGGTCAACACCTTCATCTTCCCGAACCTTTCGGCCGGCAACATCTCCTATAAACTCATGGAGAGACTCGGCAGCGCCGAAATAATCGGGCCGGTACTCCTCGGTCTCTGGCAGAACATACACCTCCAGAGCGAGAGCGCCGATATGCGCGACAGGATGAACCTCGCAATGATCGCCGCTTCGAACAGCGACCTCAAATAGCAAGATCACACACACTATCATCCCGGTATTTCCGTTCGTGTAAAAGGAAATATCGGGATGATTTATTATATTTAGGCCCTAAAACTTTTAAGTCTATGAAAAGTCTGTCGTTATACATAGCCGCCATCATGGCCCTGACGGCCGGATACGGATGGGGACAAGAGACAAATACCGACACTCAATGGCCGGCAGAGCCTTGGCTATCGCCAACTCCGGTAGAACTGGGGCGCGAATTGCCTCGCACGCAAACCATATGTTACAACAGCGAAGCGGATGCCATAGCTCGAAGCCACGAAGCCTCGGCATACCTGCAACCACTCGCCGAGAACTGGAAAACAGCGGCAGAAGGTTCGGCAACTGTTTACAGCCACTCGTTCAAGGTTCCATTCGCGTGGATCGACAGGGAGTTCTACCTGTACATCGGAGCGGCCAACGCACCCTACGAGATATTCGTGAACGGCCAGCGCATAGGCTATAACCAGACCTACTCCACGCCTGCCGAATTCAACATCTCGAAGGCATCGCAAGAGGGAGTGAACACCGTAGAGATAAAGCTTCAGCCGAGGGCCGCATCGGACATTCTCGACGATCGGTCCGAAAACTTCAAGCCGCAACTTACCGGCGAGACGTATATACTCGCCCAGCCGAGGGTACGGGTACGGGATTACGTGACGAGGACAACCATCGAAGGCAACGATGCCGTGATAGAGCTCGGCGTACTACTGAAGAGCAACATGCTCAATCCCAAAACCCTGACCGTACACTACGCATTCATCTCCCCCGCCGGCGAGGTTATCACGTCTGGCAGGCGCGACAGGGAGATCGACATGCGCCGCGAAGACACGGTGCGTTTTATCGTCAACGTCCCGAATGCCAAATTATGGAGTCCGGAGCAACCCGACCTCTACACGCTGCTGGTCAAAACACAGCACGAAGGACGTTATTGGGAATATATAACGTATAAAGTGGGCATCCGCACCGTAGAGGTCAGCAAAGGAGAACTGCTCATAAACGGGCAAACGTTCCCGTTCCGTTTCGCAGACAACCTGACCCTGAACAACCACAAACCCGACTCGAAAGAAGGTACAGCCGCTTGGATTTCGGAGATGAAATCGAGAGGCATCAATACCATACAGGCATACAGGCCGTTACCCGACTGGTTCTACTCCCTATGCGACGAGAAGGGGCTGTTTATCGTCCCGCAAACCGGTATCAACACTTCTTCGAGCGGAGACTCCCGGCAAGTCGGCGGAAACCCGGCAAACGACCCGGCGTGGGAAGCGTCGTACAAAGACCGCATGGAGAGCATGATGTATACGTCATGGCATCACCCGTCAGTCATCGGGTTCTCCCTGTCCGCGGGCGTTTCCAACGGCTATAACCTCTACGAAAGTTACCTCGCGGCCAAAGAGATCACCGCCGAGGCCGGAGATCGAAGGCCTGTGATATACACCACGGCCGCCGGCGAATGGAACACCGATGCCGTCGTTCCGCAAGTGGTGTCGTCCAATGCGAAGGCCGTTGACGGCCGCGTCATCCTCGAAGAGTCGCAGACTTCGGCCGAAACGGTTACGTTCGCGGCGAAAGATCCGTCCAAAGGAGTGTTTACTACGACGAGCAATATGTCGTTCAGGACGACAGACGCCATCGTGTCGTACACCGTGGTCCAAGGCGCAAAACGCAAGGTTGCACGCGGAACTGTAGAGGTAAGGCTCGTCCCCGGCGTCTCAACCGAGATAAACATCCCATACGGAAAAGCCAAACCGGGCAAAGGTGCATTAACCGTAAAATTAAGCACAAATATTCCTGCATACGGGCCGAATCCCGCTATTGTGGCAAGCAAAGATATAGGTGTGAACTTTTAAGCCTCAAAGGTGGACATCATTCTTGATAAAAAACAAAAAATAAAGGCGGTCGTTTTTGACCGCCTTTATTTTTTGTACACGCGTAAATTCTTATTAGTGGCAACCGCATCCGCAAGACGAAGACTCGTCGTCGCAATTGCCGTCGCAGCCACAGCTGCATCCGCCGCCGGCCATCATGCCGCCCATCATATCGGCATCGGTAGCCTCGCGAACGTCTACGATCTCACCGCTGAAATCGAGAGTTTTGCCTGCCATCGGGTGGTTGAAGTCCATCTTAACCGACTCATCGTCCACTTCCTTAACAGTACCCACGAGATGCTGTCCGTCGGCGGTACTCATCGGAACCTGATTGCCTATTTCGAGCAATCCGTCCTCGATAGCCCCGTCGATCATGAACACGTCCTTAGGAAGGTCCACGATAGCATCTGCCACAGATTCGCCATAGCCCTCGGCCGGCGTGAGGGTGAACTCGAACTTATCGCCCTTACCCAGACCTTTGATATTATCTTCGAACTTCGGCAACAGATAACCCGCTCCGAATACGAATTCCAGCGGATTGCTCGCCGACGCACTATCGACAACGTCTCCACCAACCCTAAGCGTATAGCTTAACGACACAAATGTTTTTTCTCCAATTTTCATTTCCATTTCGATTTATTAATAAAATTTATTTTATGGCTCATAGTTTTAAAAAAACAACATGAAATTTCGCCACTATTACTGAAAATACACAGCATCTCTCAACACTTTAATACAACAACACACCATCCACAGCACAGATACTACATATTTTCATCCAACCCGTCGCTCGTTGCGACAAGATTTCGGTCACCATATCCAGCATCTATCCTGCTGACATAAGGGAAAAACTTATTTTCAGCCACCCATTTAGCCGGGAATACAGCCTCATTGCGAGTATAAGGATGCGTCCACTCTCCGGCCAGCTCGACAGCCGTATGCGGGGCATTGACAACAACGTTATCCTTTTGCATGCCTTCGGACGGCAACTTCTCGCACTCCCGCTTAATACTCACCATAGCCTCTACAAACCGATCCATCTCCGCTTTCGACTCGCTTTCCGTCGGCTCGACCATAAAAGTGTCGTGCACAGGGAACGACAGCGTCGGCGCATGGAAACCATAATCCATAAGCCTGCGAGCCACATCGCCCGCATCCACACCGTAGTCCTTGCGGAAATTCTGCAAATCGAGTATAAACTCGTGCCCGACCCGTCCGGTCTCGCCCGTAAAGAACGTTCGGAACTCACCCTCCAACGCCTTGGACATATAATTGGCGTTCACTATCGCCATCTCCGTAGCACGCCTCAACCCTTTCTCTCCCAGCATCTTTATATAGCCGTATGTTATAGGGAGCAACATCGCGCTACCGTAAGGAGCCGATGCGACCGCAGTAATACCGTCCGCCCCGCCTGTCTCCAGAACCAAGGCATGAGACGGCAGGAACGGCACAAGGTGCTTCGCCACGCATATAGGACCTACTCCGGGTCCGCCGCCGCCGTGAGGCATCGCGAATGTCTTATGTAGATTCAGATGGCAGACATCGGCCCCGACATATCCGGGACTCGTCAACCCCACCTGTGCGTTCATGTTCGCCCCGTCCATATACACCTGACCTCCGGCATCATGGACTATATCTATTATATCGTGTATCCTACTCTCGAAAACCCCGTGCGTCGATGGGTAAGTCACCATAAGTGCCGCAAGCTCGCTGCTGTACTGCTCCGCTTTAGCTTCGAGGTCGGCCACGTCTATATTACCCAGCCCGTCACACTCGACCGTCACGATCTTCATACCCGCCATGACCGCAGAAGCCGGATTCGTACCATGTGCCGAAGCCGGAATCAGCACCACATTGCGGTAACCCTGTCCCCTACTCTGATGGAACGCACGAATCACCATCATGCCCGCGTATTCTCCGGCAGCACCGGAGTTAGGCTGCAACGATGTCGCCGAGAAACCCGTTATGGCAGCCAAATCCTTCTCCAACTCAGAAATGAGTTCGAGATAACCAGCCGCCTGCGAACGCGGTGCGAACGGGTGCATATTCGTGAACCCGGAAAGGCTCAACGGACGCATCGTTGCGGCGGAATTGAGCTTCATGGTACAAGAACCGAGCGGAATCATACTGCTTGCCAACGATATATCGCGTCGCTCCAACTTCTTTATATACCGCATCATATCGGTCTCGCTCCGATACATATTGAACACCTTCGAGTCCAGTATAGGCGAAGTTCGGTGCAAGTTCTCCGGCAATGCCATTCCGGCATCTGGAATATTCTTGGGCATCTTTCTACCGGCCGCCTCGGCGAAAATAGCTATAACAGTAGCCATATCCTCCTCTGTCGTCAACTCGTCGAAGCTCATTCGCACACGATTCTCGCCCGGATAGTAGAAATTCACCCCTGCCTCGAGTGCTATATCCTGCACAACGGCAGTTTCGGCATCGAACTCGACCGTATCGAAAAACGCTCCGTCCGAAGTCCTCTTATAACCTATAGCTTCGAGAGCCTTCGCCACCCGTACTGCACACAAATGTATATGTTCGGCAATAGCCCGCACACCCTCCGGACCGTTGTAAACGGCATAAAAGCCGGCCATAGAGGCCATCAACGCGGAGGCGGTACAGATATTAGACGTAGCACGCTCTCGCTTTATGTGCTGCTCCCTCGTCTGAAGCGCCATTCGAAGCGCTTTGTTGCCGAGTCTGTCAACCGACACCCCTATTATGCGTCCCGGCATGTTGCGTTTGAAAGCATTCCTCGTAGCCATATATCCAGCATGAGGACCGCCGAATCCCATCGGCAACCCGAAACGCTGCACACTGCCCACCGCTATATCCGCACCCCACTCGCCCGGAGCCTTCAGCAACGCCAAAGCCATAATATCGGCCACAGCCGTAACCAATGCTCCCTTTTCGTGGGCGGCCGCCGTAAAAACGGCATAATCCCGGACATCTCCGTTAGCTGCCGGATATTGTACCAACACCCCGAACTCCCGTCCGCTGAATTCGTATGACGCGTAATCGTCACACACTATCTCGATCCCGACAGGTTCGCTGCGCGTCAACAGAACGTCGAGCGTCTGCGGGAAAATATTCTCGTCCACGAACAACACGTTGCGCCCACCGGCCACGGCTTCACGGCTCCTGAGCGCATACATCATAAGCATCGCCTCTGCCGCAGCCGTACCCTCGTCAAGCAACGAACAATTGGCTATTTCGAGCCCAGTAAGCGAGACGACCATGGTTTGGAAATTGAGCAACGCTTCGAGGCGTCCCTGCGATATTTCGGCCTGATACGGCGTATAAGAAGTATACCACGCAGGATTTTCGAACACATTACGCGCGATGACGGCGGGAGTAGCCGAAGGATAGTAACCCATGCCTATGAACGAACGGAACTGTTCGTTCTTTGCCGCGAGATTCTCGATATGCACAGCAAACTCCTGCTCGCTCATTCCTTCTGCAGGAAGATCGATGGCCTTACGCAAACGGATAGACTTCGGAATGACCTGAGAGATCAACTCTTCGATGGTCTCCACGCCTATCACTTCGAGCATTTCGGAAAGTTCCTGTCGGTTGCTGACACCGACTTCCCTGTCGGCAAAATTACAAACTGGCATTGCGGCAACGGTTTATGAAATACGAAAACAAAGGTATCTATATTTTATGCCGCCGCCAACCCCGGCAACGATAAGTTATCAATAATCAGGCTGTCTTTATGAACACTTACGGCCGCACGGCCACTACGAAAACCGGCCCCGACACAATGCAGAAGATCAGCGTACTCCCAACAGCAGTTTAGCCTGCTCCAGAGCGGCAGTCGTAATATCGGACCCGCTTATCATCTTCGCTATCTCGCCAACCCTCTCGTCGTCGCTCAACTTGCGGATCGAGGTACTCGTCTTACCGTTCACGGTCTCCTTATATACGAGGAAGTGCGTGCCTCCTTTCGATGCCACCTGCGGCAGGTGGGTGATATTCACGACCTGCATACTGTGCCCCAACTCCTCGATTATACGTCCCATGGCATCGGCTATGCGTCCCGACACTCCGGTGTCTATCTCATCGAAAATGATGGTCGGAAGGCTGGAACTCCTCGCCACAAGCGATTTGAGCGCCAGCATTACACGCGAAATCTCACCGCCCGAAGCGATCTTCTCGACCGGAGCGAGAGCCATCCCCTTATTGGACGAGAACAGGAAACGTATCTCGTCCGCACCACTCCTCTTCAAAGAACCGGACGACGACACATCTACGACAAACGTACTCGACGGCATTCCAAGTTCGTCCAACATACTCTCGACATACGAAGAGATGGACTTTCCTGCCTTTTTGCGGCCGGCAGTTATCTTCTCCGCAAGCTTGCACGCCCGTGAAGAACATTCATTTATACGGTGCTCCATAGCCGACATCGCCTCATCGCATCCCGCTATTGCAGCCAACTGTTCCGCGTATTTCCTGTGCAACTCTATCAACTCCTCCACGCTCCCGACCTTATGTTTCTGCTGGAGCGAATAGATCATATCAAGACGATCCGACACGCGTTCCAACTCTCCCGGTTCCGACTCCACACGCTCGGCTTCCGCCGACACCTCGGCTTCTATATCTTTCAGTTCGACAAGCGACGTGCGTACACGGTCCAACAACTCCCCGGCCCGAGGGAAGTACCCAGCAATACTACCGATCTCCCTCTCCACAGCCTTCAACCTCACCAACACCCCATTCTCATCATCCGCAAGCAACGACTCAGATCCACCGAGTGCCGCCTGTATATCCTGAGCGTGAGCCAACTCGGCCTGCCTCGCCTCCAGGTCCGCCTGTTCGCCCTCCGCAAGTTTAGCATCGTCAAGCTGCCGTACCTGAAACTCCAGCCACTCCTCATCCTGCCGACTGCGCTCTGCCTCCTCCTTCATAGCGAGGTATTCGCGCTCGACACGGCGCAACTCGTCATATACTTGTGCGTACTCTGCCAACAGCGGCCTATGCGCGGCGACGCTATCCACCATACCGGTACGGAAACCGTCTTCTGCTATCAGCAAGCTTTGATGTTGCGAATGTATATCTATAAGATGTGCGCCGAACTCTCGCAGCATAGTCACCTGCACCGGCAGGTCGTTGATATAGCACCGGCTTTTCCCTCCGGGCGACATGACTCGGCGCACAATAGTCGTCGGATCGTAATCCAGATCATGCTCGGAAAAGAAATCCTCAAGATCGTAACGACCTATCTCGAACTCCCCCTCGATTATGCAATTATGCTGTGCATCCTTCATCACACTGCTGTCACTACGGTTTCCGAGCAGCAACCCCAATGCTCCGAGCAGGATAGACTTACCGGCCCCTGTCTCGCCCGTGATAATATTCAAGCCGTCGCCCAACTCCAGTTCAAGTCGGTCGATAAGCGCATAATTCTCAACGTGAAGTTTTTTGAGCATGAATACACATATTGAAAATCAGGAAAGCACGACATGGCCCGCCAAGACCATTATGGCACATTCCACATCATACAAAGATAGTCAGAAAAGAGATATTCGGAACGCGGCCGAACTATTTTTCGAAGAATTTCTCCACGAGGTCGGCAACACGAACGGCCGCCTCCGATTTGGTTTCGAGCGGATAGGCCGCACGAGACCCGTCACGCCCTATAATCGTGATCTTATTATTATCGCCACCGAAACAAGCGCCCTTATCCTGAAGTGAATTGAGAACGATATAGTCGAGGTTTTTGCGTTTGAGCTTATCTACGGCGTTCGCCTCCTCGTTATCCGTTTCAAGGGCGAACCCGATCAACAGCCTACCCTCCTTATTGCGGCCCAATTCGGCGGCAATGTCTTTCGTAGGTTTCAAATTGAGCGAAGCATCCCCCTTACGTTTTATCTTGGTTTCGGCAACTTCGGCAGGAGTATAATCCGCGACGGCAGCGCACATTATCGCGCCATCCATATCACGAAACGCTTCGACCGATGCCTCGTACATCTCTTGAGCCGAGACTACATCGACACGCTTTACACCGGCCGGCACAGCCAACGATACGGGACCGCTGACGAGCATAACATCCGCGCCGCGTGACGCCAACTCCGTCGCGATGGCATACCCCATCTTGCCCGACGAGTGGTTCGATATGTACCTTACTGGATCTATGGCTTCTACGGTCGGCCCGGCCGTAACGAGCATCCGTCGCCCTTTCAGCGACATTTTTTTGCCGAAAAAACCGGAAACATAAGCCGCTATATCGTCAGGCTCGGCCATGCGCCCCTTACCGCTCAAACCGCTGGCCAACTCACCCTCGCCCGGCTCCACGACATGAACGCCATGAGCGCGTAACGAGGCAAGATTTTGCCGAGTAGTGACATGAGCAAACATATCGAGGTCCATAGCAGGAGCTATGAAAACGGGGCAACGAGCCGAGAGATAAGTTGTAAGCAATAAGGTGTCGGCTATTCCGTGCGCCATCTTCGCTATCGTATTCGCCGTAGCCGGAGCGATGACATAAGCGTCAGCCCACTCACCGAGGCTCACATGCGAATTCCACTCGCCGTTCTCCGGATTGAAGAAATCGACGAGTATAGGATTCTTAGCCAACGTAGCCAACGTAAGCGGCGTAATGAACTCCTTGGCAAGCGGCGTCATGACGATCTTCACTTCGGCCCCTCCCTTGACGAGGGCACGAACAAGCATAGCAGCCTTATAAGCTGCTATACTGCCTGTTACGCCTAACAATATATGTTTACCGCGAAGCATCGCGTCCGATCCTACTTAGTTAGCCTGTTCGGTTTCGCTGCTGTCACGGAAGTATACCTTACCTTCAAGGAACTCCTCGGTAGCGATGAGGGCCGGCTTCGGCAACCTTTCATAGTAACGCGAAATCTCTATCTGTTCGCGGTTCTCGAAAGTCTCCTCGAGCGAATCGGTCGTACTCGAGAAATCGGCCAGCTTGCGGTTAAGCTCCTGCTTCATCTCGGTAGCTATCTGGTTCGCACGTTTCGCGATAATCACTACCGATTCGTAAACGTTGTCCGTAGGAGCGTCGATGTCGGTCAGTTTACGTGTCACCGTATTATTCGGGACACCGCCTTTTTTAAATTCCATCTTCTGTATTGCTTGTACTTGTGTTTTTCTTTTCACCGTCAGAGAACCGCTCGAGATATGCCGAAGCGTCGTCCAGC
This sequence comes from uncultured Rikenellaceae bacterium, assembly GCA_944415565.1. GTDB lineage: Bacteria > Bacteroidota > Bacteroidia > Bacteroidales > Rikenellaceae > WRDF01. The sequence continues at coordinate 103,438 of CALYBQ010000012.1, forward strand.
ATCTTCTGCACCTCTTTGGCGTAACGGCTCTCGGGATACTCCGCCATGAAGTTATAATAAGCCCCCTGCACGTTCATGAAGCGTTCGCGCTGCAATTTAGCGACAGAGTTGCTCGCGAGCATATGGTTCGCCTTTACTATGAGATACAGCATCTCCTCCCTGTGGTCGCTATCCGGATATTCATCCAGAGCGTTACGCAAAGCCACCGTTGCCGCCTTATATTCACCTATATCGTAATATACCTTGGCATTCAAATAGGCTTTTTCTCTCAATTTATCCTCCAACTCATCAAGATGCGCCTGCATCTCTGCGATGTTCTTAGAGCGCGGATAACGCTGCATATACTCTTCTATGGCGATAATCGCCCTTATAGTCTGCGTCTGATCCCTATTGGGCGGAGGCGAGCTACGGAACAATCCGTCCGTATACAGAAACTCCGCATCTTCGAGCAACGGACTGCGGCCGAACGTCTTCCTGAACTCGTCGAACAAGGAACCGCTCGACTCGAAATTCCTCAACCTGTAATAGGCCAGCCCCGTCAGATAAAGTATTGAGTCTTCCTGCGGCAACCCCATGAACATCGGCCTAACCATCTCGAAAAGGTCGATAGCCCTCTGGTTTTTTCCCGCATTCAAGTAGTCTACGGCAGCATCGTACTTCTGGCGCGGCGTACCGGTCTTCATCAACTGGGTATACTCACTGCAACCTGCAGCAAGCAACGCCATTGCAAACACAGGAATGATTCTCAACAAAGTTTTCTTCATCATACGGTCAAATACGGGTCGGGCCAGAAAACAACCCGGCGCGAAGTTACATATTTTTAACGACTGAAAAAAATATATATTGTACCATTTTAAAAAACGACAATTTTATTACACCGACAGCAAGTCGGCAGCCACGCACGATACTGGCAGCGGCAGACTTGACTCTGAACTACTTTTTATTTACCTTTGTTTTTCCGGGACGATGTTCCGAACGATCCGACCAAAACATTTTAACCTACACTTTATGACAATTCATCGTTTCTTCAAGCACATTTTAACCCTCGCGCTTGTATTAGTAGCATACAACAGCTACTCGCGCGGCGACGACACGGTCAGGATACTGGCGATAGGCAACAGTTTCTCCATGCACGCCGTGGAACAAAACCTCAGCGAACTATGCCGCGATGCCGGCAAACAAGTCATCATCGGACATGCCTTCATAGACGGCAGTGCATTGTCTCGGCACGCAAAAAACGCCAAAGACGGCTCCGCTCCGTACTTTTACCGCAAGATAACCGTAGATGGGACGAAAAGCGAAACGCCGAAAAGCACGCTTTTAGACTGCGTTACGGACGAGCCGTGGGACTACATCTCGTTCCATCAGGTAAGCGGCGATTCAGGTTTCGAGAATACCTATTTCCCGTACCTCCCAGACCTCATGACTTTTGTAAAGGACAACGCCACAAATACAGACGCGCAATTCATTCTTATGCAGGTGTGGCCATACGACGCCAATCACAAGCACCCGGCATATCCCCGTTACGGCAACAGCCAAGACTCCATGCACAGGCAGGTCGCACGTACCGTAGACAAGGTTGCCAAACGTGTAGGTATCGACATAATCATACCGGCTGGTACGGCACTCCAGAATGTCAGGCTCAATCTTCCGGGCGTTCCCGTCACCCGTGACGGAGTGCACCTCAACGCCGGACTGGGCGAATTCTCCGCCGCATGCGTATGGTTCGAAAAATTGTTCGGCGGCATACGCAAGAACAAGTTCGTTCCATCCAATGTCCCGGACGACCAAGCCGCCATAGCCAAAAAAGCGGCCTATTTCGCGGTCAAAAAACCGAACGAGACCACGATATTCGTAAAATCGGAACGCGACGGCAAAAAAGGACGGAGCAAAAAATAATTTTTTATAGCTGCTTGTTCCGAATAAATATGTAACTTTGCAGGGTTTTTCGTCCGTGGATGTTTTTTACCCGACCGAAAACCCAAACCTTATAAATATTCTATCACAGTGGATATATTCGAAAGATTGCAGAAAGACGCCGGCGGCCCGATCGGTATGTACCAGAAAAGGAGCCACGGATACTTTTCGTTCCCGAAACTCGAAGGCGAAATAGGCCCACGCATGAAATTCCGCGGCAAAGAGGTTCTCAATTGGAGTCTCAACAACTACCTCGGACTGGCCAACCACCCCGAAGTACGTAAAGCCGATGCCGAAGGTGCGGCACAGTTCGGAATGGCAGCGCCTATGGGTGCGCGTATGATGAGTGGCCAGACAAAATACCACGAACAGCTCGAACGTGAGCTCGCTGCGTTCGTCGGCAAAGAAGACGCATTCCTGCTCAACTACGGCTATCAGGGAATGATCTCTATAATCGACTGTCTGCTGTCGCGCAAGGACGTCGTAGTTTACGATGCCGAAGCACACGCCTGCATCATCGACGGTATCCGCCTTCACAGGGGCGAAAGCATGAAGTTCCACCATAACAACATGGAACACCTTCGCAACCGCCTCGACCGTGCGACCAAACTCGCAGCCGAATCCGGCGGCGGGATACTCGTCATCACCGAAGGCGTTTTCGGCATGAAGGGCGACCTCGGCAAACTCGATGAAATAGTAGCGCTCAAAAAAGAATACAACTTCCGCCTGCTCGTAGACGACGCACACGGCTTCGGCACAATGGGTCCGGAAGGAAAAGGAACGGCGGCTCACTTCAACGTCACCGACGGCGTAGACGTGCTCTTCAACACGTTCGCTAAATCTATGGCCGGAATAGGCGCATTCGTTTCGTCGCACAAATGGTTGGTGGACTACCTCCGCTACAACATGCGTTCGCAGACTTACGCAAAATCGCTCCCGATGCCGATGGTAATGGGTGCGTTCAAGCGTCTCGAACTCATCAAGACCCAGCCGGAACACCTGAAAAAGTTGTGGACCATCACAAACGCGCTCCAGAACGGATTGCGCGAACGCGGTTTCGACATAGGCGTAACTCAGTCGCCCGTAACTCCGGTATACCTAAAAGGAGACATACCCGAAGCTACGAACCTCGTCGTGGACCTGCGCGAGAACCACAATTTATTCTGCTCGATCGTCGTTTATCCCGTAGTACCTCTCGGGGAGATGATCCTACGAATTATTCCGACCGCTGCTCACACCCTAGAGGATGTTGAGTACACGCTACAATGCTTCGATTCTATTCGCGGGAAGCTACTAGCAGGTGAGTACAAAAAAGAAATGCCAAACATGGCGGACTAAAACAGAGAGATACCCCAACGGTTCTCCGGTCCGCTGGCCGGGGAAAAGATTGACAAATGAAAAAGACGCGCGACCCCGGCATGTAGCTGGGGTCGTGTTTTTGTACCCGCACACCCGACGACAAACGGAAAAGCGTGAAAATGACTTGGGTATCGTATTTTTTAACAAACCGTGTTTAGGAAATTTTAACAAGATATAGTACTTTTGAACACTTTTACAGAACATTACAACCAGCACTCCGGATACGCCGGAATTGCACAAACCAATCATATTTATGAGTGAAAGATTGTATGTATTCGACACCACGCTCAGGGACGGTGAACAGGTCCCCGGATGCCAGTTGAATACGGTTGAGAAGATCGAGGTGGCTCGTATGCTCGAGAAATTGGGCGTAGACGTCATCGAGGCGGGTTTCCCCGTCAGCAGCCCGGGTGACTTCAACTCGGTGCGCGAAATATCGAAAGCCGTTTCGGAGCCAGTTATCTGCGCCCTAACGCGTGCCGTTGAAAAAGATATAGATGCTGCTGCCGACGCCCTAAAGTTGGCAAAACGCAAAAGGATACACACTGGGATCGGAGTATCCCCATACCATATTTACGACAAGCTGAAATCCAATCCGGAAGAGATCATCGAACGTGCTGTGGCCGCAGTCAAGTATGCGCGCAAGTTCGTAGACGATGTGGAATTCTATGCCGAAGACGCAGGCCGCAGCGAGAACGAATACCTCGCCCGTGTGGTAGAGGCTGTTATAGCCGCAGGCGCTACTGTCGTGAACATACCCGACACGACGGGCTACACGCTGCCGCAGGATTTCGGTGCGAAGATAAAATTCCTGATGGACAATGTACCGAACGTGGACAAGGCCATCATCTCCACGCACTGTCACAACGACTTGGGCATGGCTACGGCCAACACCCTCGCCGGTGTACTGAACGGTGCCCGTCAGGTGGAGGTAACCATCAACGGTATCGGTGAACGTGCGGGCAACACATCGCTGGAGGAAGTTGTGATGACGCTCCGCTGCCACAAAGAGTTCGGCATCGACACGAATATCAATACCACTCTGCTCAACAAGGCGAGCCGTCTGGTTTCGAGCCTTATGAACATGCCGGTGCAGCCTAACAAGGCCATCGTCGGCCGCAACGCTTTCGCACACTCTTCGGGCATACATCAAGACGGGGTGCTCAAGAACCGCGAAAACTACGAGATCATCGACCCGAAAGACGTGGGCGTGGACGAATCTGTCATCGCACTGACTGCGCGTAGCGGACGTGCGGCACTCGGACACCGTCTCGAACTGCTCGGTTACAAACTGGAGAAAGAGGCTCTCGACGAAGTCTACCAACGGTTCCTCAAACTCGCAGACAAGAAAAAGGACATCCGGGATTCCGACCTGCTCGTACTCGTCGGCGACATGGACTCGCACAAGAAATCGTTCATCAAGCTCAAACAGTTGCAGGTGATGACCGGAATGCTCGTCCCGACGGCGACCGTAATCCTCAAATTTGGGGACAATGAGCGTATGGCGACAGCGACAGGCAACGGTCCGGTGGACGCAGCCGTATCGGCGATCAAGAGCCTTATAAACGACGAGGTGGTGATCTCGGAATACCTCATACAGGCTATGACGAAGGGCAGCAACGACGTGGCTCGCGTACATATACAGTTGGAGAGCGGCAATCGCCATGCAGAGGGCTTCTCGGCACATACCGATACCGTGCGTGCTGCTACCGAGGCGTTCATCGACGCACTCAACATACTCAACGTAACAGAAAAACAGGATAAGAAAAGCAAATAACAACGATGGGAAAGACATTATTCGACAAAGTATGGGACGCGCATGTGGTGCGTCATCTCGACGGCGGACGCGACATACTCTACATAGACAGGCACTACATACACGAAGTGACATCGCCGGTAGCATTCCTCGGCTTGAAGAACCGAGGGCTTAAAGTGGCCCGTCCGGAAAAGACCACTGCTACGGCAGACCACAACACCCCGACCATAGATCAGCATCTTCCGGTAAAGGAACCGGGGTCGAGGGCACAGCTCGCGGCATTCGCAGCAAACTGCGATGCCAACGGCATAGAGCACTTCTCGCTCGGACACCCCAAGAACGGGGTCGTGCATATCGTAGGTCCGGAACTCGGGTTCACACAGCCGGGTATGACCATCGTGTGCGGCGACAGCCATACAGCTACACACGGTGCATTCGGTGCCGTAGCGTTCGGTATCGGAACGTCGGAAGTAGAAATGGTGTTCGCTTCGCAGTGTATCGTACAGCCGAAACCAAAGACCATGCGCATAACGGTCAACGGCAAACGCGGAATCGGCGTAACATCGAAAGACGTCATACTATATATTATATCTAAAATCTCTGCTTCGGGCGGAACCGGGCACTTCATCGAGTTCGCCGGCGACACAATCCGTAGCATGAGCATGGAAGAGCGTATGACGGTCTGCAACATGGCTATCGAAAGCGGTGCACGTGGCGGCATCATCGCCCCGGACGAAACAACGTTCGAATACGTCCGCGGACGCGAAAACGCTCCAAAAGGTGCAGACTTCGACAAGATGGTGGAAGAGTGGAAGAAGCTTCCGTCGGATCCCGACGCCAAGTTCGACAGCGAATTCACATTCGATGCAGCCGACATACAACCCATGATAACCTACGGGACCAATCCGGGTATGGGCGTTGCGATCACCGGCGAAATACCATCGAGCGATGGACTGTCCGGCAGCGACAAAATATCTTTCGACCGTGCACTCGAATACATGGGATTCAAGGAGGGCGAAAAGATGATAGGCAAAAAGGTTGACTACGTATTCCTCGGAAGCTGTACCAACGGCCGTATCGAAGACTTCAGGCTATTTGCCAAATATGTGAAAGGCCGTAAAAAAGCCGACAACATAACCGCATGGCTCGTTCCGGGTTCCAAGATGGTAGAAAGGCTCTGTAAGGAAGAGGGGCTCGACAAGATATTCGAAGAGGCAGGGTTCACGCTCCGCCAGCCCGGATGTTCGGCATGTCTTGCCATGAACGACGACAAGATACCTGCAGGCAAATATAGCGTCTCGACCTCGAACCGCAACTTCGAAGGACGTCAAGGACCGGGTGCACGCACCATGCTCGCAGGCCCGCTCGTTGCAGCGGCCGCTGCCGTAACCGGTACGGTACAGGACCCGCGCGAAGTGTTCGACATAAAGTAAATTCCAAACACCTCACTTCCCGATGAACATGCACGAAGAATTCCTCTCGTTCGCCATCGACACCGCCAAAAAGGTGAGTGCTATACAATTGTCGTATTTCCGCGGCAATGACCTCTCCATAGAGCTGAAGTCCAACGTATACGACGTAGTGACACGGACTGACAAGGAGAGCGAAGAGTTTATCGTGCGTGCCATAACCGAGAAGTATCCGGACCATAAGATCCTCGGCGAAGAGGGCGGATTTAGCGGAAGCGCCGAAAGCGACTATCTGTGGGTGGTCGATCCCCTCGACGGAACCACGAACTACAGTCAAGGATTACCGGTGTTCTGCATCTCCATCGCACTGCAATACAAGGGCAAGACAATCGTGGGCGTAGTATACGCCCCATATCTCGACGAGCTGTTCGCAGCAACCAAGGGCAATGGCGCATATATGTGGATCAGAGGCGGAGAAGCCAAGAGAATCCGGGTTTCGGACAAACAAACCCTCGACAGGTCGGTCATCGGAACCGGATTCCCATACGACAAGGACATCAATCCGGACAACAACAGCGACAACGTCGCTAATATAATCCCGCACATCAGGGATATGCGCCGCATGGGTGCGGCAGCTTACGACCTGTGCTGCATAGCATGCGGGATGCTGGACGGATACTGGGAGCTGGCACTACACCCTTGGGACGTATGCGCCGGAAACCTCATCGTGGAAGAGGCAGGAGGAAAGGTATACACTTTAAGGCAGGACAGGGGAATATCCCAGATCGCCGGAAACGAAACGATAGTAGAACAAATCAAAAAATACATAAAGTAGCAAACTATGGCAATGGACAAAATATCGACGGTATGCTCCTGCGGAGTACCGGTCAACATCGAGAACATCGACACGGACCAGATAATACCGGCCCGTTTCCTCAAAGCAGTAGAGCGCAAAGGTTTCGGAGACAACCTTTTCCGCGACTGGCGTTACGACAAGGAAGACAAACCAATCGCGGGTTTCCCGCTGAACGATCCGAAATACAGCGGCAATATACTCTTCGCCGCCAAGAACTTCGGATGCGGTTCGTCGCGTGAACACGCTGCATGGGCGCTGTACGACTACGGTTTCCGTATCATCGTATCCAGCTTCTTCGCCGACATCTTCCGCAACAACGCGCTGAATTGCGGGTTGCTTCCGATAAAAGTAAGCGAAAAGTTCCTTAACGACGCGTTCGACACCATCGCGAAAGATCCCAAAGCCGAATTCAATGTCGATCTTCCGGCCCAGACGATAACCAATGTATCGACCGGCGAGAAGGAAAATTTCGAAATCGACGGTTACAAGAAGGAATGTCTGATGAACGGTTTCGACGACGTAGATTATCTGGTGAGCATACGACCCGAAATCGAAGCTTACGAGAAAAAATAACAACGCACACATGCCCGATCTCATCATCGGGTCATGCGGCAGGCGGCGATGCCGCTAACTCACAGCTTGTTCTCTATGAACAGGCCAAGCCTAATAAGGCCATAAAAAACAGACACTATGGTTGCTGAAATAATGGATACCACCCTTCGCGACGGCGAACAGACCTCCGGAGTCTCGCTCTCGTGGAAGGAAAAACTAAGTATAGCCAAGTTGCTGCTCGACGAGCTCCATGTTGACCGCATCGAGGTCGCTTCGGCACGCGTGTCAGAAGGGGAGTTCGAAGCGGTAAAGCGTATAACCTCGTGGGCTGCGGACAAAGGCGCGCTCGACCGCATCGAGATATTGGGATTCATAGACGGCGGCGTCAGTCTCAACTGGATCAAAGATGCCGGTGGACGCATCATCAACCTATTGTCTAAAGGCTCGCGGAAACATTGCGAAGGGCAGCTACGCAAGACCCTTGAGCAACATGTGGCAGACATCAAGGCCGACATAGCGAAAGCGACCGGGATGGGTATTTCGGTTAATCTATATTTGGAAGACTGGTCAAACGGTATGCGTAACTCACCGGACTACGTATTCGCCATGGTAGATGCGCTTCGCGGCGAGAGCATCAAACGATTCATGCTGCCCGACACACTCGGTATCCTGAATCCGTACAATACGGAAGACTTCTGCCGCCAGATGGTGGAACGCTATCCGGAGTTGCATTTCGATTTCCACCCGCACAACGATTACGACCTGTCGGTTGCGAATGTCATGGCAGCCATGAAGGCCGGCATCAAGGGCGTACACACTACGGTAAATGGACTCGGAGAACGTGCCGGCAATGCTCCCCTATCGAGCGTGATAGCGGTATTGCACGACCAGCTGGGCGTGAAGACCCACATCACCGAAGAGAAGATCAACCGCGTGAGTCGCATGGTGGAAACCTATTCCGGCATACATATCCCGCCGAATAAACCGGTGGTCGGCGAAAACGTATTTACGCAATGTGCCGGCATACATGCCGATGGGGACAACAAGAATAATCTGTACTACAACGAGTTGTTACCCGAACGATTCGGACGTGTCAGGGAGTATGCACTCGGCAAGACATCGGGCAAGGCCAACATCCGCAAAAATCTCGAAGCCATCGGCATAGAACTCGACGAGGACTCGATGCGTAAGGTTACCGAGCGCATCATCGAACTCGGCGACAAGAAAGAGCAGGTCACTGCCGAAGACCTTCCATACATAATATCGGACGTATTGCGGCAGGGCGAACACGAAAGCCATATCAAGATTCTGAACTACAGCCTTTCGCTTTCACAGGGATTGCATGCGGTAGCCGTATTGAAAATCGAAATAAACAACGAAATTTACGAAGAATCGTCGAGCGGCGACGGCCAGTACGATGCGTTCATGGGTGCGCTGCGTAAAATATACACGCACCTCGACCGGGAGCTTCCGATGCTTACCAACTACACGGTGACGATCCCTCCAGGAGGACGTACCGATGCCCTCGTGCAGACCATCATAACGTGGGAACACGACGGGGAAACCTTCAAGACGCGCGGTCTCGATCCCGACCAGACCGAAGCGGCAATCAAGGCTACAATCAAGATGTTAAACAAAATAGAGAATTAAACGAAGATTATGAATCTGAACATTGCTCTGCTGCCGGGTGACGGTATAGGCCCTGAGATCGTGGGTGAGGCAGTAAAAGTACTCGACGCCGTTGCGAAAAAATACGGCCACGAATTCAAATACGAAAAGGCTCTCGTCGGCGCTTCGGCCATAGATGCTACCGGCGATCCGTATCCGGCCGAAACGCATGCCATCTGCGAACGCAACGACGCCGTGCTATTCGGCGCTATCGGCGACCCGAAATACGACAACAATCCCAATGCACCGGTAAGACCGGAACAGGGACTTTTGCGTATGCGTAAATCGCTCGGTCTCTTCGCCAACCTGCGTCCGCTCGCCGTTTTCGACTCGCTGGCACACCGCTCTCCGCTTAAAACAGAGATCGTCAAAGGAGCCGATTTCCTGTGCGTACGCGAACTCACGGGCGGCATGTACTTCGGACGCCCGCAGGGACGCAGCGAAGACGGCAACACCGCTTACGACACATGTGTGTACACGCGCGAGGAGATAGAACGCATACTCGACCTCGCTTTCAACCTCGCACGCGGACGCCGTAAGAAACTCACCGTAGTAGACAAAGCCAACGTTATTGCGACATCGCGCCTGTGGCGTCAAATCGCCAAAGAGATGGGCCCGAAATATCCCGATGTGGAGCTCGAATTCATGTTCGTGGACAATGCCGCTATGCAGATCATACAGCGCCCGACATACTTCGACGTGATAGTGACCGAGAACCTTTTCGGTGACATACTTACGGACGAAGCCAGCGTCATCAGCGGATCACTCGGGATGTTGCCTTCGGCAAGTGTCGGAGCTAAAGTCGCCCTGTTCGAGCCTATCCACGGCAGTTATCCCCAAGCCGCAGGCAAAAACATCGCAAACCCTATGGCGACTATCCTTTCAGCAGCCATGTTGCTTGAGCACCTCGGCCTGAACAAAGAGGGTAAAGCAATTCGCGAAGCCGTAAACAAAGCCATCGAAAAAGGCGTCGTTACGGAAGACCTCGCAAACAAAGGAGAAAAAACATACTCTACGACCGAAGTCGGTGATTTTGTCGCAGCAGCTGTATAAACTCAAGTATCTATTTAATAATAATCCCCGTCAGGATAACCTGACGGGGATTATTATTTATCTACATACACAACCATTGGACTATTCTACGGCAAACGACTTTACAGCATATTTATATGCAACCATTTATCCTCTTTGAATTATACAACAATAATACAAATGACTGAAATAAATATCTTCAGTCGATTAACCTCACTATTTAGAACCAGATTATAGAGCTCACAATCTGTAAGATACCTATAACGATCGCAATAACCCCCATCGTGCCTTGCATGGGTAGCAATCGCAGAAGTATCCGCACTCCCTTCTCGCTGGCTTCCGCACTCTTGGAAAGTATGTACTTCTGAATAAGACCGTAACCGAGTATAAATCCCAATGCGGTCTCCACGACCGCCGTCAACAACCAGATAAGCCAAGCCAACGGGGTGATCCCTAAAGCACCCATACTAAATAAACACTTTACAATGCCGAACAATCCAATTACAGCGAACGCAAGCCCTATCCATCCCTGATACGGCGCCACCTTTTCAAAAATTTCCTTGGCATTCGGTTTTCGCGACAATACTATCGACGGCACGGCAAGAAGCCCAAGCAGGACAAGAGTAATCCCTAAAATCATAATCCTGGATTTTATATGATTAACTGATATACAAAGATACAAAAAGCAGACGGGAAAGTGTAACCCGCCATGTAATTTCGCATACAACCGCAATGTCATAGCAGCAAACCACCACGAAATTACTTGTAATTATGCAGTTAACGCAAAAAACAAATTGTCCCCGCCCTGCACGTATTACGGCAAAGCGGAGACAATATTGATTTTGTTATCAAATCATTTCTGAGAATTCTACTTGCCGAGTCCCCTGATAACCATTTTTTGGTTTTTCTTCAGTTTTTTCAGGGTCGCAGCCGGAATCTCTATCGTCTGGCCCGGAGCGACATCAATAGTAATCGAAGGCAACAAATTATCAATCACAAGGGTATTGCGTATCTCGACACCGGAAATACGGAATGCTCCGACTTCGTACCCCTCGATGAAATCAAACTTCATGACGCTCGGCGACAACGGTTCGAAATACATTTTGAAGTCTTGCCGCCCCTTGCTCATGTAGTGTTCCTTATCAAAAGGATACCCATCACATTTCAGAAGCCTGTATCGCTGAGGGCTATTACAATCTTTCAAGAAAGTTTTGCTCGAAAATTTAATCCACCTGTTCGGAGGATTCATTGCCGTAATATGCAATACCGTAGCGTCTTCCAACAACTCAACCTTAGTTATAATAACATTACTGGCATTAGTTCTATCGATGAAAGGATTGTCGATAACCTGCTGTGCATAGGCCGAGCCGCATACAGATACCAACAAGAGAAGTAAGAAAAGTTGTCGCTTCATAAGAATAGGTTTTAAGGTTATCAATGCCCTTTTATTCGGACTGTTTACATCAAATATAAGACTTTTATACAAATATATCTAATATTGTACTTCGTTTTTGGCATAAAAGCCTCAAGCCACGATATGAGAAACATTCCCAAAATTCCAAATGATTCCTTTCACATTACAGACAATAATATAGCAGCGCCCTATAGAGCAACAGAAATCGAATACAGTATGTTAGATGATTAAATATCAAAGAAGTTACACTTACCAATAACTCAGTAGCTGTACTTTTGTACAAAGATTATTGGCACAAACATATGTTCGAATTAAAAGACGGACATTTTTTACTAATACATTACGAAAGAAATGGAACCTCAATGAATATAAAAAAAGAAATCAGCTAACGCTACATATTACAGTTCATATCCACGATGGAAATCCATAAGGGAAATGATGTCTGTGCACTTACATGTAGGAACACAGAAGATTATAGGCGAATTACTAAAGTCTATAAGACAATGTGAATATCAAAGTATGACTTCCATTTGAAAGTATTACTTTTTTGCAATTTTTCAATATAATACATGGATGATTCGGATCCGTCAATAGATCCGCCGGGGTGCCAGACCAGCAGCGCTTTTCATTGCAGCCGGCAAAGGTTTGCCACCCGGAACAAGACAGGCGTGCTGCAAGGTATAACGTACCCGCTCGGCTTGCTGGGGCGTGATCCCCGAGTAGATCACGATGTCGTAGTCCATCACGTTGAGCGCCTTATAAGGCTCTGCGGAAGCATCGATCGGATAACGCGAATAGGCATCGATGCCCGGAACGTACTGTTCTGTGAGGTACCGTGCCCGGTCGTATTGCGGAGTGTCGTCGCACCAGTCTTCCTCGAAGACATGGTTCAAGCCCAGATAGTGTTCCGCCTCGTGGGCAAACATGGCCACCCCGGAATTGCAGTACCCTTCGCCTATTCCCGCCTGATTTAGGAATATACCGCTGAAACAGCCCGGACGGGCGGTATTGCCTCCTTGCAGCATCTCCTCCGGATCGAAAAAGGGCAGGTAGGCGAATCCCGCTGTAGGAGTACCTTCGGAAGCGATGTAGTCGTTGACGAAGGGTGATACCCATACGTTGATAACCTCGGTCATCTCCCACAGGTCGTCGCCGACCCATTGCCTCAGCTCTTCGTAGGACATATCGAGGTCCAGTTCGCGGCGCTCGTCAAGATAGTGTATACCCGGTACGGACAGCGCGGTACCGTCGGGGGCGTGCGTGGCCGGGACGAACCGGATGCCGGCGTCGGCCAGCCCGGGCAGGGGCCAGACGTTCCGGTACAGGCGGTTGGCGCACGCGAGCATCTCGTCGAAAAAGTAGGGATGCGGATAGGTGCCGTCCTTACGGGGCATGACATGGAACACGACCGGTAGCACCCGGTCCTGCGGACCCGGCGTGTAATCGGGCAATCCGTCCGTATTTATTTCGACCGTATTGGAGTAATAAACCGCCTTATCAGTTCGGACCACCCCTTTGAAATAATAGGTCTTGCCGGGAACTGGTAGGTCGATCCAGCCGGCCGAATAGATCAACTCCTGCGTCCAGTCCCACTCCTGGATCAGGTCATAGTCGGCATAATCGCGGATGAACGTATAGTCCGATTCGTCTGGATCAGGGTTCTCCGGGGAGTAATATCCCCCGAAGGCAAGCAGTTTTTCACCTTCGGGCAGACCGCTCATCACGAGGTAGGGAGTAAACGAAGAGGGCCCATGCGGATAGCTGTCGAAATAGGCTTCGTGGATCACGTTGTCGATCCGTACCTTAAAGGTCGAAGGCGGCGTATCCGGTCCCTGTTCCGGGTCCTTGGAGCATGCAGCAAATATGTTCAGCAACAGAACGAATAGGACGTAGCGGTATTTCATCGGGGCGTTTACAATTTTGCTTATTAAATATACCAAGGATAAAATTACAAACAAATCCCAAAACTATCAAGCATGATATTCTTGAATGTTCTTAAACCAAGAAAGGGTCCTCATTGCTGAGGGCCCCACCCTTTAATAAAAAAGGTCCGACTCATTCGAATCGGACCTTGAAGAAGGCGGCAACCTACTCTCCCACAAAAATTTGCAGTACCATCGGCGTAAATGGGCTTAACTTCTCTGTTCGGAATGGGAAGAGGTGGG
>CALYBQ010000013.1 GCA_944415565.1 uncultured Rikenellaceae bacterium
TCTTTTCTTCATCAGAAAAGAGAAAGCCAATGCTTCGGGCAAGGCCCCGATCTATGTCCGCCTGACCATCGACTGACAGCTCTGCCAGTTCAGCACGAAAAGCGACGTTAGCATGAAACTCTGGGACGCAAAAAGCAATCGTGCCCTGGGACGCACCGAAGAAGCCTCCAGTGTAAATTCCTATCTCGACTTTTTCCGGAAGAATTTGCTCGAAAGTTACCAGGAACTATACAGATACACAGACCTGGTCACTCCCGATGCCGTCCGGGATAAATTCTTGGGCAAAGAAGAGAAAACGACCACGCTGTTGGGTATGTTCTCCGACTTTATCGCCAAGCAGGAAAAACTTATCGGCGTCGACATCACCCAATCCACTTTCAACAAATTCAGCCTAACCTATCGTCGGCTCGGGGAATTTATGGCCGAGAAGATGAAAAAGAAGGATATTCCTATCTATTCAGTCGATCACAATTTTGTCAGCGACTTCCACACCTATCTGAAGGTAGATAAAAAACTTTCGATCAACTCGTCCGAGAAGCTGATGCGTATCTTCAAACGCATCACCACCTTCGCATTCAAGACCGGGCAGGCTAAATGCGACCCGTTCGCCCTCTATACGATCAAGAAGGAAAAGACCCGGCGCGGTTTTCTGACCGAAGACGAGTTCGCCCGGTTCTACCACTTCCAGACCTCCAACAAACGGTTGCAGCGTGTACGCGACATCTTCGTGTTCGCCTGCCTGACGGGCATGGACTACTCGACGCTCTCATCCTTCAGTGACGAGCATATTATCCGGAAACGGACAGGCACGTTCATTCATATCTCTCGCGTTTAGGCAATAATTAAAACCGGGGGCGGCGACAGCCGCCATAACACCGATACCATGAAAACAGACAGGAATAACCAGAACCCGACCCAAGAAATCCGGCAGAACGGGCGAACCGTACTCCGGTCGGATTGCGAATTGTTGCTCCCGATGATTTTCAACAACCTTACGGGACGCAACATCCCGGATGCCCAAGAGTATAACGATTATATCGAGTGCATCGCCATCCGGGATATGGGCTTTGCCTGCGGGGAAATAGAACTTGTCAAAAACGGAGAGGTTATAGCTAAAGGACTTATTACTAAGAAATAAAATCTGGGCGGCAATAGCCGCCGTTCCAACAATTATGAAAAATCAAAAGCAAAACGAAAAAACGGCAAGGGCGTATGCCGTCCTTGCCCAACTCAAAACCCGCTACCGGGTAAGAATCTGCGGGGACGACCGCACGGCGGTCGTAACATCCGAATACAACATGGCGGGCGTTCGCGAATGGCTGGAAAAGCACACGGACATCGAAACCTTAAAAACGGCATAGGCGATGGCACATGAGAGAATAGACGACTGGATACAGGCGGCCAAAGACCTCGCCCGTGCAGAACGGGAACTGCAAATCGACCATTGGGTATATATTACTATCGAGTACCGCGAGGACGACCCTCGAAAGGTCGTCCTGCACAAAATAGACATTCCCCGCAGGATGCTCGACCGCTGGCAGTGGCTCGTCGATTGGCGCAAGGCCAAATACGTTTGCCGATACCCCCGAAAGGGCGTGCAGGTCTATTATTGTTACTACGACAAGCGGACGGGCTTGCAGACTGGCTTCGGCTCCCTGCTTTCGCGCGTGGCGGCGGCAAAGGCGCAGATCACCAAGACCGAGCGCAGAATAACGGAATATGTGGACTACATGACCCATAACGACCTGTTCTTCGACCCGTCAACGGACGAGCGGTTGCTCTGCGCCAAAGAGAAATTGACGCAGAAAAGAGGCAACTATGCCGAACTGTGCGCCCTCTTGCAGCGAGAGGTAGAGAAGCACCGGGCCAATCCCGGTATCTATAAACTATTCATCGGATTCCGCAATCTGGGTGAGTTTGCGAGCATCCCACAGGCCCGGCAATTCGCACGGGAAAGCGGAGAAACAGGAACGTTCAGCCTGATCGGCGACCGTTACCGGGATAGCTGGTACCAGCCGGCGGATGTTGCTCGTTCGAGAAATTAGCTACAAAAAACAGGCTGTGCATATATCATCGGTGTTATATGCTCCATAGCCGCTAATAGAGAACGACAAAACCAGTTTGTAAAAAAGGCAGTGCGTTAGCACTGCCTTTACTTTTAGGAGTTAGCCTTGGATTATTTGTTGGCTTCGAGCGAGATTTTTCTGAACTCTTTAAGGAGTTTTTCGAGTTCGAGGCTCGCTTTACGAGCGCGAGTACCTGCTGCTTTGTTGCCTTTTTCCATTTGGAGTGTAGCGTCAGCCTTGAACGCGGCGATCTTTTCTTCGATCTGTGCTGTCAGTTTTTTCATAGTCTTCGAGTAAAAAAGTAGTGATCGTACAAATATATGCGAAACGGGCGGATTTTTCATCCATTCCGATATATGTATATAACTTTTGCCTCGGTTTGTCAAGGGTGCAATTTTTAAATATACCTATAAATAGTGCTATTTCCGATAGGGTAGCTGTTTTGATGATGTGCTTTAATTCGAAAGTTATTGTTAACTTATAGAGATTGACTCAAAACTTAGGCGATGATTGAACAGAAAAAGCGCTTATCCTGCAAAAGAAGTCTGTTTTTACATGTTTTTCAATGTAATATTCTGACCATTTTGGTATCTCAGTCCACTGTTAAGAAAATTATGTAGCAATATATTGTGAAACAATGTGTTGCGTCTTACTTGTTAAGGTGAGTTATTCGCCTAAATGTTCATTATAAATCTTGCATATCTCTAAATTTGTTCATAGAGATAACACACCGTTTTTACAAGTTATCCATACCCAAAACTTAATTGTTGAATGATAAAACTCGATTCGGGGAATAAGATCTGCCGGGTTCTTGAGATTGTCGTTCTGCTCGCCGTTCTTGTGCTGGTTGTCGTATTCGCAGACCATGAATACTGGGCTTTGTTCCTATTGTTGCTGGTTAGTCTGGCAGCTCTGGTCTTTTTCGTTGAATATTGTAACCGACTTGCAGCAAAGGAGAGGAAGAGCCGGGCGGAACTTCAGGAGAGACGGCTTTTGCTGTTCCGCAAATTAGTAGATCATTCATATGAGCAGCAAGGCAATACCGCTGTTTTTTATAAGAAGTTCTGTGAAGAGATCAATATCCGAAACCTTCGAAAATATCAGCTTATCGACCGTGAGCTGAAAGTTCCGACAGGTAGTGTGGGGTTTGGGGAAAGCGGCAAGTTGTCTTCGGAAGATTACGAGTTTCTCCATCTGGCCCGCGCGGGCTTTACCAATCGGGAGTTGAGCATGATCTTCGGTTTGACCAATTCCCAGTCTGTCTATGTCAAGCGGCATAGGATAAAGGCGAAACTCGGTACCGGGTCTGTTCCTGCCGTGATGGCAGAAGCGTTAAAAGCGAAAGAAGAGGTCAGGCAACGGGAGAAAGCTTCGGATTTGATAAATGTCGTGTCCTGAAAGAATAGTGATTTTAAACCAACATACCGTTATGAAAAAAGATACTAATGTCCGCTTAAAGGCCTTTTCGTTGCCCGAGATACTCGTTGTGCTCGTTATCGTTGGTATTCTGGTCCTTATAGCGTTACCGAACCTGATGCCTTTGATCTCGAAAGCGAAGAGTACGGAGGCGCAGCAGCAGCTCGTCTTTTTGCATACTCTTCAGAAGAATAACTTTTACACCTACTCGCGTTACTCGGAGTCGTTGGACGAGCTTGGTTTCGAGCAGCAGCCATTGGTGACTGACGGCGGTACGGCTAACTACCTTATCGAGATTGTGGAGGCAGATGCCCGCGGTTTCAGGGCTACGGCTACTTCCGTTGTCGATTTCAACGGCGACGGTGTGTATAATGTCTGGGAGATCGACCAGGATAAGCAACTGAAAGAGACCGTCAAGGATTGATATGGACATGGCCTGTTATGAACTGTTGCTGCTTGTGCCGTTGACGGTTATGACCGTCAGCGACTACCGTCACCGCGAGGTCGGCCTTATGTGGCTGGCGCTCCTTGCCGCGGGGAGTACCTCTGTGGCCTGGCTCCGCGGCGGCGCAGGCTACATGCTGCATAATGCGGCATTCAATCTGGCCCTGCTGCTCTATCTGTTTTTCGGTGTCGTCCTGTACCTGCGGCTCCGTTACAGGAGATGGTGCAATCCGTTCAAAATACACCTGGGCTGGGGCGATATTATTTTTTTCGTATCCGTCGCCCCGTTCTTCGGTTTGCGCGGTTTTCTGCTGCTGCTTCTTGCCTCGTGCCTTGCCGGCCTGGTGCTGTGGTTGGTTCAGCGGACTTGTGCTTCGGGCAGGCATACTACCGTTCCGCTGGTTTCTGCCGGCAGCGTGGTGTTCGGTACCTATTTGATCTATATAAATCTGCTGTCATGACCATGCCTGCCCGCATACCTACGGAGGTGATCCAGTGCTTCACGCCGTCCCAGGCGTGGGAGTATATGCTCGTGCCCAAGAGTGTGGACGGCTCGGCGATGGAGTGTTACGGTGACGAGGATCGGGACTACTCCGAGCAATTGGTAGAACTACAGGTACTGTACGATATCCGGGCGAGTGTGTGCCCGGTGAGCGCCCAAACCCTTCAGAAGCTGCTCACTCAATATTACAGGGCCGAGGATGGGCGCGGCAACTCCCAAACTCGTTCCATAACCGAGATAGGTTCCGGGCAGGGTTTCCTGCGCGGGCTGATCGACGAAGCGTTCGAGAGCTATGCGAGCGATATCCATATCGAGGCCTATGAGGAGCAGTGCCGCATACGCTTTAGGATCGACGGAAAGCTGATCGAACGTTACGTGGTGGCTAAGGCTAACTACGCCGCCCTTATCAATCAGATCAAGATACTCGCGAATCTGGATATTTCCGAGAAGCGGCTTCCGCAGGACGGGCGTATCCTGTTCAATCAGGACGGCAACAAGTTCGATTTGCGTGTATCATCCCTGCCTACGATCTATGGGGAGAAGATCGTGCTCAGGCTTTTGACCAGACATATCGAGTTGCTTGAACTTGAGAACCTCGGGTTCAATGAACGCCAGTTGTCGGACTATTGTTCTGCCATCGCTAAACCGCACGGTCTGGTTCTGATCTGCGGTCCTACGGGGTCGGGCAAAAGTACGACGCTCTACGCGACGCTTCGCCGGCTGAACGGGGAGACGGGTAATATCATGACGATAGAGGACCCGGTAGAGTATACGCTCGAAGGCGTTAACCAAGTGCAGTTGAAAGAGGAGATAGGCTTGACCTTTACCAATGCCTTGCGTGCTTTCCTGCGCCAGGATCCCGACATCATCATGCTCGGGGAGATCCGTGACGCCGATACGGCCCAGATGGCCATACGCAGTGCACTGACGGGCCACATGCTCTTCTCCACGATCCATACCAACAGTGCATGGGGCAGCGTGTCGCGACTGATGGACATGGGGATACATCCGTACCTTATTTCGGACACGCTTGTCATGTGCGTTGCCCAAAGGCTCGTTCGTAACCTGTGTCCCGATTGCCAGAAGGCGGAACCCGTGACGCCGGAGATCAGGGAATGCCTGGGCCGTGACCTTGCCGTTGAAACACACTATGTCCCGCATGGGTGCGAAAAGTGCTACTATACCGGGTATCGTGGGCGACGGGCGATATATGAGGTTATCTCTGTGGATCGGGAACTGGCCGCTGCGATCCGTGACAATGCTACCGATGTGGAGACCCATCTCAAATCCCGTGGGATCGTCACCTTGAAGCAGGCCGCTATAGATATGTTTACCGAGGGAGCGACCTCGTTCGCCGAGATACTGCCTATAATAAACGCATGAAAAATAACGTGCTTATGAGATATTTATACATTGTATTGCTATTTATCGCTTCGTTGCAGGCGGTAGCGGCCCAGGATAGGGCGGCTTACGACAGCGTCCGGTATGCCGGTATAGAGCGGAAGCTGCAACAGGTGGTCGAAGCTGACTCCACCTATCTCGAAGATGTGGATATTTCGGTGGGTAAGCTTCCGCTGTCGGATATGCTGCGTAATGTTGCCAAGATCGCGGCCGTGAACCTTACTGTGAAAGGGGCCGAGAATACGATGGTGACGTGCAACTTCTCGCGAGCCAAGATAACGGACCTGATCTTTTTCCTGTGCCGCGAATACGACCTGGATATAGACGTCGTGGGCAACATAGTGGCGATACGCCCAGCTGCTCCGATGCCGGATAAGCCTAAGATACCCTATGTATCTTATTCCCCGAAGGATAAGAGCGTCGATTACGACCTGAACGGGGACAAACTGATAGATGTTATCAAGAAGTTTGCGGATGAGGCCAAGATCAATATCGTCGCCCCGACGTCGATGTATTCTACTCTTGTTTCGGGTTATGTCAGTAAGATGCCACTCGATGAGGCTGTCTCGACGCTTGCCTCGATCAACGGTATCGAGGCGGCTAAGGCGGAGAGGGGTGTTTGGGAGTTTTCGCCTGCGGTCTCCGCCGCATCTCAGGACGGCAGGGGCGGTGGAGCTTCGGCTCCGGTTTTTACCCGGCGTACTCAATTCGCTCCGAACCAGGTTATGGTCGACAGTATGGGGTTGGTTACGGTGCAGGTCGGGCGCGGGAACATACAGGACATAGTTACGGAGCTCTGCGTCCAACAGGGTTTGAACTACTTCTTCCTCTCGCCGATGACCCAGCAAACGAGCGTCTATGTCCGAGGGGTTTCGTTCCAGACGATCCTGGGTGTGCTGTTCGCCGGAACTTCGTATAGCTATTACGAGGAGAGCGGCATCTATTTTTTCGGCGACGGTTCGAAAAGCAAGGGCATCTCGGGCGTTAAGGTCATACCCATGATTAACCGGTCGGTGAACAAGGTCGAGGAGCTGATCCCCGAGTCCTTGAAAACGGGAGTTCAGCTCAAGACGTTCGTAGACCAGAACAGCATCATCGCTGCCGGCGACCACAGGCTGATAGGTCGTATCGAAACCTTTCTGCGGAGCATAGACGAACGAGTGCCTCTTGTCACGATCGAGGTCATCATCGCCGACGTCACCAAATCCAATATCATGGAGACCGGCATCGAGATGGGGCTTGGCGACCCTCCGGCTAAGACATCGGGGACTCTGTCGCCCGGTCTGTCGCTCAATATGAATGCCCAGACCGTGAACAACCTCATCAGCAGTTTCAACGGTTTCGGATCTATCAATCTCGGGCGCGTAACTCCCGATTTCTATATGAGCCTCCAGTTCTTGGAGGAGAACGGTACGATCACGCTCCATTCGACCCCGAAGCTGTCGACGCTGAACGGCCATGAGGCCAACCTGAAAAGCGGGCAGAAGCGCTACTATAAGGAGATCACCAATACGATAGTCGGCTCGAATAATCCTATTACCAACGAGAGCTACCAGTGGAAGAACATAGAGGCGAACCTGAGCGTCAAGATCACGCCGTTCGTTAGCAAGAACCGGGATATTACACTCGACATCGAAATCGAACAGAGTGAGTTCGTAGAAACTACTACCGACGGGGAGCCTCCCGGAACGGCTACCCGCACGTTCAAGTCCCAGATCAGGGTGCAGAATGAGGAGATGGTGCTGCTGGGCGGCATCGACCGCAATTCACATAACAAGACTGCCAGCGGCCTTCCGTTCATTGCCCGCGTACCTGTTCTTAAATGGTTATTCGGTAAATCGAAGAACAATAAGGTGGACCAGCGGCTCAATGTCTTTATAAAACCGACATTGGTAGACTGATGGCGCTGCTGGGTAAAATATTGGACAGGGTGAATGTCCTTGTTGTCGATTACCGGGATGGGGAGCATTATTCGGCCACGCTGATGCGCTACCGCCGGAAGGACGGCAAGGCGGAATGTGAGTTTACACGTACGGCCGGAGATGCGGACGATCTGGCTGGCGACCGGAAAAACTATCCGGTGGTTGTGGTTCTGACCGGTTACGGGGTTATATGTAAGGAGGCAGATAAGACGCCTGACATAGTCCGGAAGGTTACTGCCCCCGATAGCGGGTTCGTGTATAGCGAGGAGGGTGGACGAATATGTTTTGTCCGCCGCGCACAGGTTTCGGCTGTACTGGACAAGGTCGCGGGTAGTAAGAGCCATGCCGTCGGCGTGGAGTGCTCCGACTTGGCGGGGAAGGACGACAGCATGCCGGCGGCAGCGGCCGACCGCTATTTCTCTGATATGGGTGTGGGGACATTGTTGCGTCCTACGCAGAAGGGGTCTGTCTTGTGCCGCATGCTTGCTGTCAGGGCCCGTCTTTATGTGTTGTGTGCTCTTTTGCTCCTTGCTGGTGTAAATGCCGCATGGAAACCGTCGGTGAGGACGGAGTATGAGGGTGCGCGGGCCGAGTTGGAACTGTTGAAGGAGCGTCAGGGGGCAGTATCGACCGCATCGCGTCAAAAGGCCGAGGCTCTGGAGATGTTCAAAAGCGATATGCCGCTGCCCGTCTCTTTGCTTTGCGACCGTGCAGCCATGGCGTTACCCGGCGATATGGGGCTTACGGCTATGGCTGTGTGCCCGCCTGTAAAGAGGATAGAGAACGGGAAAATCCCCGAGTTCAGAGACGGTCTGGTCACGATAGACGGTCACGCTCTAAGGTCGTCGGACGTACTTGCGTATGTAACCGGACTGGAAGAGGTGCTTACTCAGGCTTCGGTAAATCTCGCTACGCTCGAATACGATAAGGATAACGGACGGTACGTGTTTGCGATAAATGTCGGCTTATGAAAGGTAATAGGAATTACAGGGGCTTGATAAGCCTTGCCGGGCTGCTGATACTGGCTCCGGTCATAACTTACAGGCTGACGCTGTCCGATACCGTAGGGATGTGGAGCTCTGCCAGAAAGCTGCGTGGGGAGATCGAGAACAGGCTGGCCGCAGCTCCGGCGGAGGGGCAGGTCGTTGCGGTGGTTTTCGACGGGAAGGATGTGATCCAGAACGGAGAGCTGATAACCGAGTTGGAGCGCTTGGGAGCACTGAAGGGGCTGTCTGTCGAGAGGTATGTACCCACTACGGCAGAGGAGAGCAGAGGACTGCATATCCGAACGGCAGAGATAGGGTTGAACGGCCCGTATGAACAGGTGCTTCGGGCGATACGGGTAATAGAGGAGAGGATGCCGGCGTGTAAGGTCTCTTCGGTTACGTTCAGGGGGGTGAGGGCACGACAGACGGGAGCGGTGCATTTGCAGACTACGATCATAGTACAACAATTAACCGATAAACAGATATGAGAAAGATTATTGTTTTGTTCGCTTTATCCTCTCTTTTGCTCTCGTGCGAGGACATATTCGAGGAAGACCTTTCGCACGAGGAGGTTCGTATCATTGCTCCCGCGGATGGGGTCAGCGTAGATGCGGGTACGGTTATGTTCCTGTGGGAGGAGGTTCCCGGAGCGACGTCGTACCGTATCACGGTGGTGTCGCCCGAGTTCGAGGATGCCGGGATCGTCGTGGGCGACGAATTGCTTAGGAACGACTCTGTGACCCACCACCGCAGCTATGCCTGCGACCTGGCCCCGGGGGATTACCAGTGGAGTATTTCGGCCCTTAATTCGGCATATTCGACACCGCGCAGGATTTCGAGCCTGCATGTGAACGATACTCCCGAGGAGCCTGAAACAGGAGGGGAGGATGAGGAAACGCAGGAGATCGGACGCCGGCCATGAAATCGAAGTGGACGACATATATCCTGCTTTTTGTCGCCTGTGCCGTGTGGGGAGGTATAGCGTGGCGTCTTCTGTCGCCCAAACCGGGAGCGACGGCCGAAGCCGTACGCCGCGAAACGAAACCTGCACCGGTAGAGAAGTCCGATACGCTCTGCTTGTCTTATCCCGACCCTTTTCTCGGTAAGGAGTTGAAAAGGGCCGTGCCGCCGGTGGTGAAGAAGAACGTTACCGTCTCGAATACTGCTGCCGGAGCAAAACCCGTGAAGCCGCCGGCGACGCATAAGGTAAGGTTTGTCGGCTGCATCAGTAAGGAGGGTGTGCCTTATTGCCTGGCCGAGATAGATGGCAGGTTCGTGTCTTTGGCTGAAGGGGAGAGTGAGGATGATTACAAGCTGGTGAAGATATACGGTGATTCGGTGCTGTTCGCAAAGGATAAAGATCGTTTCACTGTCGCGCTGGCGCAGTAAAAAGTATGGCGGCATGAAGAGGGGCATGATCAAAGGAGGTGCGTTGGCGACGGTACTTGTGGTAGTGACGTTGATGCTGTTGGTGTCGTTGTCACTGATGTCGCTGTGGAGCGCCGATTTCATGCTGTTCTCGAAAATGAATTATGTACGTCGCCAGAGGGCCAATATAGAGTCGTTGTTCGTGCTGTATTCACACGATCCGGAGATATTGGGCCGGGATACGGCAAGGACGGTGACGCTGTTCGATACGGTGCCGGGGAGCACCATGTCGGTTAACCGGAAACTGTGGGGGCTTTACGAGATCGTTTCTGTCGCATCGGAATGTGGAAAAGTGCGGCAGTCGCGCCTGATGGGGACGGGGGAGCCGTATAAGGAGCGGTGTAGTTTCTGGTATCGTGACGATAGGTCTTCTTTGACTCTGACCGGGAACAGCAATATCCGAGGGCGGATGTTGCTGCCGCAGAACGGATTGGTTTACGGGCAGATGCAGTCGGTCTTCTTTTCGGGGGAGCGGGTGGAGGCAGAAGCTATAGGACAAAGCGGCAGGGAGATGCCCGTAGTATCGGCGGACGTGGCGAAGCATATAAAAGAGTTGCAGGATATGTCCGCCGAAGTGTACGTTGCGACCGCCGAAGACAGCCTTAACGTCGGATTTACACACGGTACTCATGTGTTTTGTCCCGATGGCGGCACGATCTCGAATTGCAGCCTGTCCGGGAATATCATAGCTGTCGGAGACAGCATCTATGTAGACCGGTCTGCGAGCCTGCACGATATCCTGATCGTCGGGAATAGTGTGAGTGTAGGGGACGGCTTTTGCGGGTCGCTTCAGGTCTTCGCCCGTGATACGGTGTTGGTCGGCAGCGATGTCTTGCTCGAATATCCGTCGGGGGTATATTCCCGATGTTATGCCGGGATAGGGGCACGGACACAGGTTAACGGCTATGTGATAGTCGATTACACGGACGATGTCGACCTGAAACGCCCGAACGGACGGATGGCCCGCAGCTCGGTGGTCAGGGGATTGTTGTGGAACTCCGGGATCATGCAGCTACAGGGTATAGTGACGGGGGCGGCATTCCTGAACAAGGGAGTCTATTACGCCCCGCACGGTTACTACCAGAATATGCTCTACGACGCTACGATATTGGAGAATGCGGATGTCGCCTATCCTCTTTGGATGGATGGCGGCAGGCAAAGAAAGGTTGTGAAATGGGTAAATTGATCGCATGGAACGGTGTCCGTCTGCCGGGCAGCACGCTGCTCGAGACCATTGTGGCATCGGTGATATTCCTGTCGGTGTTCGCGGTGTCGCTGGAAACGATGTCGCGGATGGTCGCCTCGCCGCGGGATACGGGTATTATGGTGGAGGTCGATCACCGGCTGAATGAGTGCTTCCGGAAATACTCCTCTCCGCTATATGCGGCCGGAGAGTATGAGCAGGAATATCCGTGGGGTACGATCCATATCGCGTTATCGCGGTATAAGGAGTACGACAGGCTGCGGCATATATATCTGCGGGCCGTGGTCGAAGACAGCCGCATGACGATCGGGTTCGATCATGTTATTATGCTTGACGATGAGTAGGAAACAAGGAACTCTCAGTGGCATGACCATGCCGGAACTGCTCGTGACTATGATAGTTTCGGGAGTGGTCTTTATGGCTGTCATGGAGGGGTTCGGGTTGTTCCGCAGATATGCCGAGGGAGTGGCAGGGACGATCTCTGAAAATATGGAACTGTACGACGGCTACTACCTGCTGGGAGAACTGGTCGCCGGAGCCGACAGTCTGGTTTGCCGATACGGCAGGGCCGACGCTTACTCTTCGGGAGTGTATGCCGCTTCGATCTCGGTTGCCGATTCTGCTTTGGTTGTGCGAAAGGGGCAGGTAAGCGATACGTTGTTTCGCCATGCATCTATCGAATGGCCTGAATTGGACGAGGACGGACATGCCGATTCTTTGACAGTAAACATCGCATGTCGGGATGAAACGCTCGTTTTCGGCTTTCGGGTGAACGCTCCGGTCGGCGACCTGTTGCGGGAGTCGGTTGAAGAAACGGAGAAAAACTATCTGTATGAGTAATTTTCAGAATCTACCGTCGGCTTTGACCGATAAGAAGATGAGCAGTGCGAAAAAGGAGCTTTTGTTCTCCGAGTTGGGGTCGCTGCTCTCATCCGGTCTGGATTTTTCCAGCGCTTTCCTTTTGCTGATCTCGGGTGAGAAGAACGACAAGCAACGCCGGATGTTGAAGAAGATCTATGATCACATAGTAGCCGGGGGCTCGCTGGCCGATGCTCTCAAACGGACTGGATGTTTTTCTGAACTGGATACGGGAGTTGTGCGTATCGGGGAGGAGACCGGACGGTTGAACGAGGCGATGGATTTCCTTACTGACTATTGTCACAAGAAGGTGGCACAGAAGCGTATGGTCAGTTCTGCTGTCAGCTATCCGTGCGTGATACTGGGTACGGCAGTCGTTGTGGTAATCTTCATGCTGTCGGTGATCGTTCCGATGTTCGAACAGGTCTATGCCCGTATGGGCGGTGAACTGCCTGCGATGACCCGGGGTATAATAGCATTGTCGCAGCAGTTCCCGAAATATGCGGCGATATTCCTTGTGGTTTCGTTATGTGCGGGGGGGCTGCTTTATTTGCGGCGGGAATCAGATGGCGTTAGGTCGGCTGCATCCTCGCTGCTTTTGAAGCTGCCTGTCGTCGGCAGCATACTGCGGAAGAACTATCAGGCCCATTTCTGCAAACTGCTCTATCTGGTTACCAGTTCGGGGATACCGCTTTTGTACGGTATCGGTATGCTCCGGTCGATCATCACGTTTTATCCTTATAATCGATCTTTTATGGCGATCACCGCGGATATAGAACGCGGCGGTATGCTGACGCGGACATTGGTCCGCTTTCCGGACATCTATGATAAGAAACTGGTTGCGCTATTGAGCGTGGGGGAGGAGACGAACCGCCTGCCGCAAATGCTGCTGAAACAGAGCGATGACCTGACCCGCGAACTTGAACATAGCCTGAAACAGTTGGGGACGATGCTGGAACCGGTACTGATAGTTCTCATCGGCGGTCTCGTTGCCGTGATCATGGTGTCGATGTACTTGCCCATGTTCCAGATGGGGAACAACTTTTAGGTTGCCTGTTGGAGGGAAATCCCTGATTTTTGCCATTCACAATGTGTAATCTCACTACATGATCTATTATGGTTGATGTTGTAATGTGTTGATTGTCAGTGTGCTGCCTTTTTGCGTTTTTGTGTTAAGAAAATTGTTGGTTAACGTTCAGATAATCAGTGTGATGCGTTCTGCTTGTTAAGGTCTGTTTTGTGGCCATTCCATGAAAATATACACTGTCTCTAATATAAATTTGGGTAAACCTATTTTCTAATTTAAAACAGGATCGGCCATGAAAAGATTATTACGACGGTGGTTAATAGCTTGTGTGTTATTGACCGGATTAAGTATTAGTTCTGTCAATGCACAGGGGCGAGGCATTGACAACCTATCCGGTAAACTTGATCCCGGAACTTTGTCTTCGTTATCAAATTCTAATGTTACTCCTTCTGTAGATAAGTATACAGGTAGATTAATGTTGACGATCCCATTGTATACTATAACTACTAATGACGGCTTTTCTCTTCCGATTTCTTTGAATTATAATGCTTCCGGGCATAGAGTTGCAGATTATTCTTCAGAAGCTGGCTTGGGATGGGATTTGAGTTATTCGTGTAAGGTTACGCGTATTAGAATGGGGAGTTTCATGGATAACGATATCATATGGGGCTATAAGTGGATGGATGATTATATTGATCTCATTAGTAATAAAAGTGCTCAGGGGCGAATTAATGATTTTAAATATAGTAGTAAGGAACAGATGGACACCGAGGCTGATATTTATCAATTTGAGATCCCCGGAGCGTCAGGTTTCTTTTTTAGAGCTGCCGATGGCAAATACTATACAATCCCATATTCTCCAATTAAAATTAAAACCGGGGTGCAATCGAGACCTGAAGGCAGCACTGATCCCGCTTTTATCTATTTTATGCTTACGGATGCAAATGGGTATACATATCATTTCGGAGAAGTACCAGAGGCGTCCGTTCTTGGTGAATATCGGGCAAAATCTAGACCAAAACCAGGAGGCTCAGGAACCGAGAAGCCCTATTTGCCGGATCATGAGACTCCAATGATCTGGTTGCCTGTACGTATTACCAACAATGGAGCTAATATTATATCCTTTACTTATGAATCAGATCCTAACCAATTGATCGGTAGTTATAATATGCGTTATCAGCATTTGGATACCGATGAGCCATGGAATCAATGGGATGTAGGTAAAGATTTGTATTTGTATAGTCCTAAAAGAATTTCTAAAATAACGTGGGGAGATGATAAAAATAGTGTTGAGTTTAACTATAAAAGTGTAAAGGCGGATGATCGTGATATGAAGCTTTATAGCAGTATAGATGTAAACTTACACTCAGCCCATGCGAACCGCAAAACTTTTTCATTCATCTTATCTCATTCTACGTTTCAATCAGGCAGACCGAAACTGGATAAAATTGAAACAGAATACGACAATGATTTATCCACATTGGTAAGTTTTGGTTATGAGGAGGAAGTGAATCTTCCCAAACGCAGTGGTTATGATTATGATTATTGGGGCTATTATAATGGAGCTAACAATAATGGGTATGAACCTGAGCATATTACTTATGATGCATCGGGGAATGAAATCTATGTGTCAGGGGCAAGCCGTGAGCCAAACTTCCAGTATACGGTAGCGAACATACTGAAGAAGGTTATATATCCGACAGGAGGGTTTCTGCAATTTCAATATGAACCACATACGGCGACAGCTGTTGTTAAAGGACAATATGTTGATAATCTTGTTTTTGGAGGAGTTAGGATCAAAGCGGTTCAACAATATTCAGATGCTTATCATTTAGTATCAGAGAAGCGTTATTCCTATACGTCAGAAGGATCAACTAACTCTTGCGGAATAGGGTATAAATATCCGGATAAATATGCGAAACAAGAAGTTGGATCGTATAAGGGTGGTTGGTATTCTGTTTTCCAAAATTACCACTATAAATTGACAGATTACAATGGTGCTGCAGTTGTGTATCCGCGTGTTACCGAACATTATTCTAACGGATCGTATTCCGTTACTGAATATTATTCGTATGAAGATTTTTCCGATTTGCCAGCGAAACCATTTGAGGGAGCACGATATAATACCAATTGTGGAGAATATTATAATCTGGAAAAAAACGATATGCGCGTTGATTTGGAAGGTGCGTATCCTCCTACACCATTTTTCTGGGCGAGAGGTATGGAAAAATCTGTGACCTCATATTCTGCAGATGGGGAACAGGTTTCAAAAGTGACTAATCAATATGAACTGCTTGGGGCACCAAAGGCCACATTGACCGGCCTTATTTTTGATGCTCGTTATCCGGAAGAGACAGATTATTCTGACGAGGTCAGCTATTATTGGGGGATTGGTGCGCGTATAGGTACCTATAAATGGATATCTCAGGCGATAGCATTAACAAAGACGATCCAGGAGCAAGGACCGTATAATCTGAGAACAGAAATCTCGTATGAATACGATACTATAACAACACTTCCAATTAAGACGGTAACGGTCAATGCTAATAACGATAGAATAGAAGAAAGGGTTAAGTATAATTTCGATTATGCTGATATTCAAAACAATGATACGTCTGCGTTTGCATCTGCAATGCTATTCTATAAAAATCAACACATCTTTCAGCCTGTAGAACAATATGTTATCAAGAATGGTAAAGTTGTAAGCGGAGAAGTCTTGACATTTACCGAAAATTGGGCGATAAGAGGGGAGACACCAAGTTATGAGGGTGCTAAATATGTTCCGCATAAGAAGTTTCAGCTTTTTGCGTCGGAACCGATAAGCGATTATCAAGAAACATATTATGATGCCAATGGATTCCACATGGATCCAAGATATGAAGAAGTAGAGGCGTACGAATCATATGATGGGCATAATAGGGTTCTGACGGTAACTCGTCCGTATGGATATAAAAAGTCCTATATCTATGAACACAATCAAATCGTAGCGGAGGTTGAAAATGCTGCTCATTATATAGTTGAGTGGACACCAGATCATTTGGCAAATAAACGACATGCTAATCAGGTGTATTATTCTGGCTTTGAGATATTACCGTACGATTTTTATGATATCCTTCAAACGGATAAAGCAAAGTCAGGAGAAATAGTGGGGTTGTACTCGTTCTTTTTGAATTTTGATGATTTTGCTAATGGTACCTATGTAATCTCGTATTGGGTTAGTAAAGATTTTGGAGAAACATGGGAGGAGCATGTCGATCACTTTGAGGTTACGGATGATATGACTGATAAAATGTATTCTTTTCATATGGAGGATGCAGATCATTGGTTCGATGAGGTCCGGGTTATGCCTTTAGGGGCAAAGATGAAAACCTATGCCTTTAATCCTTTGTTCGGTGTGTGTTCCGAGATTGATGTAAACGGTCGAGGTTCACATCGGCGATACGATAGTCAGGGACGCTTAGTGAAAATTATGAATAATGACTGGGATGTTCTTAAAGAGTACGAATACAACATTGTGACTAAAAATTAAAACTGATCGTCATGAAAAAGATAATATTGATCCTTAGTTTGTTGCTTTGTTTATACGGGAATAAGGCGTATGGAGTTTGGGATGATGACCTTGGGGAGGTCACAGAGATTACGATTCCACATGTAAATAATATATATAGAGATGGCGGCGCTTCTATGCATGATACAAAAATTGATGTATTAGATTCCGTAGTCATGGTCAGATTAGGTTTTGGGGCTATTGATAAGGAACCAGATCCTACTGTCGTTGAAAGAGATATTAAAAATGCTTTAGATGAGGCTGGAACATGGGTTAGGGCAGGTTCTGTGACGGTTGTTCAATACAAAAATTCTGCTTCTGGGTACATATTATTAGCGTTATCCAGAGAAGGACGGTCAGGTGTAGTATGTTTAAAAGCCGCAGGTGTAGGTAATAAGGTTTTTTTGGGGCCTATCCCGTTTGAAACGCTACAGTTAGAGCAAAAATGTTTAATCTCTGAAAGTTGGATCAATGAACTCGAGCTTCATTCTCCCACATTGATTGAGGGAAGGCGGTACACATTAAGGAGTATTAACGAATTTGGAGAGGTTAGTGAAGAGACATTTCAATACAGTCCTGTTGAAGGTTATCCTAAAACATATATCAAAACGCTTTATGAGCCGCATATAGGGGATAATTATCAGTTGATAATGCATTCCTATATTCCTGATGTCGGTGAGATGGAGTCGAATATCTGTTATGCAGGAGTGGATTGGCCAAACTTGTCATTGGTAGAGCTTGATCCTCCCGGCGACTATAATCTAAATAGTTCCGGCCTTGATACCTTAAAACGTAGATATGTTCAAGAGGATGGTTCGGAATTTACACCGGCCCAATTGGCTAGGATTGAGTCAATACTGTACGAATTCAATAACCAGGGTGAAGATACGTATAGTGAATTTATGCAAATGAGTGGATCGTATGATCCGGATTCAAGGGTTTACACTGTTAATATTTTCGGTTTATTTCCCAATTACTATGACGATATTCAAGGCTTTTGTCTGTGGTTTAATAAGGACGGTTATACATGGACTGGATTCTCAGGTAACGAACCATTTAACGAAGAAGTTCGTATTTGTAAGGTAGAGGGTATTGAGTTGACAGAGCCTTATGTCCGTCAGGCATTAAAGGTTTCGAATATTCAGCCAGGTCTTCAGTATCAGCTAAATCGCAGCGGAGGGTTTGCTCGTATTGTAAGACCTAAGATAGGGGAAACGGATCTTATTTTCGATAATTTGTTTGCTGAAGGGACTTATACTGTACAAGTTATTAGTCCTAGCTACAGATATGTAAATATGGATGGAAGTGTTTTTGTCGATTTTGGGGTACAACCGTTTGAAATAATAGGTGAAGAATTGACAGAACCTTATAAAAGAAGTATAATCCGATTATCTGGAGCTCAAACAGGTGTAACATATAAACTGTATCGAGACGGGGAATTTGTGGACGAAAAGATGGCTTGGTCAGACGAAGACGAGATATATTTTGATGATCTTACATTAAGTGGAATTTATACCATAAAGGGAGTTGTAGGAGAGTCTGAAGCCGATATGTTGGGTAGTTATACAATAGGGTTCGATATTATTCCATTTAAAGTTCAGGGCGATCTGGTAAACGAATCGACCGGAACAGTAACTGTTTTAGGTTCTCAAAGCACGGTAACATATCAGTTGTATTGCAATGGAGATTATCTTAAGGGAATCAAGGCTACTTCTGATTCGGGTAACATAGTATTCGATAATCTTACACGAAATGGAATTTACACAGTTAAGGGCGTACAAGGGGTAAATGAACAAGATATGATAGGAAGCTATCAATTGTCCATATTGAATGTATCAAAAGATAAGAATTACGTTTTGGTCCATTCTTATAATGGAGATCAAACCAGAACGTCTGATATTTCTTATTTAGACGAGTTTGAACGAGTATTGCAAACCATCAGTATCAATGCTGTGCCTCAGACATTTGATAAAGATATTATTTCCTATACTGTGTATGATGTAATGGGACGCTCGGATTCTATCTCATTTATGCCGTATGTGGGATCAGGTGCAGGAAAATATCATGGAACGGTCTCCAGCGAGCAATGGGCTTATTATCAATCGGCTTTCCCCGGAGATATAGATGCCGATTATGCATATTCTATGAAAGAATACGATAATTCTCCATTAGGCATTCTTATGAAACAAAGTGGCGTAGGCTATAATAACAGTATGGCTCAACATCCTGTTCAGTACAATTATCGCTTAAACAATGCAGCAGATCAGGTCAAGAAGTTTATTTTCAATGCCGAAACGAAAACTGTCGGATATAGTGAATTTTATGCTGCTAATACCTTGACGGTGAGTGAAACGGCTACACTTAATTTGTCTGAAAGTGAGGCGGTTGCTTCGTGTGAGTTCTCTGATGCTGCGGGGCAACTTGTAGCGTCTCGGGTTAAGTATGGAAATGGAGAGATACAAACGACCTATTATGTCTATGATGAGTTGGGACGACAACGTTATATTATTCCAGCTATTCAGGAAGCAATGATGACAGTTAATTCAAATTATGATTATGACGATTTATCTGATTATTGCTATTATAATGATGAGTATGACAAATATGGCCATGTCATTAAACAATATGTACCCGGAGCGGATTATACCCTGAGCCTTTATGATAAGAGAGGGCGTTTGGTAATGAGTCAATCAGGTAATTTAAGGGGGGATGGAACTGCCGAGAATCAAAGGTGGGCGTTTACGAAATATGATGAGCGTGATAGGCCTGTTATGACTGGGATTTTGACAGGAGGAACATATCAGGAACATTATGATGCGATCAATTCCATGACCATATTTGGGGAATATATGGGTGGAAATTTTCACCGATATACCAATCAATGCTATCCTACAAATGTATCAGAGGAAGATGTGTTGACTGTGTCATATTATGATGATTATAAGTGGAAGGTAGATGATACATATAGTTTCTCAGAGGCTGATGCATTAGGTCAAGAGCGTATGCACTCACATATTTTTTCGCTACAGACTGGGGCAAAGACAAAGGTATTGGGAATCGATGAAGATGTTTGGTTGACTTCTGCGATATATTATGATGAAAAATATCGGAAAATACAAATTGTCAGTGATCTGTATCCTTCGGGTAAGGAAATCGTATCGAATAAACACAATTGGGGTGGAGATGTTGTACAGACTAAGGTAAAGCAGACAACTGATGCCGGAACTTACGAGTACAACAAATGGTTCGATATAGATAATCGTGGCAGGCTTTTAGCCGTACGGCAGCAGATTGTCGGTGATCCGCGTGGAGAGATTACCATCGCGTCCTACGAATATGACGATATGGGAGTGATGATTGCCAAGTCTGTTCATGACGGTCTTGATACTACACGGTATGAGCATACACTACCAGGCGTACAAATTGCTTCTACGTCTAATGATTTTTCTTACCGTCTTGGGTTCGACCGAGGAGTAATTGAAGGGCAGCCTGTACGGCATGACGGTCTGCTAAGTCATGTTATATGGGAGAGTTCGCAGACCGGCACCAAAGGATATACTTTAAGTTATGATAAAAGAGGACAAATGACTGCAGCAGACCTGCTTGTGCAAAACAATGGAGTCTGGACACCCACATCTAGTTTCGCTGAAAAAGGTATTTCATATGACAATAACGGTAATATCCTTTCAGTCCAACGTACGGATGTAACTGGAAACATGATGCATGATATCTCATATAATTACGACGGCAACGTGCTGACCTCGCTCTCTATGGGTGACGGAAGCACCACGGATGCTTTTGTTTATGATGCGAATGGTAATATGACATATGACGGTAATACTGGCGTGGGAATCGAATATAACGAGTTGAATTTACCCGTGCGAATATTTGACGGAACAAACGAGATTCGTTATATTTACAACGCAGTTGGAGAGAAACTCGCCTCTGTAACCGGAAGTTCCTTGACTTACTACCGCAGTGTAATGGTTTACACCAAATCGGACAACGGGCCTCAACAACTCGTACATATGTTCCAACCAGAAGGTATAGTTCGATATAACGCAGGGAGTACAGAAGATCCATATACGTATTCGTATTTCAAGACTGACCATTTGGGCAGCACGAGAATGGTTTTAGCGGCCGTTTGGGATGCAGACCAGAATGATTACACTATGAATGTCGAACAGGCTACCGATTACTATCCTTTCGGCCTGGCGCACGAGTTGAATGACCTAGGCATTAATAAGTATCTTTTTAGCGGCAAGGAGCTTCAGGATGTAGCAATTGGCTCAATGGGTCTGCTAGGGATGTATGACTTCGGATCACGCTACTACAACCCGTACCTGGGCCGTTGGTTCGGTATCGACCCGGCATTGCAGATGACTAATCCGTATATTTACTGCGGCAACAATCCAATGACGTATGTAGATCCCGACGGTGAATGGTTCTTTACTATATTAAGTGGCATTATTCCTGGGTTACAACCATTTTTGCCAGCGGCCATACAACTCGATATGTCTTGGATGAAAGGAGGATTTCAATCCGCGGCGGCCGGTGGTTCATTCTGGCAAGGTGCAGGCAAAGGATTAGCCAGTGGAGCAGCAGGGGTAGGGGCATCATTCCTTACAGCAGGGGTTGGCAATTTATTCGGTCATGGTCTTGGCAGCTGGGGTACAGAATTGTTGCGTGCTGGCGCCCACGGCTTAATAGGTGGGGGCATGAGTACCTTAAACGGTAATAACTTTTGGCAAGGCTTTGGAACAAATGCTATATCTTCGTTTGCAGGGAGTGGTTTGTCTGCTTTGGGGATGTCTAATAAGTTCTTGCCTTATACAATGGGTGGAATAGGAGCATTATCAGCCTACGGTTTTGGTGGAGACCCACTAAATGGTTTTTGGCAAGGATACGGCATTGGCCGATGGAATCATACAGGCTCAGGTACGGATGACGATCCATATGTGTTGGATGAGGCGGTAGTAGAAGTACAAGGATATTATGTGTTGAAAGATATGGCTCCTTACAATGATTTGATTGGTAATATTGGAGTTGGACTGGCAAATGATAGAGGAAATTATGGGTTTACTAAAAATTGGCGGCTCAGGTACTATTCCGTTACCCCGACAGGTCATGTATTCAGAGGTAATCAATATATGAAGGTCTATAGTGTTGCCAAGGCAGGTAAGATGCTAGGTAAAGCCTCAGGATGGGTAGGAATTGGATTAGGTGCTTATGAAATTGGAACTACATATCAGATGGAAGGAGAATTTGGTTATAATTCCCAACTTGCGACCGTAGAACTTGCAGGAGGTAGCGCAGGTGGATGGGCAGGAGCTTATCTCGGAGCTAAAGCAGGGGCTTTGGCTGGAACCCATGTTTATCCTGGTCCCGGAACATTAATCGGAGGTATTGTTGGCGGAGTAATCGGTGGATTTGCCGGTAGTTGGGGAGGATCTGCAGCCGGAGGAGCCGTTTATAAAGGAGTCGTAAAATAGAAAAGTATGGAAAGATTTTGGAATATAATCCATTATTTTATGTATAAAGCGGATTATAAGTTGCATATGTTATACGGTAAAATAGATCCTTTCAGTTTGTTACTAAAACTGTTATATCGTATTCCCGCATTTAAAAGATATTCGGAAAAAAGAGGAGCTACGCTCAGAGTCATCGATGATGGTGTCGATAAGGTTTTTAAAAATCCATCTTATGGTTTGAGTGTAACGTTTGCTGGGATATATATTGTTATTTTTCCGATGTTATTTTTTATAGGGTTGCATAATATCATTTCAGTATTAACGAACACTTTATCTCCGCAATATGTACAGTTATTTTCTATTTGCAGTATTTTTTATTTCGGTATTCCATTGCTTGTAAGTCACTTATTTATTTTTCGACATGATAAATATTTAAAATATTTTAAGGAGTTTGACCGCAAGCCAAAACAATGGCATGTGAAATATGGACGAATTAGTTTAGCGGTATGTCTAATACCATTCGTCGTTCTAATTCTGAGTTTTGTTTTGGGTTTGAAATAGCTGCTTAGTATAGGTGGAAAAGACGGCACAGTTTTGTTTTGTGCCGTCTTTTTTATCTTCAACATATTACATCATTGTATCAATTCAATTAGATGTTAATATGCTTTGTATTTTTTTCGTTTCTTTGTCGGGGGAACATACTGTTCGTTCCACGACTCCGGACGAGTGGCCTCGTCGAGTAGGTCTGCGATAATGTCGATTCCGTCAAAGCTTGTGGATTGGGGAATTCAAACTTCCGGGCAATAGTTGAATTTATGAAAGTTATTGTTCTAGTTTTTTTTATCGTAAATGCTGTAGCACATTTAGCATTTTTTTTTAAATCAGATAGTGATACTCCATTTAGAGGGAACGATTTGTTGTGGGGGGTAGTTTCTGTTTTGGGCGTCATATTTGTGATTATTGATTTTTTTGTCCCTTTTATTGAATGACCATAATAAAGTAATTAAGCCATTATTTGTGCATTTTGGCAGGTAGGGATTTATATCAATTTTATAAATTCTCTCGTTCCACGCTTGTTTTATGTTTGCAAACTGCTATATGTAATTAGCTTTTCGATAATATCCGTAGTATTTGTAGCATTGCTATTTTTGGTATAGTTGATTTGACGCATTATATAGTATGAACTCCATCCCGTTGGCCTAAGTTGACGGGATGGTTTGTATTTGAATAGTATTTCGGATTCATTATTCTATAAATTGGGCTAAATGTGAATCGCTATTTTTCGTTTCATTTTGTTGATACACTCTATTTTGTGGTATTATATGGCTCTTTATACTTCCCTTTGGGTAAAATGTATACAGCAACTGTCAACAACTATTGCAGGCGTATCGAATGCAATAAAAGAGCGTTATGCCGCTCTATCTGATAATGATGGTTTGCCGCGAAGCCGGCGATATGACAGGAGCCCGTTCTGTGGCATCGGAGATCGTCGGAAAACAAGCAAAGGTCAACACGCCAGAGGTTGACAGAATCAGGCAAACAGCAATGGATCTGTTGGGAGATGTCGATGATTATGGGGAGTCTTTAATTCACGATACTCATTGATCGGTACCCTGACAGATATGTTATTTCTGTCAGCTGTTCTTGCTGCATGTCGGTAAATGTCGTGCTTATCGGCAGGTGATACTTGTCTTTTTTCTCTGGTTTTTACCTCCAATTCTACTTCGCTACTTGTTGTAGTGTGTGTTTGTAATGCCATTGATTATCAGTGTGCTGCCTTTTTGCGTTTTTGTGTTAAGAAAATTGTTAGCTAATGTTCGGATAATCAGTGTGATACGTTCTGTTTGTTAAGGTCTGTTTTCATGTCAAAGTAGAGGTTGATATGCTTAGTCTAATATAATTTTGGAAAAGACACAATAGTGTGTTGCTGAATACCTAAAACCTAACTCTATGAAAAGACTAAGACATTATTTGTTTCCGGTATTGCTACTACCGTTGATTACCGGGGGAACGCTTTGGGGGCAGGATGATTCCGAAGCCCCCGATAAGATTTTTGATAAAGGTGGGGTTGACAATAAAAACAAGATCGTAGCAAATGTCAATTCTAATGTCAATATGTATACAGGGCAGGCTAATATATCAATTCCTATCGCTCAAATTGAAGCTGATGGTCTTACTATACCATTAACCTTGTCATATAATACAGGAGGTCTTAAGGTTGGCGACGTTTCTGGTCTTGTCGGGCTGGGTTGGAATTTCTCTACAGGAGTATTGGTGTCACGTAGCTTAGCTGGGCCCAAGTCGGATTTCTGGCTAACTCAGGGGTATGTTGCTATGCGTGGAGATTCTCAAGAGCGATGGGATGACTTGAAGAAAACACTTCTTAGCAAAGGTAAAGATAGATTGGAGTATTGGACATTTACCTTCCAAAAACAAGATGGCCAGCCAGATATTTGTTCGTTTGAAATACCAGGGGCGTCAGGTATTTTTGTATTTGGTCGAGATGGTAAGACATATACGATTCCAGATAAAAATATTAAGATAGAATATCTGGATCAATTTGGTGAAGCCATAAAGATTACAGATCCCAATGGCTATGAATATTATTTTGGATCCCTGTATAAAAATCCCAATAGCCGCATAATCGTTGGAGACTATTTGGAAGCGTCGATTTGGTGGGATAACGAGCATGTGACTACATGGCATCCTATCAAAATTGTCAAAGACGGGAAGGATATAGTTACATATGAATACGAGGCAGGAGAGTCATATCGACATTATGTTTATGATAAGGTGTATTCCGTCAAGTATACATCCCGAGATGGTTCCATTTCAGGTCCAGACATAGATGACAGTGATGTAATGAGGAACGATGTAAATATAGTATCTCCGAAATATGTCAAAACTATCAGAACAGAAAATATGGTGA
Organism: uncultured Rikenellaceae bacterium; assembly: GCA_944415565.1. Lineage (GTDB taxonomy): Bacteria > Bacteroidota > Bacteroidia > Bacteroidales > Rikenellaceae > WRDF01. The sequence goes on from CALYBQ010000013.1 coordinate 25,202, forward strand.
TCTCATTTTCCTACGATGCAACAACACGGCATGATGTTGAGAATATGAGATTGCTGAAAAGTATCGAGATTACAGATAAAAATAATGGTCTGAAAACACAATCCGTCTTTTTTAATTACAGTGCTTTTTTCAATGGAGCGCCAAAGTTGAAAAATATCACAGGTCAAGTACGTGATTCTAAAATTAAAACACTGTATGTATTCGACTATGAAGAATCGGTTAACCTTCCAGAACGGGATAGTCCGTCATATGATTACTGGGGGTATTATAACGGTGCCGCAAATGAAAATCGTTGCCCGAGTTTTACCGCTGTCGATTCCGTGACGTTGTTGCGTTTTTCTTATACAGGTGCGGATAGGGAACCTAATTTTCAATACACCAAGGCTAATGTTTTACAAAGGATTAGGTATCAAAATGGTGGATATACTGAGTTCGAGTATGAACCGCATATCACCGCTGATAATAAAATAATTGGAGGATTACGCACAAAATCAGTTGCCACATATGATGAATTTGGGCGAGTGGCTTCGTCGGTCAAATATGAGTATAATGATCTGGCCACGAAACAATCGAGTGGACAATGTTTTCGCTATCCTGACCCGAGTCCAATAGTATCATCTAGACAATATATTGGAGCCCCATTGATTAATACTTTTGTAACAATCCAATATCAGGTAAATGAAAGATACCCTTTCCCTTTATTTGATTTTAACGGGGCTGCGATCGTATATCCCATGGCTCAGGAGATTTATGCCAATAATAGCTATAAAAATGTAAGTTTTTATAGCTATAGTGATTTCCCTGACAAGAAAGCTGATATATGGATTATCGGGGCTCATGATCAGAAAGACCATGCACAGCGAGATTATAGGCAAGTTCCTGCTACTTCGTATTGGTGGGCGCGTGGTATGGTGAAGTCTAATGAAATATATAATGCGTACAATGGGCTCGAAAGCAGGGAGACGTTCATTTATGAACTTGATGATGAACCGAAAAATGTATTTGTTAATCGTATTCCATTCATGACTATGGGGGGAATGGCAGCGTATTTTCAGGAGGAGAAAGAGTATGGCCGTTTTCAGTTTAAAGTAGGAATGTTCCAGACTATTTCGCAGGGTATTAAACTTAAAACCCACATTGTTGAACGAAGTAGATATAATAGAGGATATACCAAAAATTACACATATCATCCGGATTATGGTGTACCTACTTGTATAGTTCAACAAGATAGTGTTAATACTATCGAAACTCATATCAAATACCCGTTTGATTTTGCAGTACCGGATAATAATGTAGACGAGTTATCGCCAGAAGTAACTGCTATTTTGAATATGCAAGACCGAGGGATATTTGTCCCTATTGAAACATATATCAAGAGAAATGGTAAGGTGGTTAAGGGGCAAGTGTCAACGTTTAAGCATGTTACACAATCTGATTATAAAACGACGGGAGTTAAATTGTGGCAAACATATGATCTTGTTATTAATAATCCGATAACTGATTATTCAGAAGCAGCTATTGAAAATGGAGATTTTAATATTGATGACAGATATGTCGTGGTACAAAAATCAGCCCATTATGATGGCAATGGTAATCTAACGAATATTTATACTCCTCGCACTGCGAAAAATAGCTCCTACATATACGATAAGTATCGGAACCCAATAGCAGAAATAAGTAATGCTGTGTATGCTGAACCGGAATACCATGCCAGTGAAATTGTTGTGAAGAGCACAGAAACACCTGGTTTTGATGGTTATACCTTTAAGATTGATGTTCCAAGTAAAAGAGAGGTGGGTATTTTAATTACTCATTACTCGTACGATGAGGTTTCAGATGATCCTGCACAACGTAAGCATATGGTGCGTATAACGAATTATGATGTGTTCCCGTCACCTGGTTATATTGATATAGAGGCAGTCTGTGGTATTACCAAATATATCGAATTGGAGGCAGGCCAATATAGTATAACACCTTATGGATCATCGACCTGTGGTTTTAGGGAAGGGCCTGTGTATGCCAGCTATTACGATGGAGAAACGGTTTATAATAAAGAGAATCAGATTTACTATACAAGTTTCGAGAATGATAATTCAACGGTAGGGATTGTTGATTCGGTAAACGCTAAAACCGGGTCAGCGGTAATGACGCGCCAATTGAATATCGATATGCGGAATTTCAAGCCGGGCAAATATAAACTGAGCTATTGGAAAAGTAATGATAGTGGTAATAGCTGGGTAAAAGTAACAGAGGCTTTGACAGTCGGTAATTCTACTGAGGAATATACTATAGGACAGAATGAAAACCTCGGTTATTGGATAGATGAGGTGAGGATATACCCTGAAAATGCCCGTATGACAACCATGACATATATCCCAGATCAAGGAAAGACCTCTCAGATGGATCATAATGGAAAGGTTCAATATTGGGAATATGATGAGATGGGGCGACCATCAAAAATTCTGAATAACGAGCGAGAGGTGTTGCGTGAATTCGAATACCATGAATTAGAGATAAATTAATCACCTGCAAAGTCAATAATATGAAAAAGATAATATTCTTGCTGAGTATATTTCTCAGCTTGTCTGGGTCTACAGCATTTGCTGTTTGGGATGACACCTTCGGGGAAATGATGGAAGTGAATATACCGCATATATCATCTTTTGCTGATAGTCAAGGAGTGGCATTAGATGAGATTAAACTGGATGTGGGGGCAAAATTTAATAGTCTTACGATAAAGTATAAGGGATTGTTGGATGAGTCATCAACTCTGTCGGAATCGTCTATACAGGTTGCAATCGGAGAAGCATTACAAAGCGCAGGAGTATCATGGTTAGTGGTTAAATCATTTAGGAAAAGTACAGATGTCGGCTTAATCACATTTGATTTAAATATTACAGATACATCCTTGCCGGTACTGCTTAGAACAGCAAATGGGTCTGTATATAAAATTGGGATTGTGCCAATACTGATAAAATTAACGGTGGACAAACCTCAAGCTTTGCCGGATGAAGATCTTGTGTTTATGGCATCGAATCTTCGTCCCGGCAGGAATTATACCCTTCAAGTTGTGCAGGCTTCTACTGGAGATCCAGAGTGGATTAATTTTAGATACGATGGTTCTGAGAATCGAGGTAATGGCTTTGTAGCAAGGACGAAAATGCAAGGTGAAGCAGAATACCAACTTGTTATGGACGAATCTTTCTTGGCAAGTGGTAACTCTGTGAAATCTAATATTTGTGAAACCCGGTTGGCTTGGCCGTTTTATTCTCTTATAGAAACTACAGAAGACGCTTCAACCACAATAAGTAGTGATGGTTATACACTACAGGCAATACGACGGTATCGGCAGGAAAATAATGCGCCTTTTACTCCACAGCAGCAATATATCATGGAGCGTGTTTGTAAAATGTACGGTCATGAGAAATATAATTGGTTGAATAGAGAACTTACGGTGGTGCCGATATATGATGCTGAGGATAATGAGTATGTACTTACAATGACCGCCACTCCTAATGCCTCTTGGGATCCTATATATTTTAATCTGGCATTGGACGAGAATGCTCCATTTATCATGCAGGAAGGAGGATTTGAAGTGTACGATTGGTGCACTGTGGAAGGAGAAAAATTGACGGAGCCTTATGAAAGGCATCGTATCTCGGTATCTGGAGTCCAACAAGGGGTGACATATATATTATACAAGGATTATACGCCTGTTCGTTCGCTCGTATGTACAGAGAATGAAGCTGCGGGAATGTTGTATTTCGATAATATCAATGCCAATGGAGAGTATACGGTGGCAGCGTCATGTTCCGGTAATGAGTGGTCTTTATCTGGCAGCTATACTGTTTCAGATGCTATTGGGGTAGGGCTTACTCCATCATATTCTCATAATTTTCAAATCGTACATGATTATGTGGAGCCTGATGTTAAAAATAGTTCCATTGTTTATAGCGATGCTTTGGGACGACAGCTGCAATCAATCGAGGTAAATGCTACACCTGACGGCAAAGATATAGTGAGTTTTGTTGAATACGATAATATGGGGCGCAAGGATGCACAAGTATATTTACCGTTTGCCGGCGACCAGAATGGGCTGTTTTATGTTGAGACGGATCCGTCATATACAAATGAGTCATTTTCCGGTTTAACGTATATGCAGGAATCATATTGGACCTCTTGTGCTGGTTGGGAAGGCTCCTATGCCTACACAGAGAAAGTCTATGACCAGTCTCCACTCGGTGTAGTTTTACAAACAAATGGGTTGGGGCAAAATGCTCATTCATGTCCATTGAAATACAGTTATGGATTTAATTCAAAAGATGAAAAGATAAAGAAATTCCAGTTTGAGGAGGCTAATAATTGTATTTGGTATCAGGAGGTATATGGTGACGGGGAATTAACAGTAATCAGAACTAAGCAATTTACATATTCCTCGGATAGACCTCTAACTACAGAATATAAAGATAGCGAAGGCCGTTTAGTTGCCAAAAGAATGGAGTATGATAAAAACGATATTCGGACTACTTATTTTGTTTATGATGAAATGGGGCGCGAACGTTATGTTATTCCACATATTCAAGCAGAGCAGATGAATTCGAATCGGGATTATGCTTATAATGAGTTGAGTAAGTATTGTTATTATACAGAATATGATGAATTCAATAATGTTGTAAAGAAATATGTCCCGGGTGCAGAGGAAGAACTTTCTGTATATGATAAACGGGGTAGGTTAGTGTTATCCCAATCTGGCAATCTCCGTAGTCAAGGGCAATGGCTTTTTACTAAATATGATGATTTAAATCGAACAGTTATGACTGGGATTTTGTCTGGAGGTACATATGAGGAGCATTTACAGGCAGTGCAATCTCAGACTCAGTTTGGAGAAACAAGAGGAGATGCTTTGCATGGATATACCAATAATTGTTACCCTACGGCAATAACGGCAAACGATGTATTGACGGTGTCTTATTATGACGATTACGCCTGGCTTGCAAATGCCGATTATGAATTTTTATCTTCAGAAGGATTAAATCAACAAATGTCATCAGATATTGTGTCTATGGCAACAGGGACCAAAACGAAAGTTCTGGGGATTGATGAAAACCGTTGGCTGACATCTGTAGTCTATTATGATGATAAATATAATACAATTCAGACAATTACAGAACTATTTCCATCAGGCAAGGAGATCACATCAAATTTACATGATTGGTCTGGTAAAGTAATTCAAACTAAGGTTAAGCAAATAAGTGGCGCGGGAACTCACGAATATAATAAATGGTTCGATTATGATTCACGAGGCCGATTGTTATCCATCAGACAACATATTACAGGTGATCCACGAGGAGAAGTCGTTATTGCTTCGTATGATTATGACGATATGGATCAGGTCGTTTCTAAATCGGTTCATAATGGATTGGATGAGACCAGCTTTGAATATTCTGTAGAAGGACATCAGATTGCTTCAGTGTCAAAAGATTTTACATATAATGTCGAATTTGATTACCAAGTAACAGATGTAGTTAGTTATGAAGATGTTCGGTATGCAGGTAATATCAAACGATTATCATGGAAAGATTCCGACGGGATCGAAAAATCATATTTGTTCGATTATGATAAATCCAATCAAATGATAGCTGCGAATATGTACGATAAGGTTGGCGGAAGTTGGACGCTATCTAACAAATTTGCAGAAAAAGGAATATCGTATGACAAGAATGGTAATATACTCACTATGTTGCGGACAGATGTCAATGGTAATCCTATGTATGATATTGAATACCTCTATCAAGGTAATCAATTGTATTCGTTAAAGCTGAATGGAGAGCAGATTGATAGGCCCTTCAATTATGATGCTAACGGCAATATGATTTATGATGGACATACAGGGGTTTCTATAAAATACAATATTTTGAATCTGCCTGAAGAGATTTCTGTTGATAATAACGAAAAGATTAGGTATATTTACAATGCAAGCGGAACAAAGCTCGCAACTGATGTAGACGGTTATTTGACCTATTATCGTACTGTAATGGTATATAATAAGCCGTTGGGAGGTTCGGAGCAATTGGCTCATATGATACAACCTGAAGGTATTGTTCAATACAATAGTACTAAGTCTGACTATACGTATAAATATTTCAAGGCAGATTTGTTGGGTAGTACTAGGGCTGTTTTAGCTGCTAATTGGGATGGCGTAACCAGCAAGTATTCTATGGATGTCGAACAGTCAACAGCTTACTATCCATTTGGCTTGGCTCATGAGCTCAATGATCTTGGCGTCAATAAATATCTGTTCAGTGGCAAGGAAATCCAGGATGCCAATATTGGCTCTGGGATATTAGGGTTATATGATTTCGGCTCACGTTATTACAACCCATTTTTGGGTCGTTGGTTCAATATTGATCCGGCACTACAGATGACTAATCCATATGTTTATTGTGGTAATAATCCGGCGATGTATGTAGATCCGGATGGGGAGTTTTTCTCTTTCTTTGTTGGATTCTTTAAAGGACTGTTTAAAGGGGAAAATCCATTTAAAACAGGCTGGACTCACCAAATGAATACCTTTAAAATATTGGGAGGTATGTTTATAGGAGAGAGTTTTTGGGATGTATTGAGTAAATGGACTTGGGAATTACCACAGCATATTGCTGGAGTTATCGGAGGATATGGCGTTAATTTAATCGGGGATGTAAAAGTAGATTATTGGGGTGGCGCAACTACTATAGCCCATCAGGGTGGAAAAGCATGGGGTGGTTTTACACTTGGAAGTTATATACAGGGAGATTACACCCTTGAGGCGGACCCTAACAATACATTGTTCCAGCATGAGTATGGACATTATCTACAGAGCAAAGCAAGCGGGCCGCTATATTTGGCGAAATATGCAATACCGAGCCTATATGATGCAGCAAAAGATAATGTAGGGACGCATTGGGCTCATCCGACGGAACAGGATGCTAATGCTAGGGCTTTGAAATATTTTGAAAAAAGGTATCCGGGGTTTGCGGAATCGCGTACGTGGGAAAATGAGTACGGTTGGGATCATGGGAGCAATAAGATAATAGGCTATGAGCCGGGAAGAGATGGCGGCTACCACAACCCCGAAAATCAGAGAGCATTGAAAAACGCCAAGTTGAAGGCATACGGCAATGTTTGGGATGTGTTTGCTTCCTATTTATCTTATGGGTTGTTGCCTCTCCAAACATTTGTAATCGCTTTGCCCTATGAACACAATTACAGGAAAATGAAAGAGGAGAATTTGCAGATTAGCAGAAATATAGTTCGTTAACTAATTTTTATTTATATGAAAAGAATCTTGTTGTTAAGCGTTGCTGTAATGAGTATGGCATTTTCGTGTACTCCAAAAGAAAGTGAGACTTTTCATCAGCATGTAAAAGTTACAAATAATGCGGAGTATCCTGTGTATGTTGCTTTTGACTATCTTTATCAAGATGTGCCAGAGCCTGAATATCCATGGAATCCACAGGAAAATAAAGTAGGTGGTATTGGAAAGCTTGATAGTAAAATCAACTCTGGAGAAACGAGTACAAAAGCAATTTGCACTATACGTTCAACTGATTCCATAGAGGGACTAATGATAGGTCGAAAAATGAAGGTTTTCTTCATTGATGCTGTTGCCTATGATCAGATTCTGATAGGTGATCCATTGCAAGATGAACTTTTACTTGACAGCCGGGTTTATACTCTTGAAGACTTGAGAGTATTAAATTTTCATGTTCAATATCCGTTAGAATAACTTTCATATTATCAATGTCCAGACATTAATGTCTGGACATTGATAATATATTGTAATGCTTTCATTGTGATAGTCATTATGCTTAATGAGGGATTTTTCTTGCGCTAATACTATACTCTATAGAGTATAATAAGATATCTGATCAATTATTTGTTGTCGTTTTAGAACCAAATTATTTGTATTTGTGGGACTAACCTTAGAGTAATATAGGCTAATTCCCAAAATGCACAAAGAGGTGACTTTCTTAGAATCAGCACAAAAATATTATTATATCAGTATCGTGGTTTATTATCACTCTAAAGCATCAACACTGCTGTATCTATATGTATTCATATATTTTTTTGCAAAACAGAAATATGCAATAAATTCGGTAATCCGTTTCATGTCATAACTAAACTCATTTTCTCAAATTAACCATTATTGAGGATCGGGATGTTGTTGGAGAAGATATGGTAGATGATCGTCAATATTGGTTCTGTCGATCAATTAATGATGAAAAACGTTATTATATCGAGAAGCATGTCGGTGACGATAAATTTAAGAAAGAATATCTTACGCCGATAGATACATTGGTTCTGAATTTCAATTACACCGATATTGCTGAATTATATCGTATCGACAATATGGAGTATATCAATATCCACGGGGAATTGTATAGCGATACTAATCCTATGATTTTCGGATATGGCGATGAGCTTGACGACCACTATAAAGAGATCGAAAAATTGCAGGATAATGATTTTCTAGAGCATATAAAATCAGTGCGTTATCTGGAAACCGATAATTACCGTAAACTGTTAAGTTTTGTCGAATCCGAGCCCTATCAGATATTTGTCATGGGACATTCCTGCGGAAATTCTGACAGGACCTTACTCAATACGTTATTCGAACACCGCAACTGTTTTTCCATCAAGGTGTTCTATCATCAACTCGATGATGATTCAGATAATTACAATGATCTTGTTCGTAACATTTCCCGCAACTTCAACGACAAACAAAATATGCGTGATGTGGTGGTGAATCATTCGTTAAGTTCACCGCTCGTTCCTTGTGTTAAATAATATCGATAATTCATATATTTACGTTCCGAATACTAATTTATACTCTTATGGTCGAGACCCTGCGTACATACAGCCAACAACTGGCCGAACCTGTTTTCGACGATGCCTGCGATCTGGTCGCCTATATGGGGGCGGTGCAGGCACAAGATATGTCGATGTCGAAATGGGCGCTGGGGCTTCGCTTGTGCCGGCCATCGCTCGCGGCGGTTCAGGAGGCCGTCGATTCGGGCCGTATCGTGCGCACACATATACTGCGTCCGACATGGCACTATGTAGCGGCGTCCGATGTACGGTGGATGCTCGGGCTCTCGGGACGGCGCATCCGCGCGGCATTCCTGAGCTATGGGAAGCAGATGGCGCTGGATGAACGATACATTTCGCGGTTCTACGATGCCATTGGCGCGCTGCTCACGGGTAGCGATGGACTGACCACGCAGGAGATAATCGAGGGTGTATCTGCGGCGGGTGTGGCGTGCGATGCCGACCGTGCACGTTTGATGCTCGGCTTGGCCGAAGCCGACGGGATAGTGTGCAACGGCCGGGAGCGCGACCGCAAATACACGTTCGCCCTGCTCGACGAGCGTGTGCCGGCCGTGCCCGGCCTGTCGAAAGAGGAGGCGCTGGCGTTGCTTGCCCGTAAATATTTCCAGAGCCACAGCCCTGCATCGGAGGACGATTTCGTGTGGTGGTCGGGACTGCCCGTCACGGAAGCGAAACAGGCGGTCAGGTCGATCGGGAATGAACTCATCTCCGACCGTTACGAGGGCGAACGGCTGTTCGTTCACGAATCGTGTATCCCTGCGAATGGGGCTGCCGGTGTGGTGCATCTGCTGCCGCCATACGACGAGTACCTGATAAGCTATAAAGACCGCACCCATGTGCTCGATCCGAAACATAGCGCCAAGGCACATAATAATTTCGGCATCTTCCAGCCGGTCGTGTTTCAGGACGGCAAGATAGTGGGCAACTGGAAGAAAAAGGCGAAAAAGGGCGGCGTTGAGATAGAGACCGTGCCTTTCTGCACTAAGAACCGGATCAGCGTTCGGAAACTCAAGGCGGCTGTCGACCGCTACCGGGGTTTTCTCGAGGGCTGAGGTGACGGGTGCGGACTAGGGTTGCGTTGTCGCGTGCATATTGTCGTGTTTGATGGCTTTGCTTGTAGGAATGGTCATTATTCCAGCAGTCACAATTTGCGTGCGTATTCCATTGCTTCGATTATGTTGCCGGCATCCACTTTCTGCATGATGTTCTGGCGATGTTTATTGACCGGGGGTATGCTTGCGGGTAATTTGTCGGAACCCAAATATAACTTTGATATACCAAATTAAACTGATAGGTGGGGTATTCCCATGTTTTTTTGTTTAGGTGATTATGAATTCGCGACAATATGATGAGTGAATGTCAGAGAATCACATTCTGACATTCGAAGGCACTTGAGGGCATTATGTAAGTTATGCTCTTTTATGTTTTTCTTCAATAAGTTCTGGTTATTTTGTAGAACAACCAGAACGTGTGCTTGGAAGAGGTATAAAAGTTTTGAGAAATCGGAATGATTACACCGACAAGAATCTTGATTGCCACAATACTGCATAGGAAATATGATGACTATTTCCGTGTCAAATTTGTTAATCAAAGTCTTTATTTAGACTTCGTTTTACGAGGCCATCTGTTAGATGTCTTTCTAACGAGATCTTTTTTTATGGCTATGACAGCCGTTTTCCCATGCTGTAAAATGTCTTTTATTATCTCTTCAATTAATAATGACTGATTAGGATTCGTCCCAATCCATCCTCCTTCAATGATTATTTTAAATGCCGTGTTGTCAAAATAGCGGCCGACATTGTCGTAAGTGATCCCTCTGCCGCCATTCTTTCCATATATACATTGATCCTTTTCAAGCATTTTAATGTAATCAAGAGGAATATACATCCCGGGACACAATCCGGCATCGTCAGGTTTAAAATCCAACCGCTGGCATATCTTAATGAAAAACGGTGCTTCGCTTATTCTATAATGGTCGATCGTATTATCCCCCTGTGTCGCTTTGATTTTGTCATAGATCGCCTCCATGCGGGATATCTCCTCCGAAAGCTGTTTGTCGGGAAGCCGAAAACGATAACAATCATTTTCTTTCTCCATCACTTTATATTGTATCATAACGAAACACCTGAAATTTTCATTAAAATAAATCAAATCAGTTCCCATAAGTTCTTCTAAAGGTAGTCTATTAGCTAATAAGACCGTGAGACGGGTTTCTTCATTTTTAAAAACAGACGACGAAAACTTTGTTGATTTAAGCAGGTTGAATCCGGGCATATTGTTCAGATCATTGAGGATCATTTGGTCTTCACGAAGTCTTGCATGCTCTAAACCATCTAAAAACGAGACGGGTCCATCAGATTCTTTGTAGTCCCAACCAAGAGCACTGTCCCTGTCTATTCCTGCTATATTCATTGCGGTCAATACTGCTTGTTGCTGCTCTGCCAAAGAATTTTGAACCGACGAAGAAAGGCGCTTAATGCGGGAAGCTCTTTCTTGAGTGTACTTTTCAAGAATTTGGACGGTGTCGGGTGCTTTAAGAAGGAATTCTGTAAGGAACTCGTCAAATGATTTGTCTCTTAATAATCCTCCTGTCCTGATTTTCAGAGCTATCTTGTATCTGACTTTTGAAGAGACTTTATCTATGATGGATCTGATGTTACATGGCTCTTGTAGTGAATATATCTTTTCGATATTCATTTTGCTTAGGTCCGTCCCAGCCCGTTCTCCTCTGGTTCCCATTCCAATATGAGTGATATTTTCGGCATCATTGACAATAAAACATACCAATGGAGTATTCCGGGGATGCTTAAAGTCGGGAACAGGCTCCACAAATCTATTATAAAGGTTGTAATGTAATGATACGTATCGCTCGTTAGATAGTCTTATAATGTACCCAGCTACTTTTGCCATGTCGGAGTTCATTGATTTATGTCAATAAAAATAGCAAAAGTTCGGGAAATATGAAAGTTATATTAAGTGGATCGTCGTTTAGATATTCTTCTTTTGTAAACACAAAAAATATGGTTAATAGCTTGATGTAATATGATTTTCGTTCCCTTTGTAATGAATTACCGCACATGGAGAATGGGAGCTATTTGACTGCTTGAAAATATGTCGCGATTTTGATGTTAATATCTTGAAATATAGTTGTCTGTGATTTGGTTATTTGAATGTAGTGCGAATGTGTTGGCGACAATATTTGCCTGCAATCGCATAGGCAACTGCATGCGTTTCATTGTTTGTGATTGTTAAAATGGAATATTTTATGATGCATATTGCTTGGAAAACCTCCTTGTATTATGTATATTTGATTCTATAAATATTCTGTTTAGTTTGATGGGGTCTTTTCTTGTTGCTTTTCTGGGCAGAATAGAGATGTGGTCTAACTTAGATATAATGTTTATGAAAAGAATCATACCGGTGGGCATGACGGTGGCGTGCTTGTTGGCAGCGTGTGGAAGCAAGAGTAATATGCCAGAGCCGTCGTTCGGGCAAGTTCCGATAGCTATATCGGCGGGAGTGAACAATATATTGGGCCGCTCGGACGTATCGAGCTTCCCGAATGCCGTAGGCGATGCGGCGCAGGTCTCCATTATCGCTTGCAAAAGTACCGGGGCCGATTGGTCTGATTTGTATATAAACCATGCTATCGCGAATGTAGGGCCGGCCGCCTCGGGGTATTCGCTCAGTTGGGCCGAAGGCCACAGCCAGTTCTGGCCATCCAACGGGGAGGCATTGACGTTCATGGCTTATAGTCCGATTACGGTCGGCGGCAGCGGGATCGCGTTGAGTGTGGCTCTCTCCGACGCTACTCCCGACGTTCTTGTGGCATCGACCACAGACGGGACAACTCCTATCACGGGCATGAAGTCGGGAGCGGGACAAACTCCGTCGAGCATCAATTTCCTGTTCGAGCATATACTCAGCCAGTTGCAGGTGAAGATAAAGAACACGGACGGCGGCACCAATATAACCAAGGTCGAGATCGTGGTGGATAAGGCTCAGTGTTCCAAAAAATTCGATATGTCGAACGGCTTGTGGTCGCAGGCGGCTGCCGCTTCGGATAATCAGGTTTATAGCTATTCCAAAATGATGGGTTATGGGAAGAACGGGGCCGAGACAGTGAATGAAACACCCGTGTTGCTCTTTCCGGGTACTCAGTCGCAAGTTACCATAAACGTTTACAACGGGAGCAACCTGTTCGCAAGCCGGAAAGTCGGCGATTTCCTCGATACGGGTAATACCGCGGCATCGCTTGTGGCAGGTAAGCGTACTACGCTCATTCTTTCGGTAGCCGGAAACGAACTCTCAGGAATGACGGCCGGTGTGCAGGATTGGGGCGATTTGGGGGATTTCGAGACCACCGTAAGATAGATCGGGTTATGTCGCGGGTACGGCAACGCACGTTTGTAGGACATGTCTCGTCGGGTTCGGCTTTACACTCAATCATGCCGGTGGAGGGTGGATAGGCCACGCACGGGTATTTCTGAGGCTTCGTACAGGGACAGCGTTGTGTAATCAAAATATATATCGGCCGGGGGACAAAGTGAGATTCCCGACCGATATTGGTTTTAGCTCTTCTTGTCGGTCGCGCTGATTCGGTTTCCAAACAGTACGGATGTGTGGCGAAATCGAGCCGTTGCCGCATGATTCTCGGGTGAAGTGTATAACGCATCCGAATTATGTGTAATTTTGCGGGCGTATGGCCGATGCCTCGGTGCGTATCCGCAATCGGTGTCGGGCGATCCGTCAAATTATGTGCATTCGATGAAAAAAGAGCGTCTCGTAACCCCCGGCTATTGCCTTATCATAGCGGCTAACTTCCTCCTCTATTTCGGGTTCTACCTGCTTATGCCGGTGTTGCCTTTCTACCTGACGGAGATATTTCACACCGAGGGTACGATGATGGGACTGGCGTTGTCGTGCTATACGATAGCGGCACTGACCATACGCCCGTTTTCCGGATACCTGCTCGATACGTTCGCACGTAAGCCTCTGTACTTGTTGGCTTACTTCGTCTTCATGTGTATTTTCGCCGGCTACATGCTGGCCGGTACGCTGATTCTGTTCGTCATGCTGCGCGTCATACACGGCGTGGCTTTCGGAACAGTTACGGTTTCTGGGAACACTCTGGTAATAGACATCACCCCCTCGGCGCGGCGCGGCGAAGCGTTGGGGTATTACGGGCTCGCCAACAATACGGCCATGTCGATAGGGCCGATGGTCGGACTCTTCATGCACGATGCCGGAATCAGCTACAATCTGCTGTTCCTATTCGCGTTGTCGTCGTGCCTGCTCGGGTTCGTGTGCGCCAATCTGGTGAAAGCGCCGGTAAAAGCCCCCGTCAAGCGCGACCCTATATCGCTCGACCGTTTCATCTTGCTGAAGGGCATTCCGGCGGGGATAGACCTTTTGCTGCTCTCGATACCTTACGGCATGACGTCCACCTATGTGGCCATGTATGCCAAGCAGATAGGGATTACGAGCGGTAGCGGCCTGTTCTTTACGTGCATGGCCGTAGGGATGGCCGTTTCGCGTATCTTTTCCGGAAAGCAGGTGGACAAGGGACGTATAGTGACGGTCATATTGCTTGGCGGTTATCTCGTGTGCCTGTGCTTTTTCGGGTTGTCGGCCTGCAAATGGGTGATGTCGGCGATGCCCGATGCGGGGCAATACGTCTTTTATTTGATAGCCCTTTTGCTCGGCATAGGGTTCGGGACCATGTTCCCGGCGTTCAATACGCTGTTCGTCAATCTCGCACCTAACAGCCAGCGCGGTACTGCGACTTCGACGTACCTGACATCGTGGGACTTCGGAATCGGAATAGGTCTGCTGCTCGGTGGTTATATCGGGCAGCTCACTACGCTGAACACCGCATATCTCGTAGGCGGTTGTCTGGCAATCGTGTCTGTCGTATTCTTTAAGATCAAGGTCGGTCCTCATTTCGAGCGGAACAAGTTGAGGTGATTCCGTGTCTGCCATCGTGAGCGGATATACCAATACAGCGACCCGGGAAGGTCGCTGTATTGGTGCTATGTGCGGTCGTGTTATCTGATCTTTAGCATCTGTACAGGCTCTTCGGCGCGTTCGTCCAACGGGTGCGCTTGGTACTTGGTTTTGGTGAAGTCGATGGATTTTAGGTCTATCCCGCGCAGCGTGCCGTTCCATGCCGTGCGGTAGTATATGGTACGGGCGGTTATGTCGGTTGCCGTAGTCCATTGCGTGGCGCTCGGAAGGCCCTCGGGTATCTCATCGGCTGCGTGCTCTATACCTATCGGAATGTCGAAGTTGTTCAATATGTGGAAACTTTGCAGGACGGTTTCACGACCTGTGGCGTATTGCGGAGCCGTTGTCTGGTAGAAAGCGGCCCTGATGAAACGCGACGGCGGCGTCACGTCGCCGGGGATGCCGAGGAATCCGCTGCCAGCGCCGAAAGCTGCTACGTTGACACCGTTCATGTTTTTGGGCGCAGCGCCGCCCGGATATAGGTTCACATAGTTGTTGAGGTTCGTAAGGTGCCACTCGAAGCCGGGAGAGTTGGTCAGAACGCCGAGGGTGTTTTCGTAAATGTGCGGAACGCCGTTTGTAATCTCGATCACTATCTGCCTGCCCGAAGTGTCGCCTACGCGCCAGTGTGCGGTCGAAGCGTCGGGGTGTATGCCTGTGACGTGGACTGTCGGTAAGGCTGCGACGACTTCCTCTACGCTGCCGAATGATGCCAGCATCCACGACACCAACTGCAGGTCGGCAAGTGTGGACGCCTTTTTCGACTGGTCGTACTTTTCGTATTCGCCGTATCCGGGGAAATAGAATAGTCCGGCAGACAGTCCTGCTTCGTTGAGCCCTTCCACTACAAACTCTTTCAACTCGGTGGACAGTCCGACGTATCCGTATTTGGCGGTGAATTTCAGACCGTCTGTTCCGGTGGGTGTAAACGATTGCTGAACATAGCCGCGCGGGACGATGACGTATTCGCTTTTCAGTATCGAACCGCCCCATTCTATGGTTCGGGCCAATACCCGGCTGCCGTCTTTAGCCGTGAGGGTGATGCCGGTGCATGCGTCGGCCGGAGTAGCGATAGCGGCCGATACGGCACATAAAGCGGTACTGAGAAGATAACTTATTTTCATGATATAGTATGGTTTTATATATCGGTTAAAGCAATAATCTTACCAAAATATTTCGAAGCGTCTGGCGGTGTCGTTTCCGGATGGCGGCGGCATCCATCAGGGGTACATAAACGGTGTTTGTTTTCTATGTGTGAGTGGCGAATGTGTGTGTCGTGTTCGGTATGTGCTGTATCTTGTTGCGAAAATATACAGCCAATAAAAACGTGCGCGTCAGTACAATATATTTCAAACTTGTATACTTTTGTGCCGTTTTGCGCCGCACTGGTGATCGTGGCCGTAAAACGATTTCAGGGGTAGATATAACGCGCAGGTTATGAAAAGGAGTCTTATCGCTTTGGCATTCGGCACTCTTGGATTGGGAATAGCCGAATTCGTGATGATGGGTATTTTGCCCGATGTGGCCCGGGATATGGGCGTCAGTATACGCGAGGCTGGGCATTTCATATCGGCCTACGCCCTCGGGGTGTGTGCCGGGGCTCCGGCTTTGATATTGGCGCGTAAATTCCAGTTGAAGCATATTCTTTTGGCGCTGGTCGGGATCATTATTCTCGGTAATATATGTGCGGCGCTGTCTTCAGGGTATTGGATGCTGCTCGGGGCGCGTTTCGTATCGGGATTGCCTCACGGGGCCTATTTCGGAGTGGCCTCTATCGTTGCCGAACGGCTGGCCGACAAAGGGAAGGGAACGCAGGCCGTATCCATAATGATAGCGGGAATGACCATAGCGAACCTGTTCGGTGTCCCGCTCGGGACTTCGTTGAGTACGATGATTTCGTGGCGAATAACATTCCTTATCGTCGCATTTTGGGGACTGGCCACGATGTACGCCATATGGCGGTGGGTTCCGCATGTCGAAAAATTGCGCGATACCGGTTTCAAGGGGCAGTTCCGGTTTTTCAAGAAACCGGCCCCGTGGCTGATACTCGGAGCTACGGCATTGGGCAACGGTGGTGTATTCTGCTGGTATAGTTACATCAACCCGCTGCTTACCAACGTCGCAGGGTTCAGCGCAGAGAGCATCACGGCACTAATGATGTTGGCCGGCTTCGGAATGGTAGCGGGAAATCTTATAGGCGGAAGGCTTTCGGACCGTTTCACTCCGGGGCGTGTGGGAGCTGTCGTACAGGGTGTGATATGTGTGACGCTGCTTGCCCTATTTTTCTTTTCTGCGTCGCCGTGGGCCGCAGCCATTCTGATGACCGTCTGTACTGCCGGATTGTTCGCTGTCTCCAGTCCTGAGCAAATATCCATCATTCATGTCTCGAAAGGTGGGGAGATGTTCGGGGCGGCGTGTGTGCAGATTGCGTTCAATATGGGCAATGCCGTTGGAGCCTATATGGGCGGTAAAGTGCTGCATTTGGGCTACGAGTATCCGGCATTGCTCGGTGTGCCTTTAGCTTTGTCCGGGTTCGTGTTGCTTACGGTATATTTCCGAAAGTACGAGCGTGAGTATAGGTAGATCCGTCCTCTCCTGCAAACCGTTAGGGATTTGATGTAGGTTTACCTGACAGGTGTGTAGTCTATCATGGACTCTTCGTCTGTGGCTTCGAGTTTGAAGATGACGGGGCGGAGTCCGTCGTTGCAACTGCATATAGCTACTCCGGGTTTGCGAATCCAGTCTCCGTAATAGAACAAGCCGTTGTTTGCCCCGTGCGCCAAGGCGAATGAATATTGGTAGATCGCTTTCCATGCCTCGTCGCAGAGACCTTCGGGTTTGGCGTAATCGGCGTAGAAGGTTTCGCCTTTGCGGTGCATAGGGCACTCTTTCAGTCCCGGTACGCCGTATTCTTCTGCCAATTCACGGTCCAATGTCGTTTTTAGTACTGTTATCTTTACTTTTTTCATGGTGGGGTAGGTGATTAAAATGATGTGCCGATTATCTTGTGTTACATTAAAAAGCGACCTTCAATGAAGGTCGCTTTTTAATCAGATAAGTGAATTTATTGTACGTTGAATACCGGGACCAGAGACGAGCTGGACGGCACGTAATTCTCTATATATGGCCAACCTTCGCTGTCCCACAATACGCGGTCGAGCATACCTAAACGTCCGCCGCTGACATCGTCGCCCTCTTTCACATAGCTGTGGTATATCATCCACTCAGCTCCTTCGTCGTCCTGTATGATGATGGAGTTGTGGCCGGGGCCGAACCATTTCTCGTTGTCGCCTTCCAATACGAGGGTGTAGTTATTGGTTAGCATGTCGCGTCCTTTCTTGTTCAGATACGGGCCGAGGATGTTCTTTGAACGGCCGACCACCACTTTATACCTGCTGTTCATACCGTCGCAGCAGTTGTTGATGGAAGCGAACAGATAGTAATAGCCGTTCTTCTTATAGATGTTTGTTCCTTCGAAAGCGCTGCCGCATACTTGTTTGTTAAGGACGGGGGTGCCTCCTATATCCCTTTTGACAGATAGTCCGTCGTCTGTGAGCTCGGTTACGAATATTCCGTTGAAACTACCGAAGAACATATAGTGTTTGCCATCGTCTTCATAGTAGAACTGGTCGATCACGTTACGCCCGAATTCCTCGTTTGTGATAAGGGCTTTGCTGTCGGGGAACTCTCCGAGAGGACTGTCTGAAGTAGCAACGGCCGTATAACTATTGTTTTGGTCGCCCCACTTAGCCCAAGAGAAATAGAGAACGTATTTGTCTTTTATGTATCTGATTTCCGGAGCCCAGAATGCGCCGCCGCCCGGCAGGTTGGGTTTGGTTGCGTTTTTGAATGCCGTTCTTTGGTATTCCCAGTTGACAAGGTCTTTCGATTTGTAGATGGGAACCCATTTCGTTCCGGATTGTGTGGAGTAGAGGTAGAAGTAGCCGTCGTTGGCACGTATTACGGTCGGGTCGGGAACACTCGTTTCCGTGATGATCGGGTTGCTGTACGTCCTTGCTATCTGTATGTAGCACATTTCGTTGTCGGCCATAACGTTGTCGCTGTCTACCTCCAACGATAATGGCAGCAGATAATATTTTACGGCTAAATCCGCTTGTTTGACTGAGAACGTACCAGTGGCTTCAGCATCGTCGGAAGTGTACTGCAAGTTTCCTTCGATGGGGTCGGATACCGTGGGGAACGGCTCGAAAGTAGTGTGATACCTTTTATTATAAGCCGATACCAGTTCTGGTACATTCGACGGCACGACGAATTTGCAGGTGAAATTCCATTGGTTGGGCTGCTCTTCTCCGTCCAGCGTATATTCGAAAACGGTCGGGACAGTTACTTCGGTGATGGCCTTATTGACGCTGACCTGTATGTTTCGTTCGGCGAATTTGACTTTCGGATAATTCAGCGATATTTCCAGAATTAAATTGTCTTTTCGTGCCGTGACTTTGTTGCTTCCGAGCTTCAGGGCGACCACATATTTTGCCTTGGTAGTTTTAAATAGGGGGAGAATTTTGGAAGGATCGAGGGTCAGGTCGATTATGCTTTCCGATGATTCGGCTTCTATGGCTATATCTTCCTGAGTTATAGAATAACACGATTGCGGCAGGAGGGTGTAGTCTTTCCTGTTCTTCGTGTTGTAGGTCTCCATTTCCGCATCGGTGAATACGCTCAAACGGGCGGTTACTTTAGATGTTTTGTCGCCGTTCCTTTGTATGGAGATAGGGTAGGTGTATGTGCTTGTTGACGTGGACACCGTGACTTTCTGTACTCCTCTGGTCGGGAGGTAAACGTATTGGTTGGAGGGTAACTTAGGACCACCGGAATCGCCGCCGTCGTCCGAACTGCATGATGTCGAAAGCACTAACATGCTTAACATTGAACCGAGAAGACAGCAGCGGATAACCCTATCCCTGACTGTCGAAGTAATTTCTCTTGCCATTTGTTAGAAGTTAAAGGGTTTATAATATAAGGTGTTTTAGGTGTCGTGTCCGCTTATGTCAATAAATATAAAGAAATTCTTTTTCAAAAGCAATAACTATAGTGCGCTTTGAACGATCTGTGCATTTCGGGTGCAAAAAAGACCAATTTGTTATAATGGGAGTCGATGCAATGGGGTGTTTGCGGCAGGCATTGTAGCGTATATTTACAGATATAGAACGACTCGTCCCTCTCGGGCAGTGGGGGGGTGCCTGCAAACGCATACCGTGATTTTGGAGCGAACCGGTAAATGCACTACATTTATGTGGAATTTCCGCAGCAGCTATTGTACCGATGGGCCTGCTTGGGTCGGATCGGTTGTAACGGGCGGATGTCGGACTTGTCCGTGAAAAAATATAAATACCGATATGAAGATAGTGGTTTTTACGGGTGCTGGAATCAGCCGCGAGAGCGGTATTGCCACGTTCCGCGACAGCGACGGATTGTGGGCGAATCACCGCATAGAGGATGTGTGTACGCCGGAGGCATTGGCGCGCAACCGCAACGGCGTGATAGACTTTTACAATGTGCGCCGCCGCGAGGTGTTGTCTAAAGAGCCGAATGCCGCACACCGAGCGTTAGTCGATTTGGAGCGTAAGTTCGATGTGGAGATTATCACGCAGAATATCGACGACCTGCACGAGCGTGCCGGAAGTAGCCGTGTCACCCATCTGCACGGCGAGATTCGTAAGCTCCGCAGTTCTGTCGACGAGTTGGCTACCGTGCCTATTGAGGGCTGGGAGCAGCAATACGATGCACGTCATCCCGACGGCTCGTTACTGCGTCCGTTCGTCGTTTTTTTCGGGGAGAACGTCCCTATGCTCGACCGAGCGGTAGAGATAACCCGCACGGCCGATTTGATGATCGTGGTCGGAACGTCTCTTCAGGTGTACCCGGCTGCGTCGCTGGTGCATCGGTTGCGTCCCGGAACGCCGATTTATATCATAGATCCGAATACGCCCGACATCCGTCTTGCCGACCTGAATATCATACGCGAGCCTGCTTCCGTTGGTGTTCCGCGGCTGGTAGGGGAGCTGTTGGCAGGTGTGGATGATTAGAGGGTAGCTGTCAGGTACTTTTTTCGTTGATGCTGCCTGTCGAAACTATATGTGATTTGTTTCGTCGCCCGTCTATTTGTAGGCAGTTGAGGAAAAAGTTTTTGTTTTGCAGATTGAGCTGCCTTTGGGCTATGGAAATCAAAAGCCTTGCAATGCCAATGTTGTGCCGACGGAGAAAAAGAAAAACCGTAAGTGATTGATTTTTCACCTACGGTTTTTTGCTTTCCGTGATCCCGCTGGGGCTCGAACCCAGGACCCCAACATTAAAAGTGTTGTGCTCTACCAGCTGAGCTACGGAATCGTCCCTGAAAAAACTATATACAGGATGTATAATTTTTGTTTTTTCGTGGTGCAAAGATATGTTTCTTTTTTTATTCTGCAAAATAATGTCGTTTTTTTATGCTGTAATATGCCGTTTTTCTACCCGAGAATGGGCCTGTGTCGCAATTTTTCAGGCTTTGCCGCCGGAGATAAGGGCTGGTCGATAGAATTTCATAAAAAAAACGTATTTTTGCTTAGCGGTTGTGCAGACCGTTGCGTAGGATATGTGAAATTTTAAAAATAGACCAGATATGTTCAAGTTGATGATAATCGGGGCAGGCGGTGTAGGGACCGTCGTTGCACACAAAGCTGCCGCCAATCCTGTGTTTGACGAAATAGTGCTCGCGAGCAGGACCAAATCGAAAGCCGATGCGATCGCACAGGCGGTAGGCGGTGGACGTATAAAGACGGACAGCGTGGATGCCGACGAGGTGTCGCAGTTGGTGGAGCTGTTCAACAAATATCGGCCCGACCTCGTGATAAACGTGGCGCTGCCTTATCAGGACCTTACCATTATGGATGCGTGCCTCGAATGTGGGGTCAACTATCTCGATACGGCGAATTACGAACCGAAAGATGAAGCCAAGTTCGAATATTCGTGGCAGTGGGCTTATCAGGACAGGTTCAAGAAAGCGGGACTTACGGCGATCCTCGGCTGCGGCTTCGACCCCGGAATGACTTCCATCTATACGGCATATGCGGCGAAGCATCATTTCGACGAGATACATTACCTCGACATTGTCGATTGCAATGCCGGTAATCACGGGATGGCGTTCGCTACTAATTTTAATCCGGAGATCAATATCCGTGAGGTGACGCAGAAGGGACGCTACTGGGAGAACGGCAAGTGGGTGGAGACCGAACCTCACGAGATAAAGAAGGATCTGACCTATCCTGAGATCGGCCAACGCGATTCGTATGTCATATATCACGAGGAGCTCGAATCGCTCGTCAAGAATTTCCCTACGATCAAGCGCGCACGTTTCTGGATGACGTTCGGACAGGAGTACCTGACACACTTGCGTGTAATACAGAATATCGGGATGGCCCGCATCGACGAGATCGACTACAACGGCTGTAAGATAGTACCTATTCAGTTCCTCAAGGCGGTGCTTCCCGACCCGAAATCGCTCGGCGAGAATTACACCGGGCTTACTTCGATAGGTTGCCGCATCAAGGGGATCAAAGACGGCAAGGAGCGCACATATTATATATATAACAACTGCGACCACGAGAAGGCCTACGAAGAGACAGGTACGCAGGCCGTGAGCTATACGACCGGAGTTCCGGCTGCGCTCGGGGCTGCGATGTTCGCAAAAGGATTGTGGAAGGCGCCCGGAGTGTTCAACGTCGAGGAGTTCGATCCGGATCCGTTCATGGCCGAGATAGGCAAGCAGGGACTTCCGTTCGTAGAGAAGTTTGACGTGGACCTCGAAGTGTAAGGCGTTGCCGTACATTCGGAAGGGCATTGTCGCATCGTGTGCATATTGACCTCTAACGATTTGAGGGTGAGGAAGTGCTATATGTTCAAAGCGCTGTTCAGCGCCTAATAATCAAGTGCCGGTTATGCTGTTTCCGTTTTAGAGACAGAATCTAATACCGTTCTGTGTATAAAAATATTTGTCGGGTTGTCTGATGAAATATCCTGAAATGAACATAATGCGGTTGACCGACGGGGCCGATGCCCCGTTGGAACTGCTTTATACGGCCGATCCTTCGGTCGAGGCGGTGGACGATTATCTGACGCGGGGAGAGTGTTTCGTGGGTATGGTCGAGGGGCGGTTGGCCGGGGTTTACGTGCTGTTGCCTACACGGCCGTTCACGGCGGAACTTGTGAATGTGGCTGTCGATGAGAGATTTCAGGGTAGGGGATACGGCAAATTGTTGGTGAACCACGCCGTTGCCGAGGCATGTAAACGGGGCTACAAGACGATTGAGGTCGGGACGGGTAATTCGGGCATGATGCAGATAGCGTTGTATCAGAAATGCGGCTTTTCCATAACGCACGTCGATGTCGATTTTTTCCGGCGTCATTACGCAAAGCCGATTTTTGAGAACGGCATGGAGTGCCGACACATGGTGCGGCTCAGTCAGGACCTTTAGTTCCGGCTCGGCATATAATAGCGGTACGGTCCTTTGAACCAGTATCGCCGCAAACCGTGAGGACTACATGGTTATAAATACTCAAGAAAAATATAATCACGCAATAATTTAACGGGACTTGATAGATTTGATGAAAATACCGTCCCCCTGTTTCGTCGCTGAGGAGAGGTTGCTGAGGCAAAATCTGTCCGCGATCAAGGATGTAGCGGAGCGGGCGGGGGTGGATATAATAGTGGCGCTCAAAGCCAATGCCATGTGGAGCCTATTTCCCGTGATGCAGGAGTATGTGGGCGGAGCTACGGCGAGTTCGCTGTCCGAGGCGAGGCTCGTATACGAAGAGTTCGGGACTAAAGCCCACACGTATGCACCTGTGTATACCGATTCAGAGATAGACGAGATTCTGTTGTATAGCCATACCATAACTTTTAACTCAGTGGCTCAATACGAGCGGTTCGGTCCGAAATCCCGTGCACACGGCATATCGTGCGGACTTAGGATAAATCCCGGTTGGTCGCCTGTCGAAACCGACCTGTATAATCCGGCTATTCCCGGTTCGCGGCTCGGTATTCCGAAAGAGGCTTTGACGGAATTGCCTGAGGGTATAGAGGGGCTGCATTGCCACAACCTTTGCGAATCGCGTCCGGAGGACCTCGCTCGCACATTCGAGGCGTTGGAGGAGAATTTCGGCCATTTATTGCCGCGCGTCAAATGGTTGAATATGGGCGGCGGTCATCTCATGACACGTAAAGATTACGACCGCGATGAGTTGGTACGCATACTTCAGGCTTTCAAGGCTCACCATCCCGGCCTTCATGTGATACTCGAACCCGGAAGCGCCTTCACATGGCAGACAGGCGTGCTGGTCGCAACGGTCGAGGACATAGTGGTGAACGGGGGTGTCAATACGCTGATGGTTAACGTGTCGTTCGCGTGCCATATGCCCGATTGTCTCGAAATGCCGTATAAGCCCGCCGTAACCGGTGCACATGAGCCCGCTGATGGCGAGAAGCGTTGGCGCATAGGCGGCAATAGTTGCTTGGCAGGTGATTATGTTGGCGACTGGGCGTTCGACAGGGAGCCGGAAGTGGGCGATCGGATAGTCTTCGAAGACATGATACATTATACGATGGTGAAGACTACTATGTTCAACGGCGTTTCGCATCCCTCGATAGCCATTCTGCGCGAGGACGGCAGGCTGGACGTGGTGCGCCGGTTCGGATATGAGGATTACAAGGGCCGTATGTCGTAATTACAGCGGGCTTTTACGTACAAATACCCATTGCCGAGTGATGGCAAAAACGGTAAATTTGCCCATCTAAACCCGAACAAATGAAAGATTTTACTCCGACAGAGTACGTTTTGCAGAATGTCGCCAGCGGGCGTGAGTTCGATGACGCCGGATGGGCGTTGGACGATCCTGAATGTTGTTCCGATTCGCCTTCGCTCGTCAGGGCGCTGTACGCTAAAAAACGTATCGAAGTGGGTGACGACAGCTACGGCCTGTATAAATTTGCCGATTGGTTGCCGGTGAGCCGGATGCTTAGCGGATCTTCGGCTCCTGTGACGTATAAGAGCGAGGGGCTCGCGAAAAAACTCGGCCTCGATAATCTTTGGATAACATTCAGCGGATACTGGCCGGCCAAGGGGGCAAATATGTCCACTTGTTCGTTCAAGGAGACGGAAGCCTATACGGTTTGCGGTCGAATGGCGCAGGACGAACAATGTGTACTCGTGGTGGCATCTGCCGGTAACACGGCCCGCGCTTTCGCAAAGGTATGTTCCGATAACAATATTCCGCTTTTGCTCAGTGTTCCGGAGGAGAATATCGGTGCACTGTGGTTCAATGCGCCGTTGAACGACTGTGTGAAGTTGATCTGTCCGCAGAACGGCGGCGACTATTTCGATGCCATATATCTCAGCAATCTCGCGTTGAAATCGCCGAAATTCATCGCCGAGGGTGGTTGCAAGAACATTGCCCGCCGCGACGGCATGTCTACGACGGTGCTTTCGGCCGTTACCACTATCGGGCGTATTCCGGATTATTATTTCCAAGCCGTCGGAAGCGGAACCGGCGCGATCGCCGCATGGGAAGCCAATATGCGTTTTATCGAAGACGGTCGTTTCGGGGATAACAAGATGAAGCTGATAGTGTCGCAGAACGTGCCGTTCCTGCCGATGTACGAGGCGTGGAAGGCCGATTCGCGTGCGATGCTTCCTTACGACGACGATCAGGCTCGCCACGATGCCGAGACCATAGACGCAAAGGTACTGTCTAACCGCCGTCCGCCGTGGGGCGTTCGTGGGGGACTTTACGATGCGCTCAAGGATACCGGCGGCGATGTGGTGGCTGTCACGAACGAGGAATTGCGTGAGGCATGCCGATTGTTCAAGGAACTTGAGGGCGTGGATATATATTCGGCTGCCGGTGTCGCCACTTCGTCGCTCATCAAGGCCGTCGAGACAGGAGCCGTTGACAAGTCGAAGACTATAATGCTGAATATAACCGGCGGCGGCGAGCAGCATTTCATGGACGAACTCAAGAATAACGGCGGAAAGCTGTATAATCTGCGTCCGTCGCATGTGTTCCCGTTGGATCCGTCAGCCGAGGATGTCGTGTCCGTCGTAGAGAAGTTGTTTTAAATAGTTATTTGGGTAACTTTTTTAATGTATGAAAAAGGTGCTGGTAATATTGTCGATTGTATGCTTGGCTTTCACGATATTTAGCGCCAATGGTGCGGAGATGGTGCACCCGGGCATGTCTCACTCCAAAACAGACTTCAAACAATTGAAGAAGCATGTTAAGTCTGAAGATGAGCCGTGGAAGTCGGCATGGCGACAACTTCTGGATTCAAAATACGCATCTCTTAATTATCAAGGTAAGTCCCGTAGTCATATTGCGCGTGGCCCTTACAACAAGCCGGATATAGGAGGCAACGATTTTATGGACGATGGGTGTGCGGCCTACACGATGATGTTGCGATGGATCGTCGAGAAGGATGATGCTTATGCAGAAAAAGCTATTGATATTATTAATGCGTGGTCATATAAACTCGATTCGGTGACTATGGGCGACAACAAGCTGCTGATAGGGATGGGTGGAACACAGTACCTCAATGCCGCGGAGATTCTCAAACACGTTTATAAGAAGTGGGGAAAGGATGATGTCGCTGCTTTCGAAAAAATGCTACTTGAAGTGTGGTATCCGGTAATCGAAGATTTCCAACCGACATACAACGGCAATTGGGACGCCGCTATAGGGCGCACCATGATGTGCATAGGTATTTTTACGGACAGAGTGGATATTTTTGAGAAAGCCTATCGTCATTTATTGGAAGGCGATAGCAATGGGGCTATCGATAATTATTTTTACCCGAATGGGCAGTGTCAGGAAAGCGGACGTGATATGACACATGTGCAGATGGGACTTGGATTTCTTACTCAGGCATGTGAGATAGCTTACAATCAGGGTTTCGATCTCTATTCGGCTTATGATAATCGTCTTGCTGCAGGGGTAGAGTATACGGCTAAATATATGCTGGGTGAGGATGTTCCATACGAGCAATATGTTAATTACAGGGGGAAGAAAGTGTTCGGACCTGAAATATCACCTAAAGGACGTGGTAAGTTTTCTCCTGTCTATGAGTTACCTTACCGCCACTATCATGACCGGATGGGAATGGATATGCCATATACTAAACGTGCCATCGAAAAGAGCCGCATGGAAGGGGCTAGCCGGATATTCATGTCGTGGGCGACTTTGATGAATGCGGGGAATTTTACCGACAAATTGGCTGATTAAATATTTTCGGCTTTGACGGCTTACTGGCTATGTTTTTGTCCAGCATGTCCAGCAGCCGGCTGTCTTTCTGCATGTCTACTTTGCGGGCGAACCACGCACCGCTGTTCACAATGGCTTCGTAATCCGAACTGTCGAGCGTTTTCGGGCTTGTCGGACCGTCGCTCCAGTCGATATAACGGAAAATGTGGTTGACCAACCGCTCTTTGAAAGGTGAGGCGTGGAGCATTGACTGGAAAAATATCTCGTCAGGGCAGAGGGAATGGCGATAGGATTGCACGATGTGTGGATTGGCTTCGCAAAAGGCTATTATGTAGCGCACGCATTCGAGTGTCAGATTCCACCATTGCGAGCCTTTGTATAATGGATAGTACTGCTTCTGGTCGGGCAGTAGCCGAAGTACCATATTCGGGAGTATCGCCAGATACTTGTTCTTGAAGTGCACCCAGCGTTTCGTATAGCGCATTTCGAGATGGCGGTATTGCTTGCGGTCGGTGATGACGCACGACGAACTCCCGATAAACTCCTGTCTGTATCGTTGCCGCAAAGTTTCCTCCATTTCGTCAAGCGGGCAGATAGGGTAGTCCTGTCCGCTTATGAACAGAACGTAGCCGTAATCTTTACCCGACCCCACGATCTCTTTCAGTGAATCGATCGTAGCTTTCACCTGCGACCAATGTCCCCACTTTATGTTCGTGCGTTTGCTGACGAACTGCACTGTCGGAGCCTCGCGCCTGAATGTCTCGATGTCGGATTTCGCATCTATGTTGGCGTATATATCGAAGTCCGGATGCCTGATGGCGCTGCAAAGCCGCCCGAATTGCTCCGGGAAGCGGTGCGCGTGTATCAGGATGGCGTGCCGCATGGCGGGTTATTCCTTTTCGATGGACGCCACCAGCTTTTCACGCCATTCGTCGGGGATGGGGATAGATGTCTGGTGTTCGAAATCGTAGGTCACCATTACCGACCGGCTTTCGGCCCTTACCTCTCCCGACGGACGTGCTATGATGCGCTGGAACAGCGTGATGCTCTTGTTGCCCACCTTTTCGACCGAGGTCTCCACGAATATGTCGTCGTCCACCCGCGTCTGTCCGAGGTAGGAGGTGTTGGTGGCGGCCGTTATGATGCTCCGGCTGTTGTAGCCGGGGCTGACGCCTATCACTTCGGTGAAGTGCTTGTTCTTAGCCAGATCGAAGTAGTGTTGCAGGTTGACGTTGTTGACGTGCCTGAGCATGTCTATGTCCGCGAACCTGATCTGTATGTCTACCGTAGTTTTCATAATCATTGATGTATGCGAGCTGACGGCTTCGCTGCCGCCGGCATAGTGTGAATGTTCCTGGTCGGGGATTTATTCCCTTATTATCTTGATTTCCCCGTCCTTGCCGAGCATGATGATCGAGGATGCCTTTCCCGTGGCTCCTTTCTCATACGACCTCTCTACGGTAAAATCCACGCCGTTTTTTATTTCGTCGCCGATCTCGTCGAAATCGGTCGGTGTCGGTTCGCCGGAAATATTGGCCGAGGTAGACACGAGGGCGCGTCCGAACCGGCGTAACAGCGCATGGCAAAATTCGTGTTGAGGTATGCGGATACCCAACGTTCCCTCTTCCGGAATGAGGTTCTCTGCGACTCCCGATGCGTCGGGGAGTATGAGCGTCAGCGGTTTGTCTGCAAGCTCGAACAGCTGCCACGCCACTTCCGGCGCTTTGCCCACGTAACGGGCCGCCCTGTCGATCGAATCGACGAGTACGAGCATGCCCTTCTTGTCGTGTGAGCGTTTCAGTTTATATATCTTGTCTACGGCTTCGCTGTTAGTCGCGTCGCACCCTATACCCCATACCGTATCGGTAGGATAGAGTATCAGGCCGCCTTTGCGGAGTACCTCTACGGCCTTCTCGACCTGTTCTTTCATTCCCTGTGTGTTGTCCATGCGGCAAAGTTAATATTTTTTGACTGGGACTCCGTTATCGCCGGCGTTTTGTCTACATATTTATAATAGTGTGGCGTGTGCCGCCGAAAATACGGGAACAGATTTTCGATTTTTCTGCGCTTTCACTATATTTGCAGCACCAAAATCAAAAATATTATGGGAAGGGCATTTGAATATAGGAAAGCAGCCAAACTTAAACGCTGGGGCAACATGGCCCGCGTGTTTACGAAAATAGGTAAAGCCATTGAGATGGCGGTCAAAGCGGGTGGTCCCGATCCGTCGTCGAACCAGCGCCTGAGGATGCTTATACAAAATGCCAAGCATGAGAACATGCCCAAGGACAATATCGAGAGGGCAATCAAACGTGCGATAAGCAAGGATACGAGCGATTATAAGGAGATGGTGTACGAGGGTTACGGCCCGTACGGTATCGCCATACTCGTTGAGACGGCTACCGACAATACCACGCGTACCGTGGCCAATGTCCGCAGCTATTTCAACAAACTCGGCGGTTCGCTTGGAACGAGCGGCAGCGTAAGTTTCATGTTCGACCACAAGTGTCATTTCAGGTTCAAACCTACCGAGGAGTTGGACGCTGACGAACTGGAACTGGAAATGATAGATTACGGTGTCGATGAACTTTTCATAGACGACGAGGGCAACGTGAATGCCTATGCGCCATTCGAATCCTACGGCGACGTACAGAAATATCTGGAGGACAAAGGGTTCGAGATCGTAAGCGGTGAGTTCGTACGCATCCCGACCGATACCAAAGAGGTGACGGCCGAACAGCGTGAATCTATCAACAAGTTGGTCGAAAAGCTCGAAGAGGACGACGACGTTACGAACGTCTTTACGAACATGAAGGAAGAAGAAGAGGAGTAATCCTCGCATGACATAACGGAGAAAATAGGGGAAACCTCGGTTTCCCCTATTTTGTTGCCCGCCGCTTGCAGTTCGCCGTTTGCCGCTCTCTGTTGTCAGCCATGCTGTTGCGTGCAGGCCGGGCGGGTTGAGAAATGTTATGGTGCGGATTGGGACAGGAATATTGCCGTGTTTTCCTGTGGCGATGCGGATGCGGCAGGTCGATTGGTGTGGGGGAATGCTTTTGCGGCATGGTCTGGCGGGATAATGCAGCTCGTTGATTGTCCGCTGTCTACAATTTTATATCTTTGCATATGGGGCGACGAGGACGCTCGGATATGCGCCCGATATTTCGTATATTTGCGTAGCTAATAATTCGATAGATGATGAAAAAGATATTTTCCGGTTATCGTTTCGCCATGGGCGTTTTCGTTTTGGCGGCGATGTCGCTCGTATGCCTGACGACTTCGTGCGGAGGAAATAAGAACGCTAAGGTGTTCGACAAAGGGAAACTCGACGGCAATACGTACAGCAATTCGTATTTCGATTTCGGTGTGGATGTGCCGCAGGGATGGTACGTTTTCAACCGTTATGAGCTGGAGCAGGCGAGTAAGGAGTCGGCCAATGCTATTCCCAATAAGGCCGTTCGGCAGGAGTTGGAAAGGACGATGGAGCTGGAGAGCGTACCGTTGTTGGTCGCATACCAGTCGGAACCCGGGACGGTGAAAGAGTTCATTCCGAGTTTTCAGGCGGTGGCCGAGAATCTCAGGTGGCTTCCGGACGTCAAGACAGGAGAGCATTATCTGATGCAGGCGCTTGAGACGTTCCGTGTGTCGGGCATGCAATACGAAAGCCTCGACGTGCCGGTGAATGCGGTGAAGATAGACGGCGAAGAATTCTATACCATTAAGTTGCGGGTGAACTATGGCGAATACATGGTAACGCAGGAGTGGTATTCGACAGTTCGTGACGGTTTCGCCTTGAATTTCGGGTTCACTTACGACGGGGACAATGATAAACATGCAGGAGAGATGGCAGCAATCAGAGAGAGCATCGCATTCTCTCCGAAAACGAAATAACGTATTTGTACGTCACATGCCCCGGCCTAAACAGTGCCGGGGCTTTTTTTGTTTTGGCGGCAGATGATGCGTTTGGCCGTCGGTTTGTGCCGGTACTATTTGCGCCTGTATTCGCGTATGGCTTTGTTTTTCCGGACGATAGATGCTCGGATGGCCTCTGAATCCGGTGCTGTGACGCACAGAAATGCCGGAATCTGACATAATTGTAAAAAAAGATTGCTTTTCTATTGCAGAACCGAACATTTTGCTTTCCTTTGCTGATGTTATTTCTTTTAATTCAAATTTTTTATGAAAGGTACAGTAAAATGGTTTGATTCAGCCAAAGGTTATGGCTTTATCACAACCGAAACAGGTAGCGACGTTTTCGTTCACTACACTGGCATTAACAAAGAAGGTTTCCGCGGTCTCGAAGAAGGACAGAACGTCGAGTTCGAAATCTCGGAAGGCAAAAAAGGCGAACAGGCAGTAAACGTTGAAGTTGTTGCGTAAGTAGCGTGGAATAGGATCTTTTAGTATAACATCATATACTCAATGTTCTTATTGACACAAGCGGTCTCCGTCAGGAGGCCGCTTTCTGTTTGTCGTTTTGATTTCAAAACCCGTTGCCCTATATTTGCTCGATACGATAATATACGATTGCCGATATGGATATAATGGAGTTCCGCGAGTTCTGCCTTTCGCTGCCGCTGGCCGAGGAGACGACGCCTTTCGACGAAGATACGTTGGTCTACAAGATAGGCGGAAAGATGTTCGCATATACGGGCATGGCCGGTTTTAGATTGTTCAATGTCAAGGCCGAGCAGCATGCCATTCCGGAGCTAATGGACCGCTATCCCGAGATAGGCGATCCGGTACACATGGCCCGCGGGCATTGGGTGAGCGTGGATACGGGCGGCGACCTTCCTGACGATTTTGTGCGGGATATGATAAGGACTTCGTACCGTCTGGTCATTGCAGGAATGACAAAAAAACAGCGGACAGAAATACTGTCCGCCGTAGAACAAGTTGGTTACGACCTGTGAATCTCGTGAGGGTTATTTCCTGTGCATCTTGATAGGGGTCGTCCACGTTATGGTGCGCCACAGGCCCTCCATCGGTCCGTAATAGAACCGTTTCATCCACCAATTGCTGTAAGCTATCTGTACGCAACACAATCCGAGCGCTACGACCAGTGTCCATGCGTAGCTCATGGTCCCGGCGAGCCCGAGCCCGAAACCGTAGAACAGCGTGATGCCGAACAGTGATTGCATCATGTAGTTGGTCACGCTCATGCGTCCGACAGGTGCTATGCGGTCAAGAAGCTTTTGTGCACCTTTTCGCCTGTAATATAGGAGCGTGAGTCCGCAAATGTATATCATCATCAGGCCGAGGCTGGCGTAGCCGTTGAACAAGGTCTTACCCACCTCGAGGGCGAAACCTTCCACTCCGAATGTCGGAAGCAGCAGCACGATGCCGTAGAATACGGCGAACCAGACTGCGGCCCACGGAAGAACCTTCTTGCTGTAACGCACCATTTTTTCAGGGTCCTTGTGTATGTGGTAGCGCCCGATAAGCATGCCGACGATGAAGAGTCCGATGAGTTGAAGATAACGGAAATTGTTGAACACCCACAGAAGTTTTGCGAGCTGGCCTTCGAAGGTGTTGAATCGAAGCACGTCGGCGAATGAGCCGTTCGTGAATATGTCGGCTGCCTTGCCGAACAGCGAATCCATGTAGGATACGAGGTAGGTCGGTTCGTTGGGTGTGTTGCTCACGAGCAACGAGACGAACGATACGATGCCGGGTATCTGGAGGAACAGCAGTACGGCTATCGCTACGAGCCATTTTGTTCCGACACGGAACAACGGAATCAGGAACAGCCCGAGTATGGCGTAGACCATGAAGAACTCGCCCATGTAGAACAGACCGTTTATATAGCCAAGTACGAACAGTATGGTCATGCGCCACAGGAATCTGAGCCTGAAATCGTTGCCTTTCTCCGCTTGCGAATCCATCTGCATGAAGAAGCTCAGCCCGAACAATAGCGAGAATATGGCGTAGGCCTTACCTTGGAAGAGAAAACGGAGGGTTTCCAGTACACCAGTATCGAAGGCCTGCCAGAACGGTGACTCGACTACCGGCGAACCTACCAGATCGAATCGTTCCATGCAGTGCCATACGAGTATGCCCAATATGGCGAATCCGCGAATGGCATCGATAGAGTCTATTCTTTTCTTGGGAGTCAATACCGTGTGTGTCATAAGTGGTTGTAAGTTGTCGGATTTGGATTGTATTTTGTTAGTAATCAGCTTTTTTTAATCCGGCTTCGGCAGCCAGTTTTTCCATAAGTGCGTAGGCTTCATCGTAGTCGTTGGCTATCACGCCGTCAAGTATCGCCTCTTTTATGGCGGCCTTGATGTCCCCGACCGCACGGCACGGCGACAGCCCGTAAGTTTCCATTATGAGCTCACCGGAGATGGGCGGCTGGAAATTCCGAACCCGGTCTTTCTCCTCGATCTCGCGCATTTTCTCGCGGACCAGTTCGAAGTTCCGGAGGTAGCGTTTTACCTTCGACTCTATGCCGGAGGTGATGTCCGATTCGGCCAGCAGCATGAGCGATTCGATGTCGTCGCCTGCCTCGAACAGCAAGCGTCTTACGGCAGAATCTGTTACCGTACTTTCTACAAGGGCGATGGGGCGCAGGTGGAGGAATACCATCTTCTGCACGAACTTCATCTTTTCGTTCAGGGGCATCTTGAGCCGGCGGAAAATGTCGGGGACCATCTTCGAACCCACGACTTCGTGCCCGTGGAATGTCCATCCGGTACGTTTGTCGTAGGCTTTGGTCCTCGGTTTGCCGACGTCGTGCAGCAGCGCCGCCCACCGTAGCCACAGGTCTTGCGTCTTCGGGGCGATGTTGTCTACTACTTTCAGTGTGTGGATGAATGTGTCTTTGTGGGCGTGAGTGCCGACTTTCTCGATCCCTTTCATCGCGGTCAGCTCGGGGAATATCAGCGGCAGAAGCCCGGTCAGGTCGAGCAGCTCGAACCCTATCGACGGCATCGGCGACAACAGTATCTTGTGCATTTCGGTTACGATACGCTCCATCGAGACTATGGAGATGCGTTCGCGGTTTCTCACTATCGCGTCGAACGTCTCCGGCTCGATGTCGAATCCCAACTGTGTGGCAAATCGTATGCCGCGTATCATCCGCAGCGGATCGTCCGAGAAGGTTATGTCCGGATCGCACGGGGTGCGGATAGTACATTTATCCAGATCGTCCATGCCGTTGAACGGATCTACCAGCGTGCCAAAGCTGTCGGCGTTAAGGGACCACGCCATCGCGTTGATAGTGAAATCGCGGCGTTTCTGATCGTCGTCCAGCGTACCGTCCTCCACTATGGGCTTGCGCGAATCTGCGCGGTACGACTCCCGGCGAGCTCCGACGAACTCCACTTCGAGCCCTCCGGCACGCAGCATGGCGGTCCCGAAGTTCTTGAATACGGTCACGTTGGTATGGAGTTGCCGTCCGAGTTCGCGGGCCACGTCTATCCCGCTGCCTACAACGACCACGTCTATGTCGGTGCAGGGACGGTGCAGAAACCAGTCCCGCACATATCCGCCTACGACGAAGGCCCTGACTCCGAGCTTGTCGGCGATTGTTCCTATCTGTTTGAATACGGGGTTGGATAACGGCATGTGTAGGTGTGTTTGTTAATTTAAATATGGCCGGTGTTGTGTGCGCCGGCCATACTTGTTGAGTGTAGTTAGTACTATTTTACGTATGGACGGATTACATCGGCCCAAGCCTTGTAGCCTTCACCCATGAGGTGGAGCTGGTCGTTCGAATAGTCTTTACGCAACAATCCGTTTTCGTCGGCCAGTGCAGGATGCAGGTCTATGTAGGTCACACCCTTCTGTTCGCAGTACTCTTTGATGGCCTTGTTCACGCCGGGGACTAAATCCATTTTATTTTTCAGGCGTTCGCCGACCGGCATGATGCTTTGCACGTATAGTTTCGTTTTCGGGGTTTCGGTCCCTACACGGTCGATTATTTTTTTGATGTTGTCGATGACTTGCGACGTTTCGACGGCCGTAAGGTCGTTGATGCCGATCAACAGGAATATCTTTTTAGGCTTTCCGTCGGTTACCTGATATAGGCGGTCCAAAACGCCTTGGGTCCGGTCGCCGCTGATCCCCCGGTTTTTGATTCTCGGATTGTCGAATATCTCGGCCCATTCTGCACCGTCGGTGATGCTGTTGCCGAGGAATACAATGTCTTTCGATGTGATAGGCAGTGTTTCGAACAGGGTTTTCCTTTGGAAATAGTAGTTGCTCTGAGCCGCAAGGAGGTTGGGAACCAAAGCGATTGCGAATATAAGTGCTGTTTTAACGATCGCGATTTTAGCGAATTGTTCGGTCGAAAGTTTTATAAGTTTCATAAATTTTAAGAATTAGGTTGATTCCAGTTTGTTGCGATTAGTAGTTTGGGCTTAGGTGAATAGACTCTTATATGTCCGGCGTGGTCTCGTTGCTTGCGCTGCAAAGCGTGTATTGCCTGAAAATGAGCACGGGCGGAGTCCATCCCGAAGTACCGACCAAGTTATTTTTTAACGTATGGGCGCAGGATCTTAGCCCATGCCATATAACCTTCGCCGTTGAGGTGCAGACCGTCGTTTATCGTATATTCTTTCTTGAGGTAGCCCTCTTCGTCGGCAAATGCGCTGTGGATGTCGAGGTAGGTTACCCCTTTCTCTTCGCATATTTTCTTGATTGCCGGATTGGCCTTGTTGACCTCCCTGTTCTTCTCTTCGCGGTTCTTTCCTACCGGCAGGATGCTTTGGACGTAGAGTTTAGTCTTGGGCGACTCTGCCTGTATGCGTTCGATTATTGTTCGGATATTGGCGACGGCCTTGTCCGTCCTTGCCGGATCGCCGTTGAGGTCGTTGATGCCTATCAACAGGAATACCTTCTTAGGCTTTCCGCTTGTCACCTGATGAAGGCGTTCGAGTATCTGATGCGTTTGCTGGCCGCCTATGCCTCGGTTTTTGCAATGAACGTCGTTGAAAATCTCGGACCACAGTCCGCGCTCTGTGATGCTGTTCCCGAGGAATACAATGTCCTTGGAGGTGATCGGCAATACTTCGAACTGGCTTATGATGCGTTTCTCGATGTCGCTCTGTGCCGAAAGCATCTCCGGTAGGACGATGATAGCGAGGATGAGTAGTTTCTTTGCCAGCCCTATCATGAGCAGTGTCTTTAGGGTTTTCTTGTTCGTGAAGTCTTTGAAGTTTTTCATGGTGCTTGTTGGTAAGTTTGGGCAGTATGTGTTTCTTATTTCAATTCCCTGCGGTATAGTTGTATAGTGTTTTCGAGCCCGAGATACAAGGCGTCGGCAATGAGTGCGTGGCCTATCGACACTTCGAGCAATCCCGGTATCGTCCGGTTGAAATAACCTAAGTTTTCGAGATTGAGGTCGTGGCCTGCATTTATTCCGAGGCCGAGCGACTGAGCTTCTTCGGCGGCCTTCAGATACGGCGCTATCGCTTCTTCTCGTCCGGCGGCGTATTCGTTGGCATAGGCTTCGGTGTAGAACTCAATGCGGTCGGTGCCTGTCTCTTTTGCATATCGCACCATTTCGACGTCGGGGTTTAGGAATATAGAGACGCGGATGCCTTTGCTGTGGAACGTATCTACCATTTCGCGCAGGTAGCCGAGGTGTTTTTTAGTATCCCAACCGTTGTTTGAGGTTATGGCGTCCGGGGCGTCGGGAACGAGGGTGACCTGAGCCGGAACGACCTCCATCACCAGCTTCGTGAAGCTGTCTATGGGGTTGCCTTCGATGTTGAACTCCGTGGAGAGGACTTTTTTGAGGTCGCGTACATCCTGATAGCGGATGTGGCGTTCGTCGGGGCGGGGATGCACGGTGATTCCCTGTGCTCCGAAACGTTCGCAGTCGAGCGCCGTGCGGACGACGTTTGGCAGGTCGCCGCCGCGCGAATTACGCAGCGTGGCTATTTTATTGATGTTGACGCTTAGCTTTGTCATAATAAAAACTTACATTTGTTGGATGCGGCGTGCGCCTTGTAGAACCGAGCGGCGCAACCCGTGTTCAGTGCCGGCGGACTGTAATGGCGGTCGGGTGCGGGCCGAGTTTCGGCAATTCCGATGCGGAATTTGGATTGCGTCCGATTTGCACTACATTTGCCGGGTAAAACGCGGTAAAGTTATCAATTTTTTGCCATAATTCATCTATATGAAGTTATTGTTGTTCTCACGTACAGGTTCGTTCCATAAACCGGAGGATGTCGATGCCCTGATCGCCGCGCTCGACGGGTCGGGACTGGATTATGCCGTGAACGGTGATTTCGCCGGATTCGCCGCGTCGATTACTGGACGGACTGCCGTGGCCGGAAAGCGGTACGACATGCAGGACATGGTTGTGGCGGAAGATACGATAGCTTTGAGTTACGGCGGCGACGGGACGTTCCTCGAATGTGTTAAGACGTTGGGGCAGCACGGTATTCCGATACTCGGGGTGAACTCCGGCAGGTTGGGATTTTTGGCCAATGTGCCTAAGGACGGGTTGGCTCAGGCATTGGAGGACATTGCGGAAGGACGGTACAAGACAGACCAGAGGACGTTGTTGAAGGTGTCGGGAGATTTTCCCGATGCGCCGTCTTATCCCTATGCGTTCAACGAATTTACGATACAGAGGGCCGGTACGGGAATGATAGCCGTAGAGGCTTATGTCGATAACGAGATGGTGGCCACCTATTGGGGCGACGGCGTGATCCTGTCAACTCCGGCAGGCTCTACGGCCTATTCGCTCAGTGTGGGAGGACCTGTCGTGGCTCCCGAGTGCGATTGTTTCATACTCTTGCCGATCGCCCCGCACAACCTGACGATGCGTCCTGTCGTGCTTCCTGATGCGAGCCGCATCACTTTCAGGGTCTCTTCTCGCGGGGAGAAATGCTTCGCGTCGCTTGACAGTACGAACTGGGTTGTCCCGGACGGGGCGTCGTTCGAAGTACGCAGGGCGAAAAATTCGGTTTTTTTGGTGAAGTTGCAAAATATATCGTTCTACGACACGTTAAGGAATAAAATGATGTGGGGATTCGATCGCAGGGACGAGAAGAAAGGGTGAGAATGAACCATATTTTGAGTAAAGAACTAACCCGGTCTGGATGTTTTCGGCTATAAATGTTATATTTGCACATCCAAAAGGCTTTAACCCACATAATGATTGAATATCCGAAAATACCCCGACATATTGCGATTATAATGGACGGCAACGGCCGCTGGGCTAAAAACCAGGGGCATGACCGACTTTTCGGGCATAAGAACGGGGTCGAAAGTGTCAGGAGTACCATTAACCGGTGCGCGAGTGTCGGGGTGGAGTTTCTGACCCTTTATGTTTTTTCGGCCGAGAACTGGGGGCGTCCTCAGGACGAGGTGGACGGACTTATGACGTTGTTGTGCCAGAGCGTCAGCAACGAGGTTGACGAACTCGTGGCCAACGGTATACGCATGAGGATAATCGGCGACCGTGAGTCCATGCCCGCAGATGTGGTGTCGGCGTTGGAGTGGCTCGAAACCAGAACGGCCGGGGGTAAGAACCTCACCGTTATGATGGCTATAAACTACGGTTCGCACAACGAGATAACCCGTGCTGCGCGTTTGATAGCTGAGGAGGTGGCTGAGGGCCGCTACGGCGTGGAGGAAGTTACGTGCGAAAAGATAGCGGAACACCTGTATACCGTCGGATGTCCCGACCCGGACCTTGTGATACGCACGGGTGGCGAATGTCGGTTGAGCAATTTCCTGCTGTGGCAGGCGGCTTATGCCGAGCTCTATTTTACAGATACGTTCTGGCCCGATTTCGGGGCAGAACAGTTGGATGAGGCCATTGCTGAGTATTCGCGCAGGGAGCGCCGGTTCGGTAAGATAGAAGTGAACAATTAAACAGTTGACGAGGAATTGATTATATGAAGAAACGCTTATTGTCCTTAATGATTTTGGCTGCCATCTGCTCCACGCAGTCATTCGCTCAGCAGGCGACGGACGGAGCCGCTGGCGGCAGTCAAAAGCCTCCGATGATGGACTACGAGAACCCGAAGATGTATACCGTGAAGGATATAAAGATTTCGGGCCTGAAATTCCTCGACAGCACTACCCTTATGGCCGTAGCCGGACTCAGCGTCGGCGACGAGGCGATGATTCCCGGCGGATATATCTCGTCCGCTATGTCCAAGCTGTGGAATATGCGCCATTTCTCGGACGTGAGTATTACAGCCGAGATCGAGGGCGACGAGGTGACGCTTTACGTATACTTGCAGGAGCGCCCGAGGGTGAATTCGTGGAATATTGTTGGGGTGAGGAAGGGACTGGTTTCGACTATCAAGGAGAAGCTGAAGATTACGCGAGGCGGAAGCGAATTGTCCGATTATATCATAGAGAAGAACGTCAAGGGGATAAAGGACTTCATGGCGGATAATTCGTTCCTGAATGCCGAGGTGGGCGTCAAGGTAGATAACGTTTCGAGTTATGACGACCGTAATCTCGTGGATGTGACGTTCACTATCAATCGCGGTCAACGTGTAAAGATCGGTGATATAGTGTTCGAGGGTAACGAGGCTTTCGACGACAAACGTCTCCGCCGGACGCTTAAAAAGACACACAAGAAGAACCTGAACATTTTCAGAAGCGCCAAATTCAAAGAGAAGGACTTCGAGGAGGATCAGAATAATCTGATAGATTTCTATAACTCCCGGGGGTATCGCAATGCCGATATAGTTAAGGATTCGGTGTACCGCATCAGCGATAACAGGATCGGTATCAAGTTCGTATTGGACGAGGGCAAGCAGTTCTATATCCGCAATGTGGATTGGGTGGGCAACAGCCTTTACAGTACGGATTATCTCAATAAATTGTTCGACATAAGCAAAGGCGACGTATACGACAAGAAGAAGATAAACAAGAATCTCGGTATCGGATCGGGCGACAACCCAGAAGACCCGAGTACGGTATCTTCGCTTTACCAGAACGAGGGGTACCTCTTCTCTCAGATCGAACCGATGGAGACGGTCGTTGGAGCGGACTCCATAGATATGACCATCAATATAATCGAGGGACAGCCGGCTTCGTGGAATCAGGTGGACATAGTGGGTAACTATCGTGTGAACGACGAGGTGATTCGCCGCGAACTCGCGACTTTGCCCGGCGACCTTTACAACCGTGCCCTCATCATGCGGACGCTGCGTTTGCTCGCCGGTATGGGACACTTTAATCCGGAGGCGCTCCAGCCGCAGTTGAGTGACGTTCCCGGCAGGAAAGATATGGTCAACGTGACGTGGAACCTCGAAGAGCAGGCTAGCGACCGTGCCGAAATATCGGGCGGATGGGGCGCAGGAATGTTCGTCGGGTCGGTGTCGCTTATACTCAACAACGTTTCGATCAAGAACTTCCTGAAAGGGAGCGAATGGCGTCCGTATCCGCAGGGGCAGAACCAGAAGCTCGCTATACGTGCACAGACTAACGGTAAATATTATTCGGCATACTCACTGGCCTTCACGGAGCCATGGTTGGGCGGGAAGAAGCCTAATTCGTTGACGGTCGGTGTGCACTACTCGAACGAAACAAACGCTACGTCGTGGGGGCGCAACGCTACGAAACACTTCCGTACGGTCGGAGTGTCGGCAGGTATCGGACGCAGGCTCTCGTGGCCCGACCCCAACTTCACGCTGTATACAGAATTGTCGTATCAGGCATACATGCTTAAAGACTGGAACTACTTTATTATGAGTAACGGCACTTCGAACGTGATCGCGCTGAATACGATATTCGCCCGTAACACGATCGACAATCCGATATTCCCGTCGAGCGGTTCGGAATTCGCACTGTCGCTGTCGTTAACCCCGCCTTACTCGCTGTTCGACGGACGCGACTACGCCGACAACACTCTTTCCGACGAGAAGCGTTACAAGATGATCGAGTACCACAAGTGGAAGTTCAAAGGCGAATGGTACAATACTCTTGCGCGCGGCTGGAACCGTAACCTCGTCTTGATGACCAAGGCGGAAATGGGCTATCTTGGCTCTTACAACAAGCATAAGAAATCGCCGTTCGAAGGTTTCGATGTCGGTGGCGACGGTATGTCGGGATATAATATATATGGTGTGGAAGTCATCGGCCTTCGCGGATACGAGAACAGCTCTATTACGCCTCTGACCTCTACCGGCGACTATGCGCGCGTGTACAACAA
The DNA here is from genome assembly GCA_944415565.1 of uncultured Rikenellaceae bacterium. GTDB lineage: Bacteria > Bacteroidota > Bacteroidia > Bacteroidales > Rikenellaceae > WRDF01. The sequence goes on from CALYBQ010000013.1 coordinate 66,459, forward strand.
GTTTACGGTGGAATTGCGCTACCCGATAGTGATGTCGGCACAGGCACAGGCCTACGCTCTGTTGTTTGCCGAGGGCGGTAATGCCTTTACCGGATGGGACAAGTTCGATCCGTTCAAGCTGAAGCGTTCGCTCGGTGGCGGTATAAGGGTTGTGCTTCCTATCGTGGGTATGATCGGTGTCGATTGGGGGTACGGATTTGACTGTCCGGCAGGGTCGAGCAAGAAGTCCGGCGGCCAGTTGCATTACGTATTCGGCACACAATTTTAGCGAAATGTCATAATTTTATTATATTTACGTTTATTATATGAATGTATAAAACTTGAAAATTATGAAAAAGAGATTGCTTACCGCCGTGGCCGTGCTTGTTACCGCATTCGCTGCGAACGCACAGAATTACATGGTCGTCAATACGGAAAAGATATTCAAGGCTATCCCCGCCTATGTGCAGGCGTTGGAAACGTTGGAGAAACAGACCGAGACCTACCAGAAGAACATCGATGATGCTTATGCCCAGATCGAAGTATTGTATCAGAGCTATCTGGAGCAGAAAGACCGTCTGCCCGAGGTGAATCGTATAGCGAGGGAGGATGAGATCATCAAGCGCGAACAGGAGGTTCTGAAATACGAGGAGTCTGTTTTCGGGCAGGAGGGCGAATTGATAAAAAAACGTGTGGAGCTGATTAAGCCCATACAAGATAAGGTCTTCGGTGCGATCAATAAATATGCACAGGACAATAAGTATGAACTGGTGCTCGACATAGCTTCGAACCCCACGATACTTTATTATGCGCCTACGGCCGATAAAACGGAGGAGATAATAAAATTAACCAAATAAAAAATAAACAGACAGTTATGAGAAAATTGATTAAGACGCTCGTCGCACTTTGCGGAGTGTTTTTGATGGGGACGGCGAGCGCGAGCGCACAGAAATTCGGATATGTCGATGTGCAGGAGATTATGATGCAGATGCCGGGATTGGATTCTGTGCAGACTAAACTTCAGGCATTTTATCAGGACCTTATGAGCCGCCTCGAAGTAATGCAGGTGGAGCAGAATAAGAAATTCGACGAATACCAGAAATCAGCATCTACGCTTAGCGAAGCCGTGAAGAAAGATAAAGAGAGGGAGTTGGCTGGTCTCGGTCAGAGGATTCAGGAGTTCCAGCAGCAGGCTCAGCTTGACCTTCAAGCTAAGGAACAAGAGTTGTCACAGCCGCTTTTGGATAAGATAGACAGTGCCATCGAGAAGGTGAGCAAGGCTAACGGAGTCTCTGCCGTGTTCAATGTGAACGTTTTGGAGTATTTCGACAAGAGTGTCATGGTGGATATGGGACCGTTGGTCAAGGCTGAGTTAAAGATTAAATAAATTCGGTTTTTCAGAAAATAAATAGGGGCGGATCGTTAGATTCGTCCCTATCTGTTTTTTTGTGTTTGTGTGTGATTTGTCGTATGTAACGCGTGCCGTCCTCGGTGGGTTGCTATTAATGAATGAAGCCTTACGTGGGGCTGGTATCCGATAATGTGAGCGTCTGTTTGTTCTCGGATGATGGATTAGTATATAGTTGGAATAGGGGCAGATACGTCGAGCTCGGTTTGTCTTAAAATAATGTCGTACTTTAAATTTTGCACACGGAGATGATAGGTGAAATAGGGTATAAGGGAGTCTGTCTGAAAATATGGATGTGCTGTTTATCGCTTATGACGCGGTGGTCATAGTTTGTTCGTTAGCGCTCGGGGCATCGGTATGGTGTGCGGCTTAACTCCACTCAACGTAAATGTGTTATATAGAAAGGAATAATAAGCAAGTTTCTACACAAACTTGCTTATTATTCCTTTCTATATGTTTCGTGCGTATGCGGCTAATGACGTTCTTTAATAGATAAAGGAAGCGCAATCATCGCTTCCCTTATGCCTGTCTTTTCGCCCGAATGGAATTATCTTGGATGGCGAAACGTCTCTGCTATTTAAATATATGCCTGAAATCTTCTCTCGGAGCCGGGAGGTATGTTCGGAATCCCATAGACAAGGCGCTCTCGACATTAATAGCCGAGTCGTCTATGAACAGACTCTCTTCTGCCTTGATGTCGGCTTGGGCAAGGATCGCTTCGAATATCTCTCTGTCGGGTTTGAGCATCCCCATTTCGTAGGAGAGGAACAGCCGGTGGAAGTAATCGGTTATCTTCAATCCCTGCTGAGAGAATAACGTCTTCTCCATATACGGCATCATAATAGCGTTGGTATTGGACAACATGAATATGTTGTAGCTCTTTTTAAGTTCGAGCAACATCTCCAGCTTGTAGACGGGAAGTCCGATAAGGAAAGCGTACAATGCTTGGTTTATCTTTTCTGGCTCTATGTAGTGCCCGGCGTCTACGCTTATATAATTGTATAGCTCTTGGGGTGTGACGGTTCCCATTTCGAGTTCCTTGAATATGCCTTTCTGACGATAGGTGTTCAGCATGTCGTCTGCCTGAGGATAGCCAAGTTTGCGGAATTCTGCGATACACGCTTCACGGTCGAGGTCGACGAGCACACCGCCGAGATCGAAGATTATATTTTTTATCCCTTCCATGCCGTAAAGTTATGTCAAATCGCAACAACTCATCTCATGGTTTATGAAAATAATCTTTCGTTTCGAGGTAATTTTACCATTAATTAATATTGGTGTCATTGCGGCCGGGATAGTTGCCCGGGGAGCGTATGTATGGGGTTAGATTGACGGTTATGTTTATTGTGTGTGATAGCTTCGACCGCTTGAGGAGGAGACTGTTTTTTTGCGAGTGAGTTTCGTGGTTTCATGTCGAGAAGTCTTGGGTGATACGCTTATTTTGTGCCTTGCGTAGTCGGCGGTTATGTCGGTTATTGGTCGCGGTTTTGCATAAAATGTATTAATTCCTGCACAATTTGTACTACTCTGGGAACAATCAATACAAAAATTACTATATTTGCACGTAATGCTTTGAGACGTTCTGAATACCTTGTTCGTGTGATCATAAGCGGGTTTTCGTATACATATTAATATATGTGGAGGCCGTGCCGGGCTGGAGTTGATGCCTGATAGATAAGAGCCGAACGGAAATAGGATGATTCATCGCATTGTGAACCTAAATGACTACAAAACATAACAAATTACTTTAAAACTCAAGACTTATGTTACCTCTTTTTATGGGGCTTGGTGGCCCGGAAATAATTTTCATAGTTTTGATCATCGTCCTTCTGTTCGGTGCGAAGAAAATTCCCGAACTGATGAAAGGTGTTGGTAAAGGCGTTAAGAGCTTCAAGGACGGTATCAATGGTATCGGCGAAATTGAAGAGAGCGACTCTTCGTCAAAATCGGAAAAAGATAAGCAGTAGTATTGCGCGATGACTTTCTGGGATCATTTGGATGAACTCCGCAAGTCGTTGACTTACCCGGTCATAGTGTTGTTGCTATTGACCGTGGTGGCGTTTTCCCTGAAGGAGCCGCTGTTCGACATGGTGTTGGCGGCCAATTCGAGGAACTTCATTACGTATCAGATAATGCCCGGCGGCAGCGGCGAGGGCACATCGGAGACATTGGTGCAGTTGATTAACACCGAGCTTCCCGCCCAGTTGTTGATACATATGAAAGTGTCGTTCTATGTCGCGCTTGTGCTGACGATCCCTTATCTTTTCTTTAAATTGTTCCGTTTCGCCACTCCCGCGCTTTATGAGAACGAACGCAAATATTCTGGACGAATATTGACATTCTCGTTCCTTTCGTTTTTTGCGGGGCTCTTGGTGAATTACTTCGTCATTTTCCCTTTCTCGCTGCGATTTCTCGTGTCGTATCAGGTGAGCGAGCAAGTCCCTAACTTTATCAGCATTACGTCGTATATCAATATGCTTATGACGCTGTCCATATTGATGGGGGTGTGTTTCGAGTTGCCTGTCGTTTCGTGGATATTGTCCCTGTTCGGGGTGCTGAAAGCCTCGATGCTCAGGCAGTATCGCCGACACGCTTTCGTGGGTATTCTGATCTTGGCGGCGATAATTACGCCTACGACCGATATATTCACGCTGTTGTTGGTGTCTCTGCCGATAGTGTTGTTGTACGAGTTGAGCGTTTTGATCTCATGGAGTACTGAGAAGGGGCGCAAGAAGAGAATGGATCTGGAGGAGTCTTCGGTATAGGTCGGGCGTGCGGCTTTGATGTGAACTAAACGAAAATAAACCTAAAATACCCGGAAAGTCCCGGTGTGGCGTCGGAGTGACGATAAAATGTGTTGCGGCAGGCGTTGAGAACCGGTTCGGTCTTTCCAAAATTTACTAACCGTAATTATGAAGAAAGAACTTAGCAGACGTGATTTCCTGAAGAGCGCAGGGCTGATCGGGCTCGGAGCCGGAACGTTACTCTCTACCGTGCCGTGGATGGAAGCGCTTGCAGACGAAAACACCAAGAAAACCATCGGCGAAAAGGTCCGTATCGGTATCATCGGTCCCGGTTCGCGTGGTAGGTTCCTGATGAACCTTATAAAGAAAAACCCGAAGGCCGAGATGGTCGCCATATGCGACATCTATCAGCCCTCGATAGACAAGGCCCTGAAAATCGCTCCAAAGGCCAAGGTCTATAATGATTACAGAAAACTTCTCGAAGATAAAGAGGTCGATGCGGTAGTTATCGCTACTCCGCTCTACCGCCATTATCAGATGGCTATGGATTCGCTCGACGCGGGAAAAGACCTTTTCTGCGAAAAGAGCCTTTCGTACACCATCGCACAGTGCTACGACGTATATCAGAAATATAAGTCGACGGGACGTATATTCTTCGTCGGCCAGCAACGTCTGTTCGACCCGCGCTACCTCAAGGCTATGGAGATGATCCACAGCGGTATGTTCGGAGAGATACAGGCCGTAAGGGCATTCTGGTTCCGCAACGGCAGTTGGAGGAATAACGTACCCGATCCGTCGCTCGAAAGGCAGCTCAACTGGAGGCTCTACAAAGAGTATTCGCGCGGTTTGATGACGGAGCTCGGCGGTCACCTGTTGCAGGTCGGTACGTGGGCTATGCAGAAATTGCCGGAAACAGTGATGGGCGCCGGAGGACTTACTTACTGGAAAGATGGTCGCGAAGTGGACGACAACGTAAGTTGTATCTTCTCGATGGACGACGGCCGCAGGATCACTTACGAATCGGTTATCTCCAATAAATTCTATGGTCTCGAAGAGCAGATCATGGGTAATCTCGGAACCGTTGAACCGGAAAAGGGTATGTACTATTTCGAGGACGGTACCGTAAACGGCGTAACTCCGAAACCGGCTGCCGGTTTCATGCAGATGATGAAAGACGTGCAGAATCAGGTTTTCGAAAAGTTGCCGTTCGCCGGTACGAGCTGGGAACCGGAGGTTGCCAAGGATGTGAAGGGCAACTACATCATGGGCGAGGACTACAAGATCAACACGGACGGTTCGCAGGAGTTGATAAACGCTTTCGTAGAGGCGGTTATCACGCAGAAGCAGCCGGAGCGCATAGCCGAAGAGTGCTACTACGCCAGCGCAATGGTGCTGTTGGGTTACGACGCTATCGAACAGGGCAAGAAACTTACGTTCCCGCACGAATACAGACTCAATTATCTGAATCATAAACACCAAGCGAAATAGACGTTATGAAAGAGACTGTAATTACCGTAAAAAGGAAGAAGATAGAGATATGGACTCTCGTAGCGTGTTTCGTAATTGGAAACATCATTAACGTCTACGCGATCCAAAAATACGATACTCCGTACAGCGAGTTGTTCTGGTCGCTGGGATACGTGGTAACGGTGACGGTTGCCTTGTATGTGGTATGGAGTGTCATTCGCCTTGTGATTTACGCTATACTCAGACCGTTCTGTAAAAAACGCTAACGAGGGATGAGGCCGTTCGAGCACATATTCAAGGAGATCGACAAGGATCGCGGATTGCTTTACGCATGGTTCGCCGCGATGCACAGCCGCGTCGATATAGTGATATGTGACAAGTGTGAGAACGATATGCTTGCCGTGACGGGCAAGATATATGAGAGGATCGCACAACTCGAAAAGTTGGCCAATTTTTATGATCCCCATAGCGAACTTACCAAATTGAACGAAGTGCCGGCGGGTGTGCAGACCGAAGTTGGCGAAGAGTTGCTCTCGATGCTCTACCTTTCGATGCGGTATAACGAATTGACCGACGGCCGCTTCGACGTGTGTGTCAAGTCGGACGGATATACCGGCGGGATGTGGGGAAACGTCGAGATAGACCTCGAAGGCGGAACCATCACGAAGCAGCGTTACGGAATACGTTTCGATCTTTCCGGTTTCCTGAAAGGATACGCTTTGGATCAGGCCCGCAACATATTGACCGGTTATGCCGTTTCGGATGTGCTTTTGAGTATCGGCAACAGTTCGGTATTGGCTCTCGGCAATCACCCTTTCGGAGACGGTTGGCGTGTATCCTACCCGGAGAGCGACGACAGCAATATCGAGATAGATTTGCATGACGAATGCCTCACGACATCGGGCAACGCCAATAGCGAAAGGCGTCATATCGTAAATCCGGTCAGCGGAGCTTTGATAGAGGGCGAGGGAAGGATTTCGGTGGTTACGCGCGGCGGGGCCGAAGGCGAGGCGTTGTCAACGGCCATGTTCGTGGAGCGCGGAGCCGGTGAACGCGAAGCCATTCTCGGACGTTTCCGCAGGGCACGGCTGCTTGATACAATGAATTAGAAGATTCATAAACATTTAACCTTAAAACAAAATACTATTATGGTCACACGCAGAGATTTTTTTAAGACGGCTGGACTCGCAGCCGCGTCTTTGGCGCTGGGGAGCCTCGGTACTCCATTGGCTGCCCTAGGACAGGAAAAGAGCAAAAAACGTGTCGTAGGAGCTAACGGTAAGGTAGACGTTGCCTTGATCGGTATCGGATTCCGCGGCGATGAGGTCGAAAAGGACTTTTCGAGGACGAACATGATAAACGTAGTCGCTTTGTGCGACGTCAGCATGGGAGCGAAACACACCCAGAGGGTGATGAATAAGTATCCTAATGCTAAGAAATACAAAGATTTCCGCAAGTTATTCGACGATATGTCGGATCAGCTCGATGCGGTTGTAGTTTGTACTCCGGACCACTCGCACTTCCCGATCTGTATGAGGGCAATCAAGGAAGGTATTCACGTATATGTGGAGAAACCGATGGCACGTACGTTCCTCGAGAACGAACTCCTGATACAGGCTGCGCTCAAGAACCCGAAGGTAGTTACTCAGATGGGTAACCAAGGCCACTCGGAAGCCAACTACTTCCAGTTCAAAGAGTGGGTGAAGGCGGGTATAATCAAGGACGTTACCGCTATTACCGCACACATGAACTCGGCACGCCGCTGGCACCCGTGGGATCCGAATATCACTAAGTTCCCGGAAGCACAGCCAATTCCAGCGACAATGGATTGGGATACGTGGTTGATGGCGCAGATGTACCACGACTACAATGCGAAATTCGATAACGGTAACTGGCGTTGCTGGTACGACTTCGGTATGGGAGCTCTCGGCGACTGGGGTGCTCACATTCTCGATACCGCACACGAGTTCCTCGATCTCGGCCTGCCGTACGAAGTACAGATGCTGAAGGCTACCGGTCACAACGACTATTTCTACCCGATGTCGTCTACCATCCTGTTCCGTTTCCCGCGCAGGAAGAATATGCCGGCCTGCGACGTGACATGGTACGACGGTGTGGACAACATTCCGTCGGTTCCGGAAGGTTACGGCGTGAGCGAACTCGACCCGAACATCCCGACTGTTGCAGGCGGAAACATCCAGCCGGCTAAATTGAATCCGGGTAAGATCATATACAGCAAAGACCTTATCTTCAAGGGCGGCTCGCACGGCAGCACATTGCAGATCATTCCCGAAGCCAAGGCTAAGGAGATGGAATCGAAATTGCCGGAAGTCCCGAAGAGTCCGTCGAACCATCAGGCTAACTTCCTGCTGGCTTGTATGGGCAAGGAAAAGGCTCGTTCTCCGTTCGAAATCGCGGGCGTACTCAGCCAGGTATTCTCTCTCGGCGTGATGGCACAGCGTCTCAACACGACCATCAAGTTCGACCGCAATACCAAGGAAATCACCAACAATCCTTTCGCAAACGCTATGCTCACAGGTATACCTCCGCGTAAAGGTTGGGAAGAATATTACAAATTATAATAACTGACAGAATACACACAAGACAAAATGAAAAAATATCTTTTAACAGCAGCTCTTGCAGCTTTTGCTTTCGGCGCTTTCGCGCAGGAGTGGACACCGCTTTTCAACGGTAAGAACCTCAGAGGTTGGCAAAAATATGGCGGTACAGCCGAATACGAAGTAGTTGACGGAGCTATCGTCGGTACTACCAAAACTGGTACTAACAATACCTTCCTGTCTCCTAAAGGTACGTTTGGAGACTTCATTCTCGAATTTGAATTTAAAGTAGATGAAGGTATTAACTCCGGAGTACAGTTCCGTAGCGTGGTAACGAAGAAGGACAAGAAAGACCTTGGCCGTGTAAGCGGATACCAGTTCGAAATGGAGATGAACACTAACGGGAAACGTCGTTGGACCGGCGGTATCTACGACGAAGCCGGTCGTGGTTGGATCTATCCTCTTACCTTCAATCAGGAAGCTCGTAAACTCGACGTTTATACGCCTAACACATGGACTAAAGCCCGTATCGAAGCTATCGGAAACTCGATCCGTACTTTCGTAAACGGAGTTGAGTGCGCTTCTATCTGGGACGACAAGATTTCGGAAGGTATTATCGGTCTTCAGGTACACGGTATCGGTAACAACACTGCAGAGGCGGGTAAGACCATTTCTTGGCGCAACATCCGTATAATTACGGAGAACCCTGCTGAGTACGCTACTCCAGAGAACAAGTCGGTAAGGCAGCTTAACCTTATTCCTAACACCCTGACCGAACGTCAGAAAGAAGAGGGGTGGAAACTCCTTTGGGACGGTAAGACGACCGACGGTTGGAGGGGAGCAAGGCTCGACCACTTCCCGGATAAAGGATGGAGCATCAAAGACGGTGTGCTTCGCGTACACAAAAGCGGTGGTGCTGAATCTGCTAACGGTGGCGACATCGTGACTGTTAACACTTATGAAAATTTTATTCTTTCGGTAGATTTCAAGATCACTGACGGTGCAAACAGCGGTATCAAATATTTCGTGAAACCCGATATGAACAAGGGCGAAGGTTCTGCAATCGGTTGCGAATTCCAGATTCTGGACGACAAACGTCACCCGGATGCTAAACTCGGTGTGAAAGGCAATCGTACTCTCGGCTCACTCTACGACCTTATCAGGGCTGAAAAGGACGACGCTTATTTCCGTCACAATGAATTCAACAATGCTGTTATCGTAGTGAAGGGTAATCATGTAGAGCACTGGTTGAATGGCGTGAAGGTAGTTGAGTACGAACGCAACAACCAGATGTGGAACGCTCTTGTTGCTTACAGCAAGTATCGCAACTGGCCTGATTTCGGTAACCACAAAGTAGGACACATCCTGCTTCAGGACCACGGCGATGAAGTATTCTTCAAGAATATCGTAATCAAAGAATTGAAATAAGGATCGATGATCTTTTTATAACAAAGGCGGACCTTGAAAGGTCCGCCTTTGTTGTTATTGTTCTATAAGGTTCGCTTGTAGTCTGTTTTGCGGAGGGGATATATATGTGTGCTGTCGGAAATCGAAGGTTGACTGCGGTCGGTTTCGCTGCCCGGTGTGTGTAGGAGTAAGAAGGGCCCCCGCTACTATTTACTTGTTGTTGATTGTTATACCTGTGGCAGTCATCGAGGTTCGTGGTTGCTTGTGAGATTTGATATGTGGTTGAATCCAAACTCGAAATGGGCCATTCCTTTGGGATATGCAGTCTGTTATGTTTATTGTTCGTGTCAGGCCATAAGACGGAGTGGAGGGGTGATAAGTGAGAAAATGTAATCAGAAGGATTGTTTTAAAACTAAGAGGGCGTTATGAAATATGATACTTGCGGTTAGCTGAATGTTTGTGAACCGGTTTTTTCGAGGGGAAAGGAGTAGGCTCAGCAACAATTTCAGGGTACTATGGCCCGAAATAAAACGCCTCCGGAGAGAATAATTCTCCGGAGGCGTTTGCGTTTTTGATGTCGTACTTATTGCTTTTTGAAGTCGGACAACTCAATCTTGTATTCTCCCGATGGGCGCAGCATCGGGCCGCGACCTTTGGGCTCGCCGAATACCGGATTTCCGGCCTTGTCGAAATCGAATTTCTGCATGAATACTATCCTGTTAGACCATCCGCCGTCCTTGGCGCCTTTGGAGTGGTAGTATATCCAGTATTCTTTGTCGTCGGGCGACGTTGTCATGCTGGCGTGCCCAACGCCATAGACCGTTTCCGTACCTTTGAACACAGGCTGTGACGATTTTACCCACGAATTGGGATCGAGAGGGTCGGCTCCTCGTTTCAGCCTCAACTGCCCCATCTTGTAATATATCGTCCATGAACCGCGCGTAGAGTATAGAATGAAAACGTCCTTGCCGTGTTTAAGCACTTGCGGCCCTTCCAACAGTTGGATGTGGTCGCCTTTCTCCCATTTGAGCTCCGGTTTGGCGAGCAGCACTCGAGTGCCTTTCACAGTCCAAGGGTTCTCCATTTCTGCTATATAGAGCATCTGGCTGACGTTATGGTGATCGGCTCCATATTCCCAACCCGACCAAATGCCGTACAGTTTTCCGTTGAGTTCGAGGACTGTCATATCTATCGCCCATCGGTTCTCGGTTTCGTGTGTGGGATCGTCTCCTGTATATACGACGCCTTTGTTCTCATATGGACCGAATGGAGAGTCGGCCTCGAGGACGAAAGTGCGTTGATTGCTGTATGAGCCGATATTACGGTCAGCGCCTGCGGCATAGATATACCACTTTCCGTTGATCGGATGTATCTCCGGAGCCCATAGATGGTGTGCTCCCGGACCCTCTTTAGGCGCTATCCATGCTTGTGCGATGCGTTCTGCGCGTGTCAGGAATCGGGATTCGCTGACTCTGAATCCTCTTCCGTTGCTCCATACCCTATAATACAGCCCGTTGTGTTTGATGATGAACGGATCTGCGCCGCGCCCCATCGGATTGTTGAATGTTTTCGATACTTCACCGATGTTTTTAGGTCCGTTGTGTAGTTCCTGCACGACACCTGCTTGTGAGCGTTGCTGTCCCGAGACGGTCAATGCACATGTCAGGATGCACGGCAGGGCAAGTGTCAATATTCTGAGAGTTTTCATGTGTATGATGCGATAAGTGTTTATATACTAAGGTAAACAGTGCTCGCGAATATAGTAATATTTTTCGGCTGCACATAGTCAAATCGGTCCTGATGCTGCATATTTTGTAAAAAAATGGTCTGAGGGCTGACCAATTTGTTGTATTGTGTCTTAATGATTGGTGCTTCGGTGCGGTTAATCGTTTTTTTTACTAAATTTATTGCTCGAATCTAAAACTTGCTGACTGATATGGCTAACGACACAATTATGAGAGGATTGGCCGGGATGGCGTTATGCGCCGCATTGCCCGGTGCTGTTCTGGCTCAAAAGAAGCAGGACAAACCTAACGTACTTATTATCTATACCGACGATATGGGGGTCGGCGACGTCTCTTTTCTCAATTCTGGATGGGTGAAGACGCCGAATATCGACAAACTCGCGCAACAGGGCTTGGTGATAGACCAATACTACTCTGCCGCTCCGGTGAGCTCGGCTTCGCGTGTCGGGCTGACGACCGGACAATTCCCGTTGCAATGGGGGATTAATACCTTCCTGAACGACAGGCGCATGAACCGTGCGGTGGAACAGTTCGATTATCTCGATGCGTCGGCCCCGACTATGGCCAAGGCGTTCCGTACTAACGGTTATGCCACGGGACATTTCGGAAAATGGCACATGGGCGGCGGCCGCGACGTGAACGACGCTCCGCAAATTCCGATATACGGTTTCGACGAGTATAAATCGACGTGGGAGAGTCCCGATCCCGATCCGAAGATCACGTCGGGTAATTGGATATGGCGCAATGAAGACGAGATCAAGCGTTGGAACAGGACCGAATATTTCGTCGATCTTACCCTCGACTTCCTGAAGAGGCACAAAGGCGAACCGTGTTTCGTGAACCTTTGGCCCGATGACATGCACGATCCTTGGGTGTACGGCCCTGAGGTGCAGGACAAGAACGGGACGTTCTCTACCCAGCCCAATTTCGTGAAGGTGCTGGCCGAATACGATAAACAGATAGGCCGCCTTATGGATGGGCTCAGGGAGCTCGGCCTCGAAGACAATACGATAGTGATATTCACGAGCGACAATGGTCCGGCTCCGAGCTTCAAGCAGATCCGTACCAATATGTTGCGCGGCACAAAGAACAGCCTTTACGAGGGCGGCATACGTATGCCGTTCATTATCAGGTGGCCGGACAAGATAAAGGCGGGGCAGGTGAACGACAGGAGTATCGTTACTGCTCTCGACCTCTTCCCTTCGTTGTGCCGGATGACCGGTACGGAACTTCCTGTCGGTTACAAGCCGAGCGGAGAGGATATGAGTAAAGCACTGACAGGCAAGGAGCAGGTGCGCCGAAAGGATATGATGTGGGATTTCGGCCGCAACGACGTGTTCGCAAGGCCCGGTAACGGCAATCACAGCCCGCATTTGGCTATAAGGCGCGGCGACTGGAAGCTGCTGATGAACTCCGATGGCAGCAGGGTAGAGCTGTATAATCTTGCCAATGACATTAATGAGACGAATAATGTGGCATCGCAGCATGAGAAGTTGGTCGGGGATCTGAAAGCGGAGCTGCTGAAATGGTGGGATACGCGTAAGGTACGCAAGGATTAACCCTCTCATAGCGTTTGTGGTATGAAAAAACAACTTGTTGCATTGCCTTTGGCTGCATTGGCGCTGACCGGTACGAACAGTATGGCAGCCGATAAGCCTAATGTGGTTATCATATTGGCCGACGATCTCGGTTGGGGCGATGTCGGATACCACGGTGCAGGCAATATCGAAACTCCGAATATAGACCGGATAGCCCGCGAGGGGATCGAGTTGGACCGTTATTATGTAGCCCCGATAAGTTCGCCGACGAGGGCGGGGCTGATGACGGGGCGTTACCCGAGTCGTTTCGGTTTTCGCGAAGCCGTAATTCCGCCTTGGCGGCCGATAGGACTGCCGGAGGAGGAGCGTACTATCGCCGACGTACTGGGCGAGAATGGTTACGACAACCGTGCGGTAATCGGGAAATGGCATCTCGGACACTCACGGAAAGTATACTACCCGCTGAACCGTGGATTTACGCATTTCTACGGGCATCTCAATGGTGCGATAGAGTATTTTACGCATTATCGTGACGGCGAACTCGACTGGCATGACGACTGGGAATCGTGCTATGACAAGGGTTACTCTACGGATTTGATAACGGACGAGGCTGTAAAGTGCATAAAGGAGTACTCGAAAAAAGACTCGCCTTATTTCCTTTATGTAGCTTATAACGCGCCGCATTCGCCGTTCGAAGCGCCGGAAGATGAGATCGCCGAACACATTCCTTTAAAGGAATTCAAGGCGATAGAGAATAACAAGGAGCGGAACAAGTGGATATACAAGGCTATGGTCACGCGTATGGACAAGGGGATAGGCCGTATTTGGAAAGCTCTCGAGAAGTCGGGACAGTTGGATAATACGATCGTTCTGTTCAGCAGCGATAACGGTGGCGACTTGAACGCGTCGTGTAACACGCCGCTGCGCGGTTCGAAGTTCACTGAGTGGGACGGCGGGGTGCGTGTTCCGGCTGCTATATATTGGAAGAACGGATTCGAGAATGGCCGGAAACTCGAACGTCAGGTCGTAGGTTTCGTCGATATTCTTCCGACCATAGCGGATATTATCGGTGTGAAGGGTGAGCCCGCACGCCCGTATGACGGAATAAGCGTTTACCTCGTGCTGAAGGGAGAGACGGAGCATATAGATCGTGATCTTTACCTTGGATTGGGTTCGGTAGTCAACAGCGATTACAAACTGATATTGACTGGATTCAACGGGCAGATGCCGAAGCGGGATTTCATAGTGGAGTATGCGAATGACCCGTACGAGAATAGCAACCGAATAGAAGGGAACGCGGAAGAGTATGCACGGCTGAAAAGCATAGCCGTAAAGTACGATACCATAACGCCGGCTTTCCCCGAAGTTCCGTATGGTCATGGTAGTAAAGGCTTTAAGTCTCCCAAGGAGTGGCAAGTAACAGAACCGTAAGCAAAATAGAAAATGAACAGTACTAAATCGGTGATACCGTTGGCGGCTCTGGCATTGGGATGTGCCATTTCCGTAAGCGCACAGCAGGAACATAAGAAGCCGAATTTCATCCTTATAATGACGGACCAGCAGCGGGCCGACCTCTGCGCGCGCGAAGGTTTCCCGTTGGACCTGACGCCGTTTGCCGATAAGGCGGCAAGTGAGGGCGCGTGGTTCAATAAGGGCTATTGCGCGGCGCCTGCCAGCGGCCCGTCGCGCGTTTCGTTCCTGACAGGCCGATACCCGAAGGCGACCCATGCCGATTCGAACCATAATATCGTGGATGCGGAGTACGGGGCCGACCTTTTCGGTTATGCGAAGCAGAACGGTTATATGACGGCTTTAGTCGGTAAGAACCACTCTTTTATGACCAAAGAGAGTGCCGACTTCTGGTGTCCGTACGATCATTTGGGACAGCCGGTTGCGAACGATAAAAAATCGCAGGCCGATGCCGATTTCGATAAATTTCTCGGAGGAACGGACTTTTATGCGTGGTTCGAACCGTCGCCTGGAACTGTTGAGCAGCAGTTGCCTTACAGAATGGTGGACGATGCTGTGGAGTGGATCGGCGAGAATAAGGATAATCCTTTCGTGATGTGGCTGTCGTTCCCTGAACCGCACAATCCTTATCAGGTGTGCGAACCATATTTCTCCATGTTCGAGGGCAAGGTTCCGCCCGCCCGTACCGATGCTTCGGTGCGGGAGATAAAAGGGGAGAAATTCGTTCAGCTCGCCGAGATGATGGGGCAGGGACATAAGGATTACGACAAAAATCTGGAGCGTTTGCGGACTACATATATGGGCATGATACGAATGCTGGATGACCAGATGGCTCGTTTTGTGGGCGAACTCAAGAAGATGGGCGTTTACGAGAATACGGTATTCCTCATAACGGCCGACCACGGGGATTACGCTGGGGAGTACGGGATGATGAAGAAGGGAGCCGGCCTTGTCGATGCCATCGCGCGAGTGCCTATGGTATGGTTCGGGGCAGGGATAGAGGCCGCCGGATTGCGCGAAGACCATGTTTCGTTGGTGGATGTGTTCCCTACGGTGTGCGAGATGATGGGGGCGGAGATCCCGTTGGGCGTGCAGGGACGCAGTATGAAAGATATGCTGGAAGGGCAGCCGTATCCGCAAGCCGAATTCCGCAGCGTGATGACCGAGGCCGGTTACGGCGGCCAATACTATACCAAAGAGGACGACTCTGACTACGTAAAAGAGGGTGCGGTGCACAAGAAGCCCTATTTCTTCGACGAATTGAATACGTGGAGCCAAAGCGGTTCTATGCGTATGGTACGCATGGGCGACTGGAAGCTCGTATACGATATGCTGGGCAATGGCGAGTTGTATAATATGAAGAAAGACCCGTCGGAGGTGGATAACCTTTTCGGACGAAAGAGGGTTGCCAAACAGCAGGATACGTTGCTAAAGGAGCTTTTGAAATGGGAGATAGCCACTACGGACCAGATACCGGTTCCGAGAAACAGGTATTATTTCAAACGGAATCCGCATAATTACCAGTTTTACACAGAATAAATTAACATTAACTGAATGAATATGATGAAAACCAAATTATTGACACTTCTCGCGCTTCTCGCGATGGTGTCGTGCAAAAGCACGGAACCCAAGATCACGTACCAAAACCCGCTCGATGTGGAGTTTGGTGACCCCTATGTACTGCTCGCTTCAGACGGACGGTATTATATGTATGGGACCGGCGGGGTTAAGGACGGTTTCGGATGCTACGTTTCGGACAATCTCGTAGATTGGGAATACAAGGGAGCCGTTTACAAAGGAAATACGCCTGAATCGTGGGCGGTGGCTAACTTCTGGGCTCCCGAAGTGTATGAGAAGGACGGTAAATTCTATATGTTCTTCAGTGCCGATTGGCGCGAGAACCCGACCAATGAGTTGGAGAACTTCAGGATCGGTGTCGCCGTTTCAGATTCTCCGACCGGACCGTTCGTGGAGATGAGCGACAAGCCGATCTTCGATCCGGGCTATCCGATCATCGACGCAAACGTGTTCAAGGACGATGACGGCAAGTATTATCTGTACTATTCGAGGTGCTGCTACAAACACCCTGTCGAAAGCGGAATAGCCGACTGGGCGCGTGAGAAAGGCATGTTCGAGGAGATCGAGGAGAGCTGGGTTTACGGAGTAGAACTCAGTGCCGATTTCATGAGTGTGATCGGAGAGCCGGTACTGCTGCTTAGGCCGCCTGTGAGCATGGACGACAAACAGGCCGAATGGGAGAGCCGTTCCGTTACATCGGGAGAGGTCAATCGCCGCTGGACCGAGGGTTCGTTCATGATAAAGCGCGACGGTGTTTATTATATGATGTATTCGGCTAATTTCTTCGGCGGTGAGAACTACGCGGTAGGTTACGCTACGTCGGATTCACCTCTCGGCCAGTTCGCCAAAGCGCCTAACAACCCTGTACTTGAGAAAAATACGGCCGAAGGCGGTATAGTGACCGGAGTGGGGCACAACAGCATTACATGGTCGCGTGACGGCAAACAGCTCTATTGCGTATATCATGGCCGCACGGCAGCCACCGGTAACGAGCGTGTGGTTTTCATCGACAAGATGGAGATAAAGGACGGCGTGCTGACTGTTAACGGTCCGACGACAGAAGAACAGACCATCAACTAAGGTTGTCCGGTCTGCCGATATGGCGAGAGGTATAGGTCAGGTATTTTGTCATAATCGGTAACTTTTATATCTGTTGAAACTTATAAGGGAGGGATGTGCCTGACGTGGCGCTCCCTCCCTGTTTTATAGGAGGATTACGATTAGGAAGACGATGGCTGATTGGAGGATGTTCGGTAAAGCTTTGGCCGATAAGGGTAGTATTAGGAAGGCATTTTATTGGGCGGTTACGGCGCTTGGATTCTATTTGTTGCCCATTTTGATTCGTGATACAGGCTCCGCGATGCTGGTGTTGCTTTGCTTATTGCCTGCTCTGTGTTCGGTGAGTGCCGTGCTATATGGTGTGAAGTACCCTTTTCGGTTATGGTATGTCGTGTCGGTTCCGGTATTGTTCATACCATCCGTTTTTGTTTTTTACGATGCGGATACTGGCGCGCTTTTGTTTTACTGCGTGGGCTATACGCTTGTTGCCGTGGTAGGATATGTGATTGGGAGTGTGGTCGCAGTCGTGAAACGTAGCTGATTGAGCGGACGGGGAATAACGCTGCTGTCGGGCCTGTTCGTTATTGTCTTAGTGCTCTATATTGTTGATGTCGTGGCAGATTTATCGTATATGATTTGTGCTGGCGGGATTTGAACCGTTACACTATCTTGTCATCATTCCGTATGGGAACAACACGCCTCCCTTGATGCTTGACGCATAGTTAAACGACTTGTATTATTTCCGGAGTGGAGTGTGTTAAAAACATCTGTTCAGTGTGGTGAGGGTATAAAAAAGGCTTGACGAGTTCGTCAAGCCTTTTTTGATATAAGAAATATGTGATTATTTCTTGCTGCGTTCCGGACGGAGTGCACGGACAGCTTCGCCTGCCTGCCACATTTCGCTTTCGCGGAGCTCTTTGAGTTCCTGCTCCAGTCCTGCGCGGTAGTCGGGTTTGCTGTTGGTGTCGATCGAACGCTGTGCTTCATTACCTGCGGCTACTTCAGCATAGAGCTTCTTGAATACCGGGAGGGCTGCATCGCGGAAAGGTTTCCACCAGTCGAGTGCCCCGCGCTGTGCGGTAGTCGAGCAGTTAGCGTACATCCAGTCCATACCGTTTTCTGCTACGAGCGGCATAAGGCTCTGGGTAAGCTCCTCGATGGTTTCGTTGAAAGCTTCCGACGGAGTGTGGCCGTTTTCGCGGAGAACCTGATACTGTGCAGCAAAGATACCCTGAATAGCGCCCATAAGGGTTCCGCGTTCGCCGGTGAGGTCTGAGTATACTTCGCGTTTGAAATCGGTTTCGAACAGATAGCCCGAACCTACGCCGATACCGAGTGCGATAACGCGGTCGAAAGCACGGCCGGTAGCGTCTTGGAAGATAGCGTAGCTTGAGTTAAGTCCGCGGCCTTCGAGGAACAGACGACGGAGCGACGTTCCAGAACCTTTAGGAGCGATAAGTATAACGTCCACATCCTTCGGAGGAACGATGCCGGTGCGTTCTTTGTAGGTGATTGCGAAGCCGTGAGAGAAGTAGAGTGCCTTGCCCGGGGTAAGGTACTGCTTGATCTTCGGCCACATTTCGATCTGTGCTGCATCGGAAAGAAGGTACTGGATGATGGTCGCACGTTTGCAAGCCTCTTCGATTTCGAAGAGAGTTTCGCCTGGAACCCATCCGTCGGCTACTGCCTTGTCCCAGCTTTTGGAGTTTTTGCGCTGGCCAACGATCACATTGAACCCGTTGTCGCGCAGGTTGAGCGACTGTCCAGGACCCTGCACGCCATAACCGATAACGGCGATGGTCTCATCCTTGAGTATTTCGCGCGCTTTTTCCAATGGAAACTCTTCACGAGTTACGACGTTTTCCTCAACGCCTCCAAAATTCATCTTTGCCATAATTTTAAAAATATTTGAGTGTAATTATTGAAAATTTTAAAAACTCTGTTTGTTGTTTTGAAAAAAATAATTCTGTTGTGCTGTTTGTTACGACAGATTATTCTTCTTCGCCTGACTCCAAGCCTAAAATATTGTCTAAAGAGTCGCGGTGCAGGACAACACTACCTGAGCGAGTAAACTCCAGCAATACGCCTTGGCGTTCGAGCCTGTCGCGCAGTTGTTCGATCTCCTCGCGCGTTCCGGTCTTCTCCATGACGACGTAACCCGGGCTTATCTCGATCATACGTGCTCCGAGCTCCCTTGAGATGGCGTCTATGCGTCCGCCTTCTCCGAAGAACTTGGACGATATTTTATATAGCGCGATCTCCTGTGTAATGAGTTCGTCAGACGTGTAGTACGATACCTGTATGACTTCCACGATGTTCCTGATGGCGCGGGTAAGTTTCTGTATGGTCTCTTCCGTAGTGAATGCGGAGATCACGAACATGCTGATACCCTTCATCGAGGTTTCGCTTACCTTGAGGCTTTCGATGTTGATCTTGCGGCGCAGGTATGCTATCGTTATCCTGTTCAGTACGCCCACCTGATTCTCCGTGAACGCTACTATTATATACTCTTTGTTCATGCCCTTAGTCGTTACTCATTAACATATTGGACAGCGACGCTCCGGCCGGGATCATCGGGAATACGTTCTCCTGTGGGAGTACGGCCACCTCGAGGAAGTAGGAGCCCTTGGCCTCTTTCATCTCCCTGAGGGCCCCTTCGAGCTCTTCGGGTTTTATGATCCGTTTCGCCGGTATGTCGTATGCGCTCGCAATCTTCGCGAAATCCGGGTTCTCAAGTTCGGTGAACGAGTAGCGAGAATTGAAGAACAGTTCCTGCCACTGGCGCACCATGCCGAGGTATGAGTTGTTCAACACGAGTATCTTCACGCCTATCTTGTTCTGCATGATCGTGCCGAGTTCCTGCATAGTCATCTGGAATCCTCCGTCGCCGAGTATGGCTACCACTTCGCGCTGGGGCACTCCGACCTTGGCGCCCATGGCTGCTGGAAGTCCGAAACCCATCGTTCCTAAGCCGCCCGAGGTTATGAAACTTCGTGTGGCGTTGAATTTAGAGTATCGTGCACTGAACATCTGGTTCTGGCCCACGTCGGTTACTATCACGGCATCGCCCTCTTCCACTTCGGCCAACTTTTGGATTACCTGCGACATCGTTATGAAGCCGTTGCAAGCCTCTCCGCAGAAGCCCTTCACGTTGTGTTTCTCCTCCTCTGCCTTTTCTTTGGCGAAAGCGAACCACTCGTCACGGTCTACATGCTTGAGGCCGATCTTGAACGCTTCGAGTGCTTCGAGTGCGTCCGCATGTATCGGAACGTCGCAACGCAGGTTCTTGCCGAGTTCGGCGGGGTCTATGTCTACGTGTACTATCTTAGCGTTAGGAGCATAAGCGTTTATCGCTCCCGTCACACGGTCGCTGAAGCGCATGCCGATAGCGATCAGCAGGTCTGCTGCCTGCGACATTTCGTTAGGTGCTACGTTGCCGTGCATACCGAGGTTGCCGACGAAAAGCGGATGTGAGTTCGGAATGGCCGAAATTCCCATGAGCGTAGTAGCTACCGGGATGTTCCCGATTTCGGCGAATTCTACGAGAGCCTTTTCCGCTCCGGCGAGTTTGACACCCTGTCCGGCAAGTATCAACGGACGTTTCGCGGCGTTGACCAACTCAACGACTTCGGCGGCGGAACCGTTCATCTTCGGTTTCGGATTATAGCTTCTGAGTCCGGTGCATGGGCGGTATGTGAAATCGACCTCCTCTACCTGTGCGTTTTTGGTGATGTCTATGAGCACAGGTCCGGGGCGTCCCGAACGTGCGATGTAGAACGCTTTGGCTACTGCCGAGGCTATCTCCGACGCCGTAGTAACCTGATAGTTCCATTTGGTGATAGGCATGCTCATACTGATGATGTCAGCCTCTTGGAATGCGTCGGTTCCGAGTATTGCAGACGGGACCTGTCCGGTGATGCAGACCATCGGGGTGCTGTCGAGCATGGCGTCTGCTATGCCCGTGAGCAGGTTTGTGGCTCCGGGACCGGATGTAGATACGCATACGCCTACCTTGCCGGTAGCTCTCGCATACCCCTGTGCCGCATGTGCCGCACCTTGCTCGTGGCGGGTGAGTATGTGCCTTATTCTGTCTTTATAATCGTACAGGCGGTCGTACAGAGGGATTACCTGTCCGCCCGGGTATCCGAACATTACGTCAGTTCCCTCGGCTATGAGAGAGAGTATGAGCGCGTCCGAACCTGATATTTTTATTTTGTTTGCCATTGTTCTGTTTTTAGAAATCTTTCCCCCAAGCGCACAATGGTACACTTGGACGTTCCAAAAATGTTATCAAATTAATCGGTCTGAAAATTTGCTCCCCATCTTCGGAAGTCCTACTCCACGATGCGAACCCCACCGAGATCTGCCGAGGCTACCATGGCGGCATAGGCCTTCAGGGAGCGGCTGACGACTCGGTTGCGGTTTAGTGGAGTGAAGGAAGTGATGCTGCTGCGGCGTTTTTCGAGTTCCGCATCGGTTATGTCGATACCGATTTTACGCGACGGTATGTCTATAACGATCTTGTCGCCGTCTTGAACCAGTGCGATGTTGCCGCCTGCCGCCGCCTCCGGAGAGACGTGGCCTATGGATAGTCCCGACGTACCGCCGGAGAAACGTCCGTCGGTAATCAGGGCACATGCCTTGTCGAGCTTAACGGTCTTGAGGTACGAGGTCGGATAGAGCATCTCCTGCATGCCCGGTCCGCCTTTCGGGCCTTCGTAGCGTATGATGACTACGTCGCCGGCCTGTACTTTGCCGCCGAGGATGCCTGCCGATGCCTGCTCCTGAGATTCGAATACCCGTGCGGTCCCCTCGAAATGGAGTATCGAGGCGTCTACACCGGCTGTTTTAACGATACAACCTTTTTCTGCCAAATTGCCGAACAGCACGGCCAGACCGCCGTCCTTCGAATAAGGATGGTCGATGTCGCGTATACAGCCTTCGGCACGGTCCGTATCGGCCGCGTCGTAATATGCTCCTTGCGATGCAAGGGTTATGTTGAATTTGAGTCCGGGAGCGGCGAGTATGCGTTTCTTGGCCTCGTCCGTAACGTTCGGGCTCATTATGTCGTTCTTGTCGATGGCGTCGGCAAGCGACGGGTAATCTATACGGTGTACCTTTGTATTTATCTTGCCCCCGCGTGCGAGTTCTCCCATGATCGAGAGTATTCCGCCCGCCCGGTTCACATCCTGTATATGATATTTGTATGTGTTCGGTGCTACCTTACACAATACGGGGATCTGGCGCGACAATTTGTCTATGTCGGCCATCGTGAAGTCTACCTGTGCCTCGTATGCAACAGCCAACAGGTGCAGGACTGTGTTGGTCGAACCGCCCATGGCTATGTCGAGCGACATGGCGTTGAGGAATGCTTCCTTAGTCGCGATCGAGCGCGGCAATACGCTGTCGTTGTCTTCGAAATAGTATTCGTTGGCTATCTTTACTATAAGGTCGGCCGCCTTGTGGAAGAGTTTCAGTCGCTCTTCGTGCGTAGCTACCAGCGTACCGTTTCCGGGCAGCGAAAGTCCGAGCGCTTCAGTCAGGCAGTTCATAGAGTTGGCTGTGAACATACCGGAACAACTGCCGCACGTAGGGCAGGCGCCGCGTTCTATCTCAAGTAGTTTTTCGTCCGAAACCTTATCGTCGGCCCCCATGACCATAACGTCTATCAGGTCGTAATCCCTGTCGCCTACCTTGCCTGCCTCCATCGGGCCGCCCGATACGAAAACAGTAGGGATGTTGAGTCTCATGGCGGCCATGAGCATGCCCGGCGTAACTTTGTCACAGTTGCTGATGCACACCATCGCGTCTACGCAATGGGCGTTGCACATATATTCGATGCTGTCGGCGATGATTTCGCGTGAGGGCAGGGAGTAGAGCATACCGCTGTGTCCCATGGCGATACCGTCGTCGATGGCGATAGTGTCGAATTCAGCCGCGAAACAACCGTGTTCCTCGATCCAACCCTTTACCTTCTGGCCTATTTCGTGGAGGTGTACGTGACCCGGAACGAATTGGGTAAAAGAGTTGACCACTGCAATCACCGGTTTTCCCATTTGCTCCTCTTTCATGCCGTTTGCGCGCCAAAGGCTGCGCGCTCCTGCCATTTTACGTCCTTCGAGTGATGTACTGCTTCTAAGTGGTCTCATTTTTTTACTATCTTTGCTGCAAAGTTGCGTTAAATAAACGCATACATGTGAGTGATAATTCGTTACTTATATGATGCCCAGTAGAGGTTTTGTTTGGGTTAATGTGTTGATATTCCGCTTTTTAGGTTTGAATCATCCGCATCAGCCAAAAGCAAAAGAAATCCACGGCCGGAAATCATGCGCAAGGTACGAATTTTTCATGAAACGAAAAAACGGGCTTTAATAATTATTAAAAAAAATGAAAAAAGAGTATCTGCCTTACGTTGAGGAACTAATAGAACTTGCCATCAAAGAGGATATAGGCGATGGAGACCACACTTCGCTGGCTTCGATCCCCGCCGGAGAGCGCGGGCGGATGAAGCTCCTCGTGAAACAGGAGGGCATAATAGCCGGTATCGAGATCGCTCAGATGGTGATGCGCCGTCTCGATCCGGAGGTGAAGTTCGAGCAAATCATAAACGACGGCGAGATGGTGAAGCCGGGCGATATAGCATTCTATGTCGAAGGGCGTGTCATCTCGCTGCTTCAGGCCGAACGCATAGTGCTCAATATCATGCAGCGTATGAGTGGCGTGGCGACCCAGACGGCCGTATACGTCAAGGAGCTCGATGGGTTGAAAGCCAAGGTGTTGGATACACGTAAGACGACGCCGGGCATGCGCGTACTCGATAAGATGGCGGTGAAACTCGGCGGCGGTGAGAACCACCGCATTGGGCTGTTCGATATGATACTTCTCAAGGACAACCATATAGATTTCGCCGGCGGGATCGTTCCGGCTGTGAACAAAGTGCGCGAGTATCTTAAAGCTAAGGGTAAGGAGCTGCCTATCGAGGTAGAAGTGCGCTCGCTCAAAGATATTGACTCTGTATTCGAGGCCGGAGGCGTTGACCGGATCATGCTCGATAACTTCTCGCTGCCGCTCACGCGTGAGGCCGTGCGCCGTATCGCCGGACGTGCGGAGATCGAGTCGAGTGGCGGCATCACGTTGGATACGCTGCGCGAATATGGCGAAGCGGGAGTCGATTTCGTGTCGGTGGGCGCTCTTACCCATCAGATCAAGAGTCTCGATATGAGCCTGAAGGCGGTAGAACTGGTATAGTTCCCGTTTACAGAAATATATAGTGCTGATCGTTTTTTCCGTCGGTGCGTGTAATGACGGTCAGGGGATGTCTTGTCATTTACATTCCCTGATCGTATCTCGAAAAACTGCTTAATGATAAAGCCTTGCAATTACATACTGATATTTCTGCTGGCTTTGTCATTGCCTCGTGTGGGTGCGGCGCAGGCCGGGCGCGGATTATTGCCGGATCTGTCCGCTGCGGTATGTTGCGATACGGCTGTGGTAAAGCCGTTGGTGATGCAGGATTTGCGGCATCCGGTCGGAAGTTCGGACGATGGGAAGGTTCCGCTTTTTCTTTCGGGAAAGTTTGCGGGAGGACAGGTGTTGAGGACCAACGATTTCGTGGCCAAAGACTATGCGATAGACTTTTATTGGAGTGCCGCTCTGAAATTCGGGGTGTCCTCGGTCGGTAATCGTTGGCAGGATATAGCTTACGGCATGCCGTACTACGGAATCGCTTTGGAGATTGTCGATTACGGGCGGAAAAAGGACCTCGGCCGCCCTGTGGGCATATATTTGTTGCAGGGGGCGACTATCGCCAACCTCACGCGTCGTCTCGATCTGAAATACGAATGGAATCTGGGTGTCTCGACAGGGTGGAAAGGGTACGACCCGTTTGATAATCCTTATAATGTCGCGATAGGGTCGGAGACCAACGTCCATGTGGGATATAACGCTTACTTGAACTGGTATGCGGGACTGGGGACCGACATATGGTTCGGCGTCGGTTTGTCGCATAATTCCAACGGTGCGACTAAACTCCCTAATGCGGGGATGAACAACATCATGCTGTTCATTGAGGCGGCCTATAATTTCAACAGGCAAACGGTGCGGAAAGAGTACGATCCGAGCCTCGTTCCGCCGCCGTACGATAAACATACCGCATCGGAGCTGTCGTTTCTTATCACGTCGCGGCAGGTCCCGATAGATACTTTGGGGACGAACATGCCGAGCCATTATATAGACAAGAGATTCAAGGTGTTCGGTTTGAATTACGCTTTTATGGTGGCGCCGCATTACCGTTACCGCTACGGTTTGAGCCTCGACCTGCTGTATGACGAGAGCTCCGGCGTGACGGCCAAAAGGGAGCGTAATCCCGTTGACGGCAAGTATTACGACCGGATATATCTCGGCAAAGTGCGCGACCGTTTTTCGATGGGGTTCTCCGCACGCGGAGAGATAGTCTTGCCGGGATATACGATTTTTGCCAATCTGGGCGTACAGGCCGTGCACGGGAACAGGCTGGACAGCCGGTGGTATCAGGTAGTGGGTGTCAAGATCTACCTTAAAGAGAATTTTTTCGGGACGTTCGGCATAAGGACAAGCAAGTTCAGTCAGGCTTCGTATCTGTTCTGGAGCCTCGGATATACCATAGAACATTATGGGCGCGGGAAACGTGTGTGGCCCGGTAAATAGCTGTGTCGGTTTCGTGGATTTTCGTTTTGCTGATGTGGCGGCCGGTAACGTGGCAGCTCAAGGAACTGATGGCGATACGGAAGCCTAATTGTCGATGTTTTTTCGTTGAAAGAGCAGAAAATTAAGAGATTAACACGTAAATAGGATTTTTTATTTATCTTTGTGCGCTCGTCTTCGCGCGAAGACGGGGAAATTATGTCTAACTTTTTAACGGGCGCTCTGGTAGCGCATTGAAACACACAATGGTAGAAAACAAAGAAATGGAAGCACAGGCGGTAGCCGAAGCTCCTGTAGCGGAAAACGCCGCAGAAAAAACTTCTAAGAAAGTTGCAGCCAGTGCATCTCTCGAAAATTTCGACTGGGACGCATACGAGCAGGGAATGATCGGCTTCACGGGTGACAAGAAAGAGATCACCGAGGCTTACGACAAGACCCTCTCGAACATTCAGGTAGGCGAAGTGGTAGAAGGTACGGTTATCGGCATCACCAAACGCGAGGTTGTCGTTAACATCGGCTACAAGTCTGAAGGTATCATCCCTGTAAGCGAATTCCGCTACAACCCCGAACTCGCAGTAGGCGAAAAGGTGGAAGTGTATGTGGAAAGCGCAGAGGACAAAAAAGGCCAGTTGCTTCTTTCGCATAAAAAAGCTCGTCAGCTCAAATCTTGGGATCGTGTCAACCTCGCCCTCGAAAACGACGAGATTATCAAGGGTTACATCAAGTGCCGCACGAAGGGCGGTATGATCGTAGACGTATTCGGTATCGAAGCGTTCCTCCCGGGATCGCAGATCGACGTGAAACCTATCCGCGACTACGATATATATGTAGACAAGACTATGGAATTCAAGGTGGTTAAGATCAATCAGGAATTCCGCAACGTTGTCGTTTCGCACAAGGCGCTCATCGAGGCAGAACTCGAACAGCAGAAGAAAGAGATCATGTCCAAACTCGAAAAGGGACAGATACTCGAAGGTACTGTTAAGAACATCACCTCTTACGGTGTATTCATCGACCTTGGCGGCGTAGACGGTCTCGTACATATCACCGACCTCAGCTGGGGCCGCGTGAACCATCCGGAAGAGATCGTACAGCTCGACCAGAAACTCAACGTGGTTATCCTCGACTTCGACGATCAGAAGAAACGTATCGCTCTTGGTATCAAACAGCTTTCTGCTCACCCGTGGGAAGCGCTCGACGCTAACCTCAAGGTAGGCGACAAGGTGAAGGGTAAAGTCGTTGTTATGGCAGACTACGGTGCGTTCGTAGAGATAGCTCCGGGCGTAGAGGGCCTTATCCACGTAAGCGAAATGTCGTGGAGCCAGCACCTCCGCTCTGCTCAGGAGTTCATGAAAGTGGGCGACGAAGTGGAAGCAGTGGTTCTTACGCTCGACCGCGACGAACGTAAGATGAGCCTCGGTATCAAACAACTTACCCCGGACCCGTGGGCTGGTATCGAAGAGAAATACCCGGTAGGTTCGAAACATACGGCTAAGGTTCGTAACTTCACTAACTTCGGCGTATTCGTTGAGATCGAAGAGGGCATCGACGGCCTTATCCACATCTCGGACCTCAGCTGGACGAAGAAAGTTAAACATCCGGCAGAGTTCACCCAGATAGGTGCAGACATCGAGGTAGTAGTTCTCGAAATCGACAAAGAAAACCGTCGTCTCAGCCTCGGACACAAACAGCTCGAAGACAATCCTTGGGATGAATTCGAATCGCAGTTCGCTATCGACAGCGTTCACGAAGGTACTATCACCGAGATGAACGACAAGGGGGCCGTTGTATCGTTGGGTGAGAACATCGAAGGCTTCGCCAACATCAAACAGCTCCAGAAAGAAGACGGTTCGATGCCTAAGGTAGGCGACAAGCTTGACTTCAAGGTGATCGAGTTCTCGAAAGCTACCAAACGCATCATGCTCTCGCACAGCCGCATCTGGGACGAAAGCAAACGTGCTGCTGAAAAAGCAGAACGTGCAGAAAAGAAAGCTGCCGCTGAATCTGCAAGTGCATCGGTTAAGAAGATCAACGCTAATGTCGAGAAGACTACTCTCGGCGACATAGCAGGTCTCGCAGAACTGAAAGCACAGATGGAACAGGCTGAAAATAAAGAGTAATCTTAATATGACCTCTGAAAAGGGGCGCGCGTATGACTTTTAAGGTTACCATACTGGGAAGCAGCGCAGCCCTTCCGATAAGGGGGAAACACCACTCTGCTCATGCACTTAACGTGCATGAGCAGTTTTATTTGGTAGATTGCGGGGAGGGGACGCAGACACGTATGATGGAGTGCGGAATCAACCCTTTGAAACTTAACGCCGTGTTTATATCCCATCTTCACGGCGATCACCTGTACGGCTTGTTTCCGCTCGTTTCGACCATGAGCCTTTGGGGCAGGAAGACTCCGCTCGACATCTTCGCTCCGGCTCCGCTTGGCGAACTCTTGTCGTGCATGGACAACCTGCTGGGGGACGGACCTGTATTTGAAGTGCGCTTCCACGCGGTCGATACCCGCGAACACGCTATGGTGTATGATAACAAGGTGATGGAGGTGTGGACCGTGCCGCTGCGGCATCGTGTGCCGGCGGCGGGTTACCTATTTCGGGAGAAGCAGCCTGCGCTGAACGTGCGTAAGGAGAAGATCGACTATTACGGATTGGATATATCGCAGATCGTGGCGGCCAAGCGTGGGGAGGATATAACGTTGGAGGACGGGCGTGTTGTCCCGAACGACCAATTGGCTTATGTCCCCTATGTGCCGAGGGCATATGCTTATTGCAGCGATACGATGCCGTCGGGTAAGATCGCTGGATTGGTGGCCGGAGCCGATCTTCTGTATCATGAAGCTACGTTCGCCGCTGCGGATAAGCAGTTGGCCAAGCAGACGGGACATTCGACGACGGTGCAGGCGGCAGATGTAGCGCAGAAGGCCGGTGTAGGCAGACTGTTGATAGGCCATTTTTCCGGTCGTTACAAAGAGATGTCAACGCTTGTGGACGAGGCCCGGACCGTGTTCCCTAATTCGGAGGAGGCTGTCGAGGGACGTTGTTACGAGATACCCATAAAGCGTAATTTTTGATATGGGCGGGGCTAATGGCAGGGTGTCGTGTGCCGAGCGAAGGCGGGAACGGCAGATGATTTCAGAGGAGAGGTTCGAAGGAATCGCTTCGCTCGATATGCCCACGACGGACGATCTTGTGAACGGTCTCAGTGAGGAATTCGGTCCGGAGATGGATGCGCGTTACGGTAGCCTTATCGCTGACAAGGGATTGTGGACAGAGGCGCTTGTTCTGGCATTTCATGCGGACGGACGTGTGGCGTTCCGCGCTTCATGGGCTTTGGAATGGGCCTATTTTAGTCACCGGGAATCTTTTGCGCCGTATGTGGCAGTGTTTTTCGAGAATTTTCTGAAAGCCGATAATCCGAGCGTGCACAGGTCGTATGCCAAAATGTTGTGTGATATGTTGCGCCGGGGGATATTCTTGCCTGACGACGGTCAAGCGGAACGGATAGCCGAGAAGTCGTTCGATCTGTTGATAGGCGTTGATACGAAGAGTGCGGTGCGGATATGGACGGCTGAGATTCTTTATGAATTGAGCCTGCGTCTCGATTGGATCGGGGAGCATCTTGAAGATGTGCTTCGCCGTCAGATGGAGAGTATGCCGACGCCGGCCCTTCTGAGCCATTATCCGAAATTGCTGCGCCGTATGGCCGGTAGAAGATAAAGGACGCCTCCCATGGGCGTCCTTTATTATTTGTAAATATCGTTGAACCGTATGTATTTATTGTTATCGTTTTCTGCGAAGGACGATATTGCGGCCAGCCTAAACTGTAAGGGTAATTAATCAATAGACGGGCATTGTTGCTTGGTCGCTCCGCTTGCTCCGTTTTAGGCGTGCAGGGTTTTGTGCTGATGCGGAAACAGGATGATTCTCCAGAACAGTCAGATCGAGATGTCCGTCTTGTCGGGAGATTTTTGTCGTAAAACGTTAGCTTTGAGTGCTATTCCTGTCCGAATATGGCCCGGGGCAGTTCGTCTATGCGGTTTATATAGACTATGTCGATACCTTTCGGCGGTTTTGGCAGGCTCTTGCGAAGATAGCCTGAAACTATTATGCGTCGGAATCCGAGGCGGGCGGCTTCGCTTATGCGTTGCTCGCTGCGCGGAGCCGGGCGTATCTCCCCCGACAGCCCTATCTCCCCGGCGCAGCATATGCCTTCGGCTATGGGACGGTCGAAATAGGACGATATGATGGCTGCCACTACCGACATGTCGAGCCCAGTGTCCGATATTTTGAACCCGCCGGCGAAGTTCAGGAAAACGTCCTTCTGGAACATCTTCATCCCCACGCGTTTTTCGAGTACGGCTACTATCATGTTGAGGCGTTTCATGTCGTAACCCGTTGCCGACCTTTGCGGCGTTCCGTATGCGGCGTTGCTTACGAGTGCCTGTGTCTCGATGAGGTATGACCGCAGTCCGTCGGCTGCCGCACCAACGGCGATGCCGCTCAGAGGTTCGTCATAGTGTGTCAGCAATATCTCGGACGGGTTTTCGACGTTGACGAGTCCCGAACCGCGCATCTCGAATACCCCGATTTCGAAAGTCGCCCCGAACCGGTTCTTGATGCCGCGCAGTATACGGTAGATATTGTTGTTGTCCCCTTCGAATTGCAGCACCACATCGACTATGTGTTCCAGTATTTTTGGGCCGGCTATGGTTCCGTCCTTGGTGATGTGGCCGATGAGTATTATCGAAACCCCGTTGCTCTTAGCATATTTGAGCAGTGTCGCCGCACATTCACGCACTTGCGACACACTTCCCGGAGTGGAATCGAGCAGGTCGGTGTATATCGTCTGTATCGAGTCTATGATGATGAGGTCTGGCTGCGTCTCGTCGGCCTGTGCGATTATGTTGTCGAGTAGGGTTTCAGGATATATCAGGCACTCGTCGTTGCCGATGCCGAGCCTTTCGGCGCGCATCTTGATCTGTTGGGCCGACTCTTCCCCCGAGACATAGAGGGTTTTCAGACCGTTGTCGGCGAGTGCTATCTGGAGGCTGAGCGTCGATTTCCCTATGCCCGGCTCACCGCCAAGCAGGATGAGCGAGCCTTTGACCATGCCGCCGCCGAGGACACGGTTGACTTCGCTGTTGCCGAGGTCGATGCGCTTGTCGTTGGACTGCACGATCTCCGACACTTTTTGTGGAACGGCACGCGGCGGCCGTACCAACTGTGACGATGCCGCGCCGCTCTCTTTCTGCACGATCTCCTCGACATAGGTGTTCCACTCCCCGCACGCAGGGCATTTGCCCAACCATTTTGGGGATTCGTTACCGCACGAGCGGCAGAAGAAAGCGCGCTTGACCTTGGCCATCCGTTTATTTTATGAAGAATCTGTAAATGTCGTTCCCTGTGACGTATATCATAAGTCCGAATATCAGCAACATACCGAGGATCTGTGCGAACTCCATGAATTTGTCGCTCGGCTTCCGGCGTGTAATGACCTCGTACAGCAGGAACAGTACGTGGCCGCCGTCGAGTGCCGGTATCGGCAATATGTTCATTACTGCGAGTACGACCGACAGGAATGCGGTGAGGCTCCAGAATTTGAACCAGTCCCACGTATTCGGGAATATGCTGCCTATCATAATCGGGCCGCCGAGGTTTTTGTAGGCTTCGGTTTTGGGCGTGAATATCAGTTTTATCTGGTCCACGTAATCGGCTATCTCGCTGCCGGTCCTTTTGAACCCGGCGGGGATGGCTTGTAGTAAGTTGTACGATATGTGCGTTACGGGCAACGTGTCAATGCGTATGGTAGCGCCGATAAGTCCTTGATCGGATACGTTTACCGGCAGGGTTTTCATTATGTCGATTCCGGCAGAATCGCGGACGATGGTCAGCTCGATTTGTTGGCTTTTCTTATCCTGAAGCACCTTGTGGTATTCGTCGAAGAAGCACATTGGCGTACCGTTCATGGCTATGAGCGAGTCACCGGGTAGTATGCCTGCCGCTTTGGCTCCGCCGTCGGGTGTGAGCGAGTCGATGACGAACGGTGCACGCGGTATCATGAAATCACGCTGGCTGTGCAGTATCTGTCCTGTATATTTTTCCGGAATGTCGATGGAGACCGTTTCCCCGTCACGCAGGACTTCGACTGTTTTGCCGTTGGAAAGGACTATTTTTTTGATTATGTCGTCGATGTCGTCGTAGATCTCCCCATTGACAGAGACTATACGGTCGCCGTTACGGAAACCTATTTCTTGTCCCAGCTCGTTGAATTGCCAGCCGTATACTATGTCTTTGTTTGCGACGTAGTCGTCACCGTAGTGGCTGCTCATGCCGATGTATACGAATATCGCCAGAACGATGTTCATCATTACCCCGCCGAGCATCACCAGCAGTCGTTGCCATGCCGGTTTGGCGCGGAACTCCCACGGTTCGGCCGGTTTGCTGAGGGCTTTGGTATCCATGCTCTCGTCTATCATGCCGGCGATCTTGCAGTAGCCGCCGAAGGGGACCCATCCGATTCCGAATTCCGTCTCGCCGATTTTGAATTTCACGAGCGAGAACCAAGGGTTGAAAAAGAGGTAGAATTTGTCTACTCTCATGCCGAACATTTTGGCGAAGAGGAAGTGCCCGAACTCGTGTACGAATACGAGGATGGAAAAACTGGCTATGAATTGAAGTATCTTGACTACTATGTCCATATTTGTCTGTTGTTGTATTTTAGTGTTTTGCGTTTACGAATCTTTCGGCGATGCCGCGCGCTTCTGCATTGCTGGCGCGGTAGTCGTCCATTGTGGGGCGTTGTATGAATGTGCTGCGCTCAAGCGTGTGTTCCAGCGTACGGCGGATGTCCCCGAATCCTATCCTGCGTTCGAGGAACGCGGCGACGGCGATCTCGTTGGCGGCGTTGAGTATGCAACAACTGTTGCCGCCTTTTTCGAGTGCTTCGTATGCTATGCGTAATGCCGGGAACCGGACGGTGTCGGGAGCGGAGAACGTAAGGCTTCCCGCCGTCGTGATGTCGAACCGGGGATAGGGGAGCGGCAGGCGTTCGGGGAAACTAAGCGCATACTGTATCGGCAGGCGCATGTCGGCCGAACCGAGTTGAGCCTTGAGCGTTCCGTCTGCGAATTCTACCATCGAGTGTACGACGCATTGCGGATGTATGGCCACGTCTATGTGTTGTGGCGGCATATTGAAGAGCCATCGGGCCTCGATTACCTCTAACCCCTTGTTGAGCATTGTGGCGGAATCTATGGTTATCTTTCGTCCCATGTCCCAATGCGGATGCGCGAGGGCCTGTTCGACCGATGCGTTTTCTATCTCTTCGGCCGGCATGTTCAGGAAAGGGCCGCCGGAAGCTGTCAGTATCAGTCGCGAGGGGGCGCTCGCCTCGCCTGCGAGACATTGGAATATGGCGGAGTGTTCCGAGTCGATGGGGATTATCGGGATACGCTTGTCCATCGCCGCTTTCATCACTATGTCGCCGGCTACCACGAGGGTCTCCTTGTTGGCCAAAGCGACTTTTTTGCCCGCATTTATGGCGCACAGCGTTGGTTCGAG
This sequence comes from uncultured Rikenellaceae bacterium, assembly GCA_944415565.1. Lineage (GTDB taxonomy): Bacteria > Bacteroidota > Bacteroidia > Bacteroidales > Rikenellaceae > WRDF01. Next base: position 99,666 of record CALYBQ010000013.1, read on the forward strand.
ACCGGCGTAACCGACAAGCGCGTTGATTACCGTGTCGATGTTGCCGTTGCCGACTATCTGGCACAGGGCCTCTTCGCCTGCGTAGACCTTTATCGGAAGCGCCGCGAGTGCATCGGAGAGCGCCTTGTAATGTTCTTTGTTGGCTATCACGACACTGTCGGGCAGAAATTCGGCCGCTTGTGCCGCGAGCATTTCCCAGTTGTTGTTCGAGGTCAGAGTGACGGCCTCGAATTTATCGGGATGGAGACGCATGATGTCGAGGGTCTGCCGGCCTATGGAGCCTGTCGAACCTAACAATGCGATCTGGTGTTTCATACGTCCTTGTGAGTTACCTGTGTTAGAAAAGTATATACGATTCCGGGTCGACCGGGGTTCCGTTCTGCCAGAGTTCTATCTCGAAGAGGTTCTTGCCGCCTTCGCCGGATATGCCTTCGCCCGTATAGCCGATGATCTCGCCGTCGCGTACCCGCGTTCCTACCGCGTGTATGGCCCTCGAGCAGTTCTTGTATATGGAGATAAGATTACCGGGGTGTTGTACCTGTATTGTGTATCCGCTGCCGGGCGACCATGTCGATAGTACGATTGTTCCCTGACCTACGGCCAGTATCTGCTGGTCCACAGCCGTGGCTATGCCCGTTCCGTAACGATCTTCCTTGGGGTTGAAATGCGTAGCGACGACACCTCTTACGGGCGACGTCAGGTCCATTCCCGAGCGCAAGCTGGTGCGGCCGAATGCCACATGGCTGAGGCCGTATACTCCGCTGCCCTCCATTTGTGCGCGGAGGATGCTGTCTGCCGCGTTAGGCAGGACGAGGTCTATGCGTTGGGCTACCGAGTCGGTCGCGGCAGGTTGGCTCTTGCCGACGGGACTTCTGCCTTCGAGGATGCGCGAAACATCGTTGGTGTATACCTGCAATTCGTTGAGCCGCCGCTCCATGGAGTCCACACGCATGATGTTCTCTATCATGATCTCGCGTGGTTGGTTGCCGTATCCGGGAATCAGCTCGAGTATCGGGGTGTAGGCTACCAGCGACAGGGTTATGACGAACAGTATCAGAACGACGGCAACTATGCCTCCGAGAGCTTCGACCGGACTGGTGTGCATATACCATACCTCCACGTCGTCATGTTGTTTACGCATGCTGAGACGGTGCTTTTTGTTGAAGTTGCGGAGGAAGTATACTATGTTGCGGTTGGATTTCATCCTGTTCGTTCGCATGTTTAGATAGACGCAAAGATAATTATTATCTGGTGACTTTCACCAGTAAACGGAAATTTCGCAGGATTAGTGCGGGCACAGGCGGGAAAGTTGTTGCCGCTCATGTCGTCGGTGCTATTAAATAAATGTCCGTTAATCGATTGCATATAGAGGAAATATGGAAAAAAGACATACCTTTATAAGTATATGTGGTGTTCCTCGTTAAAACCATCATGCCATGTTCGAAAAATTATTAAGAAATGTTGTTATGGTCGTGCTGTTGATATCTGCCGGAGTTATTGGGGTATCTTGTGGCGTTACATCGAAACGTCGTACTTCAGCAAAACTTCTGCCGGAAGTTGTAAGGAAGGAGTGTGACGATTCGCTCGTGATAAAATACAATGCGGTTATAGCGCGGTATAGAGCGAGATTGAAGAACCCTAAGGGAATGCTTGTCAACACAAGTGACATTAGGGCGAGTCAAGAGGATGCCGACAGTTTGAGGTATTGGTATTCGCTGATGACAGACACGCAGCAGTACAACGTCTGGCCGTGGCCTAATCAGAAAGGGAAGTTCGTTCCGTCGCCTCATTCCGTTTTTGAGGATGAGGATGGGCGGGTTCGGTCTGCAATCGGATGGTTTGAGGATGGTCAAGATAAGCAATATGCATACAAATATCTTGTTGTTTTGGATGGGGCGGTGGTAGATCGTAATATCGCTCGTCTTGCCTTCTTCAATGCCGATAAAGCTTCTGCGGTGGAATTCGCGAGATTAGTCGGTATGCGAGTGGAGAATCTTCGGCGTGTTGAACTGGTGGAACGTGACGAGGCAGTCAAGACGTGGGGCTATAAGGGTTGTAATGGTGCTATATTGATAACGACCAAGGGTTTGGAAGATCCGATAATAACGGTTAATGGGTTGGTTGTGAGTGTTGATTTGCCTGCGAGATTCGATGTCGATAAAATGACCATTGAGGATTATGGGGCGTTGTTAGGGCTGTATCCATCAGAGATCAACAGTATTAATATAGTTCGGCGGCCGAACATCGTGAACGATAGGGGATCGGGTAAGAAAGGAGTCATTATAGATATATCGGCAAGCAGAATGTGTCGTAATTTAAGGTAGCAATGTGTGCCTGAATTTTGCCCGGTTAGCCGTTTCGGCGGTCTTTGAAGACGTATGACTGACGGAATTTCGGGGCCGGATTTCCGTTATGTTATGTAATTGTTAATTATATGTGATCTTTTTGCAGTGTTTTGTGTTTTATAAATAATTTAAAAAACTTATATTTGTGAGAATTAACGCGCAAAGGGGCATTGGCCGACACGGCGCGAAGGATTTAAACCGAATTTTATAACATTAACAGCTTGTTTAAAATGAACAAACCAACACTTCTTGTATTGGCAGCCGGCATGGGGTCGCGTTATGGATCGCTCAAACAGATGGACGGAGTCGGCCCCAATGGTGAAGCTATTATCGATTATTCAGTATATGACGCTATCCGCGCTGGTTTCGGACGCGTCGTTTTCGTTATAAGGCACTCTTTCGAAAAGGATTTCCGCGAGGTGTTTACACCGGAACGTTTCGGCGGTAAGATAGAGGTGGGGTTCGTATTTCAGGAGCTCGACAAACTTCCGGAAGGATTCACCGTGCCCGAAGGCCGTGAAAAACCGTGGGGTACGAACCATGCAGTGATGATGGCTGCCGGTGAGATCAAGGGCCCGTTTGCCGTTATCAATGCCGACGATTTTTACGGAAAGAGCGCATACCAGACGGTAGGCGACTTCCTCCGCTCGGCAGACGGACGGAAAGACGAGTATTGCGTAGTTGGTTATCAGGTAAAGAATACGCTTTCGGACAACGGAACCGTATCGAGGGCAGAGTGTGCTGTCGATGACAAGGGTTACCTGACCTCTATCGTAGAGCGTACTTCGATCGAACGCAAGGCAGACGGTGTGGTTTACTACACGCTCGACGGCAAGGACTATCCGATAGACGACAATACACCGGTTTCGATGAACATGTTCGGCTTCACGCCCGACTATTTCGAATATTCGGAAGAGTATTTCAAAAACTTCCTCAAGGATAACGTGGCTAACCTCAAATCGGAATTCTATATCCCGACGATGGTGAACGTTCTCGTTAACGAAGGCAAGGCTAAAATGAAAGTTCTGACAACCGACTCTCCGTGGTTCGGTGTGACATATAAGGAAGACAGACCGATGGTAGTCGCCAAGATACAGTCGCTCATAGCGGCAGGCGAATACCCACAGAACCTATGGAAATAGAGCAGAGCGTCTGGGGATTCACCGAAGAGGGCGAGGCCGTCATACTCTACACGATGCGTAACTCAAAAGGCGCAGAGGTGCAGGTGACGAATATCGGGGCGGCGCTCGTGTCCGTGAAGGTTCCCGACCGCAACGGCGAGATGGCCGATGTCGTGTTGGGATACGACCGTTGGGACAGTTATCTGAACGACGGGGCAGCTTCGGGGAAAACCGTAGGACGTTTTGCAAACCGTATAGCGAGGGGGATGTTCTCACTTGACGGTAAGGATTACCGGCTCGCGCAGAACAATGGCCCGAACGCGTTGCATGGCGGCGTGAAAGGGTTCGCGAACCGATGGTGGCAGAGCAGGGTGGAGACCGACCGGGTGGTGTTCTCGCTGGTGAGCGAGGACGGAGACCAAGGCTATCCGGGACGGTTGCATGTCGAGGTCTGCTACGATTGGGATGACGACGATACGTTGGAAATAACGTTCTTTGCAAAGTCGGAGGTTCCGACCATTATCAACCTGACCAATCATGCCTATTTCAACCTTGCGGGAGAGGATTCGGGCAGCGTATTGGGGCAGACGTTGAGGCTGAACGCCGACAGCTATCTGCCGTGTGGCAGGACACAGATTCCTACCGGGGAACTTGCTGCTGTCGAAGGAACTCCAATGGATTTCCGCACAGGGAAACCGATAGGCAGGGACATAGATGCTGACGACGAACAGCTGGGGATATGCAGAGGGTATGACCACTGTTTCCCTGTGAAGGGATATGCGAAAGGCGTTCTTACTGATGTTGCGGAACTTTACGACGAGGCCAGCGGACGGGTGCTGACGGTCGCTACGACACAGCCCGGCGTACATTTGTATACTGGTAACTGGTTGGAAGGTAATCCGATGTCGAAGAGCGGACGGTACTACGAAAACCGTTACGGAGTGGCCTTGGAATGCCAGAATTTTCCTGACGCTCCGAACCATCCGGACTTCCCGCCGTCGAGACTCGATCCCGACGAGGTGTATGAAGAGCACATAGTATACCGTTTCGGCGTAAGGTGAAAGAACGGCAAGTAGTGCGAACAAAATGAATATGAGAATGGTAGTATAACTTCAGCTTGGCAGGCCAAGGGATAAAACTAACGATCCTGTCGGTTTGTGACACGAAATGAAACTTAAAACTCCAATTATATGAAGAAAAATATTTTTGACCTAAGCAACGAGCAACTCAAGGAGATAGCTCAGACCCTTAAAGACCGTATAGAGGTAGGTCTCGAAAAGAAAGGCGAGGAGATCCTTGCCATCCCGACCTATATCAATCCGCGTAAGGACATACAGAACGAGAAGGTCCTTGTGCTCGACCTCGGAGGGACGAACTATCGTGTTGCCGTCGTTGAATTCAGGAACGGTCAGCCGACCATCCACCCTGAGAACGGTTATAAGATAAAGCTTTCGCCCAAGGCTATGAGGGATAAGGATACTCTTTTCAAGGAGATCACCGACCCTATCGCACAACTCGACCTGGCAGGCGTAACCTCTATCGGGTATTGCTTCTCTTTCCCGGCCGATTCTACATTGGACGGAGATGCGGTTCTCGTTCGTTGGACAAAAGGCTTCGACATTCCTGAAATGATAGGCCAGCCTATCGGCGCTACCCTCAAGGAGCACCTCAATAAGGAGCTTGCAGGAAGGGTTAACATCCAGAAAGTCAACGTAATCAACGATACGGTAGCGAGCCTTTTCTCAGGCTTGACAGACACTCAGGCTCAGGCTTACATCGGCCTTATCGTAGGTACGGGTACTAATATGGCTGCGTTCTTCAATGCAAAGAATATCAAGAAGATAGACAAAGGCTATGCACAGGGCGGCGCTGTTGCGGTTAACCTCGAATCGGGTAACTTCAAACCGCCTTACCTCTCGGTAGTAGATGAAAAAATCGACCGTTATTCGGAAACACGCGGAGCACAGCGTTTCGAGAAAGCAATATCGGGACTTTATCTCGGCCGCATTTTGGAATACGTCTTTTCTTGCGACGAATTCGAAGAGGGTTTCGACGCATCGAGGATTACTTACATGCTGAGCTATCCGGATATGTTCAAGGACGAATATGTGGATATGGCACAGAGGGTGTACGAACGTTCGGCCAAATTAGTTGCCGCTTCGTTGGCTGGCCTCGTGGAACAGATGGTTCAGTTCGATTCGTCGATTAAGAATGTGCGCCTTATGGCCGACGGTAGCCTGTTCTGGAGTAAGGATTTCAAGAACAATTGCGTTACCCACTGCTTCACCAGCTATAAGGATATGGTGATGGACGAGCTTCATCTGTTGCTTAAAGAGATGGGTCTCAAAGGGGTTAAGGTGCAAGTGGACGAACAGGCTAACATTAACCTGATCGGTTCAGCTATCGCAGGTCTTTCCTAAGGGTTTATATCTTACTTATAAAATAGCCGCAAGTCAAAACTTGCGGCTATTTTTATTGGTCGGAATGATATAGATTCGGTAATGCGGAGTGGTATATATGCGACAGTGTTAAGATACCTTTAGTCGCCGGAACTCTACGCGGTAGTTATGGTAACGTAACAAGACGTTTGGTAATTATGAGCAATAGTTTATAGCTGTTCTGTGCTATTTGTAGTGGGATGTTAGCCGCTGCTGGTTAAACAAATTCATGGTCAAATAAAAAGGCGATCTGTAAAGATCGCCTTTTTATTTATGCAAGGAGAGATTACGCCAATTTGCGTGCGCCGTCCTTGATTACTACATCGTATACCTTAGGATCGATGTTGAATTGTTTCTTGTACGCTTCGGTAGCGGTCTTTACGAAGTTGTCGTAAAGTTCGCTCTTCACGAGGTTGATGGTGCAACCGCCGAAACCGCCGCCCATTACGCGTGAACCGCTTACGCCACATGCCTTAGCCTGATCGTTGAGGAAGTCGAGCTCAGGACAGCTAACTTCGTACTTCTTGCTGAGACCTTCGTGCGTACCGTACATGAGTTTGCCGACAGTTTCGTAGTCGTCTTTCTCCATAGCGGCACAAGCGTCGAGAAGTCGCTGGATCTCTTCAACAACGAACTCTGCACGCATGTAGTCTACCGGATCTACTTTCGACTTAACCTCTTTCAGCATGTCGAGGTTGGCGTCGCGAAGGAGTTTTACCTCAGGATGTGTCTTTGCTATCTCGGCAACCACTCTTTCGCACGACTGGCGGCGTTTGTTGTACTCTCCGCCGGCGAGGTTGTGAGTTACGCATGTGTTGATAAGCACCAGACGGTAGCCTTTCGGGTTGAACGGAACGTAAGCGTATTCGAGCGAACGGCAGTCGAGACGCATGAGGTTGCCCTCTTTACCGCAGCAAGATGCGAACTGGTCCATAATACCGCACATAACGCCTACGTAGTTGTGTTCCGTAGCCTGTCCGATGAGCGCGATCTCGAAACGCTCGAATCCGAGTCTGTAAATCTCGTTCAGAGCGTACCCGAAGCAGCTTTCGAGAGCAGCAGACGAAGACATTCCGGCTCCGAGAGGCACATCGCCAGAGAATACTGTGTCGAAGCCCTGTACTTTCTTGCCGCGTTTTGCCATTTCACGGCATACGCCGAAAATGTAGCAAGCCCACTGCTGTGCCGGCTTGTCCGCTTCTTCGAGACCGAATTCAGCCGATTCGTTCAGGTCGAGTGCGAAAGCACGTACTTTGTCGGTTCCGTTAGGTTTGATCTCGCAGTACATAGCCTTGTCGATGGCTCCCGGGAGCACGAAACCGCCGTTATAGTCGGTGTGTTCGCCGATGAGGTTGATACGGCCCGGCGATGTGTAAACATCGCCAGTCGTACCGTAAAGTGATTTGAATTTTTCTCTGATTTTAGTGATATCCATATCTCAGTGTTGTTAGTAGTTGTGTTGTTGTACAACGTAAGTTGGAGAGAATTAGTCTACTTTAATGTCTTTATTTACGTTCTTGCTTCCGACAACCGAGTAGAACAGCATGTAGAGGATAGCTGCGACGATAAGCCAGTAGCTCGAAATCCAGCCTACTGCGCCTGCGAGCCACTCCTGAAGCAACGGAATAACGCCGCCGCCGACTACCATCATCATGAAGATACCCGATGCGAGCGGAGTGTATTTGCCCAATCCGTCGGTAGCGAGGTTGAAGATCGAACCCCACATGATGGATGTGCAAAGACCGCAAAGCACGAGAAGAAGAGCGGTAAGGGGTACCTGAGCCATTGCGAACGCAGAACCGGTGAATACGGGCATCGAAGTCGAAACTCCGGTAGAGAAGATGGCTGCGATTATCAGAACAACGGCAAGGGCCGTAGTGCATACCATCATCGCCTTGCTCGATACTTTAGCGCCGATAGCGCCGCCGAGGAAACGACCGATCATCATAAGGAACCAGTAAGTACCTGCAACGAAACCTGCGGTTGCAGCCGATACACCTGCTCCTTCGGGAAGCCAGTACAGCAGACCGGCTGGGATGCCTACTTCAACACCTACATAGAAGAAGATGGCAACTGCGCCAAGTGCGAAGTGGCGGAATGCCCAAGGACTTTTTTCATATACGACGTTTTCGGTTTTGTGGATCTCCTTGATAGGAACGAAGAGCAGGATGATGAAAGTCAGCGCGAATACGCCCATTGCAATGTAGAGCAACGGGTTTACGTCCGAGATAGCCGCTTTAGATGCGTCGCCGATCATGGCCATAACGAGCATCGGGGTGAGGGTAGCCATCAAAGAGTTGAAGCCTCCGCCCGACTGAAGCAGTGCGTTACCTTTTTTGCCGCCGCCGCCGAGGATGGTAAGCATCGGGTTAACGACAGTGTTGAGCATACATACGCAGAAACCAGCGATGAATGCGCCGAGCAGGTATACGTAGAAGCCTGCGGCTCCGGTCTTACCCGAAAGGAACTGTACCAAGATGCCGAGGAAACCGAGGGCGATAGCGACAAGTGCGGTCTTTTTGTAACCGATCTTGGCCAACATTTTGCCTGCCGGGATACCCATAATAAGATAGGCAAGGAAGTTCATCATGTTACCGAGCATACCCAGCGATGCGAAATCGGGATTGTTCTTCCAGATAGTGCCTATCGGTGCGGCGAGGTTGGTCACGAATGAGATCATACCGAACAGGAAGATCATCGTGATGATACCTACCAGGTTACCCTGTTTTTGTTGTGTTGTCATAGTGAGGTAGATTTTTAGTTTAGTTAAGTAATTTTATTGGTTATTAAAAATTAATTCTTGAACGAGAAAACTATCTGCTGCGAGTACTCTTCACCCGGATTGAGTCTCTGTGACGGAAGGTTCGGCTGGTTGGGAGCGTCCGGTGCGCCTTGGCACTCTATGGCCACGCCGTCGCGATTCTTGTATTCGTAACCGCTTTTCGATACCGGGCATCCGAGAAGCCAGTTACCGGTATAGACCTGTGCGGCCGGTTGCGTCGTGAAAATTTCGAGTTTGCGGCCCGATGCGGGATCTTCGAGTACGGCCACTTTACGCAGGCGTTCCGCGAGGCTTCCTTCGCGTTTGTAACCGTCCGCCATCCAGCAGTGGTCGTATCCTGCGCCTATTTTGAGAGCTTCGAAATCTGCGTTGATGTCTTGGCCTATGGCTTTGGCTGTCGTGAAGTCCATCGGCGTACCATTGACAGGTGCGATGGCGTTCGGAATCTGCGTGTCGTCGGTCGGCAGCCATTCTTTCGCCAGAATGGTGAGCTTGTGGTCGAGTACACTGCCCGAGTCGTGGCCCGAAAGGTTGAAATAACAGTGGTTGGTGAGGTTGATTACGGTCGGGGCGTCGGTGGTAGCCTTGTACGTAAGTTCCAGCTTATTGTCGTCGCTCCATTTATATGTTACCTGTGCTTTGAGGTTTCCCGGATAGCCCTCGTCTCCGTCTGGCGATGATATGCTGAAAACTACTGTGTCGCCTTCTATTTTGGAATCCCATACTTGATTGCCGAAGCCTTCGGGACCGCCGTGCAGGCTGTTGGGGCCGTTATTGATGGGGAGTTCGTACTCTTTGCCGTCGAGACTGAATCGTCCTTTGGCTATACGGTTGGCGTAGCGGCCGACGTTCTTGCCCGATGCCGGACCGTCGTAGAAATAGTCGTCGAGATTGCGATATCCCAGTGCCACGTCTGCCATTTTGCCCTGCTTGTCGGGGACTGTGATGCCGACGATGGCTGCGCCTATGTCCGTGAGTTTAACCTGTGCGCCCGAAGCGTTGGTCATCGTGTAGAGAGAAAGTTTCCCACCCTTGGCTTTGGCCGAGTCAACGCGGGTGACCTCTATTTTGCTCATAATTATGTGTTTTAGGTTATATGCTCGAAAATAGCAACCACCAAATATAACAAAAATTTCTATACGCCGCCCAAACTGGATGCTATTTTTCATATAACGTGTGACCGCCGATAATGTCTCATCCGACGGTCGGTTAAGTTCATAACGCAATATGCCGGGACGTCGAACGACGTCCCGGCATATTGCACACGGTTTGGTTTCGTCAGCCCATCAGGACCTTTTCGAGGTCGGCTGCGGATGTGACGCCGCTTTGTCTCCAAAGCACTTCTCCTTTGCGGAAGACCATCAGCGTGGGAACCGAGCCGACGCGGTACTGCGTTGCCAGTGGACGGTTCTTGTCTACGTCCACCTTTATGATGATGGCCTTGTCGCCTACCGATTGTTTTAGTTCGTCGAGGATGGGGTGCATCATTTTGCACGGTCCGCACCATGTGGCGAAGAAATCCACCAATACGGGTTTGTCCCCGTTTATGATGTCAGTGAAGTTTTCCATAGCTTGAAGTTTTTGTGTTGTTTATTTAGGTCACCGCACAAAAATCCTGCAAAACGTCGGAATCGGGCATCAATTGTCGCTATGGTACGATAGGTTATAGTTATATATGGTGCGGATGCGCGGAATGTTTTGAGCGTCTCGGCAAAAATGACTTACTTTGCCTTTCGTTTCCGAATTACGTTGGTATGTTATTTGGAGATACTTGTGCAGAAAAAAACGAAAAGATATTATGAAGAAGAAACAATATTCTGAAGGCGTTGATATGCAGGATGTTGCTGGCGAGAACGACGCTCAGGACATGAATGCCGGCCAGACGGCGCAGACCGATGAAAGTGACATAGTGTCAGAAGATAACGACAATGCCGATGCCAAAGCGTCAGACGTGGCAGGCGGCGATAAACTCGCACTTGAGTGGAAGGAGAAATATATACGCCTGTCGGCCGAGTTCGATAACTACCGCAAACGCACGCTGAAGGAGAAGATGGAGATTGCGGCTGCGGGCGGCGAAGATGTCATCAAGGCGATGTTGCCGGTACTCGACGATATAGACCGTGCACTCGACGCAATGAACAAGACCGAGGATATAGAATCGGTGAGGTCGGGCATAAGCCTTATAGCCCAGAAGCTCGGGGATATGCTTAAATCCAAAGGACTGGCCGAAATCGAGGCCATAGGTAAGGATTTGGATACGGATTTTCACGAGGCTGTGGCGAAATTCAAGGCAGAACCCGAAAAACAGGGTAAGATCATAGATGTCGCCCAGAAGGGTTATCAGTTGAAAGATAAGGTCATACGCCACGCTAAGGTGGTCGTTGGCGAATAAGCTCTGGAGGAGAAATAGATAGATGGCAACTAAAAGAGATTATTACGAAGTCCTCGGTATCGAGAAGAGCGCCAGTGCGGACGAAATAAAGAAAGCGTACCGCAAGGCGGCCATAAAATATCACCCGGACAAGAACCCGGGCGACAAGGAGGCGGAAGAGAAGTTCAAGGAGGCGGCCGAAGCATACGACGTACTCAGCAATCCCGATAAGAAGGCGAGGTACGATCAGTTCGGGCATGCCGGTATGAGCGGAGCCGCCGGAGGTGGAGCCGGGGCCGGAGGGTTCGGCGGATTCACCATGGACGATATTTTCCGCAATTTCGGCGACATATTCGGCGGTCACTTCGGCGGCAGCTTCAGTGGTTTCGGCGGGTCGGCAGGTAGCGGTACAAGAGTCAATCGCGGTTCGGACCTGCGTGTGAAGGTGCGGCTTACTTTGAAAGAGGTGGCTAACGGAACGACCAAGAAGCTCAAGATAAACAAGATGAACGCCTGCGACGCCTGTGGCGGATCGGGGGCTAAGGACCAGAGCTCCTTTAAAACATGCTCTACGTGCAACGGAAGCGGGTATGTGACGCAGGTGGTGAATACTTTCTTCGGACGCACACAGACTACGGCGGCGTGCCCTACGTGTCACGGAGAGGGACGTGTGATTACCGATGCGTGTCCGAAATGTAAGGGCGAAGGCATCGTTAAGGGTGAGGAGGTTATCGAGATAAAGATCCCGGCCGGGGTGGGCGAGGGCATGCAGCTTTCGGTCAGCGGCAAGGGTAACGCTGCGCGTCACGGCGGCGTGAACGGCGACTTGCTTGTCGTAATCGAGGAGGAGCGCCATCCCGAATTGGAACGCGACGGTAACGACTTGCTGTACAACCTCAATATAACGGTTCCGACCGCAGTGCTCGGCGGTAGTGTGGAGGTCCCGACAATAGACGGCAAGGCTAAGGTCAAGATACAGCCGGGAACGCAGGCCGGTCAGGTGTTGCGCTTGAAGGGCAAGGGTATTCCCGATGTGAACGGGTATGGTCGCGGGGATATATTGGCTGTGGTCGATATAGCGGTCCCGTCTAAGCTTTCGGCTGAAGAGAAACGGTTGATGGAACAGTTGGCGTCTACGCCGTCGTTCTCGAAAGCGGAATATAACAAACAGAATATTTTCGACCGGATGCGTAGTTTTTTCCGCACGTGAAGGCCGTGAATGGTGAATAAGAAGCGCCCGATACTGAAAGGACGGAAATTTCGTTATCTTTGTATCGGGCGCTTCTGTTTTTAAAGTAAGGCGCCCGGAAGCATATTTTTACAGCAATGATTAAATTTACAGCTTTCCGAACACAGAAACCGCGACAGTTCAATTATATCCCGCGGCATTACGACCCGGAGCAGGAGCGTCGCGAGGAACGCCGCCGCGAGTTGTTGGGCGACCGTGCCGAGCCCCTTCCAGAGGGGGAATATAAGCCGGGGCAATATCTTCGCCGCAGCATCGCCGTAAGGCGCGGGACCGACAGGTCGCTGAGCAAGCGGCACAATCCGTCGCGTCCGCTGCGGATCGTTGTTTTCATGATCTTACTGGTGCTTGCCGCATGGTGGGTGCTGTTCAAAATGTAATGAGGGGGAACGGATGTCGGACAGGATTAGGATGTTGCCCGAGTCGGTGGCGAACCAGATAGCGGCGGGGGAGGTCGTCAACAGACCGTCTTCGGTGGTGAAAGAGATGATGGAGAACGCCGTTGACGCGGGGGCGAAGAGCATAACCGTCAATTTCAGGGACGGAGGTAAGGAACTTATACAGATAGTGGACGACGGCTGCGGCATGTCGCCCATAGACGCGCGACTGGCATTCGACCGTCACGCAACAAGCAAGATACAGGAGGTCGAGGACATATATACTCTCCACACGTTCGGGTTCAGGGGCGAAGCGCTCGCTTCGATAGCTTCGGTTGCCGAGGTGGAGTTGCGTACCCGTCCGTGCGACAGCGAATTGGGTACGAAGGTGGAGCTTGCCGGCGGACGGTTCGTGGCCCAGAACAGCGTGAATGTCCCTGTGGGCTCGCAGTTCATGGTGAAGAACCTTTTTTATAATGTCCCGGCACGCAGGCGGTTCCTCGAAAAGAGTGCGACCGAGGCACGTCACATAACGGCAGAATACCAGCGTGTGGCGCTTTGCCATCCAGAAATAGCATTTACGCTCTACGATAACGATGCTTTGGTGTCGAAGCTTCCGCCTTCGAGCCTGCGTCAGCGTGTTGTCGGGGTGATAGGTAAAAACATAGCGAAAAAATTGCTCGACGTGGAGGCCGAGACCTCTATTGTGAAGGTGGAGGGATTCGCCGGTTCGCCGGATTCGGCACGGCAGACGAACAAGGAGCAATTCCTGTTCGTTAACGGACGCTACTTCAAGAGTCCTTATTTCCACAAGGCTGTCGTATCGGCTTACGAGAAGCTGATCCCTGCGAATACGCAGCCTTCGTATTTCATTTACCTGACCATAGAGCCGGAGAAGATAGACGTCAACGTGCATCCGCAGAAGACGGAGGTCAAATTCACGGACGGCTTGGAGATATGGCAGATAATCAACGCTGCCGTGCGTGAGAGCCTTGCCAAATCGGGGGCTGTTCCGCCGATGGATTTCGATATGGATACCTCGTTCGAGATCCCTGTGGCGAAAGACGACCGTGTCCCGTACAAGATGCCGGGAATAGCGGCTAATCCCGATTTCAACCCTTTCGTGAAATATAAGGACTCGGAGCCCGATGGCAGCCGTCGCAGTGTGCGCGACGTATCCGGTTTAGGAGCTGGATTCTTGGCCGCCGATGGGCTCGATGATGGCGGACTACCCGATATGCCCTCGTTCGACATTTCGGAGGAGGATTATAGGGATTCGGTTCTGGAATATATCGAGGGCGACGATGCGGAGCAGACTGCTCTCGATTTGGGCGATGTGCCCGACGTCAAAGAGGTGCTGCCACTCGGACAGCGTTATTTCGCGGCTTCGATAGGCGGGATACTGGTAGTGATAGACCGCAACAGGGCGTGGGAATCGGTGCTGTATGACCGCTATCTTTCCATGTTGCGTAACGACAGTTCGGTGACTCAGCAGTTGTTGTTCCCCGAACGGCTTACGCTATCGTCGGACGACATCGTCCTGCTGCGGGAGAACCTCGCCGATTTCGTAGCTTTCGGATTCGATGTATCAGTACCTGACGAACATACGGCCGAGATAACCGGAGTGCCTGCCGACCTTACGGACGCCGCACCGGAGGACCTCATATATGAACTCATAGACGCCGTGAGGGATGGAGAGCGCAAGGCCGGCGACTTGAAAAAGGAGCGTGTCGCCGCTGCGATGGCGTCGATAGGGGCGCGTGCCAAGGGAAAGACTCCCTCGCGCGAGGAGCTCGTATCGCTGCTGGAGCAGTTGTCGGCGTGCGGCAATTACAGTTATACGCCCTCGGGGCTTGCCGTCATGACGGCGTTTACCGAGGACGAGATTAAGAAACGGTTAAAATAGAATTTTATATGAGTGCAATGATGGCACGACCTAATTTCCGGACGCCTCCGGTGGTGATGAACCTGTTGGCGATAAACGTATTGGTATTCTTCGCTTATGCCATACTGCCTGACAGCGTGAGCAGGTGGATGGTACAGAACTTCGCGCTTTTTTATCCGGCGAGCCCGAACTTCATGCCCCATCAGCTCGTGACATATATGTTCATGCACGGCGGCTTCGGCCATATATTGTTTAATATGTTCGCCCTGTGGATGTTCGGACGTATTTTGGAATACAGTCTCGGAAGCAAGCGTTTCCTGATATTCTATATGGTGTCTGGTATCGGCGCCGCACTTATACAGATGGGGGTGACGGCGATAGAGGTTTCGGTAATGACGAATAAGGTGGCGGCAGGTGCGGCCTCAATTGACCAGTTGTTCCTGCTGCAAAATGTTCCGACGGTAGGTGCTTCCGGTGCTATTTTCGGTATTCTGCTCGCTTTCGGCATGCTCTATCCCAATAGTGTCATTTCGCTCCTGTTTCCGCCCATCTCGATGAAGGCGAAATATTTCGTCATGTTGTACGGTGCGGTGGAACTGTTCTTCGGCGTGTCGGGGTGGGTGAGCAGCGTAGCGCATTTCGCGCACCTCGGTGGTATGCTGTGGGGATTCCTGTTGCTCTGGTACTGGAAGAAGAAAGGTAAAATATACTATTAAATCTCGATGGGTATGGAGTCGTATGGCGGTACGTACGAGCGTGAGAAACGCAGACGTGGACGGGGAGTGGCATCGCTGTTCAATTTCGTGATGCTGGCGATAACCGTCGTGTCGGCTCTGTTGCTCGTATCGGCATTCTTCGCCAAATACGTCGATCCGGCCGATTCGTGGTTTTTCGCTTTCGCAGGCCTTGGCGCCCCGATTATATATATGGCCAACGTTGTGCTGCTGCTTTTCTGGATAGTGAAGTGGCGGCTCTATGTGCTGATTCCGCTTGCGGTGTTGTTGTTGGGGATGAGCGACGTGAAGCTGTTTTTCCGACCGGCCAAAAACGGTGAAGCAGAAGTGTACGACGGGAACAAGTTCACATTCATGACATATAACGTCA
Organism: uncultured Rikenellaceae bacterium; assembly: GCA_944415565.1. Lineage (GTDB taxonomy): Bacteria > Bacteroidota > Bacteroidia > Bacteroidales > Rikenellaceae > WRDF01. The sequence continues at coordinate 115,335 of CALYBQ010000013.1, forward strand.
TGGGCTTTATGACTGAATCCGAGGCGGGGCTCGTGTCGTCGCTGGACACGGCGGCTCTTTATATAAAGAAGCTGAACCCGGACATACTGTGCATACAGGAGTATCAGACCACGCGGTCGAACCCGAAAATAAAGATAGATTCGCTGTTTGGCATGCGCTATAATCGTGTACACTATACCAAACCCAGCAGCGACGGCGGTTGGGGGATAGCGGTATACAGCAAGTACCCTATCGTGGCGTACGAGGCGATGGATTACCCGGAGTCGGTCAATTCCTCGATGTGGGTTGATATAAGGATAGGCGGGGATACCTTACGTGTACTGAACAACCATTTGCAGTCCACTTCAGTCAGCAAGGAGGACAGGGATTATATAGACACTCAGGAGTACCTGCACAGCGAAGGTCGTGAGGAGAAGGTACGCAGCATAGCAGGTAAGCTTTGGGGCGGGTTCAAGAAGAGGGCGGCACAGGCCGATTCGCTGGCGATAGCCATAGAAGCGTCGCCTTACGATGTGATAGTTTGCGGCGATTTCAACGACACCCCTATATCGTATGCCTATACCACCATACGCGGCGACCTGCTCGATGCTTTTGTCGAAAAGGGGAAGGGGATGCCCAATACGTTTAACGGACTGTTCAATATGTTCAGGATAGATTACGTGTTCCACTCCGAAAGGCTCAAAGCGTTGAGCTACGATTCCCCCGAATGGGAATGTTCTGACCATAAACCCGTTGTGGTCGATTTCGGGTATTAGACCGTATCAGAGTTGCTTTCCGTTGGCGTTTCGCCCTTTTCTGTGTTAGGTGCGCCGTTTTTGCATGTGTGATGCTGGTTCGGTATGTTGTTTTGTGGACAATCAGTTTGCTGTCATGCGATATATGGCAATCAGTAGTCTGCCGCGAATCATATGGTGTGTAGTATCCGATGTCGGTCGTATACAACCGGTGGTTACAACGTGTTGCTGCGTTCGAGGTCGAGCAGGAATTGCTTCATTTCCAAACCTCCGGCATATCCCGTGAGGCTGCCGTCGGCGCCTATTACACGATGACAGGGCACTATTATCGGCAGCGGGTTGCGGTTGTTTGCAGACCCGACTGCGCGTGACGCCTTAGGATTGCCCGCAGCGGCAGCTATTTCGCCGTATGTGCTGGTCGCTCCGTATGGAATATCGCGTAATGCCGACCATACGCGCTTCTGAAAATCCGTTCCGCATGGCTTGAGCGGTAGGTTGAAAACCGTCCGTTTGCCGGCAAAATATTCGTCAAGTTGCCTGACCGTCTCGCGAAGTACGGCCGATATGTCGCTTTGGTTGCCGGCGATGTCTTCGGCCGACAGACTTATGTGTACCAATCCTTCGTCATCGGCTGTGAGTGTAATTGTCTTTATCGGTGTCGTATAATTGCATTTGTATTCCATAAGCATCGTTTTTCGTAAAAATAGTTAAAAAATCCATCAACGCAAGTTATACGGGTAGCGTGCGTGGCCCATTTCCCAAGAGGCAGTCGTAGAGCCCGGAATGTCTTTGCTTATGGCTGGAAGACGCGATAATGATGCGTGCGGGACATATTTTCAGACACTTTCGTTATATTTGTCCACTGAAAAACGAACATATGTTGGATTTTGCCGCCATAGATTTCGAGACCGCTAACGGTAATCGCAGCAGCGTATGCAGCGTCGGGTTGGTCGTGGTCGAAAACGGTAAGATCGCGGGTTCGGTACACCGGCTTATACGTCCGCGCCCGAATTTCTACTCGCGGTTCACGACCGAGATACACGGTATGCGTTACGAAGATACGGCCGATGCGCCGGATTTTCCCGATGTGTGGAGCGAGATTGCGCCGAAGATACTCGGCCTGCCGTTCGTGGCACACAACAGCCCATTTGACGAAGGATGCCTGCGGGCAGTATATGATCTGTATGGGTTGCGCTGGCCGGGTTATAAGTTTTTCTGTACGTGCAGGGCGTCGAGAAGGGCGTTCCCGTATCTCCCGAATCATAAACTTCCTACGGTCGCAGCCCAATGCGGATACGACCTGCGCCAACATCACAATGCACTTGCCGATGCCGAGGCGTGTGCGGCGATAGCCTTGAAGATACTCTGACGTTGGTTCTCCTCGGCGGACGGAACGCATTGGATACGGCTTCGTGTCCGGTATGATGGAGCCGCTTCCGGATTGTTTTTCTCTGATAATGACGGCCTGTTCCTGTTGCCATCCGCGGCGATTCTGCCATGCTATCGCGTGGCTTCCTCGAAGAAGGCCCAGAGATTGTCGTCTTTGGGTGTGGGAGCCGTAATCTTGACCGGCTCTTTGGTTACGGGATGTGTGAATTCGAGCGAACGCGAGTGCAGCGATATGCCGCCGCCTTTGTTCGAATGTGTGGCTCCGTACTTCAGGTCGCCTTTGATCGGCGTCCCCATCTTCGAGAGCTGACAGCGTATCTGGTGATGGCGTCCCGTTTGCAGGTCGATTTCGAGCAGACGGTAGTTCTTGCTCGACGCTATCATTTTATAGTGCAGGCGTGCCTCTTTCGAATCTTTCTGCGGCTTGTCGTATGCTTTGGCGCGGTTGGTCCGGCCGTCACGCACGATGTGGTGCACGAGGTCGCCCTCGTCCTGCGGGGGCATGTTCTCGATCAGCGCCCAGTAGGTCTTTACTATCTGCCGGTTCTTGACCATTTCGTTCAACCGTGTGAGCGCCTTGCTGGTCTTTGCGAGCAGTATGGCTCCGCTGACGGGGCGGTCGATCCGGTGTACTACGCCGAGAAATACGGCCCCCGGCTTGTTGTCGCGGCGCTTGATCCAAGCCTTGACCTCGTTTTCGAGCGCGCTGTCGCCGTCTTTGTCGGGTTGGACGAGGTCGCCGCAATGTTTGTTGACCACCAGCAGGTGGTTGTCTTCGTACAGTACGTCCTGTGGTGTGAACATGACCGTTTAGAGTTTAAATGTGAATGGCATGAGGTGGGCCGAGCTCGACACTACGGATGCGCTCGTGTCGCTCGCCATGATTATGCGTATCGGACTTCCCTGCCGTTTTTCCGTGTCGCACAGCACTTGCCGGCAGATGCCGCAAGGGTAACATTCGTTTTGGCCCGGTACGGACGCTATGGCTATGGCCGTTATGGGGTCTTCGGAATATTGCGATTGCCATGTGGTTAGCAGGTTCCGCTCGGCGCATATTCCCGCCGGCAGCACCTCGCTCTCCTGATTGCCCGCAGTTATCGTCGCACCGCTGGCGAGCCGGGCAGCCGCGCCTACCTTGAAATTCGAGTACGGAGTGTAAGCTTGAGCACATGCCGCCCGTGCCGCATCCGCAAGTTCGCGGTCGCCGGCGGGGAGCGCTTCGGGCGAATCGTAGTGTTCGTAGCTGAACATATATTCTTTTTCCATGACTGTCAATCTTTTTTTATCGCTCGGAGCATATGCCTCTTGCCGGGTGCGCCTTCGAGTCTGTGTACTTCGAATCCGGCGGCCCTGAGCGCACGTTTTACATCGCCCTTAGCCGAGTATGTCAGCAACATGCCGCCTGCGGACATGGCAAGGTATATGCGTCTGAAAATCTCTTCTGTCCACAGCTCCGGTTGGCTGTCGGGCGCGAAAGCGTCGTAATAAACTATGTCAAATATAGTGTCAAACCGCGTATCCGCCAAATCCCCGTGTATTTTAGTCAATGAGAAGTTCGGTGTTATAGACTGTTTCTCGTTCCATGCCGCTTGGTGCAGTGGTATGAACATATCGTCGGCGGTATAGGCCATCTGGGCGGCGGTCTGTATGTTGACCGGATATAGCTCTATGGCCGTGTAGTCCACGCTCCGTCCGGCCTCTTCCGCCGCCCGGAGTGTCATGAGGGCGTTCAGCCCGCTGCCGAATCCGGCTTCAAGTATCCTTACGTGCTGTGCCTCGGACACCTCGAATCCGTTGCGGATGAAGACGTGCCGCGATTCGGCCACTGCCCCGTTTACGGAGTGGTAGGTCTCACCGGTGACCTGATGCCGGAGGGTTTGCGAGCCGTCCGAAGTGGCGACTATGTCAGGGCCGTGTGTCATTGCAATGTAATAAATAACGGCGGCGCTGTCGAGCTGCCGCCGTGTTCTGTCTTGGGTAACGGTTACTGGAGTGCGAATTTGGCCTGTACCGTGTATGTGAGTTTTATCTCTTTGAATCCGAGCTCCGTGTCGTACAGTTCGGCTGTGTCGCCTGCCGCTTTCGCATACATGACGTTGGAGCGTACGGACGGTCCGGGGACGTATATGTCGTTATTGTAGTCCACTATCTGTACTGCCGGTCCGGCTTTCTGTCCTATTGCCTCGGCAAGTGTCTGGGCGACTTTCTGTGCGTTTTTCAGCGCTTCGACACGCATCTCGTCCTGAAACTCCTCCAGCTTGGAGTGGCTGAGCTTGGTGATGGCGAGATTGGAGATACCCATCGATTCGAGTGTCTGGTATACGCGGCCTAACAACTGTATGCCGTTCACCTTGAGTTCGTAGGTGGCCGATGTGCGAGCGGTATTTTTCTTCAGAAAGTAATCCTTGTAGACGCTCGACATGTTGCCTATCTTGAGGTCGGTATCGGTGTCTATGTCCAGAGCTTTGAGCTTCTTTATCATGTCGGTCTCCATCTGTTCGACCGTGTGTTTCTGCTTGAGTGCCGTTTCATCGACCACGATGCGTATGTATATTTCGTCCGGAACTATCTCTTTCTGGGCGCGTCCCGTAACTTCTATGGTGTTCTCGTAGCTGTTCGATGTTCCGTTGCCGGGGAATATGGGCGAGATCTTGCGTGCCATCTCCAACATGTCGTTATCGTTGCCACCCTGTGCGTAGGCGCCGACAGCGATGGTGGCGGCTGCCATTAATGCAATAATTTTTTTCATAACTCTATAAATTTGGTTTTATAGTAGAAACGTATGTCTGCCCCGAATTATTATTTCCTCGTGAGACGAACTACGTTTTCTACGTGATGCGTATGCGGGAACATATCCACCGGCTGTACCGCATCGACAGTATAATTTTCGGAGAATATGGCGAGGTCGCGGGCCTGTGACGCCGGGTTGCAACTGACGTATACTATACGTTCGGGCGCTGCTCGGAGGATGGTCTGGGCCACGTCCTCGTGTATCCCGGCCCTCGGCGGGTCGAGGATTATGACGTCCGGACGGCCGTGCTGGGCGAAGAAATCGTCGGTCAGAACATCTTTCATGTCGCCGGCGAAGAACAGCGTGTTGTCTATGCCGTTGAGGTGCGAGTTGTTCTTGGCGTCCTCTATCGCTTCCGGAACGTACTCTATGCCGACCACCTTGGCGCATTTGCGTGCTACGAAGTTGGCGATGGTTCCTGTCCCGGTGTAGAGGTCGTAGACTATGTCATCCGGTTTCAAGTCGGCCATGTCGCGGGCGACCTTATACAGATTATATGCCTGTTCGGAGTTGGTCTGGTAGAACGACTTGCCTCCAATTTTAAAGCGCAATCCTTCCATCTCTTCGAAGATGTGGTCGCGGCCGTGATACGGGACTACCTCCTGATCTCCGATTGAGTCGTTCATTTTCTCGTTCACCACATACATCAACGACGTGATTTCCGGAAATTCGCCGGCCAGATGGTCGAGCAACGCGGAGATCTTCTCTTGCTCCGGCCGTGCGAAGACTACTATTACCATAATCTCTCCTGTGGAGGATGTGCGTATGATTATGTTACGCATCAGCCCCTCGTGCGAGCGGGCGTTGTAGAATCCATAGCCGTGCTCCATGCAGAATGCTTTCACCGCGAGTCTGATACGGTTCGATGGTTCGGGTTGCAGCCAGCACTTGCGTATGTCGAGCACTTTGTCGAACATGCTGGGAATATGGAAACCCAGTGCCTCGGGGTCTTTCAGCTCGTTGCCCTCAGCTATCTCTTCCTGCGTCATCCAACGGCGGTCGGCGAAGGTGAATTCGAGCTTGTTGCGATAGAAGGTTGTCTTTGCCGACGGTAGTGTGGGTGCTATTTCGGGCAGATTCAGTTTGCCGATACGCTGCAATTGGTCGCGCACCTGCTCCTGCTTGAACTTGAGCTGCTCCTCGTAAGGCAGATTTTGCCATTTGCAGCCGCCGCATACCCCGAAATGTTCGCAGAACGGCTCCGTGCGAAGCTGCGACCGTTCGACGAAATTCACGACGTATCCCTCCATGTAGCGGCGGCGTTTGTTGCGAATCTGCACGTCTACGACGTCGCCGGGTACGGTCAACGGAACGAATACGACCATGTCGTTATGTTTGCCCAACGCCTTGCCTTCGGCCGCAAGGGTGGTTATTCTGAGCCCCTCGATCAGGGGGTATGTACGTTTTCTTGCCACTTTATCTCTTTTTCGCACAAATATAAGAACTCTTGGCGGATTTGGTTCATGTACTTCCGATTTGCCGATTCGTGGAACGCTTTTTGCGATATATGACTTAAAATTTTAGGAGGACTTTAGAATATCATGAAAAAACACACGATACACCGCGCAGACAGTCGCGGACACGCCGACCACGGTTGGCTCGATACGCACCACACTTTCAGTTTCGCCGATTATTACGATCCCGCGAGGGTACATTTCGGGATGCTGCGCGTGCTGAACGACGATGCGGTGGCGCCGGGCATGGGGTTCGGCACTCACCCGCACGACAACATGGAGATAGTCTCTATTCCGCTCGAAGGCGACCTCGAACATCGCGACAGCATGGGCAACGTGGCCGTTATACGGAAGGGCGAGATACAGGTGATGTCGGCCGGAACAGGCATCACACACAGCGAGTACAACAAGAATGACGACCGGCCGGTCAAATTCTTGCAGATATGGGTGTTCCCGCGCGAACAATACCTGACCCCGAGGTACGACCAGATAGGTTTGGATGAGGGGAAGATGCGTAACGCTTTCCAGCAGATCGTGTCGCCGAATCCCGATGACGACGGGGCGTGGATAAGTCAGGACGCATGGTTCTCGCTGGGGAATATCGAGAGCGGGAAAGAGGTCGGGTATGACTTGAAGAATCCGGCCGACGGTGTTTACGTTTTCGTGATAAAAGGCTCTGTCGTCGTGGACGGCGTTTCGCTCGGCGAGCGTGACGGTATGGGTATCGAAGGCGTGGAGAAGTTCACTGTCGCGGCGGAGACGGACGCAGAGGTGTTGTTGATGGAGGTTCCTATGTTCTGACAGGTATGATGGCATATGAGCCACGGTTTACTGTTCCGATAGGTTATGCCCCGGATCGGATAGCAGAGGAACTGACTAATGGAATAAATTACCAATTATAAACAAACAATATTATTTATGGAAGCAATGTATAAGACGACGGCGATTTCCGTCGGAGGACGCGACGGAAGCGTCAGAACAGAAGACGGTTATGTAGACCTGAGCCTTCGAACGCCTAAAGAGATGGGCGGCACGGGCGGTGGTGCGAATCCTGAAGGGCTTTTCGCAGCAGGTTACGCGGCGTGTTTCAACAGCGCGGTAGTTATGGCGGCACGCAGGCGCAAGGCCGAAATAGGCAACGTCGATGTGAAGGCTACGGTAGGTGTCGGCCCTAACGGCAAGGGAGGTTTCAAATTCGAGATAAAGCTTGAGGCTAATATCCCCGGTGTTGACCTTGCCGTGGCACAGGCCCTCGCGGAGGAGGCAGAGACGATATGTCCGTTCGCGAACGCCACACGCGGGAATATAGACGTGGAGCTGGTGGTGACGAACAAGTAACGTTGGCATGCCACATTCGATTGCCGGCCGGGGGACGATGTTCTCCGACCGGCTTGTTTTTTGGGGGGGCGCTTTGGGTGAGAGTGGTGGGGAGAGGCGGATCCTGCCGGCGGCAGAAAAGCGACCGCCGACATAATTATAATGTCGGCGGTCTGGTGAAAAATTAAAGCAAGGTGTTTATTTTTTCTGTGATTTTCGGTTTAGAGGTTCTTCATGGCCCTGAATTCGCTTGGCGACATACCCGTGTGCCGTTTGAAATATTTGCCGAAGAACGATTGAGTCGAAAAGTTGAGTTCGTAGGTGATCTCCTGAATGCTTTTGGTCGAGTAGTTCAGCATCATCTTCGCCTCCTGTATGACGAATTCGTTTATCCATTCGGCGGCCGATCGTCCGCTTATCTCCTTGATGACGGTGGAGAGGTATTTGGGAGTGATGTAGAGCGAGTCGGCATAGAATTTCACGCTGCGCTGTTCGCGGTAGAACATCGAGACCTGTTTGACGAAGCGTTCGAAATAATCCTGTTGGCGGGTTTTCAACTGTGTGTGCTGCGATTCTTCTATACGGCGCGCGTACAATTCGCTGATGGTGCGGAACATGACCGAGACTATCTCGCGGATTATGTGCTGTTTGTTGAACTGCATTGAGTCGCGCAGGAGCGAGTAGTACTGCTCGATGAGGGCGCTCTCGTCCTTTTCGAGTTTCAGCAGGCTGCTCGCGTCTTCAGATACGTATTGGACTATGGGCATTATCATTTCGAGGTCGAAACGGGCGTCTTTCATGAAGGTCGTAGTGAAGAATATCAGGTCGCAGACCAAGTCGTCTGATTTTTCGAGAATGGAAACCACGTTCTTGGGACCGTATAGTATCAGGCCGCCCTCTTCGAGAAGCTGTTCGTTCAGGTTGACCCTCATCTTGATGGAGCCTTTGCGGCACAGGATGACTGCTGCAACATCGGCGCAATAACTATTGCCTATCGCCTTGTTTTCCCATCGGAAATCTTTGCATATCACGAAATTATCTGTCGCCGTTCCCATGCCGCCCACCATGTGGTGGATCTGGGGTATGGAGATGTTGCTGTAATCCATTGCTTCCATAAAATAATATAATGCTTAAACGATAGCCGGGCCGTCTCATTTTGTTGCGGTCCAGCACCGTCGGTTATAGTTTTATTGGAATAACATAAAAAAAAGGGTTTTAGTATGTCCTTTTTTCGGTCCGGTGTAAATAAATCGTTAAATCGAAAGAAAAAGAACATTCTCTTTTCTAAATTTGCAACCGGTTAGAACAGACCGCTCTCAATGTCAGAATTAGTAAAATCCATCACCCTTCCTCTCGCGATGATAACCGGGTCGTTGCTGAGCGGCTTCTTCTCGAACTTCAGCCCTGTGACCCCGTATCTTATCTTCACGATGCTGTTCGTCACGTTCTGCCGGATCGACTTGTCGCAGATGAAGCCGTCGCCGTTGCATTTCTGGCTCCTTGCCTGTCAGGTGTTTGGTTCCGTTGCCGTCTATCTGGTGTTGCGCGTGTTCGACGAAACGTTGGCGCAGGGCGTTATGATATGCGTGATGGCCCCTACGGCAACCTCGTCGGTCGTTATTGCCGGAATGCTCGGTGCGAATATAGCCACGATGGCGACATTCTCGCTGTTGAGCAACGTCACGGTAGCCTTGGCCGCACCTGTGATATTCTCGCTGGTGGGGACCAATTCCGAGATGCCTTTCATGGAGTCGTTCCTGATTATATTGAAAAAGGTCGTGCCGCTGTTGGTGCTGCCGTTCGTCAGCGCGGCACTGCTACGCCGCGTGGCGCGCAAGGTTTACGATACGGTCGGACGATACCAGATCGTGTCGTTCTATCTGTGGGCTTTTTCGCTGATGGTGGTATGTGCCCAGACGGTGGAGTTCGTCAAGGTGCAGAATAGCGATAATTATATGGCTGAGGTATGGATAGCCGTGGGGGCGATGGTTGCGTGCCTGTGCCAGTTCATAGGCGGCCGCGCACTGGGGCGCAAGTACGGCGATACGGTGGCCGGCGGTCAATCGCTCGGACAGAAAAATACGGTATTGGCTATATGGATGGCGCAGACATACCTGAATCCCATCGCCTCGATAGGACCTGCGTCATACGTTCTGTGGCAGAATACGGTGAACAGTTACCAGATATGGCGTAAAAGGAAACAGGGAAATAACTGACGAACGGACGTGGCATGCGGGGAATGGCTCGTGGAGCGGGTTTTGATTTTCGTCAGGCAGCCTTATATTTGCAGAAACGATTGTAATTTAATTTGTGATGAAAGTATTTTCTATTTTTTGTGTGGTGTTTTGCGCCGCTTCCACATTGCAGGGGTGCGCTGCCGTTAGCATATCGCGTGTTTCGTCAGCAGGGCTAAAGGCCATACAGGCCATGACCGTCTCGGACGAGCAGATACAGCAGTATACGCGCGAATTCATAGAGAAGAGCGACAAGGAGAACTCGCTTGCGGCGGCTGACGATCCGTATTCGGTGAGGCTCAACAAAATAACTTCTTCGTTCAACAATAACAACGGGTTGAACATCAAGGTTTACAAGAAGGATGAGGTCAATGCTTTCGCCACGGCGGACGGCAGCATCCGTGTATATTCCGGCCTGATGGACATAATGACGGACGAGGAGATACTCGGTGTCATAGGACACGAGATAGGCCACGTCATGAACAAGGATACGCGGGACGCTTTCAAGAACGCCCTGCTGGTATCCGCTTTGCGCGACGGAATATCTTCTACTGCGGGTAAGGTAGGTAAGCTGACATCGTCGCAGCTTGGCGACCTCGGGGAGGCGTTCTTTCAGTCGCAGTACTCGCAGAAGCAGGAGTATGCGGCCGACGACTACGGTTACGAGTTCCTGAAAGGCTGCGGCCTGAATCCGTGGACCATGTCTATGGCGCTCGATAAGCTCAAGCAGCTCGAACAGCAGGCTGGCGGAAACGGCGGCGGTGCTATCAATCAGTTGTTCTCTACACATCCCAATATAGCTGCGCGCACGGGACGTTTGGCCGAGCGTGCTGCCGGGGAAGGCTTCAAAAAGCCCGGCGACGGAGGGGAGCTTTATATTACCGAGGCAGCAGCCAAGGCGGCAGAAGAACAGTCCAAGGCGGATAGCGGCGCGCCCGAAGCGAAAGACGATGCAGGAAAGGCCGCACCGGCCGAAGGTAACACCGACTGGTCGTTCTAACCATGATACGCCTGCCGTTTGACAAAGAACGTGTTCCTGTTGCGATACTTGCGGCAGGCGATTACCCGTCGGGCCGTATCGCGTCGTCTATCCTCACGACGGCCGAAAAGGTGGTGTGTTGCGACGGTGCGGCGGCCGGATATATCGACCGAGGCGGTCGGCCCTACGCGATTGTCGGCGACTGCGATTCGATTCCCGCTGAGGTTCGCGAGCGTTATTCCGATGCCGTTCGTTGTGTGCCCGATCAGGAGACCAACGACCTGACGAAGGCTGTCGGGTTCTGTGTAGACGCAGGATATGGCGATATAACCATAGTGGGCGCTACGGGTAAGCGCGAGGATCATACGGTAGCAAACATATCGCTGCTCGCCGAGTATGCCATGACACCGGGCGTTAAGAGTGTCAGGCTGGTGACCGATCGTGCGGTTTTCGATGCGATCGTACCTGGTGTGCCGGGAGGCTATGCCGATTTTATCGGGCAGTATGACGAGAGGGGATTATTCCCGGAACTCGAACCGGAGGAGTTCGTTTTCGAAAGCTACGCAGGACAGCAGGTCTCGATATTCACGCCTGTCCCCGGCGTGAGGATTACTACCGGCAGGCTCGCGTACCCATTGCATAATGTCCGCCTGAGAGGCTGGTGGAGCGGGACGCTGAACGAGTCGGAGTCGGATGCCTTTTCTATCGTTGCGACAGGTCCGGCTATAATATGTCGGGTGTTCGAAGCGTAGTCTGAAATGGTTGTGCCATTTGCTCTGGTCGTAAGAGCTTTTATCCGTGAATTTTGCTCGCCGTACAGTATTTTCATTTGCAGTATCCGTTTACGGTTTGGCGTGTCGATATGTCGTTCGAGTTGGTTGCGGCGTATTTCGCTACCCGATGGAAGACCGTTCTCCGTTGCTGTCTGACCTGCTTGCGGCGAGTCGTTTTGCCAGTCAGTCCTTACGGACAGTTTCCGCATAAAACCATAAGTAACGGATTTGGACGACGGTGTTTTTCAGATGTGCCTTGCCTGATACATTGCGTTCGGAACTGAGCATAGGCAGAGATGCGGTGTCTACCAACTTTTGAAGAAATTCACTATGTCTGGGAAATACGGGCGCACGTAATAGTAGACTATCGCCCACATCACGAACCGGGCTCCCTTGCCCAGCAACATGAATAGAGCCGTTTTCTTGGGCTCGGTCTTGTAAAATCCGAGAGCTATGGCCATGACATCGCCTATGCCGGGCAGCCATGTGAAGAAGGCAAGGCCGCTGCCGTACTTGTCCACTTTCGATTTTTGCTTTTCCAGTTTGGCCCTGCTGACCTTGAATACCTTCTCGATCCATTCCCATTTGCCGAGCCAGCCGAGACCGTAGGAAGAGAGCCCTCCCAGCCAGTTACCCAACGTGGCGAATGTGACGGACAGTACGGGGTCGGCGCCGGCTATGAGCATCCCTACCAACAGAACGTCGGAACTGAACGGGATAATGGTGGCCGCGAGAAATGATCCTATGAATAATCCGAGGTATCCCCAATCAAGCAGCCATTCCATTTTTTCCTTTTAATGTGTCCTCACAAAAATATGAATAAATATCGTATATCAAAACGTGCGGACTGTCGGCCGCTACGTTACAGCCTGAATGTATAGCCTACGGAGTAGCCTATGCGGTTGCCATATGGTGAGTGAGGATCCTGCACCACGTCATAATAGACCATTACGCTCATACCTCCGCGCGCACCGGTCGGTATGACTATGCCGCCCCCGACGAGGACGCAGGGCAGAAACTCGGTCTCGCTGCTGCCCCATCTGTCCGTGCCCCACCGCCTCTGGCCTTCGGGTTGTACGAATATGGAGATGTAGCGGATAGGGTGGACGCTGGCGAAGAGGTGCATACCGAAATAGTTTTCGGTGAAATCGTATCTTTTGTTTTCGTAATAGTTGTAGTTCATACCTCCGCCTACCGTCAGCCCCCGGGTGAGGGCGTAGCCGATTTTCGGGGCGATGTTTATGTTCGTGTAGTCGTTGTTGAAACCGAATCCGATGTTGCCGCCTAATTGCCAGCGGCTCGGCGTGGTTGCGCGTGACATACCGGCGCTGACCGACGTACGGGGTTTGGCATACCGTTGCTGTCCCGGTGCGAGGTATGCAGTCATTGTGGCAGCGGCGAGGCATAACAGCAATTTACATCTTTTTTTCATGGCGAGCGGTTTTATTTGTCCGTGTTCCTTTTTCCAAAGATACCGTTTTTTAGCGTTTCTGCGAAATATGGCGGCGTATATCTCGCCATTGTGGGTACGCTTCCTCCCGTATGGCGAAAAATGCGGAGGAATAGTTGATTCGGCGGTAAAAGTTTCTATATTTGTAGAAATTAAATGTTTTATGTTCAAACGTAAGAAGGATTCGGTGAGGTAAATAATCTGCGGTTCTCGCAGGTTATCCTTTCGTTTATTGTCGGCAGTTTTCCTGCCGGTGCTTTTTCTTATTTACTTACATGATACCCGCCGGCTGCACTAAGGCCCTTTGGCGGTGTGTCGCAAAAACAAAATATAATGAGTAACGAAAATAAATCATCTATCCACGACTTCGATGTAGAAATGATATGCGAATATTTCAGCGGGCTCAAGAGGCAGGGGCCGGGAAGTCCGGACACTACCCGCAAAGCCGCCAGTTTCATCACGGGGCTTAATAAAAATTCGCGTATTGCTGATCTCGGTTGCGGTACGGGCACGCAAACGCTGACGCTCGCCGAAGCGGTTCCGGGACATATCACAGGGCTGGACCTGTTTCCGCCGTTCATCGAGATTATGGAACAGAATATTGCCGAGGCCGGTTTGCAGGAACGGATAACCGCGGTTGTAGGGTCGATGGACGACCTGCCTTTCAACAGGGGAAGTCTCGATCTGATATGGTCGGAAGGGGCGATATACAACATCGGTTTCCGGCGCGGCATCAACGAGTGGCGCGACTATCTCGATATAGGCGGTTGGCTGGCCGTGTCCGAAGTCTCGTGGTTCACGGACGAGCGTCCCGATGAGATAGCCGATATGTGGCAGCAGGCTTACCCGGAGATAGATACGATTCCGGCTAAAGTGGCACAGATGCAGGAGGCCGGATATGCGCCTTTGGCAGCATTCGCTATTCCGGACAGCGATTGGAAGGAGCATTTCTATGCCCCGATGCGTCCGGTGCAGGAGGCTTTTCTTGCCAAATACGGGGACAGCGAGGCCGCACGCGGTTTTATCGAGAACCAGAGATGGGAGGAGGATCTTTATAACAGGTATTGCCAGTATTACGGCTATGTATTCTATATAGGCCGTAAGATATAAACGTGTGGCGGGTGTAAGCCTCCGCCACTCTTACATGCCACGGAGTCCGCTCTCCGTGGCTTTTTGTTTTTGTGCGGCGTCATCCCGATTCTGCGCTGCGGCGGAGCGTGTTTCTCGCGGAAAACGTAAAAAAATATTAAAAAAGCAGGGAATTGTGCCGAATAGCCGGAAAAACTTCTAATTTTACAAATTGACCTACTAACATAATAATTACTGATCTTATGCATTGTTCCAGACTACTACTGTCTTTGCTATCATGCCTTGTGTTACCGCTGGCAGCCGTCTCCGCACAGGAGATAGACCTGAACGTATTATATAAAATCAAGAGTCCGTCGGGGCTGGTGATCGACAACCGTTCTTCGCTGGATAACGACGCCCGGCTCTACCTTGCCAAAGAGTCGAAGGACTCGAAAGGACAGGTGTGGAGGCTGAAGAAAGTCGATGGTGAATACTACGTCATAACGAATCCGTATGGCGACAAGAGCATCGATAATGCCAACATACAATCGGGGAACGGGAATCCTATCCTGCAATGGGGCGAAAGCCTGTCGAACCAGAACCAACATTGGAAAATACAGCAGACCGGTACGGGAGAGTCGCAGATCACGCAGCGCGTGAGCGGTATGACGCTCGCATATTCCGGCGACGAGGCGGAGGGAGCGATGCTCTATCAGATACCCAATTCGTCGCACTTGTGGCGTCTGGTTCCTACGTCGATGAAGGCGTCGGAGGACTACACCGTCAGGGGCGATACCGAATGGGAGGACGAGAGGGTTTTCGCGGTCAACAAGGAACCCGGACACGCTACATATGTTCCTTATCCCGATACTGAGTCGCTCAAAGCGGACAAATACTTCGAATCGCCGTGGCTCAGGCCCGAATCGCCGATGTATATGTCGCTGAACGGCAACTGGAAGTTCAATTGGGTGAAACAGCCGTCGGAAAGGCCAGTGGATTTCTATAAAGAGGGGTACGACGTGTCGAGATGGAAAGAGATAGCTGTGCCGTCGAACTGGGAGATGCTGGGATACGGCACTCCGATATATACCAATATTACATACCCTTACCTGAATAATCCCCCGCTTATCAGGTCGCAGAAGGGATATACCAACGAAAAGGAGCCTAACCCGGTCGGTTCGTACAGGCGCAACTTTACGCTGCCGAAAGATTGGGACGGTCAGGAAATCATACTGCATTTCGACGGCGTATATAGCGGAATGTACGTGTGGATTAACGGCGAGAAGGTGGGTTACAGCGAAGGAGCCAACAACGATGCCGAATTCAACATTACGAAGTATCTGAAGAAAGGTGAGAACATGATCGCTGCCGAGGTGTACAGGTGGACTGACGGCAGCTATCTTGAAGATCAGGATATGTTCCGTCTGAGCGGCATCCATCGCGACGTTTATCTGTATGCCGTGCCGAAGACTCATATATACGACTTCCACACGGAGTCGGAATTTATGGGCGACGATTACTCTTCGGGTATCTTCAAAGTGAAGGTACACATGAAGAACGCCGATTCCAAGAGCGCTAAGAAGCATAATCTCAAAGTTACCCTCATCGCGCCCGACGGGGCCGAGGTCCTCACGCTTAACCAACCGGTCGAGGTGAACGGAAACACAGAGACCGATTACTTCCTGCGTGCAAAAGTAGATAAGCCGGCATTGTGGTCGGCCGAGAAACCGAACCTGTATACCGTAATCCTGTCGTTGCAGGACAGCAAAGGGAACGAAACTGAGGCTATATCTTCTAAGTTCGGTTTCCGCAATATCGAGATCAAGAACAAACGGGTGTATATCAACAATCAACAGGTGTTCTTCAAAGGTGTGAACAGGCACGATACCCATCCGAGGTTCGGCAAAGCGATTCCGGTCGAGTCGATGATCGAGGACATATTGTTGATGAAGCGCCATAACGTGAACACCGTGCGTACGAGCCACTATCCGAACGATCCGAAGATGTACGCGCTGTACGACTATTACGGACTGTATATAATGGACGAAGCCGACTGCGAGAACCACGGTAACCACTCTATATCCGATAAGCCGAGTTGGGAGCCCGCATACGTGGACAGGATCGACCGTGTGATTCGCAGGGACAAGAACCATCCGTCGGTGATATTCTGGTCGCTCGGCAACGAGGGCGGCTCAGGACGTAACTTCGATGCCATGTACAAAAGGGCCAAAGAGCTCGATCCGGTACGTCCTGTGCATTACGAAGGAAAGAACAGTATTGCGGATATGGAGTCGAATATGTACGCATCGGTTCAGGATATGACGCATAGAGACCATCGCGAGTCAGACAAGCCATACTTCCTGTGCGAATACGTTCACGCGATGGGTAACGCCGTTGGCAACCTCAAAGAGTATTGGGACTTTATCGAGAACCGCTCGGAACGTGCAATAGGCGGTTGCGTTTGGGACTGGGTAGACCAAGGATTGATCGAATTCGGCGGCCCTGACGGTAAATTCTATTACGGCGGCGACTTCGGAGACAAGCCTAACGATAAGGATTTCTGCATCAACGGTTTGACGACCCCGGACCGTAGGGTGACGGCCAAGATGCTTGAAATGAAGAAGATATATCAGTTTGTGGAAATATCGCCGGTGACACTGCTGAACCGCAAGATAAACCTCAAGAACAAGTATAACTTCACGAACCTCTCGGAATTTGACATTAAGTGGGAGATACTCGAAGACGGACGAGTCAAGGATTCGGGAACGATAGCCGCTCCGGATGCCGCTCACGGGGAAACGGTGACGATGGTGCTGCCGTACAATACCCGTATGGAGGTTGGAAAAGAGTACTTCCTGAACGTATACGTCGCGCTGAAGGAGAATACTTCGTGGGCAGAAAAAGGCCATGTGGTCGCAGCTGAACAGTTCGAATTGAGCCAGCGTGTGCCGGTGCCGTTCGTCAATACAGACGGATTTGCCGATATGTCGCTCAAGGCTGCTAACGGAACACTGACTATTGCAGGGCAGGATTTCAGCGTAGCGTTCGACGAGAAAACGGCTACGATGACTTCGCTGAAATATGCAGGACGCGAAATGCTGAATGCTAAATCCGGCCTTACGTTCAACTGGTACAGGAGTGTGAACAACGATAAGTATACGGACCAGCGCTACTACGATACGGATGTGAACGCATCTTTGTTCACTTATTACAAGAGCCCGGACAAGAAATCGGTGACCGTGGTTACGGACCTTACGGCTACAATCAAGAACGCCAAGAACATCAAGGTCCCGTATTTCGTGAAGTATGTGGTGTATGCCAACGGTGCGATAGACGTGGATGCGTCGTTCACTATGCCGGCTAACGGAAATGTCGTGCGCCGTCTGGGATTGCAGATGGTCGTTCCGGCCGGATACGAGAATGTCGAATACTACGGTTGCGGTCCTCACGAGAACTATATAGACAGGAAAGAGTCTGCGTTCATGGGGTTGTACCGCACTACCGTCAAGGATATGGAGGCCGAACATTACGTGAGGTCACAGAGCATGGGCAACCGCGAAGACGTGAGGTGGATGAGCCTTACGGACAAGGACGGTAAGGGACTGAAGGTTACGTCGAAGGATTTCCTTAACTTCACGGCGCTGCACTTTACCGACGATCAGTTGTGGAAAGCGGCTCACGACTTCAAGCTCGATGAGATACGCAAGCCGGAGATATATCTGAGTCTCGACCGCATACAGCAGGGACTCGGCAATGCAAGCTGCGGCCCTCGTCCGCTGCCGGAGTACTTCATACCGGAAAACAGGCCGTTGAGCTACTCTTTCAGGATCGAAGCAGTGAAATAGTCAATCGTATGGTTCTATCGTTTCTCAGGCCCGGACATTGTTCGGGCCTGAGTTCGTTTTTAAGGGGTTGCCTGTTATAGGGTCTTGCCGATATGCCTGAGCCGATATGCAGGCATTGATTGGCGGGCATCTGGATTATTGATGCGGTGAGGAGGAGTAGTGGAGTAGGTACAACAGAAAAGAGTTCCGAAATCAGCTCGGAACGCTTTTCTGTTGAAAGACTTATCGGTGAATGCAAGCATATTGCCGGAGATGGTTATGCTTGGTCCGCCTGTATTGCGCTATGCCGTTTCTTACAACGGCATGTTGCCGTGTTTCTTATGCGGGTTTGTGCGGATTTTATTCTGCGTCATCTCCAATGCCTGAATGAGTTTGAAGCGTGTCTGGCGAGGCATGATGATCTCGTCGATATAACCCTTTTCGGCTGCCTGATAAGGGTTGGCGAAATTGGTCGTGTATTCTTCGAGCGCCTTGGCTTTTGCCTCTTCGTCGGCGTTGCGGTACAGGATATTCACCGCACCCTGAGCTCCCATGACGGCGATCTCTGCCGACGGGTAGGCGAGGTTCACGTCCGATCCGGTCTGCTTGCTCGACATGACGATGTATGCGCCGCCGTATGCCTTGCGGAGTATCAGCGTGATCTTCGGAACTGTCGCTTCGACGTATGCGTACACTATCTTGGCTCCGTGGCGGATGATGCCGTTGTGCTCCTGTGTGCATCCCGGAAGGAAGCCCGGTACGTCTTCGAGCGTGATAATAGGTATGTTGAAACAGTCGCAGAAGCGGATGAACCTTGCAGCCTTGTCCGATGCGTCTATGTCGAGTACGCCTGCGAGGAAAGCCGGTTGGTTGGCCACGATACCTGCCGTGCGTCCGCCCATTCTCACGAAACCTATGACCACGTTCTTGGCGAAGTGAGGCATGATTTCGAAGAAGTAGTTGTCGTCAGCCACCGATTCGATGAGCTCCTTGATGTCGTAAGGCTGGTTGGGGTCGTCCGGGATCAGCGATTGCAGCTTTTCGTCCTCGCGGTGGATGTCGTCGGTCAACGGGCGTGCAGGAGAGTCTTCGAGGTTGTTGGACGGCAGGAAACTGAGCAGTTCCCTGATACCCATGAGTACCTCTTCTTCGGTGTTGCCCATGAAGTGCGCCACACCGCTTTTGTTGTTGTGCGTATAAGCGCCACCCAGCTCCTCTTTCGATACCTCTTCGTGCGTTACGGCCTTTACTACGTCCGGGCCGGTTACGAACATATGGCTCTTTTCGTTGACCATGAAGATGAAGTCGGTGAGCGCCGGAGAGTAGCATGCCCCGCCGGCACACGGTCCGAGGATTGCGGAAATCTGAGGTACTACGCCCGATGCTATCGTGTTCTGAAAGAAGATGTTGGCATATCCCGTAAGGCTGTCTACGCCTTCCTGTATACGTGCGCCGCCCGAGTCGTTGAGGGCGATGATGGGCGCACCGTTCTTGAGCGCCATCGTCTGCACCTTCACGATCTTGTTGGCGTTGGTGATGCTGAGCGACCCGCCGAACACGGTGAAGTCGTATGCGTACACATATACCTGACGACCGTCTATCTTACCGTAGCCCGATACGATGCCGTCTCCCGGAATCTTGTCGTTCTGCATGTTATAGTTGGTGCAACGATGCGTCACGAACTTGTCGAATTCGACGAACGTACCCTTGTCGAGCAACGTTTCGATGCGTTCGCGTGCCGTCATGCGGCCGGCCGCATGCTGTTTCTCTATTTTCGCTACACCGCCTCCCAATTCAGCGGCTTTGTCTTTCGCGATGAAATCTTCGTATATCTTCTTGTTTCCCATGATTCCTGTTATTGGTTAATGTCCAGTTTGATAAGGGCCTGTCCCGATGCTACCGAATCTCCTTCGGCCACCAGTATCTCGCGTACCGTGCAGTCGCCGACCACTTTTAGGTTGCTCTGCATCTTCATGGCTTCGAACACTATCAGCGTATCGCCGTCGGTGGCCTGCTCGCCGGGAGCGAAATTTATCTTGACTATCTTGCCCGGCATCGGTGCGGTGATCGTGTCGTCCTGACGGCCCTCGTCCTTGCGGCGAGAACGCATGTACTTCTCCTGTGCGTCTATGATGTCTACGTCGTATGAGTTGAATCCATGGTTCACCTTGTAGCGTTTGCCGTTCTCGTTACGCAGGACCTCCATGTTGAAGGACTGGCCTTCGTAGATGAGCGAGCATACGCCGTTGTCGGCCATTACGATGTCTACGTCGTAGGTGCGGTCGTCTACCGATATGCGTACCTTGTTGCCGTTCTTCTCTATGAGCTGCAACTCTGCAACCCGTTCTCCTATGTGTACTTCCATAATTCTCTTTTTACATTCCCAATACGCCCTTGCGCTTTCCGAATTCGCGCCAGCGGTTCAACGTGCCTGTCGGGGCGGCTGCGGGCGTGGTTGCACCCTCTTCCTGCATTACGAGGTAGTTGATCTGCGCGGCTATCATTGCCATGTCCTCGATGAGCTCCGTATCCTCCGGATGGTTGCCGAGGCGGTAGGTGCTGATCGCCTCCTCGTTCTTTTCGAGGAATGCAGTGTCGTAGGTCCCGTGAACGAAATCGGGGGTGTTCATAATTGCGTTGAGGTACGGTATATTGGTCTTGATACCGGTGATCTTGTATTCGTCCAACGCGGCCCTCATACGTTCGATGGCGTATTTGCGCGTGGTGGCCCTGACGATCAGTTTGGAGATCATAGGGTCATAATACAGCGGTATCTCGTAACCTTCGTAGATGTAGCTGTCTACCCTGACTCCCAAGCCGTTCGGTTCGGTTATCTGCTTGATGAGGCCGGGACACGGCATGAACTGGTTGTCGGCGTCTTCGGCACATATGCGGCATTCGATGGAGTGCCCGCGCTGTATGACGTCCGTTTGTTTCAGATGGAGCGGTTCGCCCGATGCTATGTATATCTGCTCCTTTACGAGGTCGAGGCCGAGGACCTCTTCCGTAACGGGGTGTTCCACCTGAAGTCTCGTGTTCATTTCGAGGAACCAGTAATTGCGGTTCTTGTCAACGAGGAATTCTATCGTTCCGGCTCCGACATATCCGACTGCTTTGGCTGCGGTAACGGCCGTGCGTCCCATCTCCTGCCTAAGTTCTGGAGTCAGGAACGGCGAAGGGCTCTCCTCTACCACCTTCTGGTGGCGGCGCTGGATGGAGCATTCGCGGTCGTAAAGGTGTATGATGTTGCCGTGTTTGTCGCCGAGGATCTGGAACTCTATATGGTGCGGTTCTTCGATATACTTTTCGATGTATACGGTTTCGTCGCCGAACGATGCGAGCGCTTCCGATTTAGCCGAGGTGTAGGCTTCGGCGACTTCAGCAGCCGAACGCACGAGGCGCATACCCTTACCGCCGCCGCCCGAAGCGGCCTTGATAATTACGGGGAAACCTATCTCGCTGCATACCTGTTCGGCTTCTGCGGCCGATTCCAACTGGCGCTGGATACCCGGTACGACAGGGACTCCGGCTGCGATCATGGATTTGCGGGCCGAGATCTTGTCGCCCATCTGGTCTATCGTTTCCGCACGCGGGCCAATGAACGTGATTCCTGCGGCTTCGCACTTTCTAGCGAAGTCGGTGTTCTCCGACAGGAAGCCGTATCCCGGATGAACAGCGTCGGCACCGCAGGCAACGGTGGCTTCGACAATCTTATCGAGGTCGAGATAGCTCTCTTTCGAAGGCGCCGGCCCGATGTTGTACGCTTCGTCGGCCAGCATGACGTGTTTCGACATGCGGTCGGCATCGGAATACAGGGCTACCGAGCAGATACCCATCTCGCGGCACGAACGTATTATGCGTACTGCGATCTCTCCTCGGTTGGCTATGACTATTTTCTTTATCATATAATAAAGGTTTGATTTTACGATAACGTGACATTTCGGAGGGATTCCGGAACGGAAAGGTCGCCGTCCGTCCGGTTTGCGGCGTGTGGGCCGAGCCGGAGGCGTGAAGATGTTGTCGGGAATGCGTGCCGTGCTGTTTCCGACGGCGCACCGGTCCGGTGACAACCTACAATAAAGTCGTGGGAACATGCGGAATGTCCCTCGCAACGTGGATATGTTCTTTCCATCGTCAAGTGTATACGGACGGCCTGCCGTATGGCCCGGATGTCCGTTTTCAATAAGTTTGATTACAACCTTTCACGCTTCAACGCCCAATCCTCGAGGCGTGGAAACCCTACCGTGAATTGGCAGGTCTTCTGACTGACCCCCATTCTGATACCTTCCCGGCAGTTTCAGCGCCAGTGGTAGTAAGATCGACTCAGAACGTTGACTGGAGCTTCACAGCAGCGGGACTGTCCGGGACTTACACCCGGTTCCCTTTTATCACCTCCCCCTGAATACAGGAAGGTAAACCAATTCGGCGACAAAGTTAAGCTATTATTGCCCTTCTCCCAAAGATTTGCCGAGTTTTTGAGAAAGAGCAATGGTAATGAGCTGAATTTCAATAGCATTTTGCTTTGCGTTTGATGGTGGACAGACCATGAATGTAACAAATAGAAGTGTTTGGTCACACTAATAGTATGATAAAATTGCCTTTTGCAATGTCGTCGAGAGAGTCCTTGCCGATGTAGCTATATGTACAGCATAATAATTGGCAGGAAAGTTTTTTAGGTTAATTTTGCCCCGCGGAACGCTTCCGCTTACGGCGGTTTGCTGTCGGATCGGCGTTCTTGTTCGAATCTCTACTAAATATGTGGCTTACACTCGCTTTCTGCTCGGCCGTGCTGCTGGGATTTTACGACGTATTCAAAAAACACGCCCTGCGTGGCAATGCCGTACTGCCGGTGTTGTTGCTCAATACGTTATTCAGTTCGCTTATCTTCCTGCCGTTCATATTGCTTTCCTACTGGATGCCTGACCGCATGGCGCAGTATCCGGAATTGTTCGTGCCTCAGGCCGGATGGGAGGTGCACCGCTATATCATCCTCAAGTCTGTCATAGTCCTAAGTTCATGGATATGCGGCTATTTCGGGATGAAGCACCTGCCTATCACCATTGTAGGACCGATAAATGCTACCCGTCCCGTGCTTGTGCTTGTTGGGGCCATGCTACTGTTCGGCGAGCGGCTCAACCTTTATCAGTGGATAGGTGTAGGGCTGGCCGCGGTATCATTTATGATGTTGAGTCGATCGGGAAAGAAAGAGGGTATTGATTTCGGGCACAACCGATGGATATTCTGCATAGTATTGGCCGCCATCATAGGGGCTGCGAGCGGGCTGTACGACAAATTTCTGATGAAAAGCCTCGACCCGATGCTGGTACAATCGTGGTACAATGTATATCAGTTGGGGATAATGGGAGTCCTACTTCTCGTGCTGTGGTGGCCTAAACGCCGCAGTTTACCGTTTTATTGGCATTGGAGCATACCGTTGATTTCTGTATTCCTGTGCGCTGCCGATTTCGTCTATTTCTATGCCCTGAGCCAGCCCGATTCTATGATTTCCATAGTGTCGATGGTGAGGCGCGGGAGTGTGATAGTGTCGTTCATGTTCGGGGCCATGATGTTTCGCGAGAAGAACCTGCGAAGTAAGGCTGTCGATCTGCTGCTGGTATTACTCGGAATGTTGTTCCTATATCTGGGGTCGCGTTAGAGCATTGACTGGATGTGGCTGTTGTGTTCGTTTATAATGGGCATATAGTAAGACAGTTACGGACAGAATCGTAACCTGAGGTTTGTTTGTGCTTTGGGTTACGGTTTGGAGATCCAACTATATCTGCTTTCGTGCCGTTTCTTGTTGTTTTTGAAAGATATAAGATTGTGATAAATTTTAATGAATTCGGTTGCCTTTGTTGAAAATTAGACTTGCAAATTCGAATATAACAACCATATTTGTCGTCAATAGGAGAATTCCAATCAGTACAAAGGGAACGAAGTTTATCAAGTGATTCATCATTGAAAGTAAAAGTTACGAACCCGAATTTAGCCTTACTTTACTATACATATATTCCTGATGTATGCGGAAACGCCAATCAGAAGCACGCACTCTATGCACTTACCACAAGGAATAACCGGTTTCAAATCACGGTGGCGTCAGCAGAAGGAGCATCACCTTCGTTCTTATCATTCGGCCGATACTTATGAATTGTAATTCATTATGGGATTTATGCAAGTCAAGAACTTCAGTTTTTAAGTTAAAAATAAGAATATACTAATTATTTAATTTGATCTATGTGTAAATTTGACACATTCGAAATCCTGTTAAATTAGTTAAAACGAGTTGTTTTCATTCGTATTGGATTAAAATATCTTTACATTGTGAAAATGCCGGCTGGACCTTGCGTGGCAATGATTTAGATAGATTTAAACAGACTATGAAATCAAGATAAGTATAATGTTTTGTCAATGAAACGTTTCGGTTTTATTGGGGTGGCGGGATATGTGGCGACTCGCCATCTTGCTGCCATGAAAAGTTTGGGATGTGATCTGGTCATGGCTCATGATTTGTCTGACAGTGTGGGCATTATTGACAGTTATTTTCCTGATGCTTATTTTACGACTGATTATGAGACGTTTGTAAAAGCGATTGACAAGAATATAGATTATCTTACCGTGTGCACCCCTAATCATCTTCATCACAGGCACTCTATTATGGGCTTGAGGGCTGGGGCAGATGTTATTTGTGAGAAGCCTTTGGCATTGAATGGAGAGGAACTTTGCAAAATGAGAGAGGCCGAGATAGAATCGGGACATCGCATATATCCGATTCTGCAATTGCGGCTTCACCCTGAAATAGTACGCTTAAAGCGATTGGTTGATATGCAGCCGTTTGATTGCATGCATGATGTTGAGCTTACTTATGTGGTTCCTCGCGGGAAATGGTATGCCGAGTCATGGAAAGGCGACCTGTCCCGCAGTGGAGGATTGATAATGAATATTGGGGTTCATTTCATCGATATGTTGCTATGGGTGTTCGGAAGCATGGATAATTTCTATGTGCATCACTCCGCTTCCGATTGTATTGCCGGGGTAATGCTGCTTAAACGAGCCAGAGTGAAGTTCTTCTTGAGTATCAATCGCACGTATGCGGCCGGTCAGCCTTCCTGTCGCAGGCTTGATATTGATGGCGAAAAGTTTGATTTTTCCAATGGTTTTTCTAATCTCCACACACTCTGTTACGAACGTATTTTTCAAGGAGACGGTTTCTCTATTGCTGACGCTGCACCTGCCGTTGAGGCAGCTTCAATGATACAAAAGGAGCCCGTTTCAGCATTGACAACAGTAGATTGCCATCCTTTTGTCCGGTCTGTATTTTAATTCTGTTTCCGATGATAAAGATGGTTGATCTGCAGGCGCAATATTCTGATTTGCGGGACAAAGTGGATTGTGCTGTAGCAGATGTAATGATTGGCGGCTCGTTTATCAATGGAACCGATGTACATGCTTTTGAGGTCGAGTTGGCTGGGTATGTCGGGGCCCGGCATTGCATAGGATGTGCCAGTGGTACCGATGCGATTATTCTGGCTTTGATGGCCGTCGGATTGTGTCCCGGTGATGAAGTTATTATTCCCTCTTTTTCGTTTGTTTCTGCAGCAGAGGCGGTGGTTCTTCTTGGTGGGCATCCGGTATTTGCCGATGTCAATCCTGTTACGTTTAATATTGATTGTGAAAGTGTGGTGCGGTTGATTACTTCTCGTACTAAAGCCATCATTCCAACACATTTGTTTGGTCAGCCATGTGACATGGAGCGGATTATGGAGATAGCCGACAGATATCGGCTCGTGGTGATAGAGGATAATGCTCAGTCGTTGGGAGCTCGATTTGTGTTTTCCGATAAAAGTAGTCGATATGCCGGAACGATAGGTTTGGTCGGTTGTACCTCTTTCTTTCCGAGCAAAGTGCTTGGGTGCTTTGGTGACGGTGGTGCATTGTTTACCGACGATCCTGAGCTTGCTCATAAGATTAAGTCGCTTGCTAACCATGGGCAAGGTGTAAAGTATCATCATCATTATGTCGGTTTAAATTCCCGTCTTGATACCTTGCAGGCTGCGGTATTGAGGGTTAAGCTACCTCTTTTAGATCAGTGGATTGCTCACCGGCGTCATGCGGCAGCTGTTTATACAGCCATGTTGGCAGATGTTCCTATGGTCCGGACTCCGGTCGAGGCTGTTTCCGGAACTCATATATATCATCAGTACACACTAAAAGTTCCTCCCGAAACTCGCGATAGCCTGCGTATGGCATTGAAGGAAGCCGGTGTCGAATCTATGGTTTATTATCCTCGGCCGTTACATTTGCAGCCGGCCTATCGTAGGGCTTGTTCTGTGGATAAGAAAATGACGAATGCCTTAACGCTTTCTGAATCCGTTTTGTCTGTCCCGATGCATGGAAATATTACAGAAGATGATCAAAGGATTGTGATAGAGGTTATAAGGAATTTTTATAATAAGTAAGCGTGTGTAATAATTGCGGATGCATGGACGATATATTTATTCATCCCACTGCGGTAGTTGATCCGGGGGCAACGATAGGGCACGGATGCAAGATTTGGCATTTCTCTCATGTCATGAGCGGAGCCGTTCTTGGTGATATCTGCAACTTGGGACAGAATGTCATGATAGCATCCGGTGTCACTATTGGGCGAAATGTAAAGATTCAAAACAATGTGTCTCTGTATGAAGGGGTCTTTTGCGAGGATGATGTCTTTTTAGGTCCCTCATGTGTCTTTACGAATGTCCGCAATCCTCGAAGCGAGATTTCTCGGCGTGGAAATTATGAGAAAACGATTGTGCGTAAGGGGGCTACCATTGGTGCTAATGCAACTGTTGTTTGTGGAGTGACAATTGGTCGCTATGCATTTATTGCGGCCGGATGTGTGGTAACTCATAATGTTCCCGATTATGCTGTGGTGGCCGGTGTACCAAGCCGGCGGATTGGTTGGATGAGTCGTTACGGCCATATGCTTGAGTTTGACTGTAATGATAATGCCGTGTGTCCCGAGTCGGGAATAAAGTATCATCGGTGTGGTAATGTGATCTTTGAATATGAATGACATGAGTACGATATTTCAGCGTCTGCTTGCCCGAGAGACTTCTGTGGCTGTTGTCGGGCTTGGGTATGTGGGCGCACCTGTTGCGTTGGAGTTTTCCAAAATCTTTAATGTGATAGCTTATGATATATCAGAGTCTCGTGTGAATCATCTTCGTGACGAATGGGCTCATTTATCACGGTCGTTGAATGCCACATCCTCCGCCAATGCTCTTGACGATGCGTCCCTTTTTATTGTGACGGTAGGTACTCCCGTTGACAGGTACATGCGTCCCGATCTGTCTCAGCTCATGTCTGCCACGCATACTGTCGGCCTTCATTTACAGCCAGGTGATTATGTGGTGTATGAGTCTACTGTGTATCCCGGTTGTACCGAGTCTGAGTGCGTGCCGTTGTTGGAAAAAAAATCGGGTTTAAGATGTGGCATTGATTTTAAAGTCGGTTATTCTCCGGAACGCATAAATCCCGGTGATTCAGCGCATACTTTATCCAATACTCCGAAAATTGTGTCAGGCATTGATGAGGCTGCCACTGAGGAATTACAGGAAATTTATGGCTATGTCATTGGGGCCGGCGTACATGCGGCTTCCTCCATTAAGGCGGCCGAGGCGTCAAAAATTGTAGAAAATGTTCAGCGTGCGGTTAATATTGCATTGGTGAACGAGTTGTCCGCCTTATTTTCGCATATGGGGGTGAACCTGCGCGAGGTTCTCGATCTGGCTTCGACAAAATGGAATTTTTCCTCTTATGCTCCCGGTTTAGTTGGCGGTCATTGTATCCCTGTGGATCCGTATTATTTAATTTCCGAGGCTCGTCATTGGGGGATGGATTTACCTTTAATCAAGTCCAGTTGTGCAGTAAACGATGGTATGCCTGACTATATAGCCCGTTCGGTACTTGATAGGATTGACCTGTCTCGCCCCATGCCGGCAAAGGCATTGATAATGGGAGTCACCTATAAAGAGAATTCCGATGATATTCGCAATCCGGCCGTGTTCCGTCTTAGAGAGTTGTTAATAGCAGGTGGCGTTGCGGTCGATCTGGTAGACTCCCATGCAGATGTGGTTAAGGTTAAAAGAGTTTTCGGGGTTGATATGTCCTTAAGTGTTTGTCCGCCTTATGATGTCGTCATCGTTACTGTGGAACATAGTAACTTTTGGGATTTGGACGAAAACTATTTCTTGTCGATAACCGCTGGCAAGGATGCATTGTTAGTCGATTTGAAAGGAATTTATCGAGGTCGTATAAAGAATATGAAGTATTGGGCGTTGTGATTGTTGTGTAGAGTGATTATGTGTAAATGTGTCAAGAGTATGCCTTGTAAGGTGGACAAAAGCCGTACGGCAGTTACAGCGTGGCTTGGTCTGGCTAATATGGCATCTTTCTGTATGTCGCTGGCACTGGCTTCAATATTAAGCCGTTTCATGGACTATTCCGTTTACGGTACATATTGCCAAATACTCTACGTATATAACACATTGTTGATTGTATTCTCTTTGGGGCTTCCTAAGAGTTATTCTTATTTTTTGACATTGGTGCCGGTTGACGAGGGACGGGCAGTGGTCCGTAAGCTTAATATGCTGTTTATGTTGCTTGGCGCATTGTTTTCTTTGACCTTATTTTGCGGATCTGGATGGATTGCTTGGTTACTGGGTAATCCTATGTTAGACCAATGTCTTCGCGGTTTCTCTCCAGTACCCTTGTTGCTGATGCCGGTTATTGGTGTTGAAGGCGTCCTTACGGTCTATAAGAAGACTCGGCTTGTTTTTATTTATGTGTTGATAAGTCGCTTGGTAACGCTGCTATGTGTGGTTGTGGCAGTGACGGTTTTGGACGCCGGGATTAAAGGTGCGGTGACAGGTTTTGTGGCTGCATCGGCACTGACATGTGCAGTTGGTCTGCTATTGATGTATATTCCTTTCTCTGGTATTGAGTCTGTATGTAGCTCGTTAAGGCTTGTAGATGTTTTCAGGTTTTCTTTGCCCGTTTTTTATGCGGGAATATGTGGATTCATCATACTGTCATCAAGCCAGTTTTTTGTAAGCCGGTATTTTGGAGAATGTGAATTTGCCGTATTTTCCAACGGATTTCGTGAATTACCGTTGGCGAACATGATTGTCAGTGCTGTCGGGACAGTTATGCTGCCTGAGTTTTTGAGAATGCGCTGTGCCGGTACTTCTAAGAGTGAGTACGTATCGTTGTGGAACAGGACAGTCTATAAATCGGCGGCGCTGATATATCCGGTGGCTATATATTGTTTTATTTTCGCCGAGGATATAATGGTGTTTCTGTTTGGGAATGGTTATCAAGATGCGGCACATCTGTTCCGCATCATTACGGTAGTCAATTTAGTTCGAGTGCTTCCCTACGGTCCAATAATGTTTGCGGTCGGAAAGGGAAATGTTTTTGCAAATATTCATTTGTTTATTGCCATCCTGATTGTCTGTCTCGATATCGTCTGTGTCCTGTTTTTTCCGTCCGTTACTGGTATTGCCGTGATATCTGTCTTCACTACCATATTATGCCTGATTCTTTTGATGAAATCTATCTCCCGTATGTTCGGTGTCAGTCTTTATTGCATGATACCGTGGGGTGGCCTTGGCAGGTTGTTAGTGAGTTCGTTGTTAGCTGGTTTGGTGTCTAAGGTGATTTTGGAATTGTGCGATGTTAATGGAGAATTGGTTCGTTTTGTCATTGGCTCATTTGCCTATCTCATAGTTTATGTTTTTGTCTCTCGCATTGCAGGCGTCAGATATTTTTCTTTAATGGAGTCGGTGTTGTCCATGTTTAGACGAAAAACAAATAATCAATAACGTTATGAATATATTGATAATATCTAATTACTTTTTCCCGAATAATAGAATAGCTTCTTTTCGGATTAATGCTTTTTCCAAATATTTTCATGAAGCCGGTCATGAAGTGACTGTAGTTACTGAAGATAGTTGTGATTATACGACGTTTTGGGAAGGGTGTGAAGTACATTATCTTAAGGATCCTGTTATTTCTGAACAGCAATTGCTCCAGCATTGGCAATCTCGGCGAAAGTGGGTTCTCCGGCGTGTTGTTCTTGCCTTGGAATATCGTTTGACGCTTGATGCAAAACGTTTATGGCGTATTAGGGCTCAAAAATGTGTGAAAATGCTGCTTGATAGCAGGAAATATGATGTGGTATTGACTACTTTCGGAGGGTTGTCACCGCACATGATTGCTTTGGCTATGCGTAGGAAAGGCTATCAGTTCTATTGGGTAGCCGACATGCGTGACGAAATGTCAAAGATGAAAGTGTCGAAAGACAGATTTAAAATATCCCGTAGGCTTGCAGGGCCTGAACGCCGGGTATTGAATCGTGCTGATTTAGTGTTGGCTGTGTCGAAGCCGATTCTAGACGATTTCAGGGTTATGTCTACACATGATCGTTTTCTTGAGATCAGAAATGGTTATGACTATGAAGAAGTACATGAAACCCATTTTCAGAACCACTTCACTATGGGATATATAGGCCAATTTTATGGGGAGATAACTCCTGATAATTGGTTTAAGGCTTATTCTGAATTGATATGTGAAGGACGGTTGCCGGCCGACAGTAAAATAAAGATAGTAGGAAATTATAAGAAGCTGAATATTCCCGATTCCATAAAGTCTAATGTTGAGGAACTTGGTGCTGTAATCCATGATGAGGCCATAAGGATATCTGTTTATGAAACAGATGTTTTAGTCATGGTACATCCCAAGGGGCGCAAGGGAGTTTATTCAGGAAAACTTCTTGATTATCTGGCTACCAATAAGCCAATTATAGCTATGTATGACCCTACTGATGTTGTTGGTGCTTTGATGGAGGAGACCAAGGCAGGTTTTGTAGTAGATGAGTCTGATATAAAAGGCATTAAAGAGATTATTATGAAGTGTTATCGTATATGGCAAAATCGTGAAGTCTTGCCTCGTAATTGGGATAATATTCGTCAATATTCGCGTCGTTATCAGACTCGTTTGCTTATTGATTATCTTGCTTCCAGATGATTGAGTGTTACTAATTAAGAGTTGTGCAGACTGTGCCCTAATCAGGTCATTTGCGGACAAATCGTTGCCGTTTTTGTCCGGTAGGGAATAGGTAACGATTTGGTAACGATTTGGTAACGAAACTATGGCCTTTTCGGTACTTTTGAAGCCTTGGAAGCAGGACTTTCGGGTAATAAAAAATCCACAAATCAATGATTTGTGGATTTTTGTCCGTTTTTTTGGACATTTATGTCCAGTAAGTTCAGCGGAGAGAGAGGGATTCGAACCCCCGGACCTGTGACAGTCAACGGTTTTCAAGACCGCCGCAATCGACCACTCTGCCATCTCTCCGGGTGCAAAAGTATAACAACCTTTCATTTTATCCAAACATAAAACGAAAATAGCTCGAAAAAATACTATTCAGTAATGATGCGCTGACGCATCCTGATACTCATATCGACGTGGACATACAGGATAATATGGAGCAGACGGAGTGCTTTGCATGATCGGAACCGTATTGGTTAATAAATATTTAGTGTATATTTGTTGGTAAACCTGAAAACACCTTAAATATGAACAAGACTCAATTGATAGAGGCTGTCGCCGAAGAGGCGAACCTAACCAAAGGAGAGGCTAAACGTGCCTTGGATGCTTTTATGAAGGTTACCGGTGATGCGCTGAGCAGCGGAGACAAGGTCGTGTTGGTGGGCTTCGGAACATTTTCCGTATCGAGAAAACCTGCCGGGACCGGGCGTAACTTCAGAACAGGCGCACCTGTCAAGATAGCAGCTAAGAACGTTGTCAAGTTTAGGGCGGGCGTAGAGCTTAGTGCAAAAGTTTAGGCAGCGTTTCATTCACAGTAATGTTTTTTCGCATTTCTCGGATGCGGCTTTCCTTTGCCGGATTTTTTTATGCCGGTTCTACGGCGTATATTTGAGCGATGAAACGCATAGGTGTAATATCTGATACGCATAATTGCTTCGACGATGCTCTGAGGAAGTTTCTCGCAGATGTCGATGAAGTGTGGCATGCCGGTGATTTCGGCTCTATCGAGATTGCCGACGCGATTGCGAAGTTCAAGCCTTTGGTGGGTGTGTATGGAAATATCGACGGAGGTGTGACGAGGATTGCCTATCCCGAAATCAATGTGTGGAATTGCGAAGGAATGAAGGTCGCTATGACACATATAGGAGGATACCCCGGTCGTTACCAACCTGCGGCTTATGCCACGATCAAGCGTGCTCGGCCGAATATCTTTATCGCCGGGCACTCGCATATACTGAAAGTGCAATACGACAAATCGAACGACGTGCTTTTTATCAATCCGGGGGCGGCAGGATGTTCCGGATTCCATAAGGTGCGGACGGCGGTCAGGTTCGAGATAGACGGCTGCGACATCCGCAACATGGAGATCGGGGAGTGGCCAAAGACGTTCTGTTGACATTTGGTGCGGATTCCGTTGTTGTGCGCGTGAAGGTTAAATTAATGATAAATCTGATTGGCTGCCGGTTTCGAAAGAGGCCGGCAGATTGTTTATGTGAATAGGGATATGAAATGATGCCCTGTGCCCACAGGTGAAGGTATAAGTGTATTCGGGGTTTAATATGTTTTTAAAATTTTTTAAAAATAAATCGGGTTCAGAAGTGTCTCCAGACGCGTGTTGGCATCATCCATGTACTATGGGTATGTGTTTCTGCGTTATTAAGGTGTAGAAATACAGTAAAAAAAGGAGACTATTATGAAAATCAATCAATCAAAAACACTACGCAGGCACTTGCAGATCGGCCGTTTTGAAGCCGAGCGTGCGGGTAATGTTCAGTTGACTGCAGACATAGTTTTCCTCTCACTTATGCGGGACGAGGCTTCTCATGCCGGACAGGTTTTGAGGAAGCTGTTGAAGGATTGGGAAATATATCAGGTGAAGGTAAGGGTAGAGCGGGAGGTCGCAAAGGCCCTTGTGAAAGGACCCGGACCGTCTGGCGCGCAGTCTATGGATGAACGGATCGACAACGGCATGGAAAGGATTGGATTGGAATACGGCGGGGAAAATTGCGGAATGATAAATACCGGTCATTTTCTGATGTGGCTTGTCGAGAACAAGGATATTATATCGGCACGAGTACTGGAACTTTACGGAATTTCGGTATGCAAGCTATGGGAATACGTCGGGCAGATGCCTTCGGACGAGGATTATTATCGTGAAATGAACATGCTGGAACAATTCGCACAAGGCGCATTGGATGATTCGCAGGTGCGTGACGAGCATATTGACGATGACGACATCGTGGAGGATCATGTCGGCGGAACGGCCGTGAGGTCGCGCAGCCGAACTCGCCCCGAACTCGAAAAGTTCGGGATCAACCTTACCAAGGCGGCTGCCGAAGGCCGCATAGACCCTGTCGTGGGCCGAGAGAAGGAGATCGAGCGGCTCATACAGATCCTCGGCCGCCGCAAGAAGAACAACCCGATCCTCGTGGGTGAGGCCGGTGTGGGGAAGAGTGCCATTGTGGAGGGGCTTGCTCTCAGGATGCTGGGGGACGAGTTGCCGCCGTCGTTGCGAAGGAAGCAGGTATTCTCGCTCGATATAGCGTCGCTTGTAGCAGGGACCAAGTTCCGCGGTCAGTTCGAGGAGCGCATAAAAGCCATGATAGACGAGCTTACGGCTAACAAGGACATGATACTGTTCATCGACGAGATACATACTATTGTCGGAGCGGGAAGCACACAGGGCAGTCTGGATACGGCCAATATCCTCAAGCCCGCGCTTGCGCGAGGTGATTTGCAGTGCATCGGGGCCACTACACTCGACGAGTTCCGCGAGAATATCGAGAAGGATGCCGCTTTGGAGCGCCGTTTTCAGAAAGTACTCGTGGAGCCTTCGTCGAAAGAAGACACGTTGTTGATACTCAGTAATATCAAGCCATATTACGAGAAACACCACGGTGTGCGTTATACGGACGAAGCGTTGCGTGCGGCTGTGGAGTTGGCCGACAGGTATCTGTCCGACCGTTTCTTTCCGGACAAGGCCATAGACGTCATAGACGAGGCGGGTTCGAAAGTGCGACAGTTCAAAGTGGAGGAGCCGGCTATGCTGCGTGAATTGGAGGGGACTCTGAACGAGATGCTGCACCGTAAGGACGAAGCCGTGGCCGGCCTTGAGTTCGAACAGGCCGGGAAACTGAGGGTGAAAGCTGCGGCGCTTGCCGAGAAGCTGAAAGAGGCGCGCGCCGACTGGCAGCGTGAAATGACGATGAACCCGTTCGTAATCGGTGTGGAACATATAGAGGAGGTTATCACCATGATGACGGGTATCCCTGTCGAGAAGGTATCGGCTGACGAAAAAAAGCGTTTGGGTGCTCTCGAAGGGTATCTATCTTCTCAGGTAGTTGGGCAGTCCGAGGCTGTTCGCAAGGTGGTGAAGTCCATCCAGCGCAGTAGGGCGGGATTGAAAGACCCGAACAAACCCATTGGCGTATTCATGTTCGTAGGCCCGACGGGGGTGGGAAAAACCCATCTAACTAAGGAACTGTCGCAATGGATGTTCGACAGGCGTGACGCACTGATACGCATAGACATGAGCGAATATGCCGAGAAGCATAACGTGAGCCGCATGATAGGCTCGCCTCCGGGGTATGTCGGGTACAGCGAGGGCGGTCAGTTGACCGAGGCGGTCAGACGCCAACCCTATGCGGTCGTATTGTTCGACGAGATCGAAAAAGCGCATCCGGACGTATTCAACATCATGCTTCAGATATTTGACGATGGGTATCTTACCGACGGCAACGGGCGAAAGGTCGATTTCCGCAATACTATTATAATCATGACTTCGAATGTGGGGTCGAGACGTATGGCGGCGAAGCCGAAAGCGGTCGGGTACAATACCGCTAATACGGGACGGGAAGCCGCTGCCGATATAAATGCTGATTACCGCAAGGCACTGGAAGAGACTTTCGCGCCGGAGTTCATCAACCGTATAGACGATATAGTCGTGTTCAATACCCTGTCGCTGGAGGACGTGCTGAAAATCGTGGAGCTGGAGCTGAAACACCTCTATGAGCGCGCCGACAGCCTCGGCTATAAGATGCACGTAACTTCGTGTGCGCGCAAACGGCTCGCGAAGATGGGGTATGAGTCGCGTTACGGCGTGCGGTCGCTCAAGCGAACGATACTCGAAGCCGTCGAAGAACCTCTCGCTGAACTTATCATAGGCGGAGGGCTCGAAGTTGGCGATACGGTGCGTGTCGAATGCCGAGGCAAGGGTGTTGAGGTTTTGCGTAAGGCGAGCTGATCCGCATTATAGTACTTCTGACGGTTATTGTTTAATGTCGTGTCCGGGCTGCAACAAAATGCAGCCCGGATTTTTATGGGATGTCGTGCGATTGCTGGTGTGCGCGCCGGTCGCGGTGTGAACGGACGTAATATCTCGACTGGCCAAGACCGTGGCGATACGGCAAGCCGTCGTCTTTCGCATGTTGTCGGTAGATGGAGGTGATATGGAGATGCGCGAAAAAAATCTACTGTTATAGCGAAAAGTATTGTCTTTTCGTACCTTTGCGGTCCTATTTTAATACCAGCCCAGATGTATAGTTTTTCTAAATACCGCGAACAGTACGGCCTTAATCTGCGTTTAGCCATCCCCGTAGTGCTTTCGCAGACAGGCCAAATAGTGGTGCAGCTCGTGGACAACGCGATGGTCGGACAGCTCGGGCCCGCATCGCTGGCCGGAGTAGGGTTTGGCGGAGCGGTTTTCTGGGCCGTGTTCTGTCTGGTGATGGGGATAACGTTCGGCCTGACGCCGCTGGTGGGGGAGGTTTATGCCAAAGGGCGCTACAAGATCGCAGCGGCGTATCTGCAAAACTCGATATTGTTGTATTTCCTGCTGTCGCTGGTATTTTTTGCAGTGCAGTATTCGGCCGCATTCCTCATGCCGCACCTCGGACAGCAGCCGGAGGTGGTGGAGCAGGCGGTCCCGTATTACAAATATCTTGCGTGGTCGGTGATCCCGTATATGATGTTCGCGCCGTTCAAGCAGTTCCTCGAAGGTGTTGGCAATACTACGATAGAGATGGTGTCGGTCCTGACGGCGAATTGTGTGAATGTATTTTTCAACTGGCTCCTGATATGGGGGAACTGGGGATTTCCCGAGATGGGGGCTGCCGGAGCCGGTCTCGCTACGCTTATATCTCGGTGTCTGACGCCGATCATGGTCATCGCCTATTTTTCGTCCAAATGGCGGTATGCGCGTTATTACAAATTCTTCTCGTGGCGCGGGTTCTCGCCGGCGCGCATGGCGTCGCTGCTCAAGGTGGGGGTGCCTATCGGTTCGCAGATGATGTTGGAGAACGGCGCTTTCGTGTGTACGACGTTTATGATGGGTTGGGTCGGTACGGCGGCTTTGGCAGCCAATCAGATAGCCATCAATTTCGCTAATTTCGCATTTATGGTGATTATGGGCATCGGGGCTTCGACCACCATACGCATCAGTCATGAATACGGGCGTAAGGATATGGAGGGATTGAAGATGGCGACGCGGGCCGCATATCATCTGGGCATCGGATGGAACATGTTCACGGCGACAGTCTTCATCGCCTTGCGTAATTACATTCCGTTGATTTTTACCGACGATCCTGAGGTCATTTCGATAGCTTCGATGCTGATGCTGATGGTTGCCGCATTCCAGATTTCGGACGGGATACAAGCCATAACGATAGGCGTGCTGCGCGGGGTGCAGGATGTCAAGATACTGATATGGATAGCCTTGCTGGCGTATATCGTCATCAACGTTCCGACCGGTTACATGCTTGCGTTTAAGGCCGAGTTCGGGCCGGCAGGCTTGTGGGGCGGGTTCTTCATAGGCATAACCACTGCGGCGGTATTGCTCGGACTCAGGCTCCGGAAACAGTTCCGGTCACTGAGGACAAGGTTCTCGAACTAGCCGTCAAGCTGACAGCATTGAAGCTGCATAGAGTGTTTATGTCATTCCCACTCTGTCGTTGTTATTGTAGGGTGTTCTACCGCTCCCTGAAGACGATACTGATAATACAGCCCGATTGGGCTACGATTAAACGTTTTAAATGGACTTCCACAATGCAACATAGCAAAGAGCATATATCCACGCTTTCTGTTTTACGTTTATAATACAAAAGACACGCCGCAGTTTCTATCTGCGGCGTGTCTTTTTATGCAAATGACTTTCTAATTAAAGAAGCCTTATTTCAGTTGTGCCAATGCGTTTTTGATGCGGTTCATCGCTTCGATTATGTTTTCGTCCGATGTAGCATAGCTCATGCGGATATATTCGGGAGCTCCGAAAGAATCGCCGCTTACGCAAGCCACATGGCCTACTTCGAGCAGGTACATTGCCAAGTCGTCGCCGTCCTTGATAACAGTGTCGTTGTATTTCTTGCCGTAGTACGAATCGCATTTAGGGAAGAGGTAGAAAGCTCCCTGCGGAACGTTGATCTCGAATCCGGGGATCTCCTTAGCCATATCCACGATGAGGTTGCGGCGGTTCTCGAAAGCCTCGCGCATGATTCTCACCGATTCCTGAGACTCGGTATAAGCGGCCTCGGCGGCTTTCTGCGATATGGAGCAAGGTCCCGAGGTGTACTGGCCCTGAAGTTTGTTCACGCTCTTTACGATCCATTCCGGTCCGGCTATGAACCCGATGCGCCATCCTGTCATGGCATATGCTTTCGATACACCGTTGACGATGACCACCTGATCCCTGATCTCCTCGAATTGGGCAATGCTCTGGTGCTTGCCGATATAGTTGATGTGTTCGTAGATTTCGTCGGCGATCACGATAACGCGTTTGTGTTTTGCCAATACGTCGGCCAGCCCCTTCAATTCCTCTTTCGAGTAAACCGATCCGGTTGGGTTAGACGGCGAGCAAAGGATAAGTACGCGGGTCTTAGGCGTTATGGCGGCCTCCAGCTGAGCCGGAGTTATTTTGAAGTCTTGTGTGATACCTGCTTTGACTACGACGGGTACGCCGTCGGCCAGTTTCACCATTTCAGGATAGCTTACCCAATATGGTGCAGGGATTATCACTTCGTCTCCCTTGTTTACCAGAGAGAGGATCGTGTTGCAGACAGATTGTTTCGCTCCGTTGGCACAGCTTATCTGGTTGGCCGTATATTCCAGACCGTTTTCTTTTTTCAACTTGTCTACGATTGCGTTGCGAAGAGAAAGGTAGCCCGGTACCGGAGAATAATACGAGAAGTTTTCGTCTATGGCTTTTTTAGCTGCCTCTTTGATGTGGTCCGGAGTGTTGAAATCAGGCTCTCCGACACTCAAGTTGATTACATTGATGCCCTGTGCTTTCAATTCATTGCTTTTCTGCGACATCGCTAACGTTGCAGAAGAAGACAAGCTCTTCAAACGATCTGACGGTTGATTCATTGGTTTTTGTGTTTTGAATTATAAAATTTTGTCAATCCAATATTTCCCGTGATAAAGGTATGTCTTTTTTGCTATAAAATTATCGTTTTGTTAATTATTTTTTGTTATTTGCCGGATGTGTTAAGATATTAAGTAAAACCACCGGAATATTCGTTGTCGCTGCAAAATACTGTCGATCTTAGGGTGTATTTGAGGTGGGGGCTGTCAAGGTTGGCAAATCAATCCTCTGCCGTTGTGTGGTCGATGACGCGGAATCGGGCTGAATTGCGCTATGTTTATGTGTATTATGTGGCGTGGAATTGCGGCGCGTGCATTGAAATATATTGACGGGTTTGACGGCTCTTTGCCGTAAGTTATATATATTTGCAGAATATAGTATGGTCGCAGTCATGGCGGACGCATGTGATTCGCCGCGGGCTTTCTGCTATATTGATTTCAAATCGCACGAATCGTATGGATTGCAAAAATAGAGACAGCGAAAGCTGTAAATTAGATATGGGGCGCGGATGCCGCTTCTGCCAATGTGGCGAGGAGATGGATAATTCCGTGTGTGAGGGGTGTTTTAAGCTGCACGTTACGGATTGGCTGGAGGATATGCCGGACATGTTTCCGGACGATATATTCGAGGTCAGGTTCAAGAATACGCGCAGGAGTTATTATAAGAACGTGAACAACCTGCCCTTGCAGAAAGGCGATATAGTGGCCGTAGAATCGTCGCCGGGACACGACATAGGCATCGTGTCGCTTACTGGCGACATGGTGGGGCGGCAGATGCGCCGTGTCGGCTTTACGCCGCTTAACGGCGAGTTCAAGAAGATTTACCGCAAGGCGAAACCTTACGATATAGAGAAATGGCAGGAGGCCATCGCCCTCGAACACAATACGATGATCCGTTCGCGCCAGATTGCGGCCGATATGGGGCTGAACATGAAGATCGGCGACGTGGAATATCAGGGCGACAAGCTGAAGGCGATATTTTATTATATAGCCGACGAACGCGTCGATTTCCGCGAACTTATCAAGGTGTTCGCCGAGCAGTTCCGCATCCGTGTCGAGATGAAACAGATCGGGGCGCGTCAGGAGGCCGGACGTATAGGCGGTCTCGGTTCGTGCGGACGTGAGTTGTGCTGCGCCTCGTGGATTTCGAGCTTCTCGTCTGTGACGACCAATGCGGCCCGTACACAGGAGATTTCGCTCAACCCCCAGAAGTTGGCAGGCCAGTGCAGCAAGTTGAAGTGCTGCCTCGTATACGAATTGGATGACTATCTCGATGCTCGCAAGGAGTTCCCGCGAATCAATCAGCCGTTGCAGGCGTTGGACGGGGAGTACTATCTGGTCAAGACTGATATACTGGCCCGGAAGATGAGTTTCAGTACCAGCCCTACGGCGATAGCGGGGATGGTTACGCTGCCGCTCGAACGCGTTAGGGAGGTGCTTGCGGCCAACCGACGTGGCGTCAAGGTAGACAGGCTGGAGGGCGAGGAGAGCGTATCGGCGAAGCCTCAGGATCCCGGATTCGTGAATGTGATAGGTGAGGACAGCCTGACGCGTTTCGACAGCGAGAAGGGCGAACGCCGCAACCGCAACAAGGCGCGCAAAGGTAACGGCAATAACGGCCGTCGGGAGCAGCAGCCCGGAGACGGTGAAACCCGTGGAAATGGACGCGAACGCGATGCTTCGGGAGGGAGACCGCAGATGCGTAACGGTTCGTCCAAGGGCGAAAGGCCGGCACGCAGGGATAATAGGCCAGAATCCAAGTCTGGCACACCGGACGGCGGGGCGGCGGAACAACAGTCGTCAGCCAACGGAAATAACGGCGTCAATGCTAACAATGGGGGCAACCGCCCGCGCGGAAAGAACCGCAACGGGCGCAATCGCAACCGTCGTCCTGCGGGTAAGCCGGAGGATAATAAGGATTAGAATGGTATGTTTCGTCCCGGTGTTTTGAGGTTGCTATGCTTGCTGTCGTTATTGGCAGCTATGGTTTACGGATGCGGTGCTCCGGACCACGAGCGGATGGTCGATGTTGATCCGGTGCTCTGGAAAACGGGCGAGCAGGCGGTTATCGCGGTGGACAATGCGGATACGGTCGGGTGGCGCAGGCTTGAGTTGCTGTGGGTGTTCAACGATTGTCCGCAGGGCGGACCTCTCGATTTCAGTATAACGGTAGTCGCTCCGGACAGTACCCGGCTCACGGAAACATTACGGGGCGTGGCTTTCGCCGATGTGCAGAAGCAGAATAGCCTTTTTCAGTCGAACCTTATTTATCGCGACAGTGTGCGGTTGGATCGGGTCGGTACTTACACCTTCACGGTGGCGCCGTCCCGCGACATTGCCGGGGTGAAAGCTGTGGGAATAAACGTAACGGATATATAGATAGATGGGAAAGAATAAACACAGGAGGTTTCAGGAGAATCTGACGTTCAGGAATCTCGTGCAACCGGATTTCGATGACATATTTCATAAAGACCACAGCCTGAAAGGGAGGTGGCGCGAGGATTTTTTTGGCAACGGCAATCCGGTCGTACTCGAACTCGGTTGCGGTAGGGGTGAATATACGGTCTCGCTAGGCGAGATGTTTCCGGATAAGAATTTTATCGGCGTAGATATAAAAGGGGCGCGAATGTGGCGCGGGGCCAAGACGGCGACAGAGAACAATATGCCCAATGTCGGTTTTCTGCGTACACGTATAGAATTTATTGATTCGTTCTTCGCTCCCGGCGAGGTGGACGAGATATGGATAACATTCCCCGACCCGCAGTTGAAGAAAAACAGGGTGAAGAAACGCCTTACTTCACCGGCGTTCCTCGAATCGTATGCCAAGTTCCTGAAACCGGGCGGAAAGGTGCATCTTAAGACGGATTGTCGCCATCTGCACGATTATACCAAGGCTGTGGTGGAGGTGAACGGTCTGACGCAGGAGTTTGCCGACAGCGATATATACGGCAACGGGTCGGCGGACGATATTCTGTCGATAAAGACTACTTACGAGGCGCAGTTCCTCAAAGAGGGTAAGGCCATCACTTATGTGCGGTTCCTTTTGGGCGATAAGTCGCATTTCGAGGCTCCGGTTTTCGCACCTGACGACGAGTTGTAAAGGGCCATTTGTGGCGTGTATGCGCTGATAATAGGTATTTGTGACGTGCAAGAGGTGAAAATTTAAGATTTTTGTGAAAATTCTGGCTCGAAAATTTTTGGGATATGGAATTTTGCTTTATATTTGCACCTCGAAAGGCGGAAGGAAGTGCGCCGGAGACGGATAACGATACGTTTCCAGTGTATTTCGGGAAGTCTGGATAAGATATTCCTCAATAGCTCAGTTGGTTAGAGCACCTGACTGTTAATCAGGGGGTCCAAGGTTCAAGTCCTTGTTGAGGAGCGAAAGGCTGATAACGAAAGTTGTCAGCCTTTTTTGTTATTTTTCGACCTGCTCGACTTGTTGTTATTTTAATTGAGTATATTACAAAAAATATAACAGGATAAGCTATGCAAAAGACTGTGTGGGCGTTTTTGATTTGCTGTATTTTAGCGTCGTGTTCGATAGTGAGTATGTCAAATGATTCGCAACGGTTGGGTTTATATGTGGGAAGCGGGGAGGTGTCGGACAATAAAGAGGCAGAAGGTCAGGACGAAGACATCATATTGTCTTCCGCCGTTATTGCCACGATCGTGAAAAAGAGCGGGGAATATAAAGTGGAAAAGAATATCTTCGGGGATATGGAGATTAGAAGCCGGGGAGGCTCGAAAACCACGATTGAAAAAGATATATTCGGCAACACGATAATCAGAGACAGCGACGGTAACAAAATTACCGTTGAGAAAGATATTTTCGGAAATACGGTCGTCAAAGACAACCGGGGAAATAAAACAACTATCGAGAAGGATATATTCGGCGATACGATAATCAAAGACAACAAGGGCAACCGAACTACTGTTGAGAAAGATATATTTGGAAATACGGTATTGAAAGACAAGTATGGAGATAAAACCACGATTGAAAAAGACATCTTTGGCAACACGATAATCAAAGACAGCAAGGGCAACAAGACTACCGTTGAGAAGGATATATTTGGGAATATAATTATTAAATCAAATTAATATATCGTTTTCAAAAAGTCTTTCCCCCAAGGTTCGATATTTCTAGGATAAGCCGCGCAGAGATAGCGGAAAGTTAATGCAACTTTCCGCTATCTCTGTTTGTGGTTTCCGAACAATCTTACCGGCTGTTGCGGTGCAGGAAGCTGTCGATTCGCGTACCGATGTTTTGTTGGACGTTCAGGAAGTACAGATTGAGTTCCTGAACATGGTAATTGCCTTTGGGGAATAGGCGTTCGATCGAACGGATGTAGTAATCGTCATCCGAAAGTCCGTCGATAATCAATGTGTGTATGGCCGGATCCAGCCGTACGCCGACGGTATGGTAGAGCGTGTCGGGACGTCCGTGCGCATCGAAGAAGACTGATCCGAGATTCTCCGACGCGGGGGCGTATGTCCCGTCCGTCTTCCAGTTAACGGGGTTGATACATACTACGTTGTCTGCGAACATGGGGGAGCGGGCATCTGCTTTCGAGACGCTGTTGTAGCATATCGTCACACCGGTGTCGTCGGCTCCGGCAGCCGGCTTGAGCATGTGCGACCCGGCGAGTTCGTCTTGGCTCACCGTGAACCCGAAGACATAGGCGGCTACCATTTGTGCGTATTGCTCTGGTGTCAGCGTGTTTTTCAATAGTTCGATGACAGCTTTCGCCCCTTGGCTATGCCCTGCCAAGATGAACGGACGGCCTTGGTTGCAGTGGTCCATGTAGTATCGGAAGGCACGCACTATGTCGCTGTGGGATAGTTCGTAACGGCGGTTGATTTCGGTTTCGGACTCGAACCACGAATTCATGGTGATCTGTCTGTAATATGGCGAATAGAAGCGGCAACTTTTTCCGAACAGGGCATATGCCAGCAGATTGGAGCCGTCTACCGCCGCACGTTGCAACGAATCGTTCACGTTCATGTAGTATTGTGTGTGTCCATGTTCGTCGCGCCAGTCCCACACGCATGTCGGGGTGACGTAGAATACGTCCGCCGGTTTTTCGTCCGTCATCTCCGGCGAGCCGTACCACATGGCGGCCTGCGAGTAGTCCGGAGCTTCGGGCGGCGCGGGCTGTGTGCTTTGGGAGGACGTGCAGGCGATACAAGCGAACGTAGCGAACAATAAAATCAGGTAACGGTATATTGTGAGCATATTACGTTGAATTATGGTGCGAAATAAATGTTTTTTCGGGAAACGGCGTATCTTCTCGGCGTTTAATTCGTGATTGTCGGCATCTCCAGTCGGGCGGCATGGCACGTTATGGGCATTGCTATTTGATTCCGAAGTCGGCGAGCAGTTTCGTTATCCGAGCATAGGAGTCGTCTATTTTGTCCGCGGTGATCTCTCCGGCGGCGACTTTGGATTTTATTATGTCGTGGCAGCGTGCCGCGAGGTCCTTTTCGTATACGGAGGCGTTGTTACCGACGATAATCAGGTTTACACCGCCGTTTATCGCCAATTCCAGAGCCTTTTCGAGCGAGTAGTTATCCACGATGGCCCCCATGTTCATGTCGTCTGTCGCGATTACGCCCTCGAAGCCTATCCGCTTCCGGAGCAGTCCGGTGAGCGTCTTCTCTGACAATGATGCCGGGTATTGCGGGTCTATGTTGCGGTTCACAAGATGTCCGACCATGACCATGCCGTCATAACCGTCTGCGATGAACCTTTCGTAAGGGATGAGTTCCTCCGGATGCCATGTGTCG
This sequence comes from uncultured Rikenellaceae bacterium, assembly GCA_944415565.1. GTDB lineage: Bacteria > Bacteroidota > Bacteroidia > Bacteroidales > Rikenellaceae > WRDF01. Next base: position 159,583 of record CALYBQ010000013.1, read on the forward strand.
GTTATGTCGGTCAGGCCCAGATGGCTGTCGTTGCGCGAGCTGCCGTGTCCCGGAAAGTGTTTGAGCGACGTTGCGATATGCCGTTTGTGGTGCTCGTCCACCCATCTGTCGGCAAAAAGATATACGGAGTCAGGGTCGGACGAGAAGGAGCGTCCGTATTTGGCGATTATCGGGTTGGACGGATTGGCGTTGACGTCTACGCACGGTACGAAGTTGACGTTTATGCCGTATTCTGCGAGCGTCGATGCTGTTTGCGCGGCCCGCAACGAAGCGCTGTCGAGCGAGCCGGATGCGCCTTGGGACGCAGCCGTCACCGTCGCGGGGAAACCGTACTTGGGTTTCAGACGGTTTACTTTGCCGCCCTCTTGATCTATGGCTATCATCAGCGGGGCATCTGACATGGCGCGCAGGTCTGCCGTCAGTTTTTTTAGCTGCGCCGGCGATTTTATGTTGCGTTCGCCCATGCCGCCCGATACGTCTACGTCGAACAAAATCACGCCTCCGATGTGGTATTTTTCTATGGCGTTACGGATCTCTTCCGATGGCGAAGTGCCTTTGAAACCGGCCATTATCATCCGTCCGATTTTGACGCTCAGGCATGAATCGCAATGGCATGTGTCGATCCGGTGTGTGTTGGCGTTGGCCGCCGTGACGGCAGATATGAATAGCAGCGAGAGGAAAATAGTTCTCATATTTGGTTCGTTATTCTTGTGAACCGGAAGGTAAATTCCGGGTTCGGTATTGCGCGTAAAGTTATCCTAAAAAATTGTTTTTGAACAATGCGGCAGGACTCGTAAGCCCTGCCGCATATGAAATATTCTGTTTCTATAGAAGAAGTGTGTCCGTTCTGCTCGTGCGGTTTACATGCTTGGTGGTGTGGCCACATCGCTGTGTGTCGCCTTTAGACGGGATTAATATTCGACTTTGTCGGTCTTGTTCTGCCATTTGATGAACGCTTCCTGAGCCTCTTCGCGCATGAAATGCTCGCATTTGATGGAACGTTCGTCGTAATCGAGTTCGAGTTGGTCGTAAATGAACGAGTCGTCGAAATTTATCGCTTTGGCGTCGGCTTTGGTGTTACCGTAGCAGATGCGTTCGACTCCGGCCCAATAGAGTGCGCTGAGGCACATAGGGCACGGCTCGCACGAACTGTATATCGTGCATCCGTCGAGTTTGAACGTGCCTAACACCCGGCAGGCATTGCGTATTGCCGAAACTTCGGCATGGGCCGTAGGGTCGGCATCGGGAACCACCCGGTTCATTCCGGTTGCCACAACCTCGTTGTCGCGGACAATGACTGCACCGAACGGTCCGCCTCCGTTGAGGATGTTGCGTATAGACAGCTCTATCGCCATCTGCATATAGCGGGCGTCTTCGGGCGAATAGTCGGTTTTTTCGGGAAGTCCGTCACGGTTGCTGCGGTTGTCGCATGCAGCCAGTACAAGAAGGGCTGTTGCGAGAATCAGTATTCGTTTCATGGTCTTGAAATTTATTGTCGTAAATATACGGTTTAGGACGGTATTCTGCAATATTCTGCTGCGGATGGCGGGACTAAAAACAAGTAAGCGAAAGGGTTGGCCTCTCGCTTACTCGGTATGATACAGTGTCGTCGGAGAGCGCGTGTTATTTCGCCAGCAAACCGAACAGCAGGTATGCCATTATCAGCGTCACGACGATGTTGAAGCTCTGGGCCGTGAGGAATGTTGTGATATTCCGTTTGTTCTCTTTCTTGAATATGAAACGGAAGTCCGTTTCCAGACCGATGCACACGAAAGCTAGCGAGAACATGGCTTCGCGTAATCCTTTGGCGAGCGATCCCAGCTCCTTGGCTTCCTGAAGGGGCATGAAGAAGCTGAAGATGAGCGATGCTATCACGAATCCGACCACGAATTTCGGGAACCGGTCCCAGATTATTTTTGGTGTCGGGCGTTCGGTGTGGTTCGTTCCGCGCAGCGACCAGTATATGGATATGGCGAATGCAGCGATGCCCAGCAGGACGTTCTGTGACGATTTGATTATCACACTGTATGTTTCAGCCGTTTCGCCAAGGAATTTACCCGAAGCGACTACCGCTCCCGTAGTGTCTATCGTTCCGCCGAGCCATGCTCCGGCCACCTCTTGCGACAAGCCTATCCATTTGGCTAGCAGCGGCATAAGGTACATCATCGGGATGGCGACCACGAGGACGATGGATACGACGAACGAGAGCTTTTTGTTGTCGCCCTTGATGGCTCCGCATGTCGCGATAGCCGCCGACACTCCGCATATGGATACCGCGCTGGCGAGCATGATCCCCATTTCGTTGTCTACCTTCAGCTTTTTCGACAGCCAGAACGTGAAGTACCAGACAGTGATTACCACGACTACGGCCTGCAACATGCCGAGTGCGCCGGCCTTCATTATCTCGCCGAACAGCACGGACGTACCGAGCAGGATGAGCCCCATTTTGATGTAATATTCGCTACGCACGGCCGGGGCCAGCCATTTGGGAAGGCCGACGGTATTGCGGATCAGCAGTCCGAGAATCACCGAGAAGAATACGGATTCGAGACCGGCCGTCTTGATCGCGGGTAACGTGGAGACGTATTGGCACAATGCCGACAATATGAATATCGCGGCGAACGATACGACGAATCCGCGAAGCCTGTCGCCCATCAGTTTGATGCCAAGCGCCGAGAATATGGCCGTGAACAGGAACAGTATTCCGACCGCCGTCCACGAATCGAGCGAGTCGAACGCCGACGGGAATTTCGGGATCCATCCCGGTACGACGATCACGGCGACGACCATGAGCAGTCCCATGATGGTAGCCATCCAATCTTCGTTACGGAAACTGTTGAGGAAAGTGGTTTTCATTGGTTTTGCTATTTTGCCGCAAAGATATTGTCCCGTGCCGTGCCGGTCAATGGGGATATATACCCAATTTTACGCGTGGACGGACGGGGTGGAAGCTGGTGCTGTGGTATGTTTCTTTTCGGGCTCTTGTGTGCGGAGGGGGCTATTTGTGCTACTTTATTAGTGCTGGAAACGGTCGTTTCGCGCATCATTCTGTGGGTAGAATAGGGGTGTTTCGGATCGCTCCGGTCAAGCAGCTATTGAGGTGTGCATTGTTGTGATATATGTTACGCTTCAGCCGACTTTTTATGCTGTTGTTTCAACCTATTTTAGGCGATTTTGCAGGTGTCGCATGATGCCGAACGGAGGCTGCGGGCATGCCGGTTGCCGGGTCTGTTTCGGAAAAGGTGTCGTCGCGGTTGAAAAATAATCAAAATCAAACAGTTAATTCCTGTGTGTCTTGCCGCAAGATAGCCGAAAATGATTATATTTGTAACGGTTCAATATATGATATTAGTAGTAATTATTTAGTGTTTACATTATGAAAATGATGTTTTGCCTCGTTCTCAATGCTTTGGAAAGCCGTGCGATGCTTTGGGAGATTTCACGGAACTACTTGTCTAATTGGTGTTTCGTGTTATGTTTGTTTGTATTTGCGTGTTTTGAACTTCGTTTTTCTGGTGATGTTTCGGAACAAATATATGGATTATTTCCCAAATTGAACTTAAATGATGAATAATTGTGTGATTTAGGGACTGTTTTGTCGGTATTAGAATCAGTCGAGGCAATAATATTCGGAGAACGATATTGCGCCTGTGGATGGTTCATTGTAGTAGGTTGTAATGTATTATTGTAATGCTGGGTAGTACATGTTGAGTGGGCATAATAATGTAACGAGCCCGGACTTTTGGTCCGGGCTCGTTCTGTTTCAGATTGTTTCAGTTATGTCATGTGTGACGCAGTGATAGTTTGGAAGGAGGTTATTTCGTACATATGTCGTTCAAATAAGCCACATATTTTTTTGCGACTATGTCCCATGTGAAATATTCCCTTATGCGTTTGGCGTTATATTCCTTTTGCCATGCTATGTCGCTGTTGTCTTGATAAATATGTCGAATCTGTGTGGCTAAATCGGTTACGTCTTCGTATTTACACCATATGCCGCTGTTACCTAATGCCTCTTTGTTCGAAGGTATGTCGGAGGCTATGCAGATACGTCCGTAGCTCATGGCTTCGAGTAATGTGATTGCCAATCCTTCTATGGTCGATGGAATGCAAAAGGCCAAACAATGTTCAAGCAACTGTTCTTTGTCCTGTCCGTAAACGGCACCTGTAAAAATTATATTATTGTTGTTTTTTGCCAGTTCATGTAGATAGTTGACATATTCCGGCATTGAGTCGTTACTGCCCGCTATGACTAACTTTTTATCGGTAATACCAGTCAGAATGAACGCTTTGATTAGGTAATCCGGATTTTTATCTTGTACTAACCGTCCCAGATACAGGAAATATTCCTCGTTTTGTAGCCCGAATTTTTTTGTGATGAGATTTGAGTCATGTTTATCGGGCATATTCGTTGCTGTAGGTATTGTACAGCAACGTTTCCCGTAATTCTGTAAAAAGTAATCGCTTTGTTCCTGACTTACCATGATAAGGTGGCGATGCATTTTTGCAGTTACGTATTCCATGAATTTCATGACACGTTGTTGGACGGGAGTGTATTTGGTGCGCTTCCATTCCAATCCATGCCCTTCGAGAATCGCGGTCCGACCGCATAAACGCGGAAGCCATGATGAGAGCGACGGCGGCCACGCGTTGTAATGGAATACTTCCGTATGCCTGCCGCCGAGCAATTCGCGCATCGTTGCCTTATACGATAATAATATCTTGCACAGGAATCTGCCGCCGATAGATTTTTGATGTTCTACTCGGAAACCGTTGACCCATTCCGTGCTATTCCGGTCGCTTTCACAATAGACGATCGGTTCATGTCCTAATTTAACAAGCTCGGTCGCCAGGTTATACATATAATTTTCGATGCCCCCGAGTTTATGTATGTCCCGACCGCCGATAAAAGCGATTCTCATATGTCAAAGAACTGTATCCTTGCTCGTAAGAAAGGACTGTATCGTTGTTTGTAAGGATGAAAGAAGTTACCTCAAACCTTGTTTGTCGTTATTGCCGACATGGAAGAACGGAATGCATGTCGTATCTACCTTGCCTCCTTGCATAACTTTCAATTTGTTCCTGATAACCCAAGGTACTACTTGACGAATATATTTTCTCATCACTGGCGATGCCGATCCGATCATCCAACAACTTTTAGGACAATTGGCAACTTTTTCCCTTACCATTGAAGCTTTTTCTCCGTTCCATATTTCATCGAAAGTTGCTGCCTCATTCAAGTTCCCCATAGTCTCGAACCAGCAATTTTCTTCCATACCGTTGCATGGTAAGACATTTCCGAATGGGTCGATGAAGAAATTCTCGGTTCCCGCTTCACACGGTAGCATACGCCGCCCGTCTTTGATATAATTTATCAAACCGAGGTTGAAAAATGCTCGGAACCAAGATTTGGGACTATTCTCTTTCATGAGGCGTTGTATGAGTTCGTCGAAGTTGCCGCATACCTCGTCTATATTCGTTACCTTATTATCATATTTGTGAAAGTAAAAAGAGTTATGAAACGAAGCCGTAGCGAATTGCATCTTGAGATTTTTGTTCAACTCATATAGGTCGAGCATGTCCGGTGAATTATTGTTCGATACGGTAATGCCGAAGCCGATATCCTTGATTCCCATACGCCGCAACTCCAAAAGCGTTTTCAAACCCCGGTCGAACCCGCCTTGTCTGCCGCGTAATTCGTCATTTTTACAAGACAGTCCTTCGATGCTGATTCGATACCCGACGGATGGATGTTTTTTTGCCATCTCTATTATTTTATCAGAGAAATAGCCGCTTGTAGAAAAGACGATTCGATCTGTTTTGGTTTTTAGTATTTTTACAATTTCTTCTATGTCGTCTCTCACGAATGGCTCGCCTCCGGTAATATTGACGGCGTTCATTTTCGGGAGTTTCTTCAATAGTTCTGGTTTGAATTCTTCTTCTTTTTTTGTCGGATTTGCCCAAATGTCGCACATTTTGCAGCGCATAGGGCATCGGTAGGTTACGATGATGGAGCCGTCCATGATAATTACTGGTATTGGTTGTTTTGTTGACGCTAATTTGTTTTCTGTCTGAGATATGAGGTTTGGGATGGTCGAGGTCTATTGTTTGTCGATTTATTTTGGTAATCCGAATAATGGACTGATGTACTTACAATTGATTTTCTGTATGATTATAGATATTAATACAGGGATATATAGGCCTATAAAAATATTGATTAAGTAGCATGGCAAATAATATTGCGGGAATAGATATTGTTCGTATAGCACTCTGAACAGCCATTGAAAGAATATGGCCATCAGGTATATCTGGTAGGTATAGTTACGGAATGAACTGAAACATTTGGGATATATCTTGTTTATGTTTATTGCCAAGGAAAATGACATGAGGCAACCGGCAGCTGTAACTAAAAATGAGGAGATTGGCGAATATGCCTGAGCGTAAACGTAATATGTGATCCCGTATAACACAATGGAGAGTGGTAGCCAAATGAATTTATCCAATTTGTTATGTACAGAGTATTTACAGAATAGCATACCTGTGTAAAACCATACGGCATATTGTAGTGCTATATCGAAGCAAAACAACTCGATACCGAGTTGAATAGGTATGAGTCTCAGGCATAATACAATAACTAATAATCCTATTTCTGTATATATGTTTTTCAATGCGAATTTGAAGATAGGGGAATAAAGGAATAGCATGAATAAAGTTCCGATAAACCACATTTCTCCTAACGGATTGTTTTGCGGGTATAATATGGCGTTTATGAACTCTCCGAGACCGAATTGTGCCGGGCGTCCCATTAAGGAGTTGAACCAAGGCTTGACACATATCGTTGCTGCCGTGAAGAATAGAAATGGTATGCCTAACCTGTGCAGTTTGTTCCGTATTAAGGATGTATACGAAGTGTTGCGTTGTACTTTTGTGAGATAATATAGGTAGCCGGATATTACCATGAATAACGGCATGTGGAATGAATATATGTGTTCCCGGATAATACGACTGAATGCCGGTTCTGTCGATAGGTCCAGACCGTTGAGGCCTGCATGGCCTACTACGACAAGTAGCATGCTCCAGCCTTGGAGTATTAAAAGCCAATTAATTTTTTCCGTCTTTTGCATTGAGGAATTTTTTATAGAACTCGATTAACTTGTCATAATGGATCTCCTGCGCGAAATGTGCCGCTGCATATCGTTTGGTATATTCGCTCATTGTATTGTAATGTGCTGGGGAGATGTTTTCGGCATTGCGGATAGTTTCGCGAAGACTCGCAATATCCCTACTGGGAAATAAGAAGCCTGTTTTGCCTTCCTCCACGATTTCGGGAATGCCTCCTATTGCGCTTCCTATTATGGGTGTGCCGAGTGAGTATGCTTCTATTATCGTCATAGGGTTGTTTTCGTACCATTCGGACGGGACTATTACGAATTTTGCATTGGCTATGATTGATTGCAATTCCGCCCCTGTCTTATATCCAAGAAACTTAATGTTACCTGCTTGGGAAGCGGATTCTTTAAGGTGCATTTCTTCAGGTCCGGTCCCTGCGATTTTAAGGTTGATGTCGGGAAGGTCTATGAATGTTTTGATAAGAGTGTCGAGCCCTTTTTCATAGGATAAACGGCCGAAATATAAAAAGTAATCGTTTTCTGTATCGGATAGTGGCATCGGGTTGTCCGGAGTAGTATTGTATAATACAATGGAGTTGTCATCTGTGATGCCTCTCATATATTGCCGGTGTTTTTTGCGGCTGAATTCGCTGACGAATATGAATCCGTCGATGTTTTTTACTGGGTTGAAAAACATATTCCGGACATACATTTCTATTGACATTATACTACTTTGTACGAGGCTGCCTTTTGCACATCTGTTTTTTGCACAGAGATGAAATTTGCGTCCTTGACATTTCTCGCAAATAGTTCCGTTTGGTAACTTGAACGCGTATGCAGGACATACCATTCTGTAATCATGTACTGTATGTACTAATGGGATTCCGTACCTCTTCAGTACTCCGAAAATGGATGGAGATATACCTCCCCAGAATAGGTGTACATGGGCTATGTCAGGTTTCTCTCGTTCTATTAGTTTTGCCAGATTTCGTTTTGCCTCCGTATTATAGAAATAATTCAATGCCCCGCGTATCGCCGATACATCCTTGTTTTGCCGTACGAAATATTCTTTTTGGCCACAGTCGATATTTCGCTGGTCCGTCGTACTGAAAAATATGACTTCGTGTCCGTGTTTTAACAGAATGTCTGCCGTATTGAAATACACGGTCTCAGAGCCGCCTTTGCGGTAATGAAAATTATTTATAAGGAGGACTTTCATTTAGTTGTTGCTTGGAACGTTTGGATCATTAATTCGGATAGATAATTGTTCGATAATTTATCCCTGTATGTGCGGCAGTTTTCTATGTATATCGTATGGTTTTGTAACAGATTATGTATGTCGTCTGCCCCCCAATCGTCTCTGACTATTCCTAAATTGTAATTGTGGATATAATAAGCACTGTAAGGTACCGAATTAGTAATTATAGGCGTACCGCAAACTATCGTCTCGGGAATAGACACCATATTGTAATCCCACAATGTATCGATTAATGAACAAGCGGCATAACGTATAGCTTCAGCCAATTTTTCTTTAGAAAGAAATCCGAGAAAAATTACTTTGTTGGATAACCCTTGGGTATCGATTAAGTGTGACAGGTTGTGTTCTTCTTCGCCCTGCCCTGCAATGTATAGCTTATATCCGCCTCCGTACCTATCGTCGAACTCTTTGAATTTACGGATCGTCAAGTTGATATTTTTGCGTTTGATAAGTTGTGCGACTACAATAAAGTACTTTTCCTTTTCTGCACAGAATGAAAAGTTGTCTATATTTATGCCGTGATCTACGATTGTCTTTGAGACACGGTTGGCATACCGTCCGATAAATCCGCGGGCTGTTTCAGATCTCGGGATTATCAATACATTGCGGTATAAAGTTCTGACAATTATATTATGCCATATCTTAGATGGAATGCGGTGAAAAGTCGGTGCATGTTGTCCTACTTCTTGCCAGATTACGAGTTTTTGCGGACATATTAGCGAAGCGATGAAAGAGTTGTAGGTGAAAGCCTCGGAAGAGATGATAATATCGAAGTTATGATGGTGCTTCTTCAGGTATTCGTATAGGCCTGATAAGAGCGGGAATCCGTTCGGAAATTTATGGAGCTTCTCTTTGACTGTATTTTTTAGGAAAATAATCGGAAAATCGAAATGATTTTCTTCCGACGGTTGGTATTCGCTACTTGCGATTAGTGTAATGTTGTGTCCATTGTGTATGAACCCCAAGCAGTAATTATATATCAGGGTATGCTTGATAGTTCTCGGCTTAGGCACTATACCTCCATTTTCAGGAGGAGTAATAAGTATGGGGTTGATTATTAGGATGTTCATTTGGGATGTAGCGTGTTGTTGTTAGTAAGGGCTTTCCCAGTAAAATTTATAGTTTTGATGCATTTCGGCAGAAATATGGCGGTTGAATGCAATACCTAACATAATGACGTAGATGAGAATCATTATTTGTATTGCTTTCCGTTTTATTGTGTTATTATATTTATTATATTGTAATATTATTGGAATCCCGATAAAGTCGGCAACAGCAAAATATTCTCTTAATCTAGAAATGCCACTAACACCAATTCCTCCTACACATATAATGATACCTAAAATCATACAATAAAAAATGACTCGGTTAATTCCTGTGTTGAAGATATTATATCGTAAAACATTACAATATATGATTAATAAATATATCTTCATTATTGCTCTTTCCCATGTTGCTTGATGTTCATGTTGGATTAGATACCCAGAATAGTCATCGAATCCTGTTGCTATTCGCGGTAATAAAATGTTGAATATTAGTATCGCGATTCCACTGCCAATTACTAATATTGTTAATGTTTTTTTAGAAATGGATAAGCCGTACAGGAAATATATTGGCAATATTATAAAGGCAGATGAATGAAATGAAATGGCTAATAATGAAAGAGCTAAAAAATGATATTTTTGGCGATTTATTATGTATTTGAATGATAGTAGGAAAATAGATATTGCAATAAACTGACGGAGAACATATAATGATGGCACAAAATCTATAATGACAAATAATATTAAAGATAACCAAATAGATGGAGAATATTTGGAAATGGTTTTACCGTATCCATATAGAATTATGAAACTGGAAATTAAACAGAATATTTGGAAATTGTTTGTAAAAAGCAGCACAATATAATTTAGAGAAGAATATCCGATGTTAAACCGTGTTTCTTCTCTATAATTTTCCCAGCCTACTTGATTTAATAAGTGAAAATCATTGAAATAATTGGTTAGATCTGGAAGGGACGCATAATATTTTAAGCTACTTATGAATAATAAAAAAGTAAAAGCGAAGAAAAAAATAACCTTGTTGCCTTGTTGGCTGCCCCCTTTCTGGACAAAGAATGCAAATGCTGCTAATGCAATAATTGTCAATAATATATTCCAGAACATTATTTGTTTGTTTTATATATAGAGTCTAACGTGTCTACTTGTCGTGTGGTGGAAAATTGATTTATTACATAAGATTGTGCTGCTAGTGCTTTATTTATTAAGGTCGAGTAATTGTTAGAGCAAAATATAATTTTATTAGCTAAATCGGTGTCGTTACATGGCTGCGTAAGTGTCGCATATTGCCCATTTAAGGATACTTCTCTTAATCCATCTACATCAGATAATAGAACCGGGAGACCACATCCCATTGCTTCAATCGCAGTTAAGCCAAATCCGTCATATATTGATGGCTGTATTAATAAATCATAATCTCGTAAGTGTGAAAGTATGTAGTCGTTAGGTTTATTCCCTAAAAAAGTGATTTGTGTTTTGAGGTTTAAGCTATCAACTAATGTTTTTGCATTTTCTAAATCTGGTCCGTCACCAATAAAATCGATATGTATATTTTTATAATTATTTAGTTTGTCTATTGCTTGAATGAGTATGTTTTGTCCTTTGATTTCAAATATTAGTCTGGAAACACATACTATATTTAAAATGCAATCCCTATATGATGTTTTGTTCCGGATTCTAGTAAAGTCTATTCCATTATAACATAAGATATTATTAGTTTTGGGAGATAGTATTTGTAGCTCATTTAATACAGCTTTTGAGATAGCTATATAGGCTGTGAATCTTTTGTCCGGGAAGACATAAAACTTAGTGTTATTGGTTGCATGGCATGTGAAAAACCATTTTTCAGACCGACGTTTTATTAAATATTTTGATAAGCGTAGATTGTGAAAATGCACAATCTCAGGGCGTAGTTGTTTGTAACAATAATTAAGTTTTAAAATATAAAATGGATTCTTTGAGCCTACAGGCCTATGTATTCGAATGAGTCTTATGGTAGGGTTTAATTTATTGACCAGGGATTCATCTACATCGTTGTTAAATATGATAATTGATACATTATGACCATTGGTGGTTTGTTGGTTGGCAACATTAACTAACATAGTTTCGATGCCGCCATTGGTGAAACTTGATAACAGATGCAATATGTTCATTGTTTAATTTATGATATGGTTAAAAATATTTGATAATATTGATATGCTTTGAGCTCGCATGTTGCAAAATAGTGTGTTTGTCAAATTATAGTTTATTGGTTCATGTCTTAGACGTTCTATGTCGTCAACGTTTTGACATATTCGGTGTCTTAATTCTAATGATCCTAAGAGTGTGTTTATCCTTGTGTTCCCGCCGCTGTTTTTTAGAGGGATTACTGCAAATTGTTTATTGAAAAGCAATGCAAACACGCAACCATGAAATGAATTCGTTATCACATATTCGGCGTTTTGTATGTTTGCAAGCCATTCATTGATCGTTAAGTATGCTTTTTCATATTTGTCATATTGCCCCTGGCTAGCTACATATTTATATATATAGCGATTAGATTGCATGATTGATATTATTTCATCTATGTTAATAATAGATTTATTGCCTAAATAATAAATAACTGTTGTGCCATGGTTAGGTGGATTTTTTGCTTTGAGTGGAATTAAAGATTTGTATGTTTCCACTGGTAGCAATAAAGTAGGGTCGCAAATAAGTTGTGCTTGATTGTATCCGGCTAATTTACAGATATCAACTCCTTCTTGTTCCCGGACTGTTATTGCATCAAATTGTTGTAATAATAAAGACAATTGCTTGATCTCGGATTTATTGAACGAATTTACGTCTCGTCCAAAACTTGTGGCTACTGCAATGCGTTTCGATGTTATGTCGCCGAAATCTAAAAAATAAGATTTTTCTCTACCTGCATTTGCCCATATTTGATCGCTGCCGCAAATATATACGTCAGCAGTAGGAGGCTCATGCTTAAGGTCTTGTTCTGTGTATATTTGATCTGTGAATATGATATTTTCATCCCGAAAATGGTCGAATTGACGGTCGTATTCAACTTGGTTTATTATCTGCTTTCTTATTGTGTTTATTAGGATTTTGCATGTATTTGTATAGATATGGGGATTTAAAAGTTTAAAAGGGTGTTTGAGGTAATGGCTTATTTTAGGCTTTTTGTGTTTATATTTGATAGTGTAGACATCATGTCCTAATGATCGCAAATACCGTTGTAATGCAAAACATTGTAGTATTTGGCCATAATTGTTTTGAGAGTCCCAAAATGTTATAATTCCTATTTTCATTGATGTTAAATAAATTTCTACAAACAATATGTGCCGATAAATTATTTTTTTAAAACTCGTTTCAGGGCCTCTTTCGATTTGGGTCCGAGTATCTGATTAGCGACTTGTTTTGCCAGCCCAGTAGGGTTTTTCTCGATATTTCGTATCATTTTCAACGCATTGCTTTCATCGGTGCTGTCGGTGAATACCTCCAGAAATAAAGGTTTGTCGGTGATAAGAGGAGATAGGAAACGGACGTATGCCCGTTCGAGCTCAGACTTGTCGCAGGCGCTTATATACTCGAATCCGAGGTCCTCGGCATAATGTTTTACGAGATCCTTGGATTTGTTGCCGAAATGTCCTGCGGCGGCAATATATTTGTCGGCTTCGTCGCCGAATGCGGCTCCCGGATGATTGTATTGACGAAATTCGGTTCCTCGTCCGTTGTTTACCATGAGGATACGAATGTTGGGTCCGATATGGTGGTTCCCGATAGCGTTCATATCGTAGAAGAATGCCAAGTCGCCTAATACGCCGAAGTACAGTCTGTTCGGATCGGCTAACGATGCTCCTGCTAATGATGATAGGTCACCGTCTATGCCGAACCCTCCGACATTAGCATATCCTAATACCGATTGCGGAACCTCAAAGAAATTCCATGATCGTAAGGAGTTCAGAATTCCGAGATGCAGTACTGAATTTTCGGGTAAACGCACAGCCATTTTATATGCGGCCCATATATTTGAGAACGGGAGTTGTTCTTCGGGTATTGCGGCGTATATTTTGTTATAAATATCTTTACAACTTTGTAGATAGGCGTCAGACCGAGTACTGGTCGGATTGGTATAGTATTCGAAGAAGTTTTGTTCTGGCATCTCGAATACATGGGTCAGTACTTGGAATGTGTCACGTATTTCGCCGTCTTCGTTGACCCTCCATACCATTTTGCTGCGTGGTTGTCCGTAACTGCCCGATATTTCGCCTATATGTATGAGTAAGTTGACTTCATTGATCTGACTGTCGAATTGTTCCTGCGACCTGATAAGCGAATACAGCACTCTATATTTACCTTTGTATCCGCTCGTATGGTCGCAGAAGACGACGGCATCGTTGGAAGCGCAGAAGTTGTCGAGCGCTTCGGTCTCCGCATCCGTAAATTTGGCGTGTGAACCTACGTATACCGCAATACGACCTTTCGGCAATTCGGGGAACTCTTGGCCGAGGCATGTGCGTCGGATCATACGCGCGACAGGCAATTCTTTTACCGAATAGTCGCGGCTGTATGTCGTGGTAAGATTGATGTGTACGGGACCACCGCCTCGGTGGCGCAACTCCAATAGCGCCCTGTTTATCTTCACCGTATTGCTCCACTCGTCGTTGTCGTCACGGGTAACAGGTATGTGTTCGCTCAGTAACGCGATGTCGTTCTGTATGGAGCGACGGTCGATCACCTGCGGAATATGGTGGCCGATTTTATTTATGTCCTGCGTACTTGTGACGGCCAGTACAGGAAGTTTGCGGTAATATGCTTCTGTCAGGCCGGGGACATAATTGCGTGAGGCGGTCGCGCCCGTACACGTCAGGACAACCGGCTCTCCGCTTTCGGCAGCCAACCCGCAGGCGATGTATGCGGCACTCCGTTCATCGACGCAAGAATACATCTCGAAAAAGCTGTCCTGTTGCAGACTGGCTACCAATGACAGGTTTGTCGCTCCGGGAGAAGCAATAATCTTTTTTATATTATGCTGCTTGAGCAACGAAATTAGCAGTTGTATGCTGCGTTCCGATGTGTAGTATTTACCTTCCAATGTTATGCGTATTTGTTGTATGTCAGAATGAATATTCCATGTCGTCGTATGTGATGAGGCCTGCGCCTCCGGTCATATAAACAATATCGCCGACGATGGTCCTGCCCATTGCGCTCGTCAGAACCACAGCCATGTTAGCTATCTCTTCCGGCAATGCGTAACGGCCTATGGGATTGCTGTTGAGTGATATGCCGTTCGTGTCGTCTTGCAGCAACATCGGAGTGGCGGTAGGGCCGGGCGCCAAACCGTTGACCGTGATTCCGTATGGAGCTAGAGTCTTTGCGAGTCCGAGAGTCAATCCGCGTATGCCCCATTTGGACAGAGTGTAAGCTGATGCCGCCGGGCGCAGTGACGATGAAGACGCTATGTTTAGTATATTGCCTTCGATATGATTGTCCTTCATGTATTTGCCGAATAATTGCGACAGGAAGAATACGCCTTTCAGGTTCGTACTAAGAACTTTGTCGAATTCGTCTTCTGTCGCGTTCGGGAGACTGGCCCCGAGAACACCGGCGTTGTTCACAAGGATGTCAATGCCGTTACTCCCTCCGGATTTTGCCGAATCTAATGCCTGCCTGAAGCAGTCGTCGAATGACCCTACATTGGTGTTGTCCATTACGATGCCGAAGACACGCTTATCGTATGGGCCATCTTCTTGTAGTTTGTCGCAAGCTGACTGTACACGCAACTTGTCTCGGCCAGTAATGATTACGGTCGCGCCGCTGTGTAAAAATGCTTTGGCGATATGGAACCCTATACCGCTTGTTCCTCCGGTGATGAGGGCCGTGCGTCCTCGTAAAAGTTCGTTCGGGGCGAGATTTACGATCTGGACGTTGAATTTTTTAGCCGGAATATTTCTCAGTATATACTTTATGACAGTTTTCGCTTTCTTCTTCAATGACATGATCGGCTATAAATATTTTGGCAGTGACTGTTTATTTGCGTTTGAGTCCGACTGCTAATAATACCCTGTTCATAGGTTCGGCAAAAAGATTGCGCTCATATCTATTCATAGATAGGAACCATGCACAAGGCAAGTAGGCAATGGTGAATATGGCGGCGGCGATGATGAAGTTTCCCGGCCGCAACATGTCTATATCTATCGTCTGCAACAGTAGTAGTCCTGCTAAGCATAGTATCGCCGGGGCTACGCTCATTTTTACTATTTCGCGCCAAAAATGCAAGATGTTTATGCGTTGCCGGCGTTGATAGTATACGTTCATAATAATATGCTGTATGACAATGGCGAACGACGTTGCGGCGGCGCAACCTATGCCGCCCCAGAACATGGCGGCAGGAATGGAGAGCGCGAGACTGGAGACTGCCACTATAACGTACAATAAGGAACGGAATTTCATCTCGTTGCGTGCCATGAGTATCGTTATACCGAGGTTCTGTATGAGCGCGACAAACGTAGCAATGAAGAACATCAACGATATGGCATACGTATCCTCGTAACCTTCTCCCGCCCACAATCGGATGAACTGACGGCCGAATACTATGAATGCGCACAAGATGAACGATATGATGATGTATTGTATCCGTCCTGTCTTGATGAAAAGGTCGGAGATCTCCTTGTCGGATTTTTGTTTGGTTACCAATGCGGTTATCCTCGGCAGGAATACTCCGGAGATAGCTGTCGAAAAGGACGTATACATATGTTCCAGTTGGACCGCAACGGCAAATACGGCGACCGCTGCCGTTCCGGCTACCGCACCGAGCACGAACTGTCCGGTGCTCCAGTAGATACGGTCCATGATGGCATTCAGAAATATCCAGAACGAATAGACAGCCACCTCTTTCAGAAATCCCCATTTGAATTTCCCGAAGATCAATTTTATTTTGATCTTGTATTTGCAGTAAAAGTAATTTATGAAAAGTGTGGCCAGATTGAACAGTGTTTGTACAACAACCATCGCGATAGCCTTGTAGCCCAACTCCAGCAGGCAGATCATAACCGCCGTATTTAGCAGGATGCGTACTATCTGTACGACCTTCTGGAACACGAAATCTTCATAGGCTGTAATTATCGAACCGAAAATGCTCATCGGGAACGTCACTGCCAGATTGAACACCATGATCAATAGAAGTATCTTGGCACGCCCGAGTTCATACGAGGTCATTGTATTGCCGAACAGCGTCTCGACATTGAAATACAGGCCCAGCCCGGCGATGAATGCGACGACACCTATCCCTATATATAACAGTAGGAACATGCCGAACATGGAGTATTGTTCCTGCAATTTCCCTTCGGCCCTGAACTTTGCCGTATAGCGGATGATGGCATTCCCGAAGCCGAAATCCATAATGGTCAGGTAGGCAATCACGGACGCTACAAGTGAATACAGTCCGTACTCACTTTGTCCCATCATACGCAACATATAGGGCATGTATAATAGCCCTAAAATGTTGTTTATGCCAAGTACGGCATAATTGAGTACGGCCCCGGCTTTTAATTGATTAACGGCCATTGTATCTATTGTGGAACTTTACCGAAATGTGTATGGTTTTCTATGAATCTGGAAAGGTATTTCCATATAAATATGCGTATTTGGTCTATTAAAATTGCGACAACAAAGACAGCGATGAGGAATAATAATATTAAACTTATGCATGTTATGCCGTTTGTCGTTCCGTATATATGTTGCACTATTTCTACAAACTTCATGTATAGGTTTGGATTTGAATGTAATAAGAAAACCGCGAAGCAGGATGCTCCGACCCAGTTAACCAGCTTGTTTTGAAATTTAAGTTCGGAAAAAAATAATAGTAGATATAATGCGGCTATGATAACCAATGGGTTTGTATATGCATACATTCTGTCGACTCCCGGCAGGTTGAACCATGTTATTCCTAAAGCAATGATTGTAATGATACAGGAAATTAGTAGATACATTGATAAATATCTGAGATGCTCCATCTTCTCTTCTCTTCTCTTCTCTTCTCTTCTCTTCTCTTCTCTTCTCTTCTATATACCCGAATGTAACGTGCTAATAAATATAAACCTATAAACGACATTGTTGAGTATCCGGCATTGAAAAAGGACGCGCCGTTGGACAACCAACCATATAATGTTTGAAATATGTAAAACCCGATGATTACGTATTTTAATTGGGTTTTATTTGAATTTTCGACAAATGTGTTCAGTATAGGAGCTATGATATATAATCCTATGTAAGCTTTGATAAACCAATTGAGTTGGGTCATTAATAGACATTGGGCAATACCTTTTATAGTCAAGGTGGTCTCTCCGGAAATAAGGGTTACAGCATATATTCCGAAAAGGAAAAAGAAGCATTGAAATAGGAATTTACTGAGGCCTTTCCAAGAGGGGCGAATAGAGAACCACCCGGAAAGTAATATGAAAACGTTTACACAGACAATTGAAATTGATTCTATGAAAAAGCGTGTTATAGAAGGACCGATGTTGTTGCGGGTCTCTTCTAATGTGGGAACTCCTAATGAAAAGAAATCGGCGTGTACAACTAATACTAAAAACATGGCTACAATGCGTAGCAATTCCATATTAGATTCACGTTGTTTGATAACATTGGTCATTTTATGAAATGTTTATCTAAATCCTAAATATGTAGTCGAAAATGAAGGGGTGATTTTTTTAACCATGAATATCATAATCGCTGTTATCGTAACAACCAACAGCCAGTTGATGATCCATGGCATGTATATATGTATGTATGTATGTATGTATGTATGTATGTATGTATGTATGTATGTGCGACAGGATGAGGATTACGTAACAGTGTGTAAGATACATGCCATATGAAATCCCGCCTAATCGTTGGAAAATCTGCAATTGCTTAGTTCGGTGTTCATACCATTGTTCGGCCCGATTAGAAAATAATAGAATTATCATCGCTGCTGAATATGGCATGAATGAAAATTTGTTGCCAAATCCGACTCCATGAAATTCGACAAGGAATTTTGCTTCGAAATACTGTAACGCGATTCCTGCCAATGCCATAATGATTGGTACTGTGAGCTTGTAGTTCCTGTCGCTGTTGGCCAGATACATACCGAGTACGAAATAGAATATCAGCAATGGGAACGGACCTCCGTATACGGTTAATGGAATATCATATCCTTTTATGGCGAGCAGATATGTTGTCATTATGGCCGCTGCGCCGGAAATGGTTGCCGATGCGAATAACACATGTCTGATGTTGAATTTTTTCAGAAATGGCAGGAGAATGTAAAGCTGGATGATGAGTATAACGAAATAATAGATGCTGAAACCGCAAAAGCATAATTTAGCAATGTTGACTAATATGTTGCTTCCCGGATGCAGAATGGCGACAACGAATAACGGAAGCGACCAGATGAAGCATGGAACGTAAACTGCCGGTATCTGTTTTTTCCAGAATTTCAGACAGTCGGCTTTTGTGTCGAGTTTCTTTTGTGCGAGAAAGAAGCCGGATATTGCCAAGAAAATGGGAACGGCACAATTTATTACCTGTCGTATAATTATCGTAATGTTGCCTCCGATACTGTCGAATGTGCTATGCGGAAATGTGTGAATTCCTACAACCATAAGAATAGCTATTCCCCTTAAAAAATCAAAGTATGTGATCCTTTGTCTCATATGGTTGCTTTCGAGATTTAGATGTGGCATCTATTTTAATAGTTTCTGTACTTTAAGGAATATTCCCTCTCTTCTGATCCGGTGGGTGCGTATTACGGCTTGCAGTTTCGCGTATGTGGCAGGAGAGTGTTTCTCCATGCAGTTGACTCCGTACCATACCCCCATAGTAGCCAGCAGGCAGGCTGCCAGTATGATTACGAATTGCCATGTCGGAGAGACAGGTATGACGAAGACCGTCAAGGCCCAAAGCAGTACGATGGCGAGGTTTAGGCAGATGATGAGCAGGGTTGTCATCGCGTGGCTGAAGCCCATTTTTATGAAGAGGTGGTGCAGGTGCGTTTTGTCCGGAGAGAACGGTGAGCGGCCGCATAATATTCGTGATGTCATTACCCGCAGCGTATCGAATACGGGAATTGCCAATACCGACAAGGTGAAGCTGACCGCATATGGCGATCTCGTTACGGGAAGGTCGGCTTTCAGAATGTTTATCACGAACCCGAAGAAAACCACGCCGAGAACGAGCGATCCGCCGTCACCTATGAACATCTTGAATTTGCGTCCGAAAACGTTTTGGACGAAGAAAGGGAACAAGGCTCCGACGATGATCCACGACAGCATGGCGAAAGCCATATAATTGTGTACGGTGAAGAAAATGCCGCAAATCGCAGAGGTGACCATTCCGTATCCGGACGAGAGCCCGTCCACACCGTCTATCAGGTTTATGGCGTTTATTATCCCTATTCCGGCTATCAATGTCAGCGGGTAGGCGACGTAGCCGGGCAGTGAGTGGATGCCGAAAAGCCCGTGCATGTCGTCAATGAGGTATCCGTTGGCCATGAGCAGCGCGACGGCCAATATCTGCAATACGAACTTTCGTTTGGCGCTCAGGTTGAGTATGTCGTCGGCCACTCCCGTGAACAGCATGATGAGCATGGCCATTATCATTATGAAGAGAGGAGTGCAGTCGTATAGGAAGCACAACATGCAGATCGTCATGAATATGCCGAAGAATACGCCTACGCCGCCCAGCACCGGGATCGGCTTCTTGTTTAGTTTGCGGACGTTCGGATTGTCTACGATAGATTTGATTACCGCTATCTTCACCAGTATGGGATGCACCATAGCGACCATGACGGCGGAGAACAGTATGCAAAATGTAGTGATGAGCGCAATTTCCATCTGCGGGGAGTTATGACTGTTGTGAGTTGTTTCGGTCTGGTGCGGCCAGAATCTTCACGGCAAAAAGAACCCACGCTATTTTTGAGCGAAAACAGCGTCTGGATGTTGGTCGAATTTTTGTGTCCAGTGTTATGTGAAGTCCGGAATATGCCAAATGCGTTGACTTCAAAAAGGGGTGTCGGGTTAGTGTTTCATGTCGCGGCGGTCCGGAGCGGACGGTCGCAGCCACCATTCATGCGGTATTGGACTGCCAAGAACGGACCGCACGTCGTGCGGGTATGATTTGCGTAGTATGTATCGTCGTTTTATGCCGGAATATGCAGCCGATACGGATGCTTCGTCCGCGTGTATGGGCGCATAGAAAAATATGGCATTATCGTGCCGGACAATTGCTTCCGGCGATTATGTCCGGCAATATGGAGTCGAATATCGTGTGTGTTTACTCGATTTTTTCAAGGAAACATTGCGGGACGTATGTCGTTGCTACGGCTATGATCCCTTCGATGGAGACGATCAGCCGTCTGTTCCCTTTTATGCGTTTTATGTATCCTTCGGCACCTTCGAACGGACCTCCCGTGACGCGGACCTTGTCACCGGTCTTGTATTTTATGGCGCAGTCGTCGTAGTATTCCAGATTCGGGTCTTCGGTCGAGGTGACCTGCATGAATATCCGCATCTCGTCGTCGGGGATGACTGCCGGCCGTTTCAGCGCCCTGTCGAAGTAGGCCATCAGCGGAAAGCGTGCCTTCATGAGATTTTGCAGCTCCATTATGTACCGCTCGGTCTGGCGGACGAACAACAGCGACGATACCGCCGGTTCCTGTCTGATTTTCCGTGTGCCGTTTACTACGGCTTCCGTGTAGCGCAACGGGATGTAGGTCTGAACGCCTTGTTGTTTAAGGTATTGTGCGACCGGAAGCACCCTGTTATAAAATACTTTAAGGGCGTACCAATGTTCGTCGTTACTCTCTGGATTCGGTTTGGGAAAAGGCATAATTTACAATCCCCCGCAAACGATAACTGTGTCTTTGCGAAGCACTTAGTGTCAACAGCCGAATGTCCGTGAAATCGTTCGGTGTCTGTGTCGCCGCCCTGTTCCTGACCCAAGAAAGGCGGCTTTAATAGGGAAATATTCACGGCCTGAAGTAGCATATGTCCCGAAATATCTCCGAT
The DNA here is from genome assembly GCA_944415565.1 of uncultured Rikenellaceae bacterium. Classification (GTDB taxonomy): domain Bacteria; phylum Bacteroidota; class Bacteroidia; order Bacteroidales; family Rikenellaceae; genus WRDF01. Next base: position 181,037 of record CALYBQ010000013.1, read on the forward strand.
GCAAATATTGGAATAATAAGACTTAAAAACAAGTATATAATTATTTGTTTTTGCCGCGCAGGTTTGAGAGGCTACTTGGCGAACCATAAAAGCGAAATGCTGTATATGCCGATAATGCCGTGCCGGAGCGTGTGCGGCAGATCCGGGCGCATCGGGTGGCCATAGTTATACTGCAATAATTTATTATTGCAGTCTGTGTCGATTTGTCTGCAATTGTTGTCTTCGATTCAGAATGTTTTGCATTATGCCTGCTCCGTCACAAAAAAAGCCTATCTTTGCAGTCTGTAAACGAACCGAGTTTAATAATTCTTGCTTTGAAAGTCAAAATAGTCTTTTTGATATTGCTGGCCGGTTTCGCGCCGAAACTCGCCGGACAGACACAGCTCAAGGCTAACGCGGCGTATTGGGTGTTAGGTGTGACGAACCTGTCGGTCGAGACGGCGATAGGCGGCAACCTGACGTTTAACGGCGACGTCGTATATTCGCCGTGGAAGAGCATAAGCGGCAATCATTTGCAGATATGCCAGCTGATCCCGGAGGTGAGGTACTATCCCAAGGGGGCTTTCGAGAAATTTTATGTTGGCGGTTACGCTTCGTTCCATTTTTTCAATATGACCAAATGGAACTATATAAATAAGGACAAGTACCAGAAGGGACGCGGTTATGCGTTGGGTGTAGTTATAGGTTTCCAGACGCTGATTTCAGACCGGTGGCGTCTCGACCTGTATGCCGGCGGCGGATGGCAGCACAGCCAGTATCGCGGATACGACGGGAAAACCGGGGAACAGTATGTCGGTTGGAACGGCAGCGGAGAGTGGCTTCCGTATAAATTGGGCGTTGCTTTTGCCTATCGTCTGGGGCGTAAATGACGGTATGTGCGTATGTCGTGAAGTTCTTGTCGCAGGGCGTTTCGGTGTCGAGTCATGTGTAGAGTACTTGTAAGACGGCAGTAATTGCGGCCAATATGGTCAGGGATTTCGTATAAAATATTTTTTATTGTTACTTTTGCGGCATTAAATTAAGGCAATTGGAATGTTTCTGCGAAAACGGCGGATAGCTACATTTGATCTGACAACGGACATACACTCGCATATCCTGCCCGGAATAGACGACGGGGCACAGGATAGGGAGACGTCTTTGGCCTTGTTGAGGGGACTTGAGTCCTTGGGGCTGAAGAGCGTATGGCTGACGCCGCATGTGAAGGAGAACGTTTTTCCGAATACTTTCGAGTCTGTTACGGCGGCGTTCGACAAGTTCAGACAGGACATTGCCGGGGCAGGAATAGGGCTGACCCTTAACGTGGCCGCGGAGTATTACATGGGACCTCGGTTTCTCGACTTGTTGGCGTCTGGCGCGAAACTGTTGACCATCAAGGACAAATATATTCTTGTGGAGGTCTCGATGCAGCAGGAGCCGTTGTTCATATTCGAGACGATGTACGAGATCGCCGGTCAGGGGTATGTGCCTATACTGGCCCACCCGGAGCGGTATAAGTACTATTACGGGCGCGAAGATGTGTTCGCAAAGTTGAGGCGGCAGGGATGCAAGTTCCAGATCAACCTGTTGTCGGTGGCCGGATACTACGGCCGTGACGTGAGGTCGGCCGCGATGAAGCTGCTGAAAAGCGGGTATTACGACTTCACGGGGACGGACATACATAATGCCCGACACCTCGAATTCCTTGCCGACAAGAGTGTGCGGAAGGTTTTGGCGGAATACGATTTTAAGAACGAACTTTTAAGGATAGAGTAAATTAATAGGTTTTTATGAGAATACGTACAATGCTCTTGATGTCTTTGGCCTTGTTGGCGGCATCTTGCGCGTCAACAAAGAAGATTGCATATTTTCAGGGCATCGACGACAAAACGATAGAGGAACAGGTGCAGAAGTTCGAACTTAGGATAATGCCGAACGACAACCTGTATATCACCGTCAGCTCTATCAACCCCGACGCGGTCAAGATATTCAACAACATAAATACGGATTACAGCCAGAACCTCAGCACCACCAGCCTCAACATGATGGGCTATCTGGTGGATAACGAGGGTGACATCAATTTCCCCGTGGTGGGCAAAGTACATTTGGCCGGCATGACCAAAGAGGAAGCTATCGACATGCTGACATCCAAAATATCGGAGTACGTGGTCAATCCGACCGTGAACATACGTTTCCTTAATTATAAGGTGACGGTACTGGGCGAGGTTGCCCGTCCGGGTACGTTCACTATCAGCGACGAAAAGATTACTGTGCCTGAGGCGCTCGGTCTTGCCGGCGATATGACCATCTACGGTAAGCGCGATAACGTGCTTGTTGCGCGGGAAGCAAACGGCGAGCGCACGTTCCACAGGCTCGACATGACGTCGCCCGACGTATTTACGTCCGACTATTTTTATTTGCAGCAGAACGACGTGGTATATGTGCAGCCCAATAAGGCGAGGGCGGGATCGTCGTCATACAACCAGAACCTGTCGCTCGGGGTATCGTTCGTTTCCCTGCTCGTGACTATAATAACGGTATTGACTAGGTAACAAACGGTTTTAACTCGAATTGAGATGATTGACAATCAGTATATACAGAATAACGGTCAGGACACGGAGCAGGAAAAGACGCTCGGGGAATTGTTGATCCCGTATCTTGTGCAGTGGAAATGGATCGTGGCCAGTGTCGTACTATTCATCGTGGTGGCGTTCGTCTACCTGCGCTATTCCACACCCGTATATCAGGTCACTTCCAAGGTGCTGATAAAGGATGAGAAACGCGGTCAGTCGCCGGCGGACATGGATATTTTCAAGGACCTCGGCATCATGTCGTCGTCAGGCAACGTAGAGAACGAGATAGAGATACTGCGCTCGCGTGCATTGCAGCGCCGTGTGGCCGACAGTCTTCATACCGATATTTCGTATTTCACCAAGGGGCGTATCAAACGTTCTGAGATATACAAGACATCGCCTATCGAGGTAGTTGCATATGAGGATAACGGATACAAAGGGTATTGGAAGGTTGAGTTGAATCCGGAAGGAAACTTTAACATCCTTGTCGAGGAGTCCGATTCGTCGTTCGTGGCTGCTCCGGGCGAGTTGTTCGATTCTCCCGCTGGACCTGCATATATCAACCTGACCGGCCAGCAGACAGAGTTTCCGGTCTGGGTGCGGTTTGAAAAATGGAATCAGGACAATAAGGCTATTTCGATCAACAGCCTCAGCAAGACATCCGGTGTAGTTGACCTCTCCATGACGTCGTCGTGCCCGCCTAAGAGCGAGGATATACTCAATACGCTGATATATTTTTATAATCTCGGGGCGCTTGAGGACAAACGGTGGGTGACCGAACAGACGATCAGGTTCATCGACGACCGTCTGAAATATATAGCCATCGACCTCGAAGACGTGGAGAAGGATGTCGAGGCGTATAAGAAAGAAAAGCAGTTGACCGACTTGCAGGCGGAAGCCGGCCTATACCTTACTTCCGGTTCGGAGTATGAGAAAAAGATAGCTGAAATATCGCTCCAGAAGGGTATTCTATATTCGATAGAAGAGTATATACAGGAAGACAGCAATAAATTCAGTGCTATCCCTACGAATATCGGTATTACCGACGTGTCGTTGTTGTCGATGGTCGAGGAGTTCAATAAAATGCAGTTGTCGCGCCGTCAGGCCATGGTGTCCATGACCCCCGAAAACCCTATTGTAATAGAGCTCGACAAGCAGTTGGCTTCGCTTCGCAACGATATATTGAAGGCCATTAAGAATGCCGAGAAGGACTACGAATATACCCTTGCCGACTTGCAGCGCAAAGAGGACGTGTATATGTCGAGAATCAGGCATCTGTCTACCAATGAGCGCGAGTTCAGGGGGTATGCCCGCCAGCAGGAGCTTACCGAGTCCATCTACTTGTACCTGTTGCAGAAACGCGAAGAGTCGGCCATAACGCTGTCGATGGTATCTCCGAACGCCAAGATCATAGACCCGGCTTTCACCAATCCCATACCGGTCAGGCCGCGCAAGTCGATCATCATGCTGCTGGCCCTTGTGCTGGGCGTAATGGTTCCTGTCGGTATCATCTATCTGATAGAGATACTCAACAATAAGATAAAGACCAAAGAGGACTTGGAGAAACTTACGAATGCTCCGGTACTCGGTATCGTTCCCGAGCGTACGTCTAGTTCGGATATAAGGGTTAAGGATGACAGTCGTTCGGGCGAGGTGGAGATGTACCGCCTGCTCTCTACGAACCTCGAATTCATGCTTACGGACAAGACGCAGAAGGTCATTATGGTCACATCATCCGTTCCGAGTGAAGGCAAGAGTTCTTTCTCTCTCAACCTCGCTTTGACGTGGGCTACGGTCGGTAAAAGGGTGCTTCTCATCGACCTCGATATGCGAAATTCGAGGCTGAAGGAAATATTCGACATAACGACCAACGCGGGTATGTCTACGTTCTTGTCGGGCAAGGCCGATGCGAAAGATGTGATAATCCCGTCTGTTGTGCATCAGAATCTCGATGTAGTGCTATCGGGTATTTTTCCGCCTAACCCTGTTCAACTGCTGTTAGGACCGAAGTTGGGCGAATTCCTCGACGAAGTCAAGCCGGTGTACGACATAGTAGTACTCGATACGCCGCCGGTACTGTTGGTAACCGATGCGATATTGATAAACCAGTATGCCGACGCTACGGTATATGTGACGCGTTCGGGAATCACTCACAAACAGTACCTTAAAGTATCTGAAGAGTTGTACAGGACCAACAAACTCAAGAAGTTATCGTATGTTATCAAGGGCATAGGTGTTGGCAGGAAATACGGCTACGGCTACGGGTATGGTTATGGCTACGGCTACGGCAGTTACGGCGATCAGCCGAAGTCCAAGAAAGGCAAGAAGAAGTTCTTCGCGAAGAAATAGCGGCGGCGTTCGCATGGCATGGCTGTCCATGCGAGAGAATTGAGATGAAGTGCCCAATGTCCTGTCGGTATCTGGCTGCTTACGGAGGCGGTGTGTGCAAAATAGCCGCTCGTGAGGAAACGTAGGTGATGCTGCCTCTGAGTCCCGATACTATACGACAGTTGCCGGGTTCGGTACTTGCTCGAAACTTTAGGGGAGAACAAACTGCAAAATAGATTGGCTGGGGTGTGTGGCGGTCCGGTAACCTCTTTTGGTACAGAGATTTGTATGTGTGCTGAGGTGTGAGTTTACAATGGTTTTGTGGTGCGGGAGCGTGTTTGCCGGGGATGATTTGTTGAAAAAGTATCGGCATATACTTTGATTTGTTGAATTAACGTTTTATATTTGTCGCAAAGAGTAACGATATTATGAATTTCGTCCGTACAAATAATTTTTGGTGGTGGCGTTCGCAACTTTCCCGAGTCGTGAATAGCTAACGCCGTATATTTGTATGTAGATATAACTCACAATGCAGAAGGGCCGTCGGATTTCACGACGGCCCTTCTTGTTTTTTCTGCACTTTCAAAATTTATTAACGATATGGATTACAACATTAACAAAGACGGTTACTACGGAGAGTTCGGCGGGGCGTATATCCCTGAAGTACTCCACTCAAATGTAGAGAAACTCAGGACGGCTTATCTGGAGATAATGAACGAGCCGTCGTTCAAGGCCGAATTCGACAACCTGATGCGCGATTACGTTGGTCGCCCGTCGCCGCTCTATTTCGCCCGCAGGCTGTCGGACAAGTACGGTGCGCGCATCTATCTGAAGCGCGAAGACCTGAACCACACGGGGGCGCATAAGATAAACAACACCATCGGGCAGATATTGTTGGCACGCCACATGGGCAAGACTCGCATTATTGCGGAGACTGGCGCGGGGCAGCACGGTGTGGCTTCGGCTACGGTATGCGCCCTTATGGGGATGAAGTGCATCGTCTATATGGGCGAGACCGACATTGCGCGGCAGAAGCTCAACGTGCGTAAGATGGAGATGCTGGGGGCCGAGGTACGGCCGGTTACGAGCGGCAACAAGACGCTCAAGGACGCTACGAACGAGGCTATCCGCGACTGGTGTTGCAATCCGTCCGACACGCATTACATCATCGGTTCGGTTGTCGGTCCGCACCCTTATCCCGACATGGTGGCCCGTTTTCAGTCGATCATAAGCGAGGAGATAAAGAAACAGCTCGTAGAGCACGAGGGGCGCGATTATCCCGATTATCTTGTGGCATGTGTCGGCGGCGGAAGCAATGCGGCAGGGACGTTCTACCACTACATGAACGACGACCGTGTGAAACTGATTGCGGCAGAGGCGGCCGGACTGGGTGTCGATACCGACATGACGGCCGCGACGATAAAGCTCGGGAAACGCGGTATCATACACGGCAGCCATACGTTCGTCATGCAGACCGAGGACGGGCAGATAGTGGAGCCGTATTCGGTTTCGGCAGGTCTCGACTATCCGGGTATCGGCCCGTTACACGCCAATCTGGCGTCGCAGGGGCGGGCGGAGGTGTTGGCCGTGACCGACGATGAGGCTCTGGCCGCAGCTTTGGAGCTGACGCGTCTCGAAGGTATTATTCCTGCACTCGAATCGGCGCATGCCCTCGGGGTGTTCGGTCAGAAAAAGTTCGGACCGGACGACGTGGTGGTGCTGACGCTTTCGGGCCGTGGAGACAAGGACATGGATACATATATTGAACGGTACGGTAAAATGGGAATATTATGAAAACACAGATAACGGTCCAAAGGCGCACGTTGTTGGCAGACCTCCAGACTCCGGTCGGCATATACATGAAGGTGAGGGATATGTACCCGCAGTCGGCGTTGCTCGAAAGTTCCGACTACCACTCTTCGGACAACAGTTACTCGTTCATAGGTGTGGGGCCGATAGCGCGTTTTTCGGTACGCGGCGGTGTGGCGACGATGCAATATCCTGACGGGACGGTGGAACAGTTGCGCGTAGACGGCGGCAATAGGTTGGCCGACGTATTCGACGGTTTCGTCCGCAGTTTCGACGTGGCCGGAGATACGAACGGCGACAACGGGTTCTTCGGATATACGGCTTACGACGCCGTGCGGTATTTCGAAGACGTGGAGATTCATGGTGAAGATCCTGATATGGCCGGTATTCCGGAGATGACCTATATGCTCTATCGTTTCGTGATCTCGGTCAACCACCTGCGTAACGAGATGTCAATAATCGAGAATATCGTCGGTGACGACGAAAGCCGTCTGGACGAGCTCGTGTCCATAATCGACAGCCGTAATTTCCCGTCTTACGATTTCCATACTCGGGGCGATGTCTCGTCTACCGTTACTGACGAGGAGTATAAGGCGATGGTCGGAGAGGGGATAAGGCATTGCTTGCGGGGCGATGTGTTCCAGATAGTGCTGTCACGGCGCTTCAGCCAATCTTTCATAGGCGATGACTTTAAGGTATACCGTGCGCTGAGGTCGGTGAACCCCTCGCCCTACCTGTTCTATTTCGATTTCGGATCGTACCGCATATTCGGCTCTTCGCCCGAGACGCATCTTAAAATAAGCGGCGATGTGGCTACCATAGACCCGATAGCCGGGACGTTCCGCCGTACGGGCGATGACGAGAAGGGCCGGGAGCTTGCCCGCCGTCTGCTGGAAGATCCGAAGGAGAACGCCGAACACGTCATGCTGGTAGACCTCGCCCGTAATGACTTGAGCCGTAATGCCAAGGATGTGAAGGTCGAATATTACAAGGAGATACAGTTCTATTCGCATGTGATACATATGGTGTCGCGCGTGTGCGGCAGGATTGCACCGGATGCCAACCGCATTAAGGTGTTCGCCGACACGTTTCCGGCCGGTACTCTGTCCGGTGCGCCGAAAGTGAGGGCCATGCAGCTCATAGACGAGATCGAGAAGCACCCGAGGGGTATATATGGCGGCTGCATCGGGCATATCGGGTTCGACGGCGACATAAATCAGGCAATTACCATCCGCACGTTCGTGAGCCGAAATAATAACCTCTATTTTCAGGCCGGTGCGGGTATAGTCGCCAAGTCGGAGCCGGAGAAGGAGTTGCAGGAGGTCAACAATAAGCTCGGAGCGTTGACCCGTGCGGTCGAGATAGCTAACGGATTAAAAAATTAAGGGCTATGAAGATATTGGTTTTGGACAATTACGATTCGTTCACCTACAATCTCGTACACCTCGTTAAAGAGCTAGGATACGATGACGTGGATGTGGTGCGGAACGACAAGATCGCGTTGGACGATGTCGCGCGGTATGATAAGATAATCCTTTCGCCGGGGCCGGGCATCCCATCTGAGGGCGGCGTCATGCTCGATCTGATAAGGCGTTATGCGCCGACTAAGAGTATACTCGGCATATGTCTCGGCGAGCAGGCCATAGGCGAGGCGTTCGGGGCTAAGTTGGAGAATATGACGGATGTTTATCACGGGGTAGGCAGTCGGGTGACGGTTACAGGCGACGACGTGCTGTTCGCCGGACTCGGCGGTAGTTTCGATGCCGGACGCTATCACTCGTGGGTTGTGAGCGGCGACGGTTTCCCCGATGAGTTGCGGGTTACGGCCGTGGATTCTGACGGACGCGTGATGGCCCTTGCCCACAGGAGCTACGATGTGCGTGGTGTGCAGTTCCATCCGGAATCGGTGCTGACGCCGCAGGGCAAGGAGATGATTAGTAACTGGTTGAAAGCGTAGAAGATGAAAAAAATACTGTACAGGCTTTTCGAGCATCAGAACCTCGGCCGCGAGGAGTCGCGCGAGGTGCTCGTGCGGATGGCTCACGGAGATTACAACGAGAGCCAGATAGCCGCCTTCATCACGGTGTATCTGATGCGGAGCATCACTATAGACGAACTTGCGGGGTTCCGCGACGCGCTTCTCGAGATGCGTGTTCCGGTGGACCTGTCCGAGTACGGGGCCATAGACATCGTCGGTACTGGCGGAGACAACAAAAATACGTTCAACATCTCGACTGCCGCTTGTTTCACGGTGGCAGGAGCCGGGTATAACGTGGTGAAGCACGGCAACTACGGCTCCACCTCGGTCAGCGGCGCATCGAACGTGATCGAGCAGCACGGGGTGAAATTTACACAGGACGCGGATGTCATGCGCCGTTCGCTCGATGAGTGTAATATAGCCTATCTGCATGCCCAGTTCTTCAATCCGGCACTGAAGATAGTGGCTCCCGTGCGCCGGAACCTCGGTGTGAGAACATTCTTCAATATGCTTGGGCCTCTCGTGAACCCTACGTTGCCGCGCCGGCAGATGCTCGGGGTATACAATCTGAAGCTGGCTCGCCTTTACTACTATCTCTACCAACAGTCGGGTGTCGATTTCACCATCGTTAATTCGCTCGACGGATATGACGAAATATCGCTGACCTCGGAGTTCAAAGTGTTGTCTAACACGGAAGAGAGTATTTATTCCCCGGAGCAATTGGGATTTTCGCGTGCAGCCGAGAGCGACCTGTATGGCGGGAATACCGTAGGGGAGGCCGCGGCGATATTCGACAGGGTCCTTTCCGATACGGCGACGGAGCAGCAAAAGAACGCCGTGATAGCCAACGCGGCTTTCGCCATCCGGACCGTAGACAGTTCGGTATCCATAGGCGACGCCGTTGCTCGGGCGAGGGAGTCCATAGAAAGCGGCAGCGCCCGTCGTGTGTTCGATAAATTCGTTGAAATAAATTCGTAACTATGAATATACTGGATAAAATATTGGAGACCAAACGTGCGGAGATGGAATCTGCCAAGGCTGTGAAAAGCTTTGGGGATATTCTGGCCGAAGCACGCGGTGTCGGGCGTCCCGTCGTGTCGTTCGCCGGTGCGCTGCTCTCTTCCCCGACGGGCATAGTCGCCGAGTTCAAACGCCGGTCGCCATCCAAGGGTTATATCAACGAGGCAGCCGATGTACGTGAGGTGGTCGGCGGTTATGCGGATAATGGCGCCGCCGCCGTATCGGTATTGACCGACCGCGACTATTTTGCCGGATCGCTCGACGATCTGCGTGCGGCACGGGAGGCGGCAGACATTCCGCTGTTGCGTAAAGATTTCATAATTGATCCGTACCAGATATGTGAGGCGCGCGTCGCGGGGGCTGACGTCGTGCTGCTGATAGCGGCGGCCATGACCATAGGACAGTGCCGCGAGTTGGCTGCGTTCGCTTCGGACCTCGGGTTGGAGGTATTGCTCGAAGTGCATAACGAAGCCGAGCTGGGGCACGTCAACCCGCATGTGAACGTTGTCGGTGTCAATAACCGCGACCTTACCACGTTCGTCACAGATATCGCCGTGTCGCAGAGGTTGGGCCGATTGCTGCCCGACGGCGTCGTCCGTATCTCCGAGAGCGGAATCTCGTCGCCTGAGACCGTGAAGCGGTTGCGAGCCGAGGGTTTCAACGGGTTTCTGATGGGCGAGAATTTCATGAAAGAGCCCGATCCTGCGGCGGCTTTGGGTGCGTTCGTTAGAAAGACTGAGCTATGAAAGTGAAGGTTTGCGGGATGCGCGATGCGGCGAACATTGCGGCGATAGCCCGGCTGGCTCCAGACTATATGGGCTTCATATTTTACGACCGTTCGCCTCGGTTCGCCGGAGGTATGGACGCCGCCTCGCTGGATGCGTTGCCCGAAGGAACTGCGCGGGTTGGGGTGTTCGTCGATTCGCCCGAATGGTATATACGAGAGATGGGCGCACGTTATGAGCTCGATTATGTGCAGTTGCATGGGGCTGAGACTCCCGTCATGTGTGCCGGATTGCGTGACGATTATGGCGTAATAAAGGCTTTCGGCGTGGCCGGGGCGGACGATTTGGCTGCGACCGAGGCATACGAAGGAGTGTGCGATTACTATGTGTTCGATACGAAAACTCCGTCACATGGCGGTTCGGGTGTCCGGTTCGACCATTCGCTGCTGGCTTCGTATGCCGGGCAGACGCCGTATTTATTGAGCGGAGGCATCGCAGTGGATGACGCCGGCGCGTTGTCGGCCTTCGACGATCCCCGTTGCGTGGGGTTCGATATAAACAGCCGTTTCGAGACGGCGCCGGGCATTAAGGATCCGGCAGCGGTAGAATTATTTTTGAAAACGATTAAAAACAGAGCGTTATGAACAGAATAGACAAACTTTTCGCCGGGAAGAAGAGAGACATCTTTTCGGTGTATTTCACGGCCGGATTTCCGCATTTTGACGATACGGTTCCGGTGATAACCGAACTCGCGGCTCGTGGGGTGGATATGATAGAGGTCGGCATCCCGTTTTCGGACCCGATGGCAGACGGACCTGTGATACAGCAGAGCAGCACCGTGTCGCTTAATAACGGCATGACGCTGCGGAAGCTGTTCGCGCAGCTCGAAGGCGTGCGGGAAAAGGTGGACATCCCGTTGATAATGATGGGCTACCTGAACCCGATCATGCAGTACGGAGTGGAGAACTTCTGCAAGAGTTGTGTGGCCGTAGGTGTGGACGGCATGATAATTCCCGACTTGCCGTTCGCCGACTATCTGAGGGATTTCAAACCGGTTCTGGAGAGATACGGCCTCTATTGCATCATGCTCATCACACCGGAGACTTCCGAGGAACGCATACGTCTCATAGACGAGCATACCTCAGGTTTCATCTACATGGTCTCCACGGCATCTACCACCGGAGCAAAGGATAGCTTCGATGCCCGCACGCTGGAGTATTTCGGGCGTGTGAACGCTATGAATTTGAGGAATCCGCGGATGATAGGTTTCGGAATATCGAACAAGGCGACGTTCGATGCGGCTTCCGAGCATGCCGCCGGAGCTATTATCGGCAGTGCGTTTGTCAGGCTGCTCGGCGAGAGTTCGTCGGTGAAAGAGGCGGTGGCGGGTCTCGCAGCCAAGATCGGGAGATGATATGGCCGCTACCCGCCAAATGTACATAGCGAATTGCCTGCTGGCCATCGTGCCTATGGGTTTTTACGTGGTGACGATGCGTTTATGCGGAAGGGGACGATATTCGCTTGTGAATGTGCCGGATGACGAAAAAATAGCCTTATGAATTTCATAAGGCTATTTTTTTATGATTCCCAATGGGCTTTAGGTTCGTAACCGGTGTCCCATCTCCAAGTCCATCCGTGGATACGCATACCGTTTTTGCGGGCGAACTCTACCAATGCGTCCGCTTCTACGAAATGGTAGCTGTCGCGTCCGCCTCTCCACATCGTGCCCATCTTCATGTTGTATTCCGATGTGATGATGCTGAAGTCGCGTTGCAGAATGTTCACGTATGTCGGATCGTCATGTATCTGTTCGCGCCTTACGGCTGTTCCGATAGGTGTGCAGGCGGAGTTTTTCAGCACCTTGTCCGGGAAACGGGAACCGATAGGCTTCATGTTGCTGAAGTGGTTCATGCTGTGTGCCGAAACCTCGGTGTGGCTTCCCCGATGCCGTCGGTTTGCGGCATGGGTGATGAAAATTGTGGTGTGGTGTTTTACGGGCGGCTGTCGCTCCCGTTTCAGGTGATGTGATTAGTGTGGATTTTGAGGCTCGGGTAGCCCCGGAGAGGTATTATGTCCCGAATGTTGTTAACGGCTGATAGCCTTTGTAAGAATATCTTGTATCGCCTTACGTGCCCTCGATATGTGGTTGTAGACGTTGTCTATGGTAATGTGCATCCTGAGAGCGATCTCTTCCGGTCTGATGTCTTCCAAGAGCATTTGGTAGATCTTTTTGCGTTTTTCCGGCATCCGTTCGACGGCTATTTCTGTGAGGAGCCTCGTGTTTTCGGCTGTCATGTCGTCGTCGGACGATACACCGCTGTCCGCATCCAGATATTGCGTTTGCTTCTCCATGATGCCGCCAGTTGTCTTTTTTCGGCGTATGTGGTTGAAGGCGGCGTTTTTCGCCATCGTGAACAGCAACGGCTTGATCCCTTTTTCGGGTATTATCATTTCTCGCTTTGTCCAGAGGGTGACGAACACATCCTGTGTGGTCTTCCGCCCCTCCTCGGCCGAACCGAGAAGCTTGGAAAGAAAGTTCTCCAAAGCCATTTTGTAATGGACGAATACTTCCTTGTAGGCATCGTGATCCCCCGATCTGAGTCGCTCAAGGACTTGCGTGGTTATGATGTCGTTGCTATTCAATATGTGAATATGGCTTTGTGCCGTTATCGTGTTTATTGTCAAATGTGCAAATATGAGCATAAACACTTAAATAAAGTGCAGACTGTTTCATTTGTTGTCGCGTGATATGGAGCTTTTCGCTAATTTCCTCTCCATATCGTCCATTTGCATGTGGTCTGGGTACTATCTTGCAGTATTTTACAGCGTTATGTGCAGTGTTGCGATCTTTGGCTAAAGCTCCTTGATCTCCTGCAAAACCTGTTTTGCTTGCTCTGTCTGCCCGCTTAGGGATTTCAGTAGGTCGAGCCCGGCCGGTGTGAGTGAAAAGAACATGCGTCTTTTGTCGCTGTCGCCTTGCAGCCGTCCTACGAGCCCTTTCTTCTCCATGGACGCTATTATCTTCGAGGTGTTCGACGCCGAGAGGTCGAGCATCTGCGCTATCTGGCCTGCGGTACACTTGCCGTGCGTGTCGAGGCAGGCCAAGAGTGACCCTTCGTTAAGGCATATGCCGTGCGCTTCCTGCAGTTGGCGTTCGATGTTGCCTATGGCGTGATATATGTTGCGTATCTTGCACAGTATCTCCATGCTATTCTGCACTGGTTGCTTCCTTTTTGCCCAGCAATACGCTGTCTATGGCTTTCTTTAGCTCTTCTTTCGGCATCGCCCCGGTTGCCATTTGCGGCACGTCGGAGAGCGGTGCGAAAAGCATCGACGGGATGGATTGTACCCTGAATATGGCGGCCAATTCCTGCTCCGTATCCACGTTGACCTTGTAGATGTATATTTCGTCCTTATATTCCTTAGCCAACTCCTCGAGTATCGGGGCGACCTGTTTGCACGGTCCGCACCAGTCGGCGTAGAAATCTATGATCGCCGGTTTGTCGCCGAGGTATTTCCATTCGCTCGGACTGTTTTCGAAATCGGCCACTTTTTTCAGGAAGTCGGCCTTGGTCATCTGAATGGTGGTTCCGGCATTCGCTCCGTTCTTGTCTTTCTTGGCCTGTCCGCTGCACGAAGTCGCTATTGCCAGCGTTGTCATTATCAGGAAAATGATCTTTTTCATTATGATTTCGTTTTTGTCGTTTTTTTAGTTTCGAAAATGTTGAATAGCAATCCTCCTGATAATGCGCCCCACAACGAGCTTGTGAGCGGTGAAGATATTATGGGGCATGTTCCTGTTTCGCATCCCACGAAGCGCCAGTAGCAGTATCCGACTGCTGTCCCTATCGCTATGCCTGTCAGGGTGAGCCAATATTTCTTCAATAAATTACGGAGCATTCTTTCGGTCGTTACGATTATATAACGGCATAAAGATATGGATTATTTTCCAAAGGAAAAATTTTCCTGTGGAAATTTGTACTTTTTTTATGAATTTCTCGGTGAGTTTGAGGGGGATGTTCAGGGATTGCCGCCGTGTGCTGCGAAGTATTCGGCACGTTTGGCCGCAGATAGTTTTTTGAGGACTTCATCCGCCGAATGGCGTATGAGCGACACGATAAGGGCATCGGGGACGTCGCTGTCTATGTCAATGCCGTTCCACAGCAGGGTAGAGGGATGGTGTCCGGGGCCTATGCCGTTGTATCGTTCGCGTAATTCTATGGATTTTTCCGGATCGCATTTCAGGTTGGCGACGAAGCGCCCGTCGCGCGGTTCCAGCGGGATGAAAGCGAACATCTTGCCCATTATCTTCATCACCAGAACGTTGTGTCCCAAAAACGGCAGGCTTTCGGCGGCTCCTTTTATAGAGAGGCAGTGTTCCCGGAATTCTTCTATGTTCATGGCAGATATAACGTCGATGATTTTGTGTACCTTTACAAAGGTAAAAAAATGAGCATGAAAGTTGTGAAAATTACCGATCCGGAGATAATTTTGCAAGTGAGACTCGATTTTCTCGCTACCGACCCATTGCTTCCGGAGACCGACGAGGCTGTGCTTGCCGATAGTATCCGGGGGTATGTGTCGAAACATACGGCGGCAGGTGATTCCGTGGTGCTGGCCGTTACGGATGGAGATGTTATCGTGTCGATAGGGTTTCTGACCGTGACCGAAATGCCGCCTAACGGGGCTGTACCGAACGGCAGGTTCGGTACGTTGCTCAATATCCTGACATATCTGGAGCATCGCCGGAGAGAATATGGCGAGACGCTGGTGAGGGCGTTGGACGAGGAGGCGCGGGGACTCAGTGTCGCGATACTCGATTTGCATGCGACGGAGTCGGGTGCGCCGGTCTACCGTGGTTCGGAGAGATGCCGTACGAGACCCATGCGGATGCGGCTGACGAAATGATTGTAAGTTATTTTAATCTTTTTAACATTATAAAGTTATGGCAAAAAATATAAAGAAGACGTTCCCGGTTACGGGTATGCATTGCGCTTCGTGCGCCGCGAGAATAGAGGACAAGGTCGGAGCTATGAACGGTGTGTCGTGTGCTTCCGTGAATCTCGCTGCGGCGAATGTGACGGTCGAATACGATCCTGCCACTACGAGTCCGAGCGATATGCAGAAGACCGTGCAGGGCATAGGTTTCGACATGCTCGTCGATGACGACGACGATGACTCCGACCTATCGGCCGTTGCCGATGAGATACACGCCGCCCGTTTCAAAACGCTGAAAAAACGTACATTGTGGGCGGTGATTCTGGCCGTCCCGCTGCTCGTGCTCGGGATGTTCTTTATGGATATGCCCCATGCCGATTGGGTTATGTGGGTGCTGGCTACGCCGGTCGTTTTCTGGTTGGGGCGCGATTTCTTCATAAACGCGTGGAAACAGGCATGTCACCGCATGGTCAATATGGATACGCTGGTGGCTTTGAGTACGGGCATAGCCTACCTGTTCAGCGTTTTCAATATGGTTTACCCCCGCTTCTGGCTGGAGAGGGGTGTCGAGCCGCACGTCTATTTCGAGGCGTCGGCGGTCATAATTGCGTCCATATTGCTCGGCCGGCTGCTTGAAGAGAAGGCCAAGGGAAATACTTCGTCGGCTATCCGCAAGCTCATCGGGTTGCAGCCCAAGACCGTTCCCGTTGTCATGCCCGACGGCTCGATCAACGAAATGCCTATCAAGTCGGTTAAGGTCGGCGATGTGTTGCTCGTGCGTCCGGGTGGAAAGATAGCCGTTGACGGGAAGGTGGTCGAAGGGACCTCTTACGTTGACGAGAGTATGCTCAGCGGCGAGCCGGAGCCCGTGTTCAAGGAGGCGGGCGGAGATGTGTTCGCCGGGACAGTGAACCAGAAAGGCAGCCTGCGCTATCGGGCGCAAAAGGTCGGAGCCGATACGTTGTTGTCGCAGATAATAAGGATGGTGGGCGACGCGCAGGCGAGTAAGGCCCCCGTGCAGAAGCTCGTGGACAGGATAGCCTCGGTATTCGTTCCCGTTATCATGGGTATAGCCGTGCTGTCGTTCATATTGTGGATGGTGCTCGATCCGGGAGACGGTTTCACGCACGGCCTGCTGGCCATGATAACCGTGTTGGTCATAGCCTGTCCGTGCGCGTTGGGATTGGCTACGCCTACCGCCATAATGGTGGGCATCGGCAAAGGGGCGGAGAACGGTATACTCATACGTGATGCCGAGAGCCTTGAGATAGCGCGTAAGGTGGACGCTGTGATATTCGACAAGACGGGAACGATAACCGAAGGACGTCCGCAAGTGACAGACGCTTTGTGGTATACCGGAGACGACCGCCATAAGGATGTGCTGGTCGCATTGGAGCGGATGTCGGAACATCCGTTGGCCGAAGCCGTTGCCGATTTCTTCAAGGGTGTGCATCCTGTTTCGGTCGTGAACTTCGACAACATTCCGGGGCGCGGAATACGCGGTGAGGCCGGCGGTCGTATATATTATGTAGGAAACCTCGCGCTGCTGGCCGAGAACGGCATCGCTATCGACGATATTTTGGCAAGGTTCGCCCGCGAGCGCGAGGCTGAGGTGAAGACGGTCGTGTGGTTCGCCGACAATTCGAAATCGCTGGCAGCCATAGCGCTTGCCGACAGTATAAAGGATACGTCGCTCGAAGCCGTGTCGGCATTGAGGGCGTCGGGGCTCGACGTGTGGATGCTGACGGGCGACAACGAGGCTTCGGCTCGGTATATAGCAGCACAGGCCGGGATAGCGAATTACCGTTCAGGTGTGCTTCCGGCCGATAAGAATGCGTTCGTGAAACAGTTGCAGGCGCAGGGCAAGGTTGTCGCTATGGTCGGGGACGGCATTAACGACAGTGCGGCGCTCGCACAGGCCGACCTCGGAATCGCGATGGGGAAGGGCAGCGACATAGCTATCGAGGCCGCCAAGATGACCATTATCGCATCGGATCTGATGAAGGTTCCTGAAGCAATAAGGCTTTCCCGTCAGACGGTCAGGACCATACGGCAGAACCTGTTCTGGGCTTTCATATATAATGTGATAGCGGTTCCAGTGGCGGCCGGTATACTCTATCCTGTCAACGGTTTTCTGCTTAGCCCGATGATTGCCGGTGCGGCAATGGCTTTGAGTAGTGTGAGTGTCGTGACCAACAGCCTGAGGCTGAAATGGAGGAAATAGCGCGGAACTGTTTAATGGAACGTTACGAATTATGGCAGGTCTTCAACGGCCTGCCATAATTGTTTGTGATTCTTAGTATAGTTTCCCGCTGCGAGTAAGACTATATGGCAGGCTATCCGGAGAGCAGGTTGTGTGGCTGTCTGTGCGGCCATACGTTGATCTGTATATGCCCGATCACATTTTGTCCGGAGCGTATTCGTCGCGGTTTGCGTGTCGGATTGGAGGGAGCGAATGTCGGTGCATTACTGTTTGCCATACGGGAGAATGAGTGTGCCGTATGTGAAAATAGTGCCGTGCAGGCGTTCCGCGACAGTTGGCCGCCGCTATTGCAGAGACATGATATAGCTTTCGATGTCCTGTTGCAACTTTTTGTACAGTGGGCAGTCTTTGTATGTCTCGTTGTCCAAAAGCACGTCGCGGACATTACGCAAGGAGTTGTTGTAATTGCTGAGTTCGTTCTTCAGCGCCACACCGGTTTTTGACGATGTGTTGATACGTATGTTGCTCATTAGCTTCAGCTTTTCGCATACGGCATTGAGCATGATTATGACCACGTTGTCCATGAGGGTATGCCCCTGCATATACATATATGTGTCTTCCGGTTGCAGTCCGCGCTGTTCCAACTGGCGCATGAACGCTGGCAGCTTCTGGGCGTACTCCGGATTATTGCGATGGAGTATCCGCAGGCGTTTTTGCACTTGCAGTTTCAGCCATTCGAGCGTGTCGGCCCCGTTCTTCTCCACCTCGACATATCCTAACTTGACGCTGCTCTTGAACTCTAGAAGCGTGAAGACGTTTTCGTTCTTGAGGTGGGCCGAATAGGCGTACCAGATGAACAGGGGATAGATGATGATGGAGTACTCTTTCAGGAACTTCTCGAAATCGAATATGCGTGCGTCGTTCTTGGTGGCTTTCACGCATACGTTGTGCAACGACGGTGCGTAGCACAGGAAGCTTTCGGTCGAATAGGCGTAGGTATGGAAGAGGTATGTGGTGTTGTTTATCGTCTTGGACTGTTCGGTCGAGTTCCCGAAGAGGTAGTCGAAATCGCTGTCCACGCACAGTATCAGGTTAGGGGAGGTCTCTGGTATCATCCCCATCAGCACCTTTTTGCCTTTGGCTAAGTCTTCGCGCGGCGGGACAGAGACCTCGAAAGTCAGCGCACTGCTTTCGTATTCGTCGAATATGCCGCGCCAGAACGACACGTCTTCGTAACCTTCGACGAACACCTTGACATTCTTTTTTGCAGGGTCTACTGGGAGCTTCTCCGGCATTTGGGCGAGCAGCGCCTCCTTGTAACGCGCCCAACCGTCTTGTCCGTTTCTGTCGCCTTTGTAGATGTTGACCTGTGAATCGCCCTTGACATGAAATTCCGCGCGTGAACCGTTGCCGCGCCCCGACTGCTGCGTGTCGCGTTTGCTGTGTTCGTTGTCCCGTTGAGAGTATCTGCGATTAGACCTGCGGCTCATGTTTCCTTTCGTTTGTGCGGATATGGAGTCGGTCCCGTATCGGCCGTAACCGGCATCGGATAGGCCCGGCACATCCTATATTGTGCAAATATTGTAAAAATTCACGAGTATTCTTATATCTTTGCGAATAAATCAACCATATAGTACAATGAGTAATAACGACTGGAAGTCGCGTCTGGGGATGGTTTACTCGACAAATCCGGATTACAAATACGATACCGAGGTTGACGCGGACGGACCGACACTGGAACCGTCGCAGCAAGATCTTCGCGTGTGGCTCGACCGCAAACAACGGGCAGGCAAACAGGTGACGTTGGTCAAAGGATTCGTAGGTTCGGACGACGACCTGCGCGAACTGGCTTCGATGTTGAAGAACAAATGCGGAGTGGGAGGCTCGGCCAAGGACGGAGAGATAATCATTCAGGGCGATTTCCGCGATCGCGTGGTAGACCTGCTTGTCAAGGCGGGGTATAAAGCTAAAAAAGCGGGAGGATAATTATGATGGCTTTCATACAGGGGCAAGCCCTGATGTCTGAATTTTTCGGATTGACGGCTTATTTGGGAACGCTTACGTTTCTTGTAGGGGCGGTGCTGTTCGCGGTGATCGGATTTAAGAAGGTCGGCGGAAACCGCCGTGTGCTGAAGTTTGTTGGAGTGTCCGTTGCGAGGTTGGCGGTCTCTTTCGTACTGTCCGTTTCGGTTTGGCTGCATTGGCCTTTCGGATTCGACGTGATGTTGGGACCCGTCTTGCTGCCGGCCGTATTCTCGGAGTTGGTGACGATAATCGGGGCGTATTCTTTATTGAGATTAAAACAAAATAACAGGTAGGCGGATGAAGCATAGACTCATGGGGTGTGCGTTGGCCATGTTCCTCGGGACGCTGTCGTGGCAGACGGCAACGGCGCAGTATTACGACTGGGGGCAAAATCCGGCATCGGTAAAGTGGAACAAGGTCAGGACACCGAACGGCAACTACGTCTTTCCGAGGACGTACGACCGCCATGCCGCCCGCATCATAAACTACATGGATACCGTCCGGCCGCACATCGGCAACGGGTTCGAACTCGGCCCCATGAAGATGCCGGTAATGCTCCATACGCAAAACTTTCAGTCTAACGGCCTCGTGATGCTCGCCCCCAAGAGGACCGAGCTTATAGTGACGCCGTCGCTGTCGCCCTATGCGACACCTTGGACAAAGCAGCTCGCCATACACGAGTACCGCCACAGCGTGCAGTACAACAATCTCAAACGCGGGTTCGTGAAGTACCTGAGCGCGTTGCTCGGAGAGCAGGGTTCGTTGGTGGGGACGATCCTCCTGTCGTATTGGTTCCTTGAGGGCGACGCGGTTCTCGCCGAGACGCAGATGACCGAGTTCGGACGCGGTTTGCAACCTTCGTTCACAATGCCTTACCGTGCGTTTTGCCTCGAAGGAATGGAATTCTCTCGCGACCAATATTTTTGCGGTTCGTTCCGTTATCCAATGCCGGGGCAGTACGAACTGGGCTATCAGATAGTTTCGTATGCCGATACGAAATACGGGCATAACGCATGGGGACGAGTGGCCAAGGATGCCGCCCGCAACCCTATCATGTTCTTCACCAATCATTTCTGGCTGAACAAGAAATATTATACCACGCCCAAGAAACTTTTTCACGAGACGTTCGACGACCTGTGGAAATTGTGGCGTTCACTGCCGCAGGTCGATAACAGTTCCGTGCCGATAGTGTCGGCAGGACGGTCGTACACGACTTACACCTCACCGGTGGCCGTTCCCGGCGGCTCGCTGCTGGCGTTCAAGAACGATCTCGTGCGTCCGGCCCATATGGTAGAGGTCGATCCTGCGGACGGGGACGAAAGAGTCGTTGCCCGCACGGGTGACGTGGGCTCGCCGATAAGCGTGGGCGGCGGCAGGGCATATTGGTCGGAATACAGGCAGAGTACGTTCTGGGCGCAGCGTGTCAATTCGCAGTTGTGCTGGTACGACATCGCGACGGGCAAGAAAGGCATCGTTCGCGGCGAGCGCAGGGCGTTGTTCCCTGTGGCAATGGAAGACGGCAGTTATGCCGCCGTCGAGTACGATTACAGCGGCTCGTATGCGATAAAGCACGGCGACTGGCGTGTCGAGATACCGGATACGGTGTCGGTACACGGGTTGGCCTACGACAATAAGACTTGCGGTTTTTATTTTATAGGGCTGAGCGATGCGGGCATGTGGATAGGCCGGGTGTCGGAGGTCGAGCCGTTGGCCGTGGTCACAAAGCCGAACCGCTCTACCATCTCGAACCTGCGTGCTGCGGACGGAAAACTATATTACGGTTCCATCGCTACGGGTAAGGATGAGGCTCATATCTATGATCTGGCGTCGGGCATGGAGTACGCGGTCACTGAATCCAAATACGGCTCGTTCTCGCCGGCGCCGGCAGGCGATGGCAAGATAGCGGTGACGACCTTTTCCAAGGACGGTTACCTTCTCGCTATGCAGGATGCCGGTGCGGTTATGCGCGAAGTGCCGTGGTCGCGGTTGCCCAAAAACGTAGTCAATCCCGAACGCCGCAAATGGGACGTCATAAATATGGACGCCGTGAAAGTGGCCGATACCACGAAATACGAAACACGCAAATATCGCAAGGGCCTCAACCTGATACAGGTACACAGTTGGGCTCCGTTCTACTTCGAGCCGGACGAGCTGGTGGGCGATGACGAGTTCAACTTCGGAGTGGGGGCTACGCTGTTGTCGCAGAACTTGCTTAATTCGACCGTCACGCTGCTCGGTTACAGGTTCAAGAACAGCGAGCATTACGTGCAGGGCAAGTTCAAATATTACGGTTGGGCGCCTAAGTTCGAGATAACTGCAGAGTGGAGCTCCAAGAATCAGGACGATTACCGTGGGTGGCTCGGCAGTTATGACGAGGGGTACAGGCCGCGGGATCATTACAAGATCACGGGACTCGCCTACCTGCCCATAACGCTGTCGTCAGGCTATCATATACGCCGGCTCACTCCTCAGGTGGAGATAGAACACCTGAATGCGCGGATTATAAGCGGCGGGATAGAGTACCGCAACGGTACTGCTGTGGCAGATCCTGATAAGCTGAAATTCAAGACCGGATTCCAGAAGTTGGCGGCCGGCATACAGTTCAGCGACGATGTTCGCATGGCATACCGCGATTTTCAGCCGCGCTGGGGATATATGGTCGGGGTGTCGGCGTCGGGCAATCCGTTCTCGGACATATATTCCAATCTCCTCGAATTTTACGGCCGAGTCTATCTGCCGGGTTTCTTCCGGAATCACGGAATCAGGCTGCGCGGGACCGTGCAGGAGCAGGTCGGTGACGGGCTCTACGGGTTCTCGTCCGACGATTTCTTCCCGCGCGGGGCCGATTACGACGAACTGCGTCCGGGCAAGTATTCGGCGTTCTCGACCGATTACCAGCTCCCGTTGTGTTATCCCGAGGTCGGGATTCCCGCCGTGCTCTACATCACGCGCATACGCCTCAATCTCGGTTTCGACATGGCGTTCTGGGACAGGGACATGCGTGCGGCCGGACTCGGTAAGCACAGGGAGCGTACGTGGTCTTACGGCGGCGAGGTGATACTCGACATGATACCTATATCGCTGCCGTTCAATTCGCAGGGTAGCCTGCGTATCGGGGTGTATAAACCGAATTATACCGGCGTGCAGTTCGGGGTTGGCGTTTCTCTGCCGTTGTAGCGGCCGTACAAAATAAGGTGCGTCCGTTTGCGTTATTGACTAATAACGACCGGAACTGGAAAGTTCCGGTACGCGATGTTGGCAATGGTGTCGGCAGCTAAGATAAAAATAGTTACCTTTGCACACGTAACGATAGATTATGGCACGTAGAAAGGATTCGAAGGAAAGTATAGGCCGCGCGCTCAACAGCAGTAGGGCCGTGAAATGGCTGTGGATAATAGTGACAGCTCCTTTTGTGGTATTGTTCGTAATGATAGGGCTCATTGCGTTAGGTGTTTTCGGTAAGCTGCCCACGTTCGAGGAGCTCGAGAACCCGAAGACCAATCTCGCTACCGAGATATATTCGGACGACGGCAAGATAATAGGCCAGTTTTTCGTCGAGAGCCGTTCCGACGTATCGTACCGCGAATTGAACGATTCCATCGTGGCCGCACTTGTGGCAACGGAGGATATGCGTTTCTACTCGCACTCGGGCATAGACTTCATCGCGCTGGCGAGGGTGGGTGTCGGCTTGCTGACGTTCAGCCATCAGGGCGGCGGAAGTACGCTCACGCAACAGTTGGCCAAGAACCTGTTCAAGATACGCGAAAGCGTGGGCGAGGATGTCGGCCGTTCGAATATTCTGGTGTTCAAACTGAAGGAGTGGATCACGGCCGTGAGGCTCGAATACAACTATACGAAGGAGGAGATTATAACGATGTACCTCAATACGGTGGAGTACAGCCGTAATGCCATCGGTATAAAGTCGGCTTCGCAATCGTTCTTCAACAAGCTGCCGCACGAGCTGACGATAAACGAGGCCGCGCTTCTGGTCGGCATGGTCAACGCCCCCACGGCTTATGACCCGGTGCGTAATCCGGACCGTTCGCTGCGACGCCGCAATACGGTCATTGCGCGTATGGCGAGCTGCGATTTCATAACCAAGGCACAGCGCGACTCGCTGCAACAGTTGCCGATAGTGTTGGACTATCATCCCATCACGCATACGCAGGGTACGGGAACATACTTCCGCGAACGTCTGCGGGCCGTGATGAACATGAAACGTCCCGTGCGCTCGCAGTTCACTAACGACTGGGATTTCCAGCAGGAGTTGCAAAGATGGGATACCAACCCGATATACGGCTGGTGTCTCAAGAACAAGAAAGCGGACGGCACTAACTACAACGTCTATACAGACGGGTTGAAGATATACACCACAATCAACTCCTCGATGCAGAAATATGCCGAGGAAGCCGTATACAACAGGCTCGCCAACGAGATACAGCCTGCATACGACCGTCAGTTCAAGCGCGACAAGGTGCAGTTCATAGGGCAGAGCAAGGCTCAGATAGACAAGATAGTACGCAATGCCATGCGTTACTCCGACCGCTACCGCGATATGAAGAAGGCGGGGGCGACGGCCGAAGAGATAGACAAGGCGTTCACCACCCCCGCAAAGATGAAGATATTCACCTACAACAGGGGACAGGTCGATACGCTGATGACGCCGCGCGATTCGATCCTCTATTACAAGCGCATCATGCGAGCTTCGTTCATGGCGATGGACCCTAATACCGGCTATGTGAAGGCGTATGTGGGCGGACCGGACTACCGCTATTTCCAGTACGATATGGTTTCGCAGGGCAAACGTCAGGTCGGCTCTACGATCAAACCGTTTGTCTACACGTTCGCCATAGACCATTTGGGGTATACTCCGTGTACTCCGGTCCCGAATCTTCCCGTGGCCATAGAGACGCCGACTGGCGAAGCGTGGCAGCCGAAAGAGGCGAGTTCGAAGCATGAATCGGAACTATATACCGGCGAGATGCACCCGTTGCGCTGGGGATTGCAGAACAGCCGTAACAACTATACGGCGTGGATAATGAAGCAGGGCAAGCAACCGCAGGCGGTCGCCGACTTCATCCACCGGATGGGTATACATAGTTATATCGACCCCGTATATGCGTTGGCACTCGGAACTCCTGACGTGTCGCTGTTCGAGATGGTCGGGGCTTACTCGACATTCGTGAACCGAGGGGTGTTTACCGAACCTATATTCGTGACGCGTATCGAAGACCGCTACGGCAACCTGATCGCCACATTTACGCCCGTGTCGTCCGACGCCATCAGCGAGCAGACGGCATACACCATGCTCGGTATGTTGCAGAGCGTGGTGCGAGGCGGAACAGGTGGTCGTTTGGTTCGTACTTATGGTGGCGGATACGGTTTTACGGGGCAGATAGGCGGCAAGACCGGAACGTCGCAGGAGAGCCGCGACGCATGGTTCATGGGTGTGACGCCAAACCTTGTTGGCGGTGCGTGGGTAGGCGGCGAGGATCCCAGCGTACATCTGCGGAGTTCTGCGGAGGGTGCTACGTTGGCACTCCCGATATTTGGCGAGTTCATGAAGCGTGTATACGCCGACCCGTCGCTCGGGGTTACGCAGGAAGACACGTTCTATGTGCCGCAAGGGGCGATAGATTACAATTGCGATGACGAAGCCGCTTCATCGTCCGGTACTCAGGTTAGGGACGAGTTCTTCCAGTAAGGCTTATGCGACATAACGGCGGCTTTTAGCATAGCGCTGGATTTTCACTTCCCCCGGAAAGGTCCTTTCCGGGGGAAGTGGTATTTTGACAGGTGCGATGGCGAGAGGATTTCGAATGTTTTGAATATGGGCGTCGTTGTGCGGAGATTGGTTATTCGTGCTTTGGGCGAGTGGATTAGTGTTGTGAGGTATGTTGTTATGTCCATTTGTATGTTTATTGGTTGTGAGGTGTGTCGTTTGGGAGTGCGATATTACTTTTGCTATAAATTCGGGCCGGCCAGTATCAAGTGCTTGGTCGCTTACGGTTGTGGAAATTGTTAGGCCGCTGTCCAGAAGACCGATGCTGTTTTTACTGGGTGATGGCATGGTCGTGTGCGGCGGGCAATACATTTGGGAAAGCTATATACGATAAGTGCAGGCCTACATTTACGGCCTGCACTTATCGTGAGAATGTGAGTACAAGATTGTATTCGATTACCTTATGTCGGTCGTTTTCACGGCTTCGTGTCCGCTGAATGTCGGGAAGTACATCAGCTCGGCGCTTGCAGGATTAAGCGTATACCGCCCCGTGAAACGCGGTGTCAATGAGAGTGTGAACTTGTGTTTGCCGGGAGTGAGCCTCGAACAGAATATCGCCGCTTTCTCCTTGAAGTGCTCGCGGTGTATTTCGCTCGACGCATAGCCCTGTCGCTTGCTCTCGTAGTCGCATCCGGCCGGTATCGGGACCTCGATCATGACGTATTCCGCCTCGTTCTGCACGGTGACCTCCACTTGTAGCTGCACGGTCCGGCCGGATGTCAGCGTCTCGACTTCGCGCCCTGCCTCCGTGAAGTAACTTCGTACCTCGAACCCGTTGGCCTCCGATTTGGGACGTTCGTTGCGTGCCTGCTGGTACACGGTGAGGAATACCGGCAGAGTACCCTGTTTCGTTACGGCGATGCTGTCGCCTGCAGGGAACGTCGCTTTATATGGGAAATCCTTGACTGTTCGTCCGTTGACGGTGAGTTGTGTGCCCTCGAACGAACCTTCTTGACCAAGCATGTCGGGCAGTATCGTTTCGATAATGCGGCTCGATTCGTAGGTGTTGCGCCACGATCCGCCGCGCCTTATTTCGAAGAAATAGTTCCGTATCTTTTCGAGTTCCGCTTCATGTCCGCCTGCCTTGCGGAGTATGCGGTAAGCGGCCAGCGTCGCGGAGACATTGCTGCCGGCGGGACGCAGAACCCGTGCTATGGGCATAATGCCCTGACGCTCTTCATCGCCCCAGTACATGGAACCCGTCATCGTTCTGCGCGATTTGGCGAGCAGGGAGTCTATGAGGTGCACGTTCGCATCGCCTCCGCCGTACACGTATTCGAGTATCGTGATGTCGTCTGTGTCATAGGCAGGCAGTGGGATGTGCGTAGTTACGCCGAAATCGTCGCGCATCATTTTGGCTATGTCCGCGATGTCGTTACGGCGTCGTTCGGCGAGTATACCCGAATCCATGATGTTCTTCAATTCGTTTTGCAGCCCGCGCAGTGTCTTGTCAGCCGGCTTCGACTTGGTGAATCCGGCTTCGAAGGATGAGGTGAGGGCCTCGACCACCTGACGGGTAATCCATATCTCCGTCTTGCCGCGTTCCCACCAGCCCCACATGCCATCGCTGTTCATGTTTGTATTCAGGCGTTTCAAGAGGTCGTGGGCGGTTTTCAGCTCTTTGAACTCTCGGCCGGTGATGTCGCATATGCGTTTCTTGGCTGCGAGAGCCTTGAGTTTGGACGCCATCTGCTCGTTGCACATATATTTGTACGCTATGGTCCGGTCTATTTCGTCCAAGAACATATCTATGGCCGAGGCCTGAGCGAACATGGTGGCCTCGCCTAAAACCGGGTCGGTCGAAAAAGAGGCTTCGCCGTTGCCGTTCAAGACGGTGAACTCGCCGCTGGTCTCCATGATCCCCGCTGGATATACCGGTATGGAGCGTTCCTCGCCGTCGAAATATCCGTTAGGCTTGCTCATGACGTATTTGACGGTCAGGCTGTCGCCTTGCGAGGGTTTGACGGCTATCGTGTCTATGTGGAGCGACGAGAACGATACTTGTTCCTGCGAGGGGACGTTGCCGTCTATGCTTATGGAGCGTGTGACCGAGGCGGTGTCGGCTAAGTGTGACGATAGCTTGCCTATGACGTTGATACTGTCGCCGCGTATCGCGAATTTGGGCAGCGAGAGTTGGGCCGCCTGCGGCTTCAATGATTTTATCTCGTGTGCCACGGCTTGCGAAACGCCCCGTTTGTTCACGGCTATGACGTAGGCTTTCCACTTGGTGATGTCGTCCGGATATGTTACCTCGAACGAAACCTTGCCTTCGCGGTCGGTCTTGAGGTTCGGTTTCCAGAATGCGTCGTCGTGGAAATTGTGCCTTATGGACGATGTGCCGGATTCGTCCATGAACTGTCCGCTGCCGTTGCGCGTAGTGATGGATATGACGCCGTTAGCCGCGCGTTCGCCCCAGAGGGCTATGAGGTTGTCGCCGGACAGAACATCTACCGACAATATGTCGTCAGGATTCAGCCCCGCGATGCTTGCGAAATCCTCGGAGGTGTTTATGGCACGGTCGAGCAGGGTGGAGTCGCTGTGCGGAACGCCGTCGATCACTATGAGCGGATATTTGCCGGGCGATGCCGTGCCGCGTATCCTGATGCTTGAGAAAGAGCCGGGATCGCCGTCCCCTATTATGTCCAGTCCCGAAAGCTTGCCTATCAACATTTCCTCGACGGATACTATCGCCATCTCTTGGAATTGGGTGATGTCTACCATTTCCATTCCTCCTCCTGCTAAAGCTATCGCTTCGCGGTAGCGCCCTGACGCGGCATCAGGGACGATGGCTGCAGAGCTCAGAATCAAGTTGTTTAGCTTTAGGGTAGTGTTCTGTGTGGCTTGTCCGGTGTATTTGATTCTTTGTGTGTCATAGCCTACAAACGAGAATACGACAGACAAATCCTCATCGCTTTTCGGAATGTATAGTATGTAGTCGCCTGCTTCGTCAGTTAGTGTGCCTGTGATGGTTCGTCCGTCTTGGGCTTCTATCGTGACGGTGATGCCGCGCAATGGCCCCACCTTGTCGGATACTGTTCCTGTGATTGTTGCAAATTTATTCGAAATAGCGGTCTGTTTACTTATAATTGGAATGATCGGTTGTGGATATTTCAGCACACTCCCGAACATATGGAATATCTTAGCTTTTAACAGACTGTCATCTATTGGTTTCGTGTAGTCTATTTGTACCAAAGTTGTGCCTATATTGGTGTGGTTTAGCTTTACAGGGGTTCCTCCGTATATCATAGAGTCGGTCGTGACCGTGTAAATCCGAGTTTCGCCGTCTGGAAGACATCCTAGCGGTCTGTCGTCATTAGCGGAGAATAGATAGTCGTATGTGGTCGCTCCGTCTTTTATGGTTATATATCTAAGGGCTTCGTCGTGCATGCGTGTAGTATATACGTAGTAGAGTTCGACGTTGTTGTCCCCAGTATGTCTGACAGCGTTGGATGTTATGAGGTGTGTGTTACTCCGAAGCTGTTGCATGGGTATGATGAGGTCATGCCTGAATTTATCAGAGATGTTTTTGGGAGTTAATGGTTGCTGTTTGAAATCTAAAGGCATGGTGTATTTTTTCATCTGTTTCCAGACAAGCGGTCTTTCCCACTCTATATTTCGCACGGTATTCAACCTGTCGAGGTAGTAGTGGGTGGCGGGTTTTATTTGAAACGAGGTCTTCAGAATAGTGTCTGAATATATTCTCAATGTAGGGGCGGTCTGGGAAGTGAAGTCGTGCAGTTGCGGGAACGGCCCTACGAGAAAGTGGTTGATGATATGTCTGTCTTTCTGGGAATCGTACTGTTTGTTCGATTCGGGATTGAGTGCATATACGGTTTCCTGTAATGTAGCCGATAACGGCGCGTATCGTTTGAGAACTTTGATGCTGTCGCTCCAATCTTCGATGGAGACCATATATCGGCTGAGATATTGCCGTTCGTAGTCGGAAAGGTTGCCGTGAAGGTTCTTAGGCAATGGCTTCACGACGATGCGTATGCCGTTTTCATCAGTCGGGTTTTGGTCGGAATGGATTGCCGCATCGGCATCGACCGAGATGATATTTTTCTGTCCGGCGACTATATTTACGTTTTCTATCAAGACCTCTTTGTCGAATGTTCTGAGTCGAATGGTGTGCAGCCCGGTTAGGTCGGTGGCTATGCTGTATGAGTTGTTGTGGTTCGGGTTGTGCAAATAATGGGGAATGTCGTCGATATATACGATAAAGACCGGTTCCATGCGTCCGCCTGCGATGACATATGGCATTATGTGTGTCTGTTCGGCCGGCTCGCGGTAGACGAACGTCGGGTTCGGATAGAGGAAGTTGTAGAAGGCGATGGAGTCGAGCCCGAATTTATCGCGCCACAGTTCTATGTCGATTTTGTGAGGCTTTTGCCTTCTGGAGCGATAGTAGTTAGGCTCGAACCACTTACGCTTGCCGGTGTTGAATGGTTTTGCATATCTGGTGGCGTTGAAGCTCGGTATCGACGGGTTTCGGGCTTTGAATGCCGATTTGAACGCATAGGCTGTGACGTCAGCATTCTTGACGGGTTTCCCTTTTATGTCGGCGAGTTTGATGTCTATCGGTACTTGTTGTCCGGGATATACGATGTGTTGCGTGGTTATTTCCATCGTGAGCGTATCTGTTGTGTAAGGGCATATTTCTGTTAACGGCCTGTCGATTGACTTGTATGCAGAGTTGACCCCGATGATGGTTGCACTGAAACCTTTTTTGTGCCTTTTGTACTGACGTTTGAAGTGTCTGGCTGTGGAATAACCGCTCGCAATATCCTTATTCCCTTCACTGACAGTGTACCAGAACGGTAGTTCCAAGTAGTTCTCTACGATTAGGTAGACCGAATCTTCTGTTCCGTATAATCTTGTGTCGGTGAAGTCTTTGAAGCTATATTGACTGATGTAGTGCTTGTTGTCTTCGCTGGTTTTTATTGTGTAGCTGCCGGTACTTTTCTCCCACGGCATGGAAAATGGGAGAGTGACGGTGTCGCTTTTTTGTGTCTCGTCGTTTGTTATGACGGCTCGTGTCGGAATGGTGTCGTTGCCGATGGTGGCGACGGCGTATAGGATTCCTTTTTCCTGCTTGGCGTGAAGTAACGGGGCGTTAAGTCTGGAGTAATTGTCGTATTGCCAACTTACCTGATCTTCGAGTTGCTCGTTGTCGGCGTTCCGCAGTATACATTGGGCCGAGACGCGGAGTTCCGTATTGTCGGGGTATATGGAGTCGGGGACCAATACCTCCTGAGTTTGTTTGGCTTCGAGCTCTGTTTCATAGTACCATAACGTGTCGGGGATGAACGCATGGTCCACACCTTTGAGGTGTGAGTCTTTTGCCGTCACCAATATGCTTAGTCGCCCGTCGTGTATGGCGAGCCCGTTGGCATCGGATGCGTTGACGGTGAGTTTGACCAGCTCGCCCTGTTGGTACGGGCTGTCTTTGTCTGTCGAGACTGAAAACGTATTGTTGTCGAGGGTGTATTCTTCGAACTTGAAAGCTGCCTGTATACCCCGCAGCTTATCTGCTTTGTGCGGTCTCAGGCTTATGTAGTACTCCCAGTCAAGTTGGAGGTTGAGGCTGTCTGTGATCGGGAACTCCCATTCGTACATGCCCGGACGGTAGGGCTTGAGCATGGTTAATAAAGTATCTTTTCGAGAAGAACCGCGTTCTTTAAGTAATACCTGCGCTTTTTGATGGCTCGGATTCCCTTTTTCGTCGGTGACGTATCCTTTGAACTTGACCGTTTCGCCGGGCTTGTATGCGGGTTTGTTGAAGACTATGAAGCCGTGATTCCGCTTGCTGTACCGGTTGTGAGGTTTGAATATGCGGTTGAATGAGGCTTGAATCTTCTCCCAAAACGTTTTATCCTCTTCGTTGACGTTGTATTCTATGAAATGGTACACGCCTTTATGTGTGATTATTAGCATGTCGTCCGGCTTGAGCCCTTTCACCGTGTAAGTCAGCGTTTTTTTGTCGAAACGCATTTTGTAATTGCAAGTCACGGAATCGGTGATCGGCTTGAAGTTCGAATCGAACAGATAGACAGAGACGTCTTCTGTCGGCAGAAGTTCATAATTGAAATCGTCTACTGTGATAAGATAGTGATGTAAATAATCGTTTATGACCTTTATGGCGATGTAGTTGCCGCGTTCAAGTCCTTCCTCCGGGTGGATGTTGTCAATACTGACACTCTTGACGAATGTGTGCAGCATTGATTCGTCGATTTTCACATCGTCATCTAAATATATCTTGACCAGATCGTCGAAGTCGAGTTTGTATATGAGTTGCTCTGCCGACCTTTGCCGGCTGTCTGGCAACGATGGGTAACCGTAACCGCAGAGAGCCTGCATTATGGAGAATGCAAGGCATAGGAAAAGGGTAGTCTGTTTCATATGGCAAGGTTTTTTGGTTAGGTCTATTAAAGATATGTAAAAAACACGAAGTTTCAAAATGATGTATTTTGTAGGCTATTTGTGTTGTCGTGTCCGTTTCGTTGTGTATACGACCGATTCGTGCGGCCGCCAAAACAAAAAGAGAGACAGATTGTCTGTCTCTCTTTTCGGCTGGAATTGTTTCCGTGCCTGATTGATGTTTATGTCTGATTGTTTACGGACCTACGCATGCCTACCCGGTTGCATCGCTTATCGTAATATCGCTCGTGCTGATCGGCAGAGTGTGTCCGATTTCGGTATTGAGCTATTTGGCCTCGTTCAATATCCGCATGGCGGCATCGAGTACCGATGTATCGTCGAGCGTCACGACACCGCCGTCGGGACCGCTCTCGTAATGGACACCTTGCGGGGTCCCCGATTCGAAATGACGGCCGCCGAAATAATTCCTGACGGAATCGACGTCTATTCCAAGTTCATCTGCGATTCTCTTCGAACTCCCGCTGGGCAACCGGTCCTTGATCCGGCGCAGCTCGTTGAATGTTATTACCATGTTCATAAAGTTTTAGTTTAGTAACTATAGGTTGACTTGTATATTCTCGTTGTGTTCCAATGCAAAAAGCCGGCCGGAGATTCGCGCTCCCTAAAAAAGACGGCTCCGGTCGTGCATCGTCATTATGTGTTTTTCACCCTCCTTCATCTTACGTATTCCTGAATCATTGCGTCCCTTGTTGCAAGACACCGAGTCTAAATTATAAAAATTTTTTCTGATTTTCAAAAAAAGCGGCTATTAAAATCCGCGTCATGTCCCAAACGGCAGAAATGGCAGTTGACCTGTCAGTCGCAACTGCCAAAAAAGCGGATTTGTCAGATTTTCGAACCGCGTCAGGCCCTATTCCGGCTTGGCACAATGATTGAGAGTTTATTGGTCGGAAACTGAAATCAATAAACTTAAAAATACATTAATTATGGCAAAGATCATTGGAATTGACTTAGGAACGACCAACTCGTGCGTTGCGGTTATGGAGGGTAACGAACCCGTCGTAATTCCCAACAGTGAAGGTCACCGCACCACTCCTTCTATCGTGGCCTTCACCGAAGGCGGCGAACGTAAAGTGGGCGAGCCTGCAAAACGTCAGGCTATCACTAACCCGAATAATACGGTGGCCTCTATCAAGAGGTTCATGGGCGAGACATACGATCAGGTGAAGAACGAACTCGGCCGCGTATCGTACAAAGTGGTCAAGGGCGACAACAACACCCCGCGCGTGGACATCGACGGCCGCCTGTACACTCCGCAGGAGATTTCGGCCATCACGCTTCAGAAGATGAAGAAGACCGCCGAAGACTATCTCGGAACGACTGTGACCGAAGCGGTAATCACCGTACCTGCGTACTTCTCTGACTCGCAGCGTCAGGCTACCAAAGAGGCTGGCGAGATCGCCGGTCTTAAAGTGGCGCGTATCATCAACGAGCCTACCGCAGCGGCTTTGGCATACGGCCTCGACAAGGCTAACAAAGATATGAAGATCGCCGTATACGACCTCGGTGGCGGTACGTTCGATATTTCGATCCTCGAACTTGGCGACGGCGTATTCGAAGTGAAATCGACCAACGGTGATACCCACCTCGGCGGTGACGACTTCGACCACGTTATCATCGACTGGATGGCCGAAGAGTTCCAGAAACAGCATAATGTCGATCTGCGTAAGGACCCGATGGCGCTCCAGCGTCTGAAAGAGGCTGCCGAAAAGGCCAAGATCGAACTTTCGAGCTCGACCAGCACCGAGATAAACCTGCCGTATATCATGCCGGTGGACGGCATACCGCAGCACCTCGTGATGACGCTTACGCGTGCCAAGTTCGAACAGTTGGCCGACAAGCTGATCCGCGCAACGGCAGAGCCGTGTAGGAAGGCGCTTCAGGATGCTGGCCTCAGTGCCAACCAGATAGACGAGGTTATCCTCGTGGGTGGTTCGACACGTATCCCGGCCATACAGAAGATCGTGGAGGAGATATTCGGCAAGGCCCCGTCGAAGGGTGTGAATCCGGACGAAGTGGTGGCCGTAGGTGCTGCTATACAGGGCGGTGTGCTCACCGGTGAGGTGAAAGACGTGCTCCTGCTCGACGTTACCCCGCTTTCGCTGGGTATCGAGACGCTCGGCGGCGTGTTCACAAAACTTATCGACGCGAATACGACCATCCCGACACGCAAGAGCGAAACGTTCTCGACTGCGGCCGACAACCAGCCTTCGGTAGAGATACATATTCTTCAGGGCGAACGTCCGATGGCTCGCGACAACAAATCGCTCGGACGCTTCCACCTCGACGGAATACCTTCGGCTCCGCGTGGAGTGCCTCAGATCGAGGTTACGTTCGACATCGACGCCAACGGTATACTCAACGTATCGGCCAAAGATAAAGGGACTGGCAAGGAACAGAACATACGTATCGAGGCGTCTTCGGGTCTTTCCGACGCCGACATCCAGAGGATGCGCGACGAGGCCAAGGCTAACGAAGCCAAGGATAAGGAGGAGCGCGAACGTATCGACAAGGTCAACTCTGCCGACTCGATGATCTTCAGCACCGAGAAACAGTTGAAGGAGTACGGCGACAAGATCCCGGCCGACAAGAAGTCTGCGATCGAGGCTGCACTCGGCAAGCTGAAAGACGCGCACAAGGCGGCCAATATCGCCGATATAGACAGCGCTATCGAGCAGCTCAATCAGGCTTGGAACGCGGCTTCGCAGGATATATATGCTGCACAGCAGGCTCAGGGCGGCGCGCAGAACCCCGGAGCTGGTCCGGACGCCAATGCAGGAGCAGGCAACAGCGGCTCGGCTAACGGAGACAACGTGACCGACGTCGAATTTGAGGAAGTTAAATAATACGTTATAATGGATGCAACGTGGGCGAGGATTGTAAAATCCTCGCCCACGTTTTATTGCGGTGCTGCCTGTCGCTCGTATTACGCTCTGTTTAGGGTTGTCGATTGCCGGATGATGATCGTGGCGTGCTATGGTTTGTGGCCGTCCGAGACCTGACGGCGCGCTTGTTTGGTGTGTCGCAGGCGACTGGCTCCCGGATTCGTCTTGAGGATGAGTTTTTTCAGTTCCCTCTCTGGCGGACGTTTGCCGGAATGGATAATATGTTATCTTTGCCGTCAGTAAAAAACTGTTTTGATGATCAGTATTATAATTTGCTCGCGAAAGGCGGATGTGCTTGCGGATTTTCTGGATAGTGTGGAGCGGACGATAGGTGTTCCGTACGAACCGGTGGTCATAGACAATACGGACAACAAATTCAATATTTTCACGGCATACAACTACGGTGCGAGCCTCGCGAAGGGCGATATACTGTTGTTCGCTCACGAGGATATAATCATGCGTAGCGAGGGGTGGGGGGCGACTATGGAGCAGTGTATGGCGGAGGACCCCGGCATAGGCATGATAGGCGTGGTAGGGACTCAATGTGCCGCGAAGGCGCCGAGAGGATGGAATACGTGGGGCATGCAGGGGCGGAACATAAGGCCCATGTGCCGGTTGGTGCAGAATATGGGCGACCCGAAATACTCGTTCGAGGGCGAGGAGTGCTTCCACATGGAGACGGTCAATCCGGAGAATGTGCGGATCACGCAGGCTATCGGAGTGGACGGGTTGATGTTCGCCATAAGGCGCAGCCTTTTCGACGAGGGCAAGGTGAGGTTCGACGAGGAGACTTACGAAGGTTTTCATGTCTACGATATGGATATGTCCATGCAGGTGGCCCAGCATATGAAAGTTATGGTACTGCTGGACATAGAACTCAAGCACATCTCATGCGGCAACCGCACGAAGGACTACTACACGTCGTACTACCAGTATTATATGAAATGGAAGGATCGCCTGCCTATGGGGATATATCCGCTGACCGATCCGGCGAGCTTCAACCAGTTCAACGCCCTTCCTTATTTCCGGGGTATGGTCAAGAGCGGTTTCTTTTCCAAGGAGGAGATACGCCACTATTCACGGGGGTATCTGGCAACAATCGCGGACGAACGCAAGACACGCTATTATTACGCGCTGATCTACTACACGAGGTTCTACCATCGTTTCGGTGTCGGCAGGCTGGTGACCGGGGCGTACAACCTCGGGCGTTGGCTGCGGGAACGGTTCCGCACGAAGTGATTTGCGGCCCCGCCCCGGGCTTTGCTAGCATATGTAATTTTATTGCAGCTAATTGGGGTTAATTCGCAAAATTTTAATAGTTTTGCACACCATTGGCTATTTGTACGAGATACAAACAATAGAACAAAAACATAATAAACATTAACCCAGATGCAGAATAAAGGTGCACTCAAATTGCTGGTGATCCTATTGTTGATCGCCTCTGCATACCAGCTTTCGTTCACTCTCGTTACGCGTAACGTGGAGAAGAAGGCCGAAACGTATGCCTCCCAGTTCGCTCCAGAAGAGCGTAGTTTCAAGGAACAGTCCTACCTCGACTCCATGAGGAGCGAAGTGGTCTACAACCTCGGACTCGTAAAATACACTTACAAGCAGGTGAAGGAGAAAGAGGTGAACCTCGGACTCGACCTCAAGGGCGGTATGAACGTGATGCTCGAAATCGCCGTGGAAGACGTGGTGAAGGCCCTGTCGAACGACAACCAGTCGCCGGCTTTCAATCAGGCCCTCGCTCAGGCGAAAGAGTCGCAGAAAACGGGCGACGACTTCATCAACACGTTCGCGAGAGTTTATAACGAGATTTCGGGCGGTGTGCCTTTGGCAACGCTTTTCAATACTCCCGAACTTAGGGACAAGATCAACCCCAACTCTTCGAACGAAGAGGTTATAAGGGTACTTCGCGAAGAGACCGACGGAGCTATCGCCAACTCGTTCAACGTGCTCCGCAGCCGTATCGACCGTTTCGGCGTTACGCAGCCCAACATCCAGCGTATCGAAGGTACGGGACGTATCCTCGTGGAGCTTCCGGGCATCAAGGAGCCGGAACGTGTGCGTAAACTCCTTCAGGGAACGGCGTCGCTCGAATTCTGGATCACATACGGCAACGCAGAGGTGTATCCTTACCTCGTGCAGGCAAACGACGTGGTACGTCAGGCTACGGCCGCTGCCGCAACCCAGACTCCGGTCGCAGAGACAGATTCTACTGCAAATGCGGGACAGGCTAACGAAGACGACGCTCTTTTGGCCGAGATTCGCGGGGCTAACGACACAATTCAGGCTGCTGCCGGAACCGGTGTGTCGGACCTCTTCTCTAAACTCATACCTTCGGCCGACCAGATGAACGGTGTCTATCCGGGCGCGGTCGTGGGCCGTGCGAGGACTTACGATACGGTAGCCGTAAACGCTTACCTCAATCTTCCTCAGGTAAAGGCTCTCTTCCCGCGCGAACTCAAGTTCTGCTGGGGGGTTAAACCCACGGTCGATCCAGTATCGAAAATCGAAATCATTGAACTTTACGCAATCAGGGTGAATACCCGCGACGGTAAAGCGCCGCTCGACGGTAGCGCGGTAGTGAGCGCAAGTGGAGACTACGGCCACAACAAGACCAGCGCTGAGGTTTCTATGTCGATGAATACGGAAGGCGCACGCAAGTGGGCGAACCTCACCCGTGAGAACGTAGGTCGCGAAATAGCCATCGTGCTTGACGGATATGTATACTCCGCACCGACCGTAAACGGCGAGATCACCGGCGGTAGGTCGCAGATCACGGGTAACTTTACCCTCGAAGAGGCGAAAGACCTTGCCAACGTGCTCCGTTCGGGTAAGCTCCCGGCTCCGGCACGTATTGTTCAGGAGACTGTGGTAGGTCCGTCGCTCGGTCAGGAGTCGATCAATGCCAGCATGATTTCGTTCCTGCTCGCGTTCTTGCTCGTACTCGTCTACATGATACTCTTCTACAACAAGGCCGGTTGGGTGGCGAGCCTCGCGCTTATAACCAACCTTATATTGCTGTTCGGCGTGCTCGCATCGTTCGGGGCCGTGCTTACGCTGCCCGGTATCGCAGGTATCGTGCTGACTATGGGTATGGCGGTCGATGCCAACGTCATCATCTACGAACGTATCAAGGAGGAACTCCGTGCGGGTGCAGGTCTCAGTGTGGCTGTACAGAAAGGTTACAAGCATGCCATGTCGGCCATCATCGACGCCAACGTTACGACTATCATAGTAAGTATCGTGCTCTATGTGTTCGGTACGGGTCCGGTACAGGGCTTCGCTACAACGCTCTTCATCGGTATCATAACTTCGTTCTTCACCGCTATCTTCGTGACGAGGTTGTTGTTTGCCGGAATGCTCGATAAGGACAAGAAGATCTCGTTCTCGAACAAGTATACCGAGAACTTCCTCGCCAATACCAAATTTGACTTCCTCAAGGTGCGTAAGGTGACTTACGGTGTAGTACTCGGCCTGATCGTGGTATGCGTAATTTCGTTCTTCGGACGCGGAATGAACTTCGGTGTCGAATTTACCGGTGGCCGTACATATGTTGTACGTTTCGACCGCAGCGTGACCGCAGACGAGGTGCGTTCGGGTATCTATGCTGCATTCGAAAATGCTCCCGGCGACGATGCCGAGAAGAGCGCCGAGGTCGTTCAGTTCGGTAATGCGGACCAGATGCGTATCGTGACTCAGTATAGGGTGGACGACGAGAGCGAAGAGGCCTCGGATGCCGTTGAGGCTCTGCTCTATCAGGCTCTCAGGCCGCTGTTCGCTAACGATCTGACTCAGGAAGAGTTCGAAACTACGGCTACGAACCCTTACGGTATCATATCGGCCGACAAGGTCGGCGCAAGCATCGCAAGCGAGACCGTACGCAACGCATTCATCGCCGTGTTCTTCGCACTCTTCGCGATAGGCGTATATGTGATAATCCGATTCAAGAAATGGCAGTGGGGTGTCGGCAGCGTGATCGCACTCGCTTCGGACTCGTTCCTCACGATAGGCTTGTTCTCGTTGCTTTGGGGAATACTGCCGTTCACGATGGAGGTCAATCAGGCGTTCATTGCCGCTATTCTGACAATTATCGGTTACTCGATCAACGACAAGGTGGTCATCTTCGACCGTATTCGCGAATACACCACCTTGTTCCCGAAACGCAGGCCGTATGAGAACATCAATAACGCTATCAACAGTACGTTGTCGCGTACGATCAATACGTCGGGAACCACGTTCGTTACGCTGTTGGCGATATTCCTCTTCGGCGGCGAAGTGATCCGTGGCTTCGTGTTCGCACTGCTCTTCGGTGTGTTCATATGTACACTCTCGTCGATCTTCATCGCTACTCCGATCGCTTACGACCTTCTGAGCAAGAAGGATAAGGAACAGGAGCAGCCTAAGAAAAAATAACAGGCCGTAATCGGTCGGAAAACAAGGCGGGCGTAATGTCCGCCTCGTTTCGTTTCACACGGCGCAGGGTTTTCCGCAATAGTTTTTGTGAGGGGCTAAAAAGTTGGCCTGCGGAATATTGCATGTGCGTAGAATTATTTATCTTTGCATTCTTGAAAACACAATCATTATGAGCATACAGGAATTCAGCGAACAGGAACTCCTCAGGCGCGAGTCGCTCGCGAAACTCCGCGAACTGGGCATAGACCCCTATCCGGCGGCAATGTTCCCCGTAAACGCTACGTCGGCAGAGATTGCTGCGGGCTACGATGCGGAAAAAGGCAACTTCGCCGATGTCGTGATAGCCGGTCGTATGATGAGCCGCCGTATCATGGGCAGTGCCTCTTTCTTCGAACTTCAGGACAACACCGGCCGCATACAGATATATGTCAAGCGCGACGATATATGTACGGGCGAGGACAAGACGATGTACAATACCGTGTTCAAGAAGTTGTTGGATATAGGTGACTTCGTCGGGATCAAGGGGTTCGCTTTCATAACCAATACCGGAGAGCTTTCGGTACACGCTAAGGAACTGGTCGTGCTCAGCAAATCGTTGCGCCCGCTGCCAATCGTCAAGGAAAAGGACGGGCAGGTGTACGACGCATTCACTGATCCGGAGGTGCGCTACCGTCAGCGGTATGTCGATTTGGTCGTGAACCCGCATGTGCGCGATACATTCGTAAAACGCGCGAAGGTTATATCCACCATGCGCCGCTTCTTCGATTCGCACGGGTATCTCGAAGTGGAGACTCCTATACTCCAGCCCATACCGGGAGGGGCCGCCGCGAGGCCTTTCATCACGCATCACAATACGCTCGATACGGACCTTTATCTGCGTATCGCCAACGAGCTTTACCTGAAAAGGCTTATCGTGGGCGGTTACGACGGCGTGTACGAGTTCGCCAAGGACTTCCGAAACGAGGGTATGGACCGCACGCATAATCCGGAGTTCACCGTGATGGAGATATATGTGGCCTACAAGGACTACTTTTGGATGATGGACTTCACCGAGGAGATGCTCGAACAGGTCTGCCTTGCCGTCAACGGAACGACCGAAGTGAAGGTTTGGGGCAATGACGTGAGTTTCAAGCGTCCGTTCCGCCGCCTTTCGATGACCGATGCGATCAAGGATAAGACGGGATTCGACATAACGGGCAAGACCGAGGACGAGATACGTGCCAAATGCGTGGAACTGAAGGTGGAGATAGACGACACTATGGGCAAGGGCAAGCTCATAGACGCCATATTCGGGGCGTTCTGCGAGGCCGACCTCATCCAGCCTACGTTCATCACCGACTACCCGATAGAGATGTCGCCGCTGTGCAAGCGCCATCGCGACAATCCGGAGCTTACGGAGCGTTTCGAACTGTTCGTGAACGGT
Organism: uncultured Rikenellaceae bacterium; assembly: GCA_944415565.1. Taxonomy (GTDB): domain Bacteria; phylum Bacteroidota; class Bacteroidia; order Bacteroidales; family Rikenellaceae; genus WRDF01. Next base: position 221,559 of record CALYBQ010000013.1, read on the forward strand.
AAGGAGCTTTGTAACGCTTACTCGGAACTCAACGACCCCATCGACCAGTTGGAGCGTTTCCAAGAGCAGCTTCGTTTGAGCGAGAAGGGGGACGACGAGGCCATGTTCATAGATATGGACTTCGTGCGCGCACTCGAATACGGTATGCCGACATGTTCGGGCATGGGTATGGGTATCGACCGCCTCACGATGTTCATGACGGATAACTCGTCGATACAAGACGTGCTTTTCTTCCCGCAGATGAGGCCGGAGAAGAACGCCTTGAAAGATTCCGACGAGAAGTTCGTGGAGAAAGGAGTGCCCGCAGAGTGGATTCCGGTGCTGCGTAAGATGAGTTTCAATACGATAGAGGCGCTGCGTAAGATTGCTCCGGGTAAACTGCACAACGACCTGTGCGGCTTCAACAAGAAGAACAAGCTGGGCTTGCAGAACCCGTCGCAGGACGAGGTGAAGGTCTGGGTCGAGTAAATTTGAAAATCTAAACCAAAACAGAGATAGAAATGAGAAAGAAAATTGTTGCAGGTAACTGGAAAATGAACACTACTCCCGTAGAAGGCGTAGAGCTTGCGAAAGGTATCGTAGCCGGAATGAGGAACGTTGACAAAGCGGTTAACTTCATCATCGCTCCGCCTTTCACCCACCTCTCGGAAGTTGTGAAGGTTACTCGCGGTACCGGCATCGCCGTATCGGCACAGAACTGCGCGGCAGAGGCTAAGGGTGCGTATACAGGCGAGGTTTCGGCAGCCATGATAGCATCGCTCGGCGTGGAATACGTGATCCTCGGACACAGCGAACGCCGCCAGTACTACGGCGAAACCAGCGAAACGCTCAACAAGAAGATGGTTCAGGTGTTCGCGAACAACCTTCAGCCTATATATTGCATCGGCGAAATGCTCGAAGAACGCGAAGCCGGCAAACATTTCGACGTGGTGAAACAGCAGCTCGAAGAGGTTGTGTTCAACCTCGAACCTGCACAGTTCGAAAAGACCGTGATCGCTTACGAACCGGTATGGGCTATCGGTACTGGCAAGACTGCAACGGCAGATCAGGCTCAGGAGATGCACGCATTCATCCGTGAGACTCTGAAAAGCAAATTCGGAGAACTCGCAGAGCAGACCGTAATACTTTACGGCGGAAGCGCGAAACCGGACAACGCTAAGGAACTCTTCTCGAAAGCCGACGTTGACGGCGGACTTATCGGAGGTGCAGCTCTGAAAGCGGCTGATTTCATCGCTATCGGTCAGAGCTACTAATATAGCCGAATTTATATAAGATGTGGGCTGGAAATATTCCGGCCCACATCTATTGTTTATATGCTGTTGGTTATATGGTTGTCATTTCGGGAGTAATTCGGTAGTCGCGAGTTCGTGGTTTTGTTTCAGGATATGTGCGGTTGTGCATTGGCTGGTGATATATGCTGACTTTCATAACGGTGCAGACTGTGTGGCATTGGCAAGAGCAGGGAGTGCGTAAGGGAATGGGGCCTGTCTTGGGCTTGTGTCGGATGTATGATTGTCTTTTTTGCGTTTGCCCGGCGGATGTAAGGTGGGTGGTGAGTGTGTGGAAGGCTTAGCATAATGGTTTTGGGGCGACACGTATTTGGACGAGACGGTTTCGTTGTATGGTCTTGATGTTCAGAGGGCATATTGGTGCAGTATCATTTGTCCGGCATGTCGGGACGGTCGGCAAAGCCAAATTGTCCTTAAACAGCAAACCGATAGCATAATCTGGCAGGTATGATAAATGACGCCGGGCAGTAATCAATACTGCCCGGCGTTATGCTTTGAAGCTCGGAAAGGTTAGGCCATATGCTGCATTTCGACCAGCTTGCTGTATAGACCTTTCTTCTTTGTGAGCTCTTCGTGAGTACCTTGCTCCACTATGTGGCCTTCGTCTATGACGTAGATGACGTCGGCATTGTATATCGTACTGAGACGGTGGGCGATGACGATAGAGGTACGGCCCCTGAGCAGCGAATCGAGCGCGTCCTGTACCAACTTTTCGCTTTCGGTGTCGAGTGCCGAAGTAGCCTCGTCCAATATCAGTATGTCGGGGTTCTTGAGGACGGCACGGGCGATACTGAGCCTCTGGCGCTGTCCGCCTGAGAGTTTCATTCCCCGGTCGCCGATATTTGTTTGGTATCCGTTGTCGGTAGCAATGATGAAGTCGTGTGCGTTGGCTACTTTGGCCGCTGCTATGATCTCCTCCATCGTGGCGTTGCGCTTGCCCATCCTGAGGTTGTTCTCGATGGTGTCGTTGAACAGTATCGTGTCCTGAGAAACGACGCCGATGTTGGCTCGCAGCGACTCCTGAGTGTAATCCTTTATGTCGTGTCCGTCTACGATTATCTCTCCGGCAGTCACGTCGTGGAAACGAGGAATGAGGTCGGATATGGTGGACTTGCCTCCGCCGGAAGGGCCTACGAGCGCTACGGTCTGGCCTTTCTTCACGGTCATGTCTATGCCGCATATCACTTCGCGGGTATCGTAAGAGAAACGAACGTTGCGGAATTCGATGTCGTCGTTGAATTTTTCGAGAACCTTGGCGTCCGGTTTGTCCAGCACGGTGCTTCTCGTGTCGAGCAGCCCGAGTACGCGTTCACCGGCGGCTATACCTTGGTTGATGGTCGAGAAAGCATCGACGAACGAACGCAGAGGTCTCGTTATCTGCGAGAATATACCCAGATAGGCTATGAATTCGCCGGGATCCATGGAGCCTTCGATAGTCAGTTTGCCGCCCATGAGCAATAGTACGCACATGGCCGTGATGCCGAGAAATTCGCTGGTCGGCCCTGCGAGCTGCTGGCGTTTTGCCATCGAACGCTGTATCTTCGAGTATTTCCTGTTGATGCCGAAAAACTTGTCCTTTATCCAGTCTATGGCGTTGTATGCCTTGATGATCTTGATGCCGCCGAGCGATTCGTCGAGCGTGCTTACCATCTCGGCATATGTCTGCTGTCCGGCCGCGGCTTTGTGGCGGAGTTTCTTGACGATGCTGCCTATGACCAGTGCCACGACGGGGAGGAACAGTGCCGAGAACACGGTCATCTTCCACGATATGAGCACCATGCTTCCCAGCATGAAAAGTATCATGAACGGGTCGCGGAAGACCACCTGAAGCGTGTTGGTTATGCAGAACTGCACTACCTGTACATCCGACGTTATCTTGGCCATGATGTCGCCCTTGCGTGAGTTGTTGAAATATCCCACGTTGAGGTCCATAACCTTGTCGTACACGTCGTTACGCAACCTCATCAGCGTTTGTATCTTCATGTTCTCGATGATGCGCGAACTCATGTAGCGGAAGAAGTTGCTCAGAAGCGATGCCACGATGAGCACGATGGATAGCAACATCAACGCGTGCAATACGTTGACGTTGTCGCCGTACATCTCGTACATCTTGTAGTTGAGCATCTGCTTGAAGTACTGCATGATGTCGAATCCCTCCAGTACCGGCATCTGCGTTACTGGCTCGGATGCCTCCTCGGTGTTGAACAAAAAGTTGAGGATAGGGGCTATCAGCATGAAGTTGATGACGTAGAACAACGAGTGCAGCAATGTGCATATAGCGTAGGGGACAGCATATCGGGCGATGGGCTTTGCATATCCCATCAAACGCCAGTATATCTTCATTTTGTCGTGGGTCTGAATTATTCTTCGGCAAATTTACTTTATTTTTTTAATTATGCCTACTTTTGCACTTCGAATACAAACATTAGAGAATATATGGACACAGTATTGAGTGGTATCAGGCCGACGGGGCGGCTCCATCTCGGAAACTATTTCGGAGCGTTGAAGAATTTCGTTAAGATGCAGCACGAGAACAGGTGCTTCTTCTTCATCGCCGACTACCATTCGCTGACGACGCACCCCGATCCGGTGCACCTGCACGATAACGTTCGCAACGCGCTTTCGGAGTATCTCGCGGCAGGACTCGATCCCGAAGTGGCCACCATATATATACAGAGCGATGTTCCGCAGGTGGCCGAACTGTCGCTGTTGCTCAGCATGCACGCTTATGTGGGCGAGCTGGAGCGTACAGCTTCGTTCAAGGACAAGATACGCAAGCATCCGGACAATATAAACGCAGGGCTGCTCAATTACCCGGTTCTGATGGCTGCCGACATACTTTTGCATCGTGCGAAGTACGTCCCGGTTGGAAAGGACCAAGAGCAACACCTCGAAATGACGCGCCGTTTCGCACGCCGTTTCAACCAGATATACAACGTGGATTTCCTGCCTGAGAGCGAACCTTATAACTTCGGTCATGAACTCATTAAGATTCCGGGGCTCGACGGTAACGGCAAGATGGGCAAGAGCGAGGGGAACGGCATATTCCTCGCCGATACGGACGATGCGATACGCAAGAAGGTGATGCGTGCCGTTACGGACAGCGGTCCTACCGTTCCGAACCAGCAGATGCCGGAACCTATCGCCAACATCTTCACCATCATGAAGGTGGTGTCGTCGGCCGATACCTACGACCATTTCCTTGCGGCTTACAACGATTGTTCGATTCGTTACGGCGACCTGAAGAAGCAACTCGCAGAGGATATAATACAGGTGGTCGCACCGATACGCGCGCGCATAGAGGATATACGCTCGAACGAGGCGTACCTGCACAAGGTCGTTACGGAGGGGGCCGAACGTGCGCGTGCAAGCGCCGACGCTACCATCAAGGGAGTGCGCGAGATAATGGGCATCAAGCCTTTTTAAGGTAGTTTGCCCGACGGCCGTGCGGCGATGACGGCGGTCGTTTCCGGTTTCTCATTTCCGTTGCTGGGAATGCGGGCGAATGGTGCGGTGATAGTATGGTTTGTTAAAATCCGTTAATGTGAAAGGGCGTATCGAGATAGCTTACAGATGGTTCATGCTGCTTACGAAGCGGTTGACGGACAGGCAGTTGATGCTTATCCTCGCTATCATTGTGGGCTTGGCCGCCGGCATGGGGACCTATATCTTCGAGAGCCTGCTCCACTGGATCAAGAATTCGCTGCTCGGATGGTTCAACGTGGACGAGGCCAGCCCGTGGTTCCTCGTATATCCGGCCGTGGGTATAATCCTCGCCACGCTTTTCGTTAAGTACATAGTCAAGGACAACATTTCGGAAGGCGTGACGCGCGTCCTATACTCCATGTCGAGGCAGGGCTCGCGCATCAAGCCGCATAACATGTATTCGTCCATAGTAGGTGGGGCCACGACTATCGGGTTCGGTGGTTCGGTGGGGCCGGAGGCGCCGATAGTGCTGACGGGAGCTGCTATAGGATCGAATATCGGGCAGTTCATGCGCCTGAACTACAAACATATAACGATGTTGCTCGGATGCGGTGCGGCAGCGGCTCTGGCCGCCATATTCAAGGCGCCGATAACGGGGGTGATATTCGTGTTGGAGATATTGATGCTCGACATCACCATGACGGCCGTGATACCGTTGGTAATATCGTCCGTGACGGCGACGACGCTGGTGTTTTTCCTCAAAGGGTTCGACCCTGTGTTGCAGGTGGCGGGCGTCGAGGCGTTCGCGCTGAAGAATATCCCGATGTACGTCGTGCTCGGGTTGTCGTGCGGGTTGGTATCATACTATTTTACCTATGTCAACTCCACGATAGGCGGATGGTTCGGCCGGATGAAGACGCAGTGGAAAAAGTGGTTGTGGGGCGGCGCGATACTCGGTATACTGTTGTTCCTTTTCCCGCCTCTATATGGCGAGGGATACGAAGGCTTCACAGATCTCATGCACGGGCGCATAGAGAAGCTGTTCGACAATTCGTTGTTCTATAATTTCAGCAGCAAGCCGTGGCTGGTGGTGATCTACCTGCTCGCGATACTGTTTTTCAAGGTCGTGGCAATGGCCTCTACCAATGCGGCGGGAGGTGTCGGCGGTACGTTCGCCCCGTCTATGTTCGTGGGGGCGTTCACTGGAGGGACGATAGCCTATATCTCCAACGTATGGCTGGGGATGGACCTGCCGCTCATAAACTTTACGCTGGTCGGCATGGCGGGCGTGATGGCTGGCGTGATGAAGGCTCCGCTGACCTCAATCTTCCTCATCGCAGAGCTTTCGAACGGTTACGGGCTATTCATTCCGCTTATGATAGTGACGTGCGTGGCATATCTTATAGGGTACTATTTCGAGCCGTATTCGATTTATACCAAGAAACTCGACCAACAAGGCGAATTGCTGACGCACAACAAGGACCGCTCGGTAATGGTCTTCCTGAACCTTAAATCGCTGATGGAGACAAATTTCTATGAGCTGGACGAGAAGACCACGCTCGGCGAGGTGGTGTCGCTTATCGCCAAGGTGCGGCGGAATATCTTCCCGGTGGTCAGCGAGGAGGGGGTGCTGCTCGGTGTCGTGCAGCTCGACGACCTGCGGGCGGATATGTTCGATAAGGAGAAGTGGAACACGCCGATAGACCGCTATATGATACCGCCGCCGGACACTATACAGCAGCACGAACAGATAGACAGGGTACTGGACAAGTTCGAACAGTCGCACGCGTGGATGCTGCCTGTTGTGGATAAGGAGCGCCGCTATCTGGGCTTCATCTCGAAATCGCGCATACTCGACGCATACCGCCAACAGTTGGTGGAGATAAGCGAGAACTAAACGGACTGTCTTTATTTGCCGGCGTGCGGTTCGATACCTCGTTGGCCTTATTCCTGCTTTGCGTGGCACGGCTGCCTTGTTTCAATATGTTTCAGCCCGGTGTGTCGTATCTCTCTTGCCCGCATGACGGTGATGCTATGTGTATGTATCTCGGTCGAGATATGTCCAACTGGTTGATACAGGAAAGGAAGATGTCGTACACGCAATCTGTAAGAAAAATAAAACCGCAATTGTCCGGAATATTCTGGTTTTGTTGGTAACTTTGTCCCGTCAAAATATATATTATATAACATTTATGGCGAATAATACTGCAACACATCTATTGGGAACCGAGAAGATATCGACACTGTTGTGGCGGTACGCTCTGCCGTCGGTCATAGCCATGACGGCCGCGTCGCTTTACAACATAGTCGATACCATTTTCGTCGGTCACGGGGTAGGGCCGATGGGCAATGCTGCGCTGACGATAGCGTTGCCGCTCATGAACATAGCCGCCGCATTCGGTGCGATGGTGGGGGCCGGAGCGTCGTCGCTGCTCTCGATCAAGCTCGGACAGGGTGACAAGGACAGCGCACGGCATATACTGGGTAACGTGGTCATGCTGAACCTGATATTCGGTCTTATACTCGGCGTGATCTCGCTTGTCTTCCTCGATCAGATATTGATGTTCTTCGGCGCAAGCGAGGCTTCGCTGCCGTATGCGCGCGACTACATGCTGCCGCTTATATACGGCAATATCGTCACGCATCTTTATATGGGCCTGAACAATACCATGCGTGCGGCCGGACACCCGCAGAAGTCTATGTTCGCGATGCTGACGGCCGTTATCGTTAACTGCATACTCGATGCCATTTTCGTCTTCGGATTCAAGTGGGGCGTGGCCGGTGCTGCATGGGCTACTGTCATCGGACAGGTTATCGCGCTCGTCATCGAGCTGGCGCACTTCTCGAACAAGAAACACGAGCTGCATTTCGTACAGGGCATATTCAAACTCAAGAAACGCATAGTCAAGGGAATCCTCTCCATAGGGCTGGCCCCTTTCCTGATGAACCTCGCGGCGAGCTTCATTGTCGCGCTCATAAACTGGAGGCTCGGAAGCTACGGCGGCGACCTTTATATAGGGGCATACGGCAACATCAACAAACTGGCGATGATATTTTTCATGATAGTGTTCGGCCTGAACCAAGGCATGCAGCCTATCGTGGGGTATAACTACGGGGCGCTGAAGTACGGCCGCGTGCGGGAGGCGTTCATGAAGATCGTCGTGGTGGCTACCGGCGTCATGTCGGTCGCATTCATAATGGGCCTGCTGTTGCCCGGTCTCGTGAGCCGTATATTCACATCCGACGCGATGCTGATGGCGGCTACCGAAGAGGGCATGCGGATAGTGTTCCTGCTCTACCCGGTGATAGGTTTCCAGATAGTGTCGAGCAGTATGTTCCAGTCCATAGGCAAGCCGGGTAAGGCAATATTGCTTTCGCTGACACGCCAATTGTTGTTCCTGCTGCCGTTGCTGATAATCCTGCCCCCGATCTTCGGGACAAAAGGGGTGTGGATGAGCATGCCCATCGCCGACATTATCTCGACGGTGCTGGCCGTAGTGTTGATAACCAAACAGCTCAGAAAATTCAAACAGGAAGAAAATTCAGGTAAACTCGCATGAAAAATAACCTTGTAATCACTGTGGGCCGCCAGTTCGGAAGCGGCGGCAGGGCTATCGGCAAGCTGATAGCCGAGATGCTCGACATCGCTTATTACGATAACGAACTGATTTCGGAAGCCGCGCGGTTGAGCGGGCTCAGCAGCGACCTGTTCAAGCAGAAGGACGAGAGGACACCGGGATCGCTCCGCTACGCACTGTCGATGGGATTCAATTTCGGGCCTGGGTTTTCTTCCGAGGAGCTTTACCGGATACAGTCGGAGACGATACGCAAGGTGGCGGAAGAGGGCCCATGCGTGATAGTCGGCCGCAGTGCGGATTATGTGCTGCGTAACAATCCCAAATGCTTCAACGTGTTCGTGCAGGCCCCTATGGAACGGAGGATAGAGAACGTTCTGGGGCGCGGCGATACGGTAGATCCGAAGAACGTGCGGGAGGTGATAGAGAAGAAGGACAAGTCGCGCGCTTCGTATTACGATTTCTATACGGACAAGCGGTGGGGGTACAGCACCTCGTACCATCTGACTCTCGATTCGTCTGTGTTGGGAATGGAGGGCAGCGCGCAGATGATAATAGACTTCGTGAAACGCGCCGGCGGGTTGGACGAGTAGTTCCCGGCCGTGTGAATGTTTATGTGCCGTATCGTCATGCGGTATGGCGGACTGATGAATCTAAAATCATTGAAAAGATATTGAATTATGCCGTATATTGCAATAAACACATCTAAACCGTTGTCCGCAGCGCAGAAGGACGAACTCAAGACCGCATTGGGCGAGAAGATTACGGTTATCCCCGGCAAGAGCGAGAGCCGGTTGATGGTCGATATATCCGATAACCATACCATGTATCTCGCAGGCGAGAAGCGAGAGCTTGCCTATGTGGATGTCAAGTGTTACGGTGCGACCGAGTTTGAAAACCAGAAGGCGTTTACCGAAGTCGTATTCGAGATAGTGCAGCGGGTTACCGGCCTGCCGCAGAACGGAATATATCTCACATACAGCGAATTTGCCAACTGGGGCACGCTTGGCTCCATGAAGTAAGGCCGAGGTAGCGCTGACTGGCGTGGTTCGGAGGTGTGTGTTTTACGTTCGGTGGTAGGTGGGGTTAATATGGCGATTGATGCCTGAAGCGGTTTGATTTCCCGTATCGGGGGTTGTTATATGGAAATTGCTTGCCGAGCATTGCTCTGTTTGCGTCCGCCCTGCCTATGTTCGATTTACTTGCATCCGTTCTGTCTGTGTCCGCTTCAGTATTGCCCGCGATGTACGTGGTATATGTGATCCCAGCAGCGGCGTGTGTTTGTACGGTGAGCATTATTGCGTGCGGTCATGTTTGGATTGTAGCGTGGTGCGATACGCAACGTATCGGTGGGCGACAGTACAAGCCGTAAATAAATTCTATTAATGATATTCAGAGGTGTTTCGGCTAAAGCCGAGACACCTTTTCGAATTTTTGCGGTGTCAGGTACGGCCCATTCGTAGTCCGCAATTATATCCCTCGTCCGGTGTTATATGAACGGGCCCGGATTTTTTCTTGTTCTACCTCATTTCTGCCGGTTGTGGACTGTGTCGCGTATTCGAATTAAAACAGCCGAACCATTTGCGCCAAATTGATGTTTACCATAGACTTTCGCCGAGCCGGGAAAATAGGTGTGTTGAAGCCCAAAATATAATCGCGTTTCCTATGTGAACGCGATTAGAACGGATAGCCGACTCCGAAGTTCAGCACCGTGTTCGAGTATTTGAATTTGGTTATCCAGCGGTCGCCTTTAGGCTGGCCGGGGTCGTGGAGCCTGACGCCCCAGTCGAGCCGCAGTATCGCTACGTTGATGTCGAACCGCAGTCCCACCCCGGTGTTGACCCCCAGTTGTTTGTAAAAGCTGTCGAAACGGAATTTGGACAGCTCGTCGTTGTTGTGTTTGCCGGCGAGCCATACGTTGCCGAGGTCGAAGAACAGAGCACCGTCGAGGATGCTCCATATCGGGAAGCGCAGTTCGGCGTTGGCTTCGAGCTTTATGTTGCCGAGCTGTGACGGGAATCCGCTCTTGGTCACTGAGTTGCCGGGACCCAATGTGCGTGCCACCCATCCGCGCATGCTGTTGCTGCCGCCGCTGTAAAATAGCCTGTCGAACGGTATCGACGTGGAATTGCCGTACGACGTGCCGCCGCCGGCATATAGGCGGTAGGCGATGACCGTGCGCGGAAGCAGCGATACTTTGTCGGTGAACGAGAAGTCAATGCGGAAATACTGTGCGTAGCGTATGCCGAACAGCTTGTAGTAGTTCCGGTCGTTCTCGCTGTCGTATGACGGGTCGCCAAGCCAGTGTGTCAGCCCGTTTATCAGGTTGCCTGCCGTCTCCCAGTTCGTCCTTATCATCCATGAGTTCTTGGAGCGTTGACGCAACTGGCTGTTGTAGACGTACGAGCCTGAGATGCCGGCTATGATCTGCGATTCGTAACTGTTACGCAGGAACGGGTTTTTGCTGATGTCTTCGAGGAAGGCTGCGTCAACCTTGCCCATCTTGATGATGTTGAGGTCTATCGGGCGCAGCGTGAATGAACTGGCGCCTTTGTTGCTCCATGTGTAGCTCCACGTTCCGCCGGTGATGGTGCGTTCGTAGAGCTGCCTGTTCTGCGAGTTTATGGAGAACTCCACCTTGGTGCGCGGGTTGACCATCTTGTTGTAGCGGTCGATGCGTACCGGGGTTATGAAGCGCGGGAACGACAGCGATATGGCTCCCCCGATCTCCCACGAACCGTCCATGTTCGTCTGTTTCGACCGCATAAACTCGTACCCCCCGCGGAGGGTTATGTCGAGCATCTCCACTCCCCGGAACAGGTTGCGGTTTTGGTAGCCTATCGAGGCGTTGATGCCGTAGAAGTTGGACGAAGTAGTCCCCTCGAATTCTATCTGGTAGCTTTGTTTCGTGGCAGGGATGCAGTTGATGTAGCAGCTGAGGTAACCTTCGCTCACGGTCGAGGTCTGCCCGTCCTTGCCGACGAATGTGACGAGGTTGGGCTGTGTGTAGTCTGTCTTGTCCTCGAACACGATGCTCGCGTTCTTGTAGTACCCGAGGCGCATGATGTTGCTGTAAGCCTGCCTTACGTCGGTTTCGCTGTACAACTGGTTCTGTTGCAGGTTGATGGCGTGGCGCAGTATCTTGCGGCGGACGTTGGCTTTACCGTGGTGCAGGATGTTGAGGCCGCGGTATGCCGACGTGTCCATCGAGCTCAGATAGTCGGGATCGCTGGCGGCTTTCTGCGGGTCGTATCCCGGTCTGACGAATATAGAGTCTATTCGGTATACCCTGTTGTCCTCGTATATGGGTGCGCCCGTGTTGTCGTAGCCCTTGAGGTGTTGTTTGATTATGAATTCGAGGTCGGTGCGGTAATTGCCGACCATGGTGTCGGCTACGATGGTGATGTTGTTCGGCGAGAAGAAGTAATAGCCGTTGTCCTTCAGGTTGCTTGTGATGCGCGACTCTTCGGACCTGAGCACTCCGTTGTCGAACCGGTCGCCGCTTTTCAGCAGCGTGCCGGATCTGTACTGCGAAATGACCGGTTCGAGGTGCTTGTCGCGGAACTCGTAGCTCACGTTGCGAAGGCGGTACGGCTCGTTCTGCTTTATATAGTACGTTACCTGTGCCTTCTTGTTCTTGGTGGTGATTTCGTACCGGTTGTCGGAGTAGTAATAGCCCCGGTCGATGAGATAGTTGTCGAGGTTGTTGAGGGAGCGTTTGACCAACATGGTGTCGAGTATGACCGGCGCGGCGCCTATCTTCCGCAGGGAGCGGTGAATCCACGAGTTCTTGTCGGGGTTCGACAGGCTGTATATGCCGAGGTAGAGGTTCGTCCCCAGAAAGCGGTTGTTGGGTGTCTGTCTGATGTATCGCTCCACGTCGCTGGCCGTCACACGGTCGGCTTTCGGCGTCTCCTTGTCGGGGACGACGGTGCTTTTCGAGAGCAGGTAGCTCCCGTCGGGTACGTGGCGGGTGACGCTGCACCCGGTGGCGGCCAATGCCGCCACTGCCACGAGGATATATTTCATTTTGTGTGCAACCGCCATCCGGACCGCTCTCTACTGGTTGAAGAAACCGTGTCTCTTGATAAATTCGAGGTAGCTGCGCGATATGGCGAGGTTGTCTTTGCCCGTGTAGCGCCTCTCGGTGAATATCCGCGCCAGATTGGGCAGTTCGTTCGCCTTCAGCAGTTGGCTCGTCTCTTCGCTGGCTTCGCGCTCGGCCCAGATGCGGTCTATATCTTCCGGAGTGTAGTCTTTGTATGTTTCGCGGTGTACGACCCCTTTGAGCGGCAGGCGGTCTGTCAGCGGCGGCAGTGCGTCGGGATAGCCCATGACTATTGCCGCTACGGGAACTACGCCGTCGGGAAGTTCGAGAATCTCGGCTATCTTCTCTGTCGTGTATATTACTGTGCCGAGGTAGCATATTCCCAGTCCGTGCGCTTCGGCTTCGAGCGCCACGTTCTGCGATGCCAGCAGGGCGTCTACGGATGCGTTGACGAACCATGCGAAGTTGTCGTATACGGGTTCGGCCCCGCGCTGGCGGCACCATTTGTTGAAACGGTTGATGTCGGCGCAGAACGTTATGTGAACCGGGGCCTGCAATACCGAGGGTTGGTTGAAGTGGCAGGGCGACAGGCGCTCGCGCAGTTCGCGCGATGTCGTCACCACCATGCTGTAAAGCTGCATGTTGCCCGTGGTCGAAGCCCGCGTGCCGGCTTCGAGTATCTCGTTCAGGACATCTTCCGGAACCGGCGTGTCCTTGTATTTCCGAATAGAGCGGTGGTTGGCTATCTCGTTTATCATGGCTGTAAAAGTGTTAAACCACAAAATTAAAAAGAAAATCGGCATCGGGGCATATTTTTGGCTGCGCTGTCGAAACTTTAGGCGATTTATTTTTCTGTTTTTGTCCGGATCGGGAGGTTTTTGCCCGTACGTTGTGGGTATGGAGATGCGATTCATCAAGTACAAGGTGCGGGTGACGATGTTAGCGTGCTCGATGGCGGTGCGTGGATATGTGCGGAAACAGCAGGCCGGGCCGCATAGTGTTCGGCGACATTAGCGGTGTCGGCGAGCTGTGGTACGTGGCCCGTATCGCCGATAAATTAGCCTGTTCCGCATTTTTTGTTTCGTTTTTTGTGTTATGGCGAACGGATATTGAAAAATATTTCATAAAATTGCATTGACACGCATCACTATTACGAACGTATAAACAGTTGATGGTTTTTCACCAGCTATGAAACAAAACAAAGGTTTCCGCACCGGGTATGACGATCATGCCGAAGACGCACTGAAGAAGGCAGTAAAGCTGCCGCCGATGAAAAAGAGCGGTAAAGAGAGGCACTATCTCTATAACGAACTCGACGACGAGGAAGATCCGGAGCTCGATTACCGCGAGCGCGAGTCGATACTGGACTACTTCGACGACGAGGAAGAAGAGGCCCGTTAAGCCCTCGATCTATACGACAATCCCGAAATTCCCGAGATGTTATTGCCGACCTGCCGAGTGGCGGGAGGATACTTATAACTCGTCCGCAATGTGCGCTCGTTATCGAACGCCGGGCGGCGGGTAGTGTTTTTGTGCGCGATTGCTTACCTTTGCCCGTAAAACGACGATATGGAAAAGTTCATTATAGCCTCAGGAACCGCGCTGAGAATAAGCGATAGCGGGTACGGGCGAACGGCTGCCGGGAAGAATCCCGAAGGCAGCAAACCTACGATTGTGTTGCTCCACGGTTATCTGGAGTCGCTGGATGTGTGGGACGATTTCACCAAGCTGCTCGCTCCCCGATTGCGTGTCGTATCTCTCGACCTGCCCGGACACGGTGTGTCTGAGGTGAAGGGCGAGGTGCATACGATGGATTTTCTTGCGGATGTAGTGCGAGGGGCTTTGGAGGAGCAGGGCATCGGGAAATGTGTACTTGCCGGGCACTCGATGGGCGGATATGTGGCGTTGGCCTTATTGCGTAAATATCCGGAGATGCTGGACGGCTTCATTCTTTTCCATTCGTTTCCGGGTGCAGACACTCCGGAGAAGATAGAGCATCGTCAGAGGGAGATCGAGGTGGTGCTGTCGGGCAAGAAGGACCTGCTGGCCAACACGGTCGCAATGGGGTTCGCGGCGCATAACAGGGCGAAGTTTGTGGACGCGATAGCCGATCTGTCGGAACAGGTGGTGCTGACCGAGGAGGAAGGTGTGGTTGCCCTGCTTCGCGGGATGTCGGAACGGGCCGACAGCAACGACATGCTGCGGAAGAGCGACGTGCCGCAGATGTTCGTTCTGGGGCGGCATGACGAATATATAACCATGCCTATCGCGGAGGATATGGTCGCGCGCCATCCGCAGGCAGAGGTGCTGTGGTTGGAAGATTCGGGCCACATGGGGTTCATCGAAGAGCCGCAGAAGTCGGCCGAAGCCATCATAGATTTCTGTCAGCGTGTCTCGGGAATAGCTTTCGAACCCGCTGCGAAAGAGTAGAATCGTAAGCTAATAATACAAAGACCGCCCTTGGAAAGCGAATGTTCCGAGGGCGGTCTTTTTATGTCTGTTTGCGTGACGGCTGCAACCTGAGGATGGGAGCGAGCTGTCCGAAGTTGCCGGAGAGGGCTATTTACGCACTATGTACAGCGTGTCGTTGCCGAGCGAGTAATATGCCTGTTGCTCCGGAGAGACGGCCTTGGCATATTCCACGGTCTCGACCGTGAAGCCTGCCTCGCGGAGCCTGTCAGTGTAGTCGGTCCCGTATTCGCGGACGTGGTCCCATTGTCCGAATGCTTTTTCACGCCCCTTTTTGTCGGTTATCGTCGGGTCTTCGTAGGTAGTCGTGCGGTTGGCGTTGATCGGTACGAGCAGTACGCCCCAGCCGCCGGGCTTCATGACGCGGTAGAATTCGCGCATGGCCTGCCGGTCGTCGTCTACGTGTTCCAAAACGTGGTTGCAGAATATCACATCGAATTCGCCGTCAGGGAACGGAATGGCCTGTATGTTCATCTTTATCTTGGCGAGCGGGCTGTCGAGGTCGGCTGTCAGATAGTTGTCGCCCAACAGACGCTCCAGCGGTTTCATGTAGCATTGTTCGGGCGCTACGTGCAGGAGTTTGGGCTTACCTTCGAAAAGGCCGGTCTCATTTTTCAGGTACAACCATAACAGGCGGTGCCGTTCGAGCGAAAAACAGTGAGGGCACATGGCGTTTGGGCGTTTCGTGATCCCGTAAGGCATGAACTTGCGCGCTTTTTTGCCGCATATGGGACATTCCATCTTGTTGCCGCTGTAAAACAGACCGGTTATCTGGCGTCCCGTGTTCAGCACCTTGTGGAGCTGGCGGCGGGGGATCATCCTCCTTACTGTCGTTGTCCAGTTTCCCATCTTATTCCTGTTCTTTAAGTATTTCTTCTACATCGGTTTCGGCCTTGCGAAGCCGCTCCTTGCAGACCTTTATGAGTTCCGTGGCACGCTTGACGTGTGCTGCGAGCGTGTCCACATCGAGCTCCTCGTTCGAGAACCGTTCGAGGATAGTCTCTATTTCGCGGATAGCTTCCGTGTATCCCGGTTGTTTCTTCTCCATATATCTATTCCTTGACTTTGATTACTTCTGCGCTCGCAGTTCCGTGTGCCAGCGTTATGTCGATTACCGAACCCGTCCGTATGCCGCCGCTGTCCGTCACGGCCTTGCCGCCGCTGCGGACTATTGCGAATCCGAGTGCGAGTATCTTGTCCGGCCGCCGTCCCTCCACGATGCGTTCCGCCGTGTCGAGACGCGCTTTCTCGCCAGCGAGCATACGTTCCGTGCGTTCTGTGAGCGACCGTTCCAATATGTCGAGCCTGTTCCGGCCTCCGGTTACGATATTTTGTTGTCGGCGGATGAGCTCTCCCGAAAGGCGTTCGAGTTTGATCTCAAGCGAGCGGGTGAACGACCGCAGGGTTTGCGACAGCCTGTATCCCGCTTCCCGCAGGCGTCTGTTCTCGACATCGAGCATCGAGACGCTCTCCTCCGTAACCGCGTTGTGAAGCGTGTCGAGCCAACCGTCGAATTCCGACATGGCGGAGACGAGAAATCCTGCCGCCGCAGTAGGCGTCTTGACCGGGCAGGCGGCCACGAGGTCGGCCACGCTCTCGTCCTTGTCGTGCCCGATGCCAGTAATCACCGGAAGGGGGAACTGGGCGATGTGGCTGCACAGACGGTAGGAGTCGAACGCTGCGAGGTCGCTGACGGCGCCTCCGCCTCGTATGACGACCACGGCATCGAAGTCGTCCGCGCGTCCGGCGACGTTCTCCAGCGCTTCGATTATCGACCCTTCAGCCCCTTGCCCCTGCATGAACGCATCGAAGAGCGTCACCTCGAAGCGGTAGCCGCTCGTGCCCAACTCGTTCATGAAATCCTGAAAGCCGGCGGCGTTGCGCGACGATACGACAGCTATGCGCTGCATGACTGCGGGCAGTTCCAGCGAGCGGTTCATGTCGAACACACCTTCTTCTTGCAGGCGGGCGATGGTCTGCTGCCGTTGCCGCTCCATGTCGCCGAGCGTATACAAAGGGTCAATGTCGGATATGACAAGCGACAGACCGTACAGTTCGTGGTAATTGACCGTCACTTTCAGCATGACGTTCATGCCTACTGAGAGGTCGGAGCCGGTTTCGGACCGGAAGTATGATGCGAGTGCGCCCCATGTGCTGCGCCACGCTACGGCCGAAGCGCGTGCTTTGGGTATCTGGTTGTCACCGCCTTTCTCCACCAACTCTATGTAGCAGTGGCCGGAGTAGTTGACCTTCAGTTCGCTTATCTCGGCCACCACCCAGCACGGCAGGGGTATGGCTTCGGTTAGCCGCTCCTTTATGATCGACTGTAATTTATATAGCGTTGTGTGGTTTCGGGGTTCCATCTCGTTGTGAAATCCCACAAAAATAGGATTTTTCCCCAACCTTTCGGCGCAATGTCGGCGTTATTTATAAATTTAATGGACGGAGACGATAATTTTTGTATTTTAGAGGGCTTAACAAACCTGTTTCGAAATATGAGTAAAAGATTATTGCCATACATTTTTCTGTTCGTAGCGGCCGTGTCGGCTGTGTCGTGCGCCGACGACAAGGAGAGGGCCGTCAAAGTCGGCGACAAGTTCGTCAAGGCGTTTCTTGTCGATGTCGATTTCAACGTACTGATACGCCATGCCGTCGGCGAGGCCGCGCGGAACGTCAAGTCGGAGTATGAGAAGTTGGGGGCTGACGGCGTTGCGGAGATGAAGCGGAACGCGCAGGAGGCCAAAGTCAGATATAAACTGAACGAACAGAAATCTATTTTCGGTAAATCGTGTGTGCATTTGGTATATGACGTCAGCGTGGGACCGGATTACGACGGAATTTACAACGTCGAGCTCGAACTGTTGGGGTATGGCGGCAAGTGGCATGTGTCGTTCTACGCCCTGTAAATCGTGCTGTGTATGTTTAAAAATCAGATTATAAGCCGTTTCTTGCCGTTGATTTTGGCGGTCTTGTCCGCAGTGGCGTTGTCTTGCTCCCGAGTGGGCGACGGAGGCGCCGTGGCTGTGGGGAATGCCTATATGGACGCTTTGATGCAGGTGGATGTGCAGGCGATGGCCGGGTATGCTGCGCCCGGGATAGCCGATGAGTTCCTGAAAATCCATGCCGGAGATACGGCAGGGTATCACGATATGCTCCGTGACGGATTCGTGGAGATGGGTAACGTGTATGTGCTGGACAGCGCGGCTTCGAGGGTGGAGAGGACGGATGCCGGACTTGTGTACGCCGTCAGCCGGCGCGATGCGGACGGACCGTGGGTGGTCGTCGGCCTATGGCTTGACCGGCAGGAGGGAGCGTGGCGCGTGACCGATATGCGTGTCGAATACACCGACGATTGATGCGGCGGATTGTTTGGATATGGTGAAAGCTTCCGGCCTCGTGGCGGAAGCTTTTTTCGTGCGCTGTGTGTAGAGACGAAAGATTTGCTTATCTTTGTGCACCAATTTTTTTGATCATATGGCAGACAACGCTATACTTACCCGTTTGGACGGGCTTAAAAACAAATACGAAGAGATCGGACGGCAGATGACCGAGCCTGACATCATGTCGGACATGAAAAGGTTCGTGCAGCTCAACAAGGAGTACAAGGAGCTTCAGCCTATCATCGAGACGAGCGAGAAGTACCGCCTTGCCATAGCCAACCTTCAGGAAGCCAAGGACGTGTTCGCTAACGAGAAGGACGAGGAGATGAAGGAGATGGCGCGCGAGGAGATTGCCGAGCTGGAACCCAAGATAGAACAGTTCGAGGAGGAGATCAAGCTGTTGCTGATCCCCAAAGACCCGCAGGACGCCAAGAACGCCATACTCGAAATACGCGGCGGGGCAGGAGGCGACGAGGCGGCAATATTCGCCGGCGACCTTATGCGTATGTATCTGAAATATTTCGAGCGCAAGGGCTGGAAGGCTGAGATCACGAATACGAGCGAAGGTACGTCGGGCGGTTACAAGGAGATAGTGCTGAAGGTTACGGGCGAGAACGTTTACGGAACGCTGAAGTACGAGAGCGGCGTGCATCGAGTGCAGCGTGTGCCGCAGACAGAGACTCAGGGCCGCGTGCATACGTCGGCGGCTTCGGTGGCCGTGCTGCCAGAGGCGGAAGAGTTCGATATAGAGCTTAATATGAACGACATACGTAAGGATACGTTCTGTTCGTCCGGCCCCGGCGGCCAGTCGGTCAATACGACTTACTCGGCAATCCGCCTGACCCACATACCGACAGGTATCGTTGTGCAGTGTCAGGACCAGAAATCGCAGCTCAAGAACTTCGACAAGGCGCTCGAAGAGTTGCGTACACGTATCTTCAACCTCGAGTATGCCAAGTATCTGGACGAGATAGCCAGCAAGCGTAAGACGATGGTATCTACCGGCGACCGCAGCGCAAAGATACGTACATACAACTATCCGCAGGGGCGCATCACCGACCACCGTATAAACTATACGGCGTATAACCTTCCGGTGTTCATGGACGGCGACATACAGGACCTCATAGACCACCTGATCGTGGCCGAGAACGCAGAACGCCTCAAAGAGAGCGACCTATAACGGTTCGGAGCGCCATGTTTTTTGTGAAACTCACATATGTGAAACCGGTCGGGGAGGTAGACGAGCACCTCGAAGCCCACAGGGAGTTCCTCAAAAAGTATTTCGAATCGGGGAATTTCGTTCTGGCGGGACGTCAGGTTCCGCGTGTCGGCGGAGTTATGATAGGTGTAGCCGAGAGTGCCGACCGCATGTGGGAGATCGTGAAGGAGGACCCTTTCTTCCGGGCAGGAGTGGCGGAATATGAAGTCACGGAGTTCGGTGCGACGATGTTCGCCGACGGACTGGAGGCGCTCGCCGGTAAATAAAGTCCTGTCGTCTGTGGGTGTGTGGGGCGGCTATGTGTCGGCCTGTCAGCAGAAATACGTTAACTTAATTTAAGATACGATGACTTCAGAGCAGATCTTCCGACAGATAGAGAAGAAACGCAGTTTCCTGTGTGTCGGACTCGATACTGACATCCGCAAGACCCCTGCATGCCTTGCAGGCGCAGAGGATCCACAGTACGAATTCAATAAGGCGATAGTAGACGCCACGGCGGAGTATGCGGTTTGCTATAAGCCCAACCTCGCGTTCTATGAAGAGAACGGGACCAAAGGCTGGGAGAGTTTCGAGAAGACATGCCGTTATATCCGTGACAACTATCCCGACATATTCATAATTGCCGATGCGAAGCGCGGGGACATAGGCAATACGTCAAATATGTATGCGCGCGCGTTCTTCGAGAAAGGACTCGTGGACGCTGTAACACTGTCGCCGTACATGGGCCGCGATACGGTAGAACCGTTCTTCGGCTACGAGGGCAAATGGGCCGTGATACTCGCTTTGACGTCAAACCCTTCGGCCGACGATTTCGAGATGCAGAAGCTCGAAAACGGTCGTCGCGTATACGAGGAGGTGCTGGAAACATCGTCCAAGTGGGGCTCGGCAGACAACACCATGTACGTGGTCGGCGCAACCAAGGCGTTCATGCTGGACGGGATACGCAAGATCGTACCCGACCATTTCCTGCTCGTTCCGGGTGTCGGAGCGCAGGGCGGAAGCCTGCACGACGTGGCTGCATACGGAATGAACAAAAAGTGCGGCTTGCTTGTTAATTCTTCTCGCGGCATCATCTATGCCGATTCGAGCGAAAGGTTCGCCGAGGTGGCGGGAGAAAAGGCCCGCGAGGTGAGGAACGAGATGGACAAACTCCTGAAAGCGTATCTGTAAACATCTCGATTACAGCAAAAAATCGGATCGGCGCATAATATTTTCGGCAGTCGATTGCGTTATAAGAAATGTGTGGTCGGAGTTCGGACTGTGTTCTCAGACGTTATGATGGTTGAGGGGGGGATTTGCACGGAGTCTTAGTTACGGTCGGAGATGATGAGGTGTAGCCCGTGTCGCAGACCCGGGGCGGCGGAACGGCATGGAAGGAAATAAGGAATGTCGCCGAGCCTGAACGGAATAGTCGCGTAGCTTTTGCATAATATTTGCATGGCGAGAGCCATGAATTTACAACAACATAGAAAACACATGAAGAAAACAGCTCTGATTATTTGTCTCCTATGTATGGGGATAGTGGCGGGTAATGCACAGGTTACCCTGACCGATAAGGCATTGGGTAAGAATGCTTTCCCGTTGGTGACGTCTTCGGCCAAAACCGTCGTATGCTACGACAGTGAGGACGCTACGGTAATAAAGACCAGTGTCGCGCTCTTTGTAGACGACGTGGAGAAGGTTACGGGCAAGAAGATCGGCATGACCGGGGGCGAACTTCCGAAGTCGGCGAACTATGCCGTGATCGTGGGTACGGTCGGCAACAGCCGTGTGATTGACGATCTCGTGGCCAAAGGAAAGATCGACGTGAAGGAGATCGAAGGCGGATGGGAACGTTACGTTATAGAGTTGGTAGACCGTCCGATGCCGGGAATCAGGAAAGCCGTAGTCGTGGCAGGTAGCGACCGCCGCGGCGCAGCGTTCGGACTTCTCTCCATATCGAGGACCATCGGCGTATCGCCGTGGTACTGGTGGGCGGACGTTCCGGTAGAGAAACACTCGCAGCTCGTGCTCAACGTAGACAAATTCGTGTCTAAAGAGCCGTCGGTGAAATTTCGCGGTATCTTTATCAATGACGAGGACTGGGGTATATACCGTTGGTCGAAGAACACCTTCGAGAAAGACCTCGGCAATATGGGCCCGAAAACCTACACCAAGATATGCGAATTGCTGCTCCGCTTGAACGCGAACCATCTAGCACCGGGTATGCACAACGCCACTATGGCGTTCCACAAGATCGCCGAAAACAGGGTGGTGGCCGACAGCTTTGCCATCACGATGGGTTCGTCGCACTGCGAGCCGCTGCTGCTCAACACGGCTACCGAGTGGGACAAGAAGACCATGGGCGAATGGGACTATGTAAACAACAAGGAAGGTGTGGATAAGGTCCTCAAGAAGAGGGTTGTCGAAGCGGCTCCTTACGAGAACGTATATACACTCGCGCTTCGCGGCCTGCACGACACGGCCATGAAGGGCAGCGACGACATGGAGCAGCGTAAGAAGACGATGCAGGAAGCCCTGTACGCACAGCGCAAGATACTCGAAGACGTAATAGGCAAGCCGGCGACCGAGATCCCGCAGGCGTTCACGCCGTATAAAGAGGTGCTCGACGTGTATAACGAAGGGCTCGACCTGCCGGACGACGTCACTATAATATGGCCGGACGACAACTACGGTTACATGAAGCGCCTCAGCGGACCCAAAGAGCAGCAGCGTTCGGGCCGTTCGGGTGTGTATTACCACGCTTCGTACCTCGGCAAGCCGCACAGCTACCTGTGGATGAACACCACATCGCCGTCGCTGATGTACGAAGAACTCAAGAAGGCTTACGACATGACTGCCGACAGGGTGTGGCTGCTGAACGCAGGCGACCTTAAATCGGCCGAGTTCGCGGTGGATTTCTTCCTCGAAATGGCTTACGACATCGACGCTTTCAATTTCGAACGTGTGAGCCAGTTCCAAGCCGAGTGGCTTAGCCATATGTTCGGCGAGAAATATTACGAGGAGCTGGCCGACATATCGAACTCGTTCTTCCATCAGGCGTTTATCCGCAAGCCGGAGTTCATGGGATGGGGCTACCAGTTCAATTCGAGCAAGTTCGAGTACGAACGCAACACGGATACCGACTTCTCGTTCACGAACTACCGCGAGGCTGAAAATCGCATCGCCGAGTACAAGAGGATAGCGGGCATGGCCGAGCGCATCATGAACGAACTGCCCGAAGAGCAGAAACCTGCGTTCTATCAGCTCGTTTACTATCCGGTCAAAGGGTGCGAACTGATGAGCCGCATGGTGCTCGCCGGACAGAAGAACCGTTGGTACGCGATACAGCAGCGCGCGGCTACGCAGCAGTACGCCGACATAGCGAAGGCGTGCTTCGATAGTCTGGCTGTAATCACCAAAGGATATAACTCGCTGCTCGACGGCAAGTGGAACCACATCGTGATGATGGAGCAGGGTGCGGGCCAGAACTACTTCAAGCTTCCGGTATTGCGTAAGGCGGAACTCGAAGAGGGTGCGTCACTGGGCGTGATGGCCGAACGCGAAGATATACTCAAGGGGGCCAAGAGCTTCCACTCGCTGCCGGCGTTCAATACCTACCTCCGCCAGTCGTATTATGTCGATGTGTTCAACAAGGGTAAGGCTCCGTTGAAATGGACTGCTTCGGTCAGCGACAATTGGATCGTACTGAGCAAGAAGGACGGGAACACGGCTACCGAAGACCGCATAGAGGTTTCGATTGACTGGAATACCGTTCCAGTCGGCGAGCGCGTATTCGGAACGGTGGAGATCAAGGCCGCTAACGGAGAGAAGGAGTCGGTATACGTGTCGGTGTTCAACCCGTCTTCGCCGTCGCTCGAAGAGATGGCCGGCCTGTTCGTCGAGGACAACGGTTACATCTCGATCAACGCTGCCGATTTCCACAGGAAGGTGGAGAACGACAAGATCAAGATCAGCATTATACCTAACCTCGGTGTCGAGAACGAATGTGTGCAGTTGGGCGATCCGGTGATGCCGAAGCAGACGTTGAAAAGCTCGGATGTTCCGCGTGTGGAATACGACTTCTACACATACGAACAGGGTTCGGTGGATGTTTACACCTATGTGCTGCCTACGTTCGTGATCAGTGCCGACAGGGGGTATGCCGGTCACGAACAGACGAATCTGGAGACGCAGTACGGTGTGATGATCGACAACGGTCCGGTGATGATACCTTCGACATCTTCGATAGAGTATGCTCAGATATGGTACGAGAGCGCGTTGAAGAATTGCAGGGTCAATAAGACTACGCTTCATATAGACAAACCGGGTAAGCACACCCTTAAGATACTTTGCGGCGATGCAGGAACTATGTTCCAGAAAGCCGTTATAGATTTCGGCGGTATGCAGCGCTCTTATATCGGCCCGAGGCCGACTAAGAAGTAGGCCGGTCGGGGACATCTTAATATTCGACGTCACGGTTACAAAACCGTGACGTCGTTCTTTTTAGGGCTTTAGGGTGAGAGTGTTTGACGGTCTGATCGGGTTGGCGGCTTGTGTCCGGCGTGTAGAGACAGCGGGTTGTTTGAGAGGTAGTGGATAGATGATTGCGGAATGATTGTGAGGCGATTGCGGCACGCCCGTATAGTTCATGCGAAACGAGCGGTACGGGGGAAGTCAGTAATCAAAATGTTGGATTGCCGACATGGGCTGTGGATGGCCGCATCGGCCGGGTATCTGTGGTTTATGATATGAAGTGCGTTCGTGGAACTCTATGTGCCATAATGGTTGTATGCTGTTGTCCCGGCATGCTTGTATGTCTGCATGCCGACATCATGTGCGGCGTTGCCGGTATTCGATGCGATGGGGCGTGGTCAGCCGAGCGGATGGTACTTCTTGATGCTTTCGCGCAGGTGTGTACGGTCGAGGTGAGTGTAAATCTCGGTGGTGAGGATGGATTCGTGTCCGAGAAGCTCCTGCACCTGCCTTATGCTTGCCCCGCCTTCGAGCAGATGGGTGGCGAACGAATGTCGGAACGTATGCGGGCTGACATCTTTGCGTATGCCTGCGGCCTCGGTCGCACGCTTTATTATCGTGAATATCATCACCCTCGTCAGCTTCCGGCCGTTGCGGTTCAGGAAAACGATGTCCGCGCTCTTCTGGTCGGGGCTCATCAATCGTCTCTGTTCCAGCCATATCTCGATATTGCGGCGCAAGGTGTCGTTTATAGGGACGAACCGTTGTTTGTTGCCTTTCCCCGTCACTCGTATGATTCCGTCGTCTAAAAACATGTCGCCGAGTTTGAGTGATATGAGTTCCGACACTCTGAGCCCGCAACTGTACAGTGTCTCGAGCATCGCCTTGTTGCGGTGTCCCTGCGGCAGCGACAGGTCTATCGCGCCGATTATGGCGTCGATTTCGTCTACCGACAGCACGTCGGGCAGCTTGCGTCCCGTCTTCGGCATGTCGATGAATTCGACCGGGGAGGTGTCGCATACTCCGGCGATCTTGAGGAATGTGAAGAAACTATTTAGTCCGCTTACGATACGGGCTTGGGATGTGGCCCTGATGCCCTTGTCGTATATCTCGGACATCAGCCCTTCGATATGCTGCGGTTCGACCTCCGCCGGGAGCAGTTCGCCTGCCTGTCGGGACATATACTCGCGCAGTAGTCCGAGGTCATGGGTGTAGCTTTCGACCGTATTGGCCGAGAGGTTTTTCTCGAACTGTAACCATGAGATGAATTTTTGTGTGAGCGTCTCCCAATCCTCGGCGTATCCGGCCATGATAGTCTATATTTTTGCACTAAAGTACAAAAACTTTCATATCAATCCAGATTTTGCGTCGGTAAAAGATGTCCGCTGGCAGTTCGTGAGTTTGGGTTTTATGGCGCGTGTCGCGGTAATATTCGTCCGGGTGTCTGAATGGCGCGTTTGTCGAATATGGGTTGCCGCAATGTTGCATAGGAGCTACGGACAATTTGTGTGTGAGTCCTAAGCGGGAACGGTTAGTGCCGCGTGGAAATATCGCACCGTAACCATTGGTTACGACCTTATCCGATTGGTGCTGAGTTCGGGGCATCTGCGTTGTCTATACCCTCGATTATGTTGCATAGTTTGTCGGTTATCGTCTCCCAGTCGTAATGATTGTTGACATAGGCGGGACCGCGCTTGCCCAGTTCGCGGGCGAAAGCGGTATCGTTCATCATTCGGTAGAGCTTCTCCCGGAAATCTTTTGACGAATCGTAATACAGAGCCGCGCCGCTGGCTTCGCAGTGGTCGCGCATGACTTCGCTCTTGCCGTTGACGAGACACGGTGTTCCGCTCGCCATGGCTTCGAGCATCAGCAGGGACAGGCTCTCGTTGACGGACGGGTTTACCATTACGGCGGCATTGCGTATCAGGGCGCTTTTGTCGCGGCTGTCGATGTAGCCCGTAAGTATTACCGATGGGTCGTTCGGACAACGAAAGCCTTTGGTTATCTGTCCCGTAAGTACGAGTTTCGCGTCGGGGTCCATCGTGTCGCGGTATTTCAGGAATTCGGGTATGATATTGCCTATCTTTTTCTTGGTTATGCGACCAAGGTAGAGAACATATTTGTCCGGCAGGCCGTACTTGGTTTTAACTTGTTCCCATTCTGCCGGAGGGTCCAGTTCGATGCCGGTCCCCACAACACTGTCGGGGGCCATATGCCATCCGAATATGCGGCGGCACATGCGTCGTTCCGCTTCGGTATTGAAAGCGATGTGGCGCACGCGGGTGAACAACGAACTGAACAGCGGCATGTATAGCGTACGGGTGGGGTGGGCGAGCGGAATAAGGATGCTTTTCTCCGGGACGATTGTTGCTCCGAGTGCGGTCGAACTGTCGTACATGTTGAAAAATATAAGGACGTCGTATTCACGACCGTGCTCGGATATGTATTCCAGAAGGCCCGGCTTGAAGGAATACTGCGACATGAAAAGCCGCTCGTCGGCTTTTTGGCCCGCTTCCCATATGGGATGTGCTGACGTTATCGACTGCAACAGCCCCAGCCGGCCGAGGTAGTAGCGCAGCCGCCGCATTGGTTTCGCTTGGCCGATGTGGATGCGGTGGTGCGTTTCGTAGATGGGGAGGTTTCTGAACCGACGTATGGTCATTCCGTTATCTTGGTACGTACCTTCCGGGTATTCTTCTGGGGTGTCCGATTGGGTTGAGGTCAGTATCTCGATGTCGTAATATGGTCTGAGATGTTCCGCTATCATGCGGCAGTGTACATATTCTCCTCCTTTCGCTGCGCCGAAAGCGGTGACCACGAATCCTATTTTCTTCATGACGAATAATTCATATCGCCAAAGGTTATGAAAGTATGTAAAACATCCAATGAATAATATAAACGGGTGATATTTAATGATTTTTTAAAGTGTCGATAGTTTTCCCTATTTTTGTATGTTAAATCATTTTTTCAATGGCTGATTATATTGAATTGTCGGTTCCTGTGAGCGATGCCGAACAGTCCGAAATACTTATTGCCGAACTGGTCGAGTTCCCGTTCGAGAGCTTCCAGCAGGAAGAGACGATCCTTAAAGCGTATATCAGGGAGGACGAACTCGAAAAATGCCGCGACGATGTCGCCGGATTCCTGACAGGCCGTCTGCTTCGGGGTACATATACACGGATCGAGACGGTAAATTGGAACGCCGAGTGGGAATCCTCGTTCGAGCCGGTGGATGTAGACGGCAAGTGCTTGATACGAGCGCCTTTCCATGAGAAGGCTGCGGACGGCTGCATGGATGTCGTAATCATGCCCAAGATGTCGTTCGGTACGGGACATCACGCTACCACATGGCTGATGACCTCGGCCATACTCGGCCGTGATTTTTCCGGCAAGCGCGGTCTCGACATGGGAAGCGGTACGGGCGTGCTGGCTATCGTGGCCGTACTGCGAGGTGCGGCGCATGTGGACGCTGTCGATATAGACGAGTGGTCGTATGAGAATTGTGCCGAAAACATCGCCGAGAACGGCGTGGCGGACAAGATCGTTCCCATTCTGGGCGATGTTTCTGCGATAGCGGGCAGGCGTTACGATTTCGTGCTGGCGAACATCAATCTGAATATACTCCTCGCCGACATGGAGGCTTATGCCGGTTCGCTCGAAGTAGGCGGTGTGCTGATTATGAGCGGAATACTGGAGACGGACATTGCGGCGATAAGCGAAAAGGCCGCATCGCTCGGGCTGAAACCGGCTGGGCAACATGTGAAGGACGGTTGGGCTGCGCTTGAATTCGTGAAGTAAACTTATTTCCTTTGTATTGAATAACGGCACGAAAAGGTTAACTTTGCGTGTTCTTTGCGGTAGCGTTACCGCATTAAATATTTTCTGATGAACAGGGAAACGGATTTTTTGGTGATAGGCAGCGGCGTGGCAGGATTGAGTTATGCGCTGAGGGCTGCCGAGCATGGCCGTGTGACGATAGTCACTAAGGGCGAGATGCAGGAATGCAATACCAATTACGCGCAGGGAGGTATCTGTTGCGTGACGTATCCGCCCGACACGTTCGAGAAGCATATCCACGATACGCTCGTGTGCGGGGCCGGCGTATGCGACCCGAAGGCCGTGGAGCTGGTCGTTACGCACGCTCCGGAGGCTATAAAGGAGCTCGTGAAGCAGGGTGTCAAGTTCGATAAGACATCGGAAGGCAAGTACGAACTCGCGCGTGAAGGCGGGCACTCGGAGAGCCGAATATTGCACCATAAAGACCTCACCGGAGCCGAGATAGAGCGTGCGCTCGTATCGCAGGTCAAGAGGCATCCAAATATCGAGGTGCTGGAACACCACTTCGCGGTCGATATATTGACACAGCACCATCTTGGCAAGCTCGTGACGAAGCATACGCCCGACATCAAGTGCTTCGGGGCTTATGTGCTCGACCTTAAAAAGAGTTGCGTAAGCAAGATTCTCGCGAAGGTGACGGTGCTTGCTACGGGCGGAGTGGGCAACATATATCATGCTACGACAAATCCGAGCGTGGCAACCGGCGACGGTATCGCTATGGTACACAGGGCGAAGGGCGTGACCGAGAACATGGAGTTCATACAGTTCCATCCAACCGCGCTGTATAATCCGGGCGAGCGTCCGAATTTTCTCATAAGCGAGGCCATGCGCGGTTTCGGGGCGATACTTAAGCTCCGAAATGGTAAGGAGTTCATGCACAAGTACCACCACATGGGGTCGCTGGCTCCGCGCGACGTAGTGGCACGAAGTATAGACAATGAGTTGAAAATCAGCGGTGAGGATTATGTGTACCTCGATATTACACACCGCGATCCGCAGGACGTTATCAACCATTTCCCGAACATATACAAGAAGTGTCTCTCCATCGGCATCGACATCACGAAGGAGATGATTCCTGTCAGTCCGGCCGCGCACTATTGTTGCGGTGGCGTCAAGGTCGATTGCAACGGACTTTCGTCAATCGACAGACTGTACGTGTTGGGCGAGACGTCGTGCACGGGGTTGCACGGGGCGAACAGGTTGGCTTCCAATTCGTTGATAGAGGCCGCCGTGTATGCTTCGCAGGCCGCAAAACACTCGATTCCGCGTTTGAGCGAGATAAAGTTCGAGCGGAATATCCCTGATTGGGATTACGAGGGGACGACCAATCCTGAGGAGCTGGTGCTTATCATACAGAACTACAAGGAGATGCAGCAGATAATGAGCAACTACGTGGGCATAGTCCGTTCGAACCTGCGTTTGGACAGGGCATTCAAGCGTCTTGAAATACTGTATCAGGAGACGGAGGAGATGTATACGACGCTGACGTTGAGCCGCGACCTTTGCGAGCTCCGTAACATGATAACTGTCGGTTATCTAATCATCAAGCAGGCGCGGCGGATGACGCAGAGCGTCGGTTTGCACTATTCGCTGGACTATCCTATGGTGCAACCGTCGGGCGAGATGTAGTCGAGTGGCGGACAATGTTTCGCGGAGTTGCTGTCGGGTTGGCTTTTGGCCGTCCGTTTTCAGGGGAAGGCGGCGGGGTAAGTCGGAACGTATATCGAGGCAATTCGATTTTATGCCCCGCACGGATATTCGGTCGCAAATATCGGGATATTGAAAAAGAGAGAGGAAGCGTTTGTGCTTCCTCTCCGTTTGTGCTTCCTCTCTTATTATTGCAGGGCATGTGGTTTGTGCTTGCTTGTCAAGTCGCATTGTGACGCAGGGGGTGGGTGTTTGCGCCCTCTTTACCGAGCATGAAAGGACGGTGCACGACCTACATGCGCAATATCCCATCATGTTGAGTCGCGACTGCGTTCTGATGTGTAGAGTGAGGCGGATGATCTATTGCGT
The DNA here is from genome assembly GCA_944415565.1 of uncultured Rikenellaceae bacterium. GTDB lineage: Bacteria > Bacteroidota > Bacteroidia > Bacteroidales > Rikenellaceae > WRDF01. The sequence goes on from CALYBQ010000013.1 coordinate 251,273, forward strand.
GCCGCCATTATTAGTGGTTGCGAAAAACTGCTTAGTATCTATAAATCCGGATTTCTTCCCCGTGCAACTTGACGTTTTGTGTGAGGGCACAAAATGTCACAGATAATGGGAATACAATATCTGCCATATCGTAACCCCAATGCGACTACAAACCTCATGGAGATGATTTAGCCGAGGTTTACCTGCCAGTTTGTTCTGCCGGTATAGAAAACCAGTTGCCGAGCTGATGCCCACTCGCCCGATATGGAGCCGGGTTAACGCGACTGTACCGTATGCAGACCTTTGGTGTGCTTGGCCCATTTGTCGTGTGCCCGCAAGACCTGTTCGATCACATCCCTGACGCACCCTTTCCCGCCGCTGAATTGCGAGACGTAGCGCGAGGCTTCGAGTATCTCGCTTACGGCATCGGCCGGGCATACCGGCATCCCGACGTATTTCATGGCGTCGAGGTCGGGTATGTCGTCACCCATGTACAAGACCTCTTCCGGAGCGAGCGAGTGCTCCTCCATGAAGCTCTTGAGTACGGTGAGCTTGTCGGAAATGTTGGGGTAGAAGCGTGCGACGCCCAGCATCTGGAAACGCATTTCGAGGCTGGCCCCACGACCACCCGTGATGATGGCTATCGGATAGCCGCTACGAGCCGCATACGTGACTGCATACCCGTCCTTGGAATTATATTGCCGCATGAAATCGCCGTTGGTCAACGGGATGATACCGCCGTCGGTGAAGACGCCATCCACGTCGAAGACGAAAGCCTTTACCTTTGCGATGTCTTCTTTGAAATTTCCCATATGTTGTTGCTGAGGTTTATATAGATATTCTTTAAGTCCGGTTTCTCGGCCAGAAGCTCACAATGCCGCGATTTGGTTTGGAAGTCGTTCCTGATGGCCGGCCCCGTTTGCACCGACCGCGGGGAGTCGGCCGACATCGCTTTGTCTGTTGTTTCTCTTATGAGCGGTTTGAGTACGGAGAAATCGATTCCCGCATCCTTTGCGAGTAGTTCGCTGATGGTGAACATGTGATTCGTGAAGTTGCTCGCGAAAACGGCGGCAACGTGTATCATGGCGCGTTGTTTCGATGCGACCTCCCTGACGTTGCCCGATAGCAGCTTGGCGGCTTTCGTTACGGTCTCCAACGCCTTCGGAGTCGCGCCCTCCACCATAATGGGTATGGTCTGGAAATTGACCTTGCGGCCCTTGGTGAAGGTCTGGAGCGGATAGAGCACGGCTTTGTTCCGGATGGCGGGTGCGAGTGCGTCTATCGGTGTGCTGCCCGACGTGTGCGCCACAACCGCGTCGCCGAAGTCTATGGCTCCCGACACGGAGGCTATTGCCTTGTCGCTGACGGCTATGACGTACAATCCTGCGGATTTGACCTGAGCTGGATCGTCCGTAAATCGGCATTGACATTTTGCCGCTATCTTAGTGCCTTCGGCCCTGTTGCGGGCGAATATCTGGACCGGTGTGTGGCCGGAGTTCGTAAATGCGAGGGCCAATGCTTCGGCGACATTGCCGCTGCCTATGATTACGATATCTTCCATCTCTCTATTCCTTGTTTGTGTTACGGGCCCGTGCGGGCGTATGCGCCGCCGGTTCCTGCCGATTCAACAGGACTCAAAGATACGAAATTATTCCCTTATTTTTCAGATTCGGACGTCGATTTGCTCCCGGAGGCGGGCTCCGCCTGCGACATGAGTTCGAGCAGCGGTTTGTTCAGCGAGGAGTTGGCGTTCAGCAGTTTGAATTCGGCCAGCGTCTGCTCCACGATTTTCAGCTCGTGATTCTCCGAGAAGTCGAGGTTGGAGTGGGGGGTGTTGTCCACGCTTTCGATGATGTCGAACGCCGTGATGCTGTTTATGTCCCGTGCTGGGATATAGGTGTTGACCTTGTTGTCTGTGTCGTTCTTGACGGCCGCTATCATGCCGGTATTCTCCAAATCGAAAACCACGTCGCGCACTATCCTGAGAGGCATGTTGAGTTTGTTGGAGATGGTCTCGGAGTCGAGCGGCGGGTTGCCGTCCACGAAATTGCGGACTATGGTCATCATCGTGGCGAGCAGGACTTTGCGGCGTTCGTTGTAGCTCATCTTCTCGGCCTCGCGTTCCATCTCGAACTTGTCGATGTTCTGGTAGGCGAACGACAGCTCGGCCCCGAAAAGAAGTATTTGCCAACTCGTCTGCAGCCAGATGAAAAACAGCGGGATGGCCGCCAAAGTTCCGTATATCGCGTTGTAGGACGTCATGTAGCCTTGCAGCCAGACGTAGGCCCACTGGAAGATCTGGAACGAACTGCCGGCTATGATGCCGGCGATGAAAGCGCCCTTCAACTTGACCTTGGTGTTGGGCAACACGAGATAGATGAAAGTGAACATCAACCATATAGCGACTATGGACACGAGGGTGAACAGTACGTCGGCCACCCATGCTCCCGTAACGTCAGATACGCTGTTGCGTATGTAGACGATCATGCTGTTGGAGATGATCCACAGTATCGGGGCGACGAATATTACCGCGACGTAGTCTGTGAATTTACGCGAGAAGGGGCGTTGCTTCTTGATCTCCCATATGCTGTTGAATACCTTCTCCACGTTGCTGAACACTTTGACCACCGCCCACAGCAGGAAGATGAAACCGGCCGAGGCGACGATGCCTCCGCGTGTCTGGTTTAGCTTGTTGATGGATATTTCCACGAACTCCTCGATGACGTCGGCGTTCTCGGGGATGAGGCCGTAGATGTAGTCGAGGAAATTCTCGTAGAGGCCGAACCCTTTCATTATGCCGAACACCATGGCCGCTATCGGCACGAGTGCCGTGAGCGTATAGAACGAGAGGGCCGACGCGTTGAGGGCGATGTTGTGCCGTCCTATGCCTTTGGCCGTGAATATGGTTATCTTGAACGGGCGGATGAGCCAGCCCCATTTCTTCCCTTTGACGGCCTCCTCGTCGGTCTCCCAGACACCGTTTTTTATGAAATCTATAATCTTCTTCACCATACCCTGTCGCTGGTTTTTTCCATGCCGCTACCGTCGGCCGTGTATCTTCGCGGGAGTGTTTACTTCAGAAAAACGGCCCATCTCTTGTCCGCCACTGTGGTGAAAGCCACGTAGCGCGTACCGCCTTCGCCGACGCCGAGTTCCTTGGCGATCTTGTCGGTCGAGAACGGAAATTCGTGTTTCATTATGTTGATCTTTTTGACCTTCATCTCGGCCAGTTTGGCACGCAGGTTCTTGGGCGAGTATTTTTCCACCGATTCGATCTCGAACACCCGTCCCACTCTCTCTTTAGGTATCGTGTCCGAGAACGCGTAGGCGTTGTCCGACTCTATGTACGCGCCGTTCTCGGTGAAATATTTCTTGGCTATGCGGGCCTTGGCGAGCGATACGTCCGGTATTATCATGTACCTGAACTGGGACCATGAGGTGAAAGGCGCCGTCTGCACTTTGTCTTCCTTGCCGTAAGGGTATTCGACCTCGTAGTTTCCGACGCCGGACGCTTTGATTACCGGAGACTCGATGCGGTTGTCTATCTCCACCAGAACCTCCTTACATTCACCGTCCACCGAGACGACGTCTACCACGATATGCGGGCCGAATATCCTGAAAGCCTCGTCTATGTCGAACATCGGGGAGAGCTTGAGCAATATCTTAGGAGCCATTTTTTTCAGCAGCGACAGCAGTTTTCCTACATCGGGGCTGCAATCCTCCAGCGTCACCTTCTTTTTTCCGTCGGCTCCCCTGCGGTCGGGATCCATGAACACCATGTCGGCCGAAAGGGTGGGGTGCTCTTCGAGCGCCTCGATGACGTCCATCTTGACTACGGATATGTTGTGTCTGCCGAGCATGTCGAAATTGGCTCTCGCGATCTCCGTCAGCACCGGGTCCTGTTCTATGCTTATCACCCTGTCGAACCGTTTGGAGAAGTAGTACGTGTCTACGCCGAGTCCGCTGCCGAGGTCGAGGCAGAACTCACCTCCGAAATGGCGGTGCGAAGCTGCCGCCTCGCTGCTGCACTGCTCGTATGCCTTTGGCGATATGATACATTGCGCCTTGTAGAAGCTGGGTATCTTTTTCTTGGCTTTCTGAAGATACTTCACTTGTGTGGCCACGAGTTTCGCATGAGGAATGTTCTTGTCGAGTGCGATTTTTGCCGGGTCCTTGTCCAAATTGTCCCTGACCGCTTCCCGCAGAGGTTTGCTGAGCAGCAGATCGAGTTCTTTTAACGTCAGCATGATTCTTGTTTTATAAATTCCATTTTTAACTCCATTCGTTCAGGGTTTTGGTTCTATCCCTTAATGTAGCAATAACTATGCCTTTTTATATTATTGCGCGCCGCCGGCCTCTGTGTCCCCTCAAGCCGCTGCCGTGCGTGCTGTATTTATTTGTAGTATGAACAATGATGGCGGATGTTGCGATTAGCGTGTAGCATAAAAAGACACCTGCGGCGGGCAGATGCCCTTCGAAGATGGCCCATGTCTGCGCTGCGCTCCATTCTATGACGCTGTTTTGTATGCCGGCCACCGTGTCCAGAGCGGCCGAGAACAATGGTTGCAGGAGTCCTGCCGGCGCTATTATCCACACTACCCCGAGGAGTACTATGATATGTGCCGTCAATATCACTATCGGGTTTATCAGGATGCCGATGAGCGAGAAATTGCCGAACAGGTGTGAGCTGATGGGCGCCGTGCCGACGGTTGCCACGAAGCCTACGACTATTACTCCGATGACCGCATCGGGGAGTTTGTGCCCCGTGCGAACGAGGTCGAATATAGGTCTGTAAAAAACGAATATAGACAGTACGGCGGCGTAGGAGAGAAGGAATCCGGGGTCGGCTATGTAGTTGGGGTTTACGGCCAGCATGATTATGGCCGAACCGAGTATTATGTTCAGGGCGTTGCGCCGCGACGACGAGGCGAGCGCCAACTGTGCGAACGAGAACATGAGCGCGGCACGCATCGCCGAGGGGGCGAGTCCGGCAGTTACGGCATAGAGCCATATGCAGGCTATCGCCGCCGCGTTCTTTACGATGTGTCCGCGCGGGAAGGCTGGCAGCAGGTAGAGTACGATGTTTATGAGTATGAAGGCTATGCCGACGTGGAGTCCCGATACGGCCAGCAGATGTGCGCCGCCGGAGCGGTTGTACTCCTGTCTCAGGTTGCGGCCTATTGTTCCCCGGTCGCCTGTAACCATTGCCGCCACTACGGCGCGCGAGTCGTCGCCAAGGTCGAGCCTGTCGAGTCGGCGGACGGCTTTCTCGTGGAGCTTATATGCGTAATATGCAGGTGTGGCCGATGTATAGCCCGCCTCCTTCAGCATGTTGCCGGGGGTAAGGTAGAGCCGCGCGTGCAGTCCCCGGCGCCGCATCAGGTCGCCGTAAGACGAGCCTGTCGTGTCTATCGGGTTGAGCCAGCCGTGGAAAGCCATTTGCATACCCGGTGCGACGGCATAGCTGGTGTCTACGGAGAGCTGGATGCTTTCGTCCGCCTTTTGCCATGCGGCCTCTGCGCCTTGCGGTTTGTAGTACCCGACGTCGGCGATGGTGTGTTGCCAGCGGCCGCGTACCGACGATATTTCGCGTATCTGGGCTACGGCGGTGACGTATTGGCCTTCGGGTAGACGGCTTGTCGGCGTGGCTGCTTCCGATACGGTGAAAAAGAACAGCAATATTCCGAGCCACGTCGCGGCCGAACCAGCACCGCGGCATTGTGCGGCCCATGCCGTTGCCAAGGCGGCGATGCAGAGGACGTCTGTTGCGAAATGGTTGATGTCGAAGTATGCCGACAACGCCAATCCCGCCAAGGCGGGCAGTATGATCTTTATGAACGGCGCTGGGGTAGCTCCTTTGTCACTCATGTCGTTTCGGTTCTGTTTTCGTTGTCGGTAAACAAAGATAGCATAAATCGGTTACAGCCGCATGCCTGAGGGGTGTTTATGGCCGAAAAAGTCGATATTTTGTACCTCATTCTGGAAGTGCCGCTGAAATTGGGCGGATGCGAGGAGGTCGGGTGACGTAATTTTTGTACTTTTGTTTTGATGGATAGCAAGCAAAACATGCAGGTGTCGGGGGACCGTGCGAATTTCGTCCCTTTGGCCGAGCGGCTCCGCCCGAGGAGCCTCGAAGAGTATATCGGACAGTCGCATCTGGTCGGGCCGGGCGGCGTGTTCAGACGTTTTCTGGAGACGGGCAACGTCCCGTCCTTCATCCTGTGGGGACCTCCGGGGGTGGGGAAGACCACGCTCGCAAAACTCGTGTCGAGTTCGCTCGAACGCCCTTTCTATACGCTTTCGGCCATCAATTCGGGCGTCAAGGACGTGCGCGATGTGATAGAGCAGGCGAAGAAGCAGCGCTTTTTCAATACAGCACCTCCGTTCCTGTTCATCGATGAGATACATCGTTTCAATAAGTCGCAGCAGGATTCGCTGCTGGGGGCTGTCGAACAGGGTGTCATAACGCTGATAGGCGCCACGACCGAGAATCCATCTTTCGAGGTGATCTCGCCGCTGTTGTCGCGATGTCAGGTGTATGTGCTGAAGGCACTTGAGGAGCCGGAGTTGCAAACGCTGCTCGACCGTGCGCTCACGATCGATCTGGAGCTGAAAGGTCGCGACCCCAAGGTGGAGGAGACCAATGCGCTGTTTCGTTTTTCGGGTGGCGACGCCCGCAAGTTGCTGAATATACTCGATATACTCGCGGGTGCTACGGAGGGCCGCCTCGTCATCAACGACAAGACCGTGACAGATGCGCTCCAGCAGAACATAGCGCTCTATGACAAGAACGGGGAGCAGCATTACGACGTCATATCGGCATTCATAAAGAGCGTGCGCGGCAGCGACCCGAACGCCGCCGTCTATTACCTCGCCCGGATGCTCGCAGGCGGTGAGGATGTCAAGTTCATCGCCCGCCGTCTTGTGATCCTCGCCTCGGAGGATATAGGGCTTGCCAACCCCAACGCCATGCTGTTGGCGAACGCCTGTTTCGAGACCGTGCATAAGATAGGCATGCCCGAGGCGCGTATACCGCTTTCTGAGACTACCATATATCTGGCTACCAGTCCCAAGAGCAACTCGGCCTATATGGCGATAGATGCGGCGCTGGCACTCGTGAATAAAGATACGGTCAACCGGCCAGTCCCGCTTCATATCCGAAATGCCCCGACAAGCCTTATGAAGAACCTGAACTATGGCAGGGATTATAAGTATGCACACGATTACGAGGGCAACTTCGTGGAGCAGGAGTTCTTCCCCGAGGGGCTCGAGGGTACGAAATTCTATAATCCGGCGGACAACGCCCAAGAAAAGGCGATAGCCGATAGAATAAAGGCACGATGGAAGAATAAGTATTGATTATCACCGCTTTGCCGCCGCTGTTGGCCGAATTAGGCCGTTTTTGTGGCTAATTTGGGGTGCTTTCATTATCTTTGTGTCGTTTTAATAACTGACGATTGCGCCGGCATGTGTAAGGCCGGCTTGTTTATAGTTTCGCCCGGCGTGTACGGGTCTTAAAAATACTGGTATGGTCGTTACTATATTGCTTGTCGTAGTAGCTTATCTGCTCGGGTCGATACCGAGCGCCGTTTGGATAGGTAAACGTTTTTACGGGATAGATGTCCGCGAACACGGAAGCAAGAACGCTGGTGCTACAAATACGTTGCGCGTTCTGGGGCGCAAGGCGGCTACTCCCGTGCTGTTGTTGGATATGGCTAAAGGGTTTGCGGCCGTGATGCTGTTCCATTTGTCGCCTTACAGCGGGACCGATTTCGAATTTTACCTGAAACTTATACTGGTCGTGGCCGTGGTAGTCGGCCATATATTTCCCGTTTTTGCCGGGTTCAAGGGCGGCAAGGGAGTAGCTACGATAGCCGGGTCGATTCTCGCCATCTATCCGCTGGCCGTGCTGTTGGGCCTGCTGTCGTTCATCGTCATACTGGCCGTTTCGCATTATGTGTCGCTCAGTTCGATGACCGCCGGCGTGTTGTTGCCGGTGTATGTGGTACTGGTGTCGGGGGAGACCGATCCGCCTGCAGTGATTTTCGCCTGCGTGGTCGCGGTAGCTCTCATCATCACCCATAGGCGCAATATCAAAAGGTTGCTCAATGGGACCGAATCGAAGATATATCTGTACAAGCCAAAGGATAAGTAGCGCGTGTGTGAAGTCGACGTTATATTGCCGCGATATTCATATCGCGGTTTTTTATTGCGTCGTTTTTGGATTTGGGTTCTGTATATTTTTGATATTTATTTCATTTATTGTCAGGTGTTTAATGTGTATGTTGTGATTTTTGACGGCGTAAAGTTTGGTGAATTGTCGTAAAACTTCATATCTTTGGCTTCGTTATCATCTCTCACTGTGTGTTTGCGTGAAGGATGGAGAGCTTAGTCTAACGTTTTAAACTGTTGACCGTAAACATGCTGGAGCAAAATCTTATAAGGATGTACGAGCGTAGTTTCCGCCATAACGGGGAACTGCCTGCGCTTACCGACTATTTCAAAAAGGAGACGTTTACCTATTTCGAAACGGCAGTGGAGATGGCCAAACTCCATTTGCTGTTCGAGAAGTGCGGCATAGTGCCGGGGGATAAAATTTCGCTCATCGGACGCAACAATCCGCGTTGGTGCATAGCCTATCTGGCCGCGATAACTTACGGGGCGGTGATAGTGCCTATCTTGCAGGACTTCCCGGCGAACGACGTACATCATATCATAAACCATTCCGATTCCAAGCTGCTCTTCTGCGGAGACAGGCATTGGGACGCTATCGAGACCGACCAGATGGAAAACGTGCTGGCCGCCATCAATCTGACGGACTTCGGATGCCTTTACGACCGTTCGGAGGACGGAGCGATAGGCGAGTTCCAGAAGAATATCGAAGCGAACTTCAACGAGAGGTATCCGGATGGTTTCAAGACAGAGGACATCAAGTACCATGACGTCAAGAACGACGACATGATAGTGCTAAACTATACGTCGGGAACGACCGGGTTCAGCAAGGGCGTGATGCTCACTTGCAACAACTTTACGGGTAACGTATGTTTCTGCATCGACCTCGGCATCAGGTTGAGGTACGACCGCGTGCTTTCGTTCCTGCCGTTGGCCCACGCATACGGATGTACGCTGGATTTCATGCTGTCGCTCGCTGTCGGCGCCCATGTCACGCTGCTCGGCAAGACTCCGTCGCCCAAGCTGCTGATCGAGGCCATGCAGGAGGTGAAGCCGCAGGTCATATGTTGCGTGCCGCTGATACTGGAGAAAATATGCCGCAAACAGGTGTTCCCGATGCTCGGCAAAGGTTTCATGCGTTTCGCTTTGCAAATACCGCTGCTCGATGCCAAGATATACGCGAAGATTCGCCAGAAGTTGCTCGATACGTTCGGCGGCGAGGTCAGGCAGTTCATCGTCGGCGGAGCACCGTTCAATCACGAGGTCGAGGAGTTTCTGTTGAAGATAAAGTTCCCGGTAACGGTCGGTTACGGCATGACCGAGTGTGCGCCGCTTATCAGCTACTCGCATTGGTATAATTTCAAACCGGCGTCGTGCGGTATGGTCCTGCACGGGTACATGGACGTGAAGATAGACTCCGAGGACCCGTATAACGTTCCGGGAGAGATACTTACGAAGGGCGAGAACGTGATGCTGGGGTATTACAAGAACCAGAAGGCGACGGACGACGTGCTTGAAAAGGACGGATGGCTGCATACTGGCGACATAGGTACGATAGACCCGGACGGGACAATATTCATACGCGGACGCTGCAAGAGCATGGTGCTCGGGGCGAACGGTCAGAATATCTATCCGGAGGAGATCGAGGCAAAGCTGAACAATCTCTATTGCGTCATGGAGTCGCTGATCGTTGAGCGCGACGGGAAACTGGTGGCGCTGGTATATCCCGATTACGAGCGGGCCGATGCCGACCATGTCAACGGCAATCTTCCGGAGGTGATGAAAAAGAACCTCGAAGAGTTGAACACGCTGGTCGCTCCGTATGAAAAGGTGTCGGATATAGTTCTTTATCCGAATGAGTTCGAGAAGACACCCAAAAAGAGTATAAAACGCTATCTGTATAACGTATAGCAAGTTAGCAGATTCTAATTATGCAAGCACCAGACCTGAACCGTCGGGTGCTTGTCGTTTGTACGGGTATGGAGTGCGTCTACTCGGCACTATATTTCTATGGGTGGGATGGTGTCTGGCTTTTGTTGAAACCGATTTGCGAAGATAGAATCCCACATTGAGATCGGTTTGGTGTGGATGTTTCGGGGATACTGGTACGATAGTAAGTAAATAATGGGGCATATCTCCTTCGCTGTTTCTTGCACGAATAGGTGGGGTATGCGCTCTGTGGGTTATGTGAATCCGGATAATGTTATGGCGCAATAGTGTGTGTGCCTTGCCTGATTTGTTGTATGATTGTTGCCGGAAGACTAATGGCGTTTATCTTAGATTAAGCGAAAACCTAATACCTTCCTGTATGTATTGAGCAAGGTAGGTCCGATGCAGGTATTCTGTCAACTGTGGCGTGGTTGTCGAACCGGATAAATGCGTTTTTAGCGTAGGCGCGTGAACGGTTTTTTCGGCCTTGTAGTCCGTCCGCCGCACGGTCACAGATAGAGGGCGCCGCGAATTTTAGTCTCCCGGCGCGTGGCCATTACTTTTCCGATGGCCGCTATTGCCATGAACGGAAGGCGTAATGGCTTCATCGAGCCGTGTTTCGCTGCATATTTGCAGGATAGTATCGCCACGGTCCACAGAGCGCGTGCAATGGCTCTCGTGGCGGACACGGAGATGTCGCATGCGGCAGGCAGGAAGACGGAGTTGTAGGCCATGAACACGGCCTTGTTCAGATCCTCGCTCCACGGTGGTCGTATGGCTCGGTCGTGAACGGCGCAGACATGCGGACAGATTCCCGCTTTCATGCCGTGATAGTATAGCCGGTCGAGATAGTTGTAGTCCTCGCCGTAGTGGCTGAAGATAGGGGCGAACCCGCCGACCTTACTGACCGCTTCCGCCGAAATCAGCCAATGCGCCGCCATGACGTGCCGTATGTCGTAGACGCTGCGTAGTGTGTGGCGTGGGCCGGTTGGTCCTGCCGGGTGGTTTGTACCTGCTGTGCCGGTCGTTGGGCGTAGTGTCGCGGTGGTGGCGTTGGTTGGGCAGTCGGGGTAGTTGTTACTCGTCGCACTGGGAGTGCTGGTCATATTGGCCTCGCAGTCGGAGCGGTCGGGATGAGTGCCGCCGATTATATTGCCTGTGCGCTTGTCACTGACCGCACAGTTATCGCTTGCTGGGATAATTGTCTCTTGTTGCACTGGGACTGGGGTGTTATTCCCCGTGCTGCTATCGTTAGTCCGGTCTGTTTGGCTGGCCGGACTGCTGTCGTTCGTTTGGGCGGCTACGCTGGGCGTGCTGATGGCGCGGCTATCGTGAGCCGAACGGTCAGCAGCCATGTCTGCAAGGTATCCGGTGCAATTGGGTGCTTCGCAGCATCGGGCGAAGTTGGCGTCGGGGGTTACATTATCCGCCTGCATCTGCATCGGGCTGAGAACCCCGTATCGGGGATTGCGTCTGTGCAGCTCCGTCAGCCGTAAGATGGCTTCCGGCTCGATCCACGCGTCCTGATTCAGCAGATAGACGTAATCGAAGCCCTTGTCGAGCGCATACCGTATGCCTATGTTGTTAGCCTTTCCGAATCCCAGATTTTGCCCGGTTTCGATCAGTGTCACCTCCGGCCACCGCTCACGTATGACGTCCGGCGTTCCGTCTGTCGAGCCGTTGTCCACGATGACGACATCGAGCCGTATGTCAGGATGCCTCAACGTTCCCAGACATTTGTCGAGCCATAGTTTCCCGTTGTAGGTGACTACGATGACGAATATCCGGGGCGTCTGTATGGCGGACGTCATGTTCGAATAGGCGTTACCTTACATGCCGCGGCCGTGGCACTGCTTGTACTTCTTTCCGCTTCCGCATGGGCAGGGGTCGTTGCGTCCCACTTTGGGCTCGGCCTGTACAGGGGCCGTGCGTCCGCGGTCGGCAGCTCCAGCGTTGCGGGCGGCTTCCATGCGCGACTCCTGCAACTTGCTCATGTCGGTCTTGGGTTTCTGCTCCCTCTGGCGCGTCATCTCCTCGTCAGCCGCATTGCGTACAGGGATGAAGCCCTTGTTGAGAACGGCGAGTACCTCGCGGTTGATCTTGTCCAACATCTTGCTGAACAGCTCGTAAGACTCGAACTTGTAGATGAGTAGCGGGTCTTTTTGCTCGTAGGTGGCGTTCTGCACACTCTGGCGGAGGTCGTCCATCTCCCTAAGGTGCTCCCTCCAGTTGTCGTCTATGGTAGTGAGCATCACTATCTTGCTGAAGACCTTGTATATCTCCGTACAGTCCGATTCGAAGCACTTCTTGAGCTCTACCGGGACATTGTAGCCGAGTTTCCCGTCGGTTATCGGAATGAAGATATTCTCGAACTGGCTGCCCTGTTCCGTATATATCCTGTCGATTGTCGGCTTGGCGGTAGAGGCTACCTGCTGTGCGCGGCGCTTGTAGGCCTCGCGAAGGTCGTTGGCTATCGCGTCTACGAACTCGTGTTTGTGTCTCTTCATCTGCTCGAACTGCTCCTCGTTGAACGAAGGCTGTATGGCCACGAGACGGATGAGTTCCAATGACATGGTTTCGAAATCTTCTTCGCAGTAATTGTCTGCGAACGACTCCGCGAAGTCCATGACTATGTTATTGAGGTCGATCTCTACGCGTTCGCCGTACAGCGCGTGGCGTCGGCGGGTGTAGATAACTTCCCTCTGCGAGTTCATCACGTCGTCGTATTCGAGCAGACGCTTACGGATGCCGAAGTTGTTCTCCTCGACCTTCTTCTGTGCACGTTCGATGGCTTTCGACATCATGCCCGCCTGTATCGACTCGCCCTCTTTGAGGCCCATGCGGTCCATCATGCCCGATATGCGTTCCGAGCCGAAGAGCCTCATCAGGTCGTCTTCCAGCGATACGAAGAACTGCGACGACCCGGGATCTCCCTGACGGCCGGCACGTCCGCGCAACTGGCGGTCCACACGGCGCGATTCGTGGCGTTCCGTACCGATGATGGCCAAACCGCCTGCGTCCTTGACCTCCTGCGTGAGCTTGATGTCGGTACCACGGCCGGCCATGTTGGTGGCGATGGTGACCTGTCCCGAACGTCCCGCTTCGGCTACGACCTGAGCTTCGAGCTGGTGCTGTTTGGCGTTAAGTACGTTGTGCTTTATACCCTTGAGCTTGAGCATGCGGCTCAATAGCTCGGATATTTCGACAGACGTGGTTCCGACGAGTACCGGACGGCCTTCGCTTACGAGTGCCTCGATCTCGTCTATTACGGCCGCGTATTTCTCGCGCTTAGTCTTGTATATTAGGTCGTTGCGGTCGTCGCGTATCACCGGACGGTTGGTCGGGATGACAACCACGTCGAGTTTGTAGATGCTCCAGAATTCGCTCGCTTCCGTTTCGGCCGTACCGGTCATACCGGCGAGTTTATGGTACATACGGAAGTAGTTCTGCAAGGTTACGGTGGCGAAAGTTTGCGTCGCGGCTTCGACCTTCACGCGCTCCTTGGCCTCGATGGCTTGGTGGAGTCCGTCGGAGTAGCGTCGGCCATCCATGATACGGCCCGTCTGCTCGTCCACGATCATTACCTTGTTGTCGATAACGACGTACTCGACGTCCTTCTCGAACATGCTGTATGCCTTCAAGAGCTGGTTGACGGTGTGTACGCGTTCGGTCTTGATGGCGTAGTCGTTGATTACGGCGTCTTTCTTGGCCGCTTTCTCCTCTGCCGTCTCCTCCGACTTTTCGAGCTCGGCCACAGCCGCGCCTATGTCGGGCAGCACGAAGAATCCGTCTTCACCGAAACTCCGCGAGAGAGTCTCGTGTCCCTTATCGGTGAGTTCTACGGAGTTGAGCTTCTCGTCGATTACGAAGAACAGCGGGTCTGTGATCTCGGGCATGCGGCGGTTGTTGTCCTGCATGTAGATGTTCTCCGTCTTCTGCATCAGCGTCTTGACGCCCGGCTCACTGAGGAATTTGATGAGCGGTTTGTATTTCGGGAAGCCCTTGTGTGCACGGTAGAGCAGTATGCCGCCCTCGTCGTTCTTACCGTCGCCTATGAGCTTGCGGGCGTCGGCGAGAAGCTGCGTCACGAGGTTCTTCTGCAAGTTGAACAACTGCTCGATTGCCGGACGGTACTGTTCGAACATCTGGTCGTCGCCTTTCGGCACGGGACCGGATATGATAAGCGGTGTACGGGCGTCGTCGATCAACACGGAGTCAACCTCATCGACTATCGCGAAGTGGTGCTTGCGCTGTACGAGGTCGTCCTTCGAGATTGACATGTTGTCGCGCAGGTAGTCGAAGCCGAATTCGTTGTTTGTACCGAACGTGATGTCGGCGTTGTAGGCTTTGCGTCGCGCGTCTGAGTTGGGCTGGTGGCGGTCGATGCAGTCCACCGAGAGTCCGTGGAACATATACATCGGGCCCATCCATTCCGAGTCGCGTCGTGCAAGGTAGTCGTTGACCGTAACTACGTGTACGCCCTTGCCTGCCAATGCGTTGAGAAATACGGGCAGTGTAGCCACAAGGGTCTTGCCTTCACCTGTTGCCATTTCGGCTATCTTGCCTTTGTGCAGCACCACGCCGCCGAACAACTGCACGTCGTAGTGCACCATGTCCCATGTCATGAGGTTGCCGCCGGCCGTCCAACTGTTCTTGTAGATTGCCTTGTCGCCTTCGATGGTCACAAAGTCCTTTGTGGTGGAGAGGTCGCGGTCGAAATCTGTCGCCGTAACCTCGACCGTTTCGTTCTCCTTGAAGCGGCGTGCCGTGTCTTTCATGATGGCGAACGCTTCGGGAAGTATCTCGTCGAGCTTTTTCTCAATATCTTCGTCTATCTTTTCTGTCAGCTTGTCTATCTCTTTTGAGATGCGTTCCTTCTCGTCGAGCGATATTTCCGGCAGTTCGAGCTGCTCTTTCAGTTCTGCTATCCGGCTTTCGTCCGGAGCGATAGTGTCGGCTATGCTCTTGCGTAATGCTTGTGCGCGTTCGCGGAGTTCGTCGTGCGTGAGTTTTTCTATTTGCGGGTAGACCTCTTTGATCCTGTTGACATAGGGTTCGATCTCTTTGCGGTCCTTTTCGTTCTTCGTGCCGAAGAACATCTTCAATAATCCTGCTACTATATCCATTGTGTCGTATTAATTCAGAGTGCTTTTACAGAATCCGTAAAAGTAATAAAATTCGGTAGAAACATGAAAGATTATACCGAATAAATTGATATTAAGTTAATATGCCGAGTTGACTTGAGCTGTTATGTGTTGCTGAGAGTCTGTTTGGCTATATCCCTAAGCACCCGTTTGCACACAGGGCATTGCCAGCACAAACCTTTGCGGCAGAATTCGTTGCCGAGTTGCAGCATGGCCTGCGAATCGAAAGCGCTCTCCATCACCACTCCGCCGGCACGCCATGCGTTGATGTACTTGTTGTCCTCGCAGTTGATCTTTTCGAGCAGGTCGAGCGCTGTCTCCTTGAGTTTCTCGTCGCCCGTGTAGTCGGCGTAGGCGAACATCATCGGGGCCGTCAGGTTGATGCCCAGCAGCGAAGCCTTGAAATGACCTATGCGTTTGGGCTGCTCGGGCGACGGATGAGACGGGACGTAGTGGGTTGACCAATATTGCGACGCTTCGGCGCGGAACATACGGTGGATGTCTTCGACAGTGCGGCATTTAATCATGTTGTCGAACAGGAATTCGCGCGTCGAAAGGAACGTTGCCATCTGGGCTATGCGTAGCACCGGATGGTTGTTGGGATTCGTGCGCGATATGGACCATCGCCCGGCCTCCATGGGCGTTATCGAGTATTTCTGCCGCAGGTAGTCGAATGTGGTTTTGAGTTCGCGGATGTAGCTGTCGTCGCCGTACATTTCGAGCAGGCCCGATGCGCCGAGGAGCAAGGCTTCGATATAGACTATCGAGTTGCGTTCGCGCGAGATGGCGGTGTAGCGCACCCGGCGGGCGAGTTCGGTGAATGTCTCCTTGTTTTTGCTGTCGCCCATGGTACGCATCAGCATGACGTACATCGTCTCGTTCCAGTTCTGGTCGTATTCGTCGTATATCGCTTGCAGGTCGCTGCATTTGCGCGCCATGCGGTCGGCCAGCAGACGGGTGAACATGGCGACGCGTTCGTGGCTTGCCATGCCGGCGATGTGCTTGGCACAGCGATATTGTGGTGCGCCTTCGCGCAATACTTCGTAAGCGGTTGCCAGTACTGGGTCTATCCATAAGACTGCCTGTGGAACCGGCTGTCCGTCATCGCGCATGACGACCTGCGACGGGCGCAGTACTATCTGGAGTATCGCAGAGGCGTTGCCTTTGTTGGCGGTCGGTCCGCTGTCCTCACCGGCGATTATATCTCCTCGGTATACGGTCCGGCCTATTTCGATTTCCGCTCCTGAGAATCTGTCGATTGCCGGGTCGTATTCTCCGTGAGAACGGACTGCGACCGGTTCGCCAGCCGGTGTGACGAGGCGCGGCTCGGGAATGAGACGCCAGACGGCTTTGAGAAATTCGTTGGTGTAGCGCGGGTCCATGCAGATGTCGAAATGTTCAAGTTCGTAACGCTAATTTACGCGTTTTTTACCGGCTGTGCAAGATTTATGGTTGCGGTGGGCGTAAAAATAGCAGAAGCGGACCGTGCGATCCGCTTCTGTGCTATGAAAGGATGGAGAGTCGCGGCTTACGCCACCTCTACCATTATGTGGTTCTTGGGAAGGTTCTGGCCTTTCTCCACGTTGATTTTCTTCACTACGCCGTCGATAGGCGAGAGTATCTTGTTGTTCATCTTCATGGCGCGGAAGACCATGAGCAGGTCGCCCTTCTTCACCTTGTCGCCCTCCTTGACGTTTATCTCGCTGACGGTTCCCGGCATGAACGACAATACTGTGCCCGCACCGACGGATACCCATGTCTCCTGTTTGATGTACTTGCGGTTGTCGCCGCCATTGCCGGCCGGGACGTTACCTGATGTTTGTTTTTTATCTGACATAACTTGTTCGGTTTAAAATGGAGGAAGACCGTGTTTCTTTTTGGGACGGCCCACGTCTTTGGTCGAAGCCACGCTCAACGCCTGTTCCACGAATTTGCGGGTATCTTCCGGCGCTATCACGGCGTCGATGTAGCCTTTGGAGGCCGCAACGTACGGATTCGCGAATTTGTCCTTGTACTCCTGAATCTTGAGTTCGCGCATTTTCGCCGGATCTTCGGCTTCCATGATCTCCTTGCGGAAGATGATGTTTGCCGCACCTTCGGCGCCCATTACTGCGATCTCGGCCGACGGCCATGCGAACACGAAGTCCGAGCGCAGGTGGCGCGAACCCATTGCGATGTAGCCGCCGCCGTAAGCCTTACGCAGGATTATGGTGATTTTGGCCACCGTGCTTTCGCTGTATGCGTAGAGTATCTTCGCACCGTGGCGGATGACACCGGCGTGCTCTTGGTCGATTCCCGGAAGGTAACCCGGAAGGTCTTCGAGCGTTATGATCGGGATGTTGAACGAGTCGCAGAATCGGATGAAACGGGCGATCTTGTCCGACGAGTCGCAGTCGAGTACTCCTGCGAACACGAGCGGCTGGTTGGCCACGAAGCCTACCGTTTCGCCGTTCACGCGGCCGAAACCTATGACGGCGTTGGCGGCGAACATCTCCATCACCTCCATGAAGTCGCTGTCGTCTACGATCGCTCTGATTACGTCGCGGACGTCGTAGGGTTCCGACGGATCGGCCGGGACTATTTTGGTGATGTCGTATTTCTTGAGCGGTTTCGACGGAACGACCTTTTCGGCCTTGTTCTTGTTGTTGGCCGGGATCATCGAGATCAGGCGGCGTATCTGTGCGAAACACTCGTCCTCGCTTTCGGCGAAGAAATGTGCGTTACCGCTGATTTCGGCGTGTACGCGTGCGCCGCCGAGGTCTTCGGCCGATATGTCCTCTCCGAGTACCGTCTTGATGACCTCCGGTCCGGTGATGAACATTTTCGAGATTTTGTCTACCACGAATACGAAGTCGGTGAGGGCGGGCGAGTAGACCGCACCTCCGGCACACGGGCCGAGGATGACCGAAATCTGAGGAATGACGCCGCTCGAAAGCGTATTGCGGAAGAATATCTCGCCGTAACCCGCCAATGCGTTCACACCCTCCTGTATGCGTGCGCCGCCGGAGTCGTTGATTCCGATGATCGGGATACGCATGTTGAGCGCGTAGTCCATCATCTTGGTGATCTTGCGTGCGTGTGCGAAGCCGAGCGAACCGCCCGCTACGGTGAAGTCCTGTGCGTATACAGCCACCGGATTGCCGAGTATGAACCCGGTACCTATGATAACGCCGTCGCCGGGGAGCTCCTTGCCCTGCATCCCGAAGTCGGTGTTGTCGTGTTTTACGAAAATGTCGTATTCCTGGAAAGTGTCCTTGTCCAGCAGCGCGATGATACGCTCACGGGCCGTGAGCTTACCCATTGCCTTTTGTTTTTCAACAGCTTTCGCGCCCCCTCCGCCATAGATCTTCTCCATGCGTTGTTTGAGGTCGAGAACTTTCTTGTCTTCTGACATACAATGATTGTTTAGATTAGTCTTTTTAGAACGGAGATGCCGCGTTTGTCGGTCGGCGCCGCCCGTTATACGGACACAAGTTTAGCAATTATTTTTCAAATATGGTGCAAACAGAGGGGAATCATAGGCAAAATCTTGTTTTCCGAAACGATTCGCCGGACGTCCGCCATGTGTCGCACAAGCCTGTTCTGTATTGTTTTACGCTATCGTTTCGCTGTGGACGAACCCTTCGAATTGGTCTTCGATCTGTGCAGGAGGGGTGTCGAACAGTCCGTATATTGCCGAACCGGAGCCTGACATCGCAGCGTATACGGCCCCCGACGCGTAGAGCTTGTCCTTTATGGCCGGAAGTTCTGGTCGGGCGGTGAAGATGTGTCGTTCGAAATCGTTCGTAATCAGTCCGCGCCATTGTGATATATCCGCCGCAAGGCGTTCTGCGAGACCGATAGGCGGGATGTGCGGAACGACACCCGCGTAGGCTTCGGCGGTGGAGACGGCTATCGAGGGTTTTACGATGACCAGCGTTTTGCCGGAGAGGTCGATGTGCGCTGGCGAGAGCTTTTCGCCACGTCCGCGGGCTATCTGCGGCGTGCCTGAGATGAAGAACGCCGTGTCGCTGCCCGTCTCGGCCGCGAGCCGTTCCATTTCAGCCGTGTCGAGCCCCAATCCGTAAAGTTCGTTCAGGCCTTTTATGACGAACGCAGCGTCTGCCGAACCTCCGCCGAGCCCTGCACCGAATGGGATGACCTTGTGCAGATGGATGCGTGCGCCGCCGATGGCGTACCGGTCGGCCATAAGCTCGTAGGCTTTGACGCAGATGTTCTTTTCTGGAGGGCAGTCGATGGCGAGCCCGGACGACGAGAATCCGACGCCACGGTCGGCCTTGACGATTTCGAGTATGTCGCACAGCCCCCTTACAGGGAACATGGCGGTCTCTATCTCATGGAAGCCGTCCGTCCGCCGGGCCAGTATGTCGAGCCCTATGTTTATCTTGCAGTAAGGAAAAAGTACCATTGTAAAAATCGCTGATATGATACAAATGTAAGGGAAATTAATATCTTTGCAATGACGGTTATGGAATTCACCACTAAAGTAAATATAAAGCCTTTCGGCCGCAAGATAGACTATTCGATGAACGGTCTGTCGGTCGGGTCGTGCTTTGCGGAGAACATCGCCGCCAAGTTGCGGAGCGCGAAATTCCGTGTCGTGAGTAATCCTTTCGGGGTGCTCTACAAGCCTTACAGCGTCGCCGATACGATAGATTCCATCAGTTCGGGGCGCGTGTTCACCGAGGAGGACCTCGTGCGCGATGGCGATGTGTGGTGTTGTTTCTCGTTTCACGGAAGTTTCTCGTCCACCGATCCGCAAAAAGCGCTCGATGCCATGAACGCCGCCGTGAAGGAGGGGCAAAAGGCGTTGCGGCAGGCCGATTACGTCATCCTGACGTTCGGGACGGCGTGGGTGTATGAGCTCGACCCG
>CALYBQ010000014.1 GCA_944415565.1 uncultured Rikenellaceae bacterium
CCGTTCCTGACCACATTGGACGACCCACAAAAAAAGCATTTTTTTTGCCATATCAATAATAATCTCTGCAAATATATTAAAATCAATATATTGCAGAGATTTTATCCTACTTTTTGTCGACTAGACCCCTAAAGGCCATTTATGTGTAACCTCTACCATACACTTTGAAAGCACACACAAAAAATCTCCGATACTCACAAAAGTATCAGAGATTTTCAGTCAGTCGGGATGACTGGATTCGAACCAGCGGCCACACGCCCCCCAGACGTGTACTCTAACCGGGCTGAGCTACATCCCGAACTGTAAAAGCCTTATTACCGGAGACTGAAACTTGTTGAAAGCAACACCCTCCCGACTTTAGCGTTGCAAATATATAGGATTTTTTGGTTATTTCAAGCATTTACCGTCCAGAATCTATCAATTTATATAACACAATCCACAGAAACACTATCATCCGACGAATGGCGCATCGTGAACCATACGTACATCCAGAGGCAGTCCGTCACACATTTCATGAAAAAATGCACAACAACGCCGCAACCATCATCATATTAATAAACTTACCCCATTTACTCTCAGGCAAATCTCTCATCAATGCAATATAAGGCGGGATGGGACAAAAAATATTGATAATCAAATACTATAAACTCCGTTCGGGGGTATTTCGAGAAAAATGGGAAACAAAGAACAGTTACGACATCACACTCGCTGGTCCCTCCATAAAGCTAAGAATGTCACCGCAAAATACTATTTCGGTTTGCTCCTTCCGAGCTATGGAGCCTAACGGAAAAGGCATGACATTCCACTCATAATCATGAGAAGGACCACTCTACGTTCAGCATCTCCACCAACAATACATAGTCATATTAAAACGATAACGGGACGACATAAGCCATCCCGTTACCGCTAATTTTACAATATATCTACTGAATCGGCTGGTCTGCCTTAAAATCGTAGAAAGTCTGACGCGAAAGATCGGCCAACGACAACTGGTAAGCTGTAAATGCGTTCAAATGAGACAAATAAGCATTATTGAGACGTTCACGGTCGAGAGTCATATCCTGACTGCTTATATCCCCATCCGCAAAACGCTGCAATGTGATCTCAAAACTCTTTTCGGCTACGGCGACACTCTTCTCAAGTATCTTCAAACGTTTCAGATTACTGTTTATGCTCGATATAAGATTACGCACTTGACTCTCTATTTCGCGACTGGTCTGCTCCTGCGAAAGCAGGCTCTGCTCCAACTGTGCCTCGCTTATCTTCACACGCGCCTTGTTTTGGCCCCAGTCGATTATCGGGACGCTGATAGTAAGCCCGACATTATAGCTTATCGGACGCTCCGAGAAGTTACTGAACATATCGGACAACGAACTGCCGTAAGAGTAGTCGAACGGACTCTGGTTGACACCGATCTTACCCACCTCGGCCTTCAAAGACGCTTTCGGCATACCTGCCGCTTTTTGTTGTTTGAGGTTCAGTCGGCGCTGTTCCACATTGATCTGCTCTTCTCGGATTTCGAGCCTGTTCTCAAGAGCGAGTTTCACAGCCAACTCCGGATCTATCTCGACCGTCTCGTACGACAAATCGTTTATCAGTGCTATACTGTCGGCCGCATTCATTCCCAACAAGTCTTTGAACGAGTTCGTCCTTTCGAGCAGGTTTTGCACCGCTTGGTCATAATTACTTTGTACCTCGGCAAGATCGACCTCCATCTGCAAATAATCCACTTCACGGATCAATCCTGCACTATACTTCTGTGAAGATATATCGTACGCCTCCTTCTGGCGCTGGAGGTTGAGCTCGGCTATCTCCTTGCTCTTCTGAAGCGACAACAGATTGTAATACGATTGACTTACGGAATATATCAGGTCCAACTCAGCACGCTTGTACTCCTTCGTAGCCTGCTCGTAATCGAGGCGGGCGCGGATGATGGCGGCTTTCGATGCGTTGTATCCGTAGATAGCGTCGAGCGGCTGCGTCAAACCTATAGACACGTTATACATCCCGTTACGGCCTCGACCGGCGCTGTTCTTGGTATAGTCGTTAGTCAGGCTGTATCCCGTACGCAGATAGACCTCACCGTTCGTAGGCAACGGCTGGGTCACACGCAGGTTACCCGACATGAGCAGCGTTTTGCTCGAGACGAAATATATCTCGTCTCCCACCGGAACGTCATTCTCGTCCAGTATGGGCCTCGTTTTCTGCGATACGCTTTCGTCATACAACGGCAATGTGGCGTCTAACGTAACCCGCGTCCTTTGGTTTGCTATGGCGACCTTGAACGACTGACTGGCAATGTCGAGCGTATATCTCAGGTTCTGCATCCTGTAACTCTGCTCCTTGGCTATGTCTATACTCCTGTCGAGGGTCAGGTTATATATCTCCTGCCCCTTTGCCGCCGCACAGGAAGCAACTATAAGCATCCCCGCCAATAAGTTTTTCATATCTCTGCTTTGTTGTTTTTCTGTTTATACTATCATCCCACTATGGTAGGGTTCGGATTTATCGTGTCGGACGATATGATACCGTCCTTGATAAAAATGTTACGGTTCGCGTAATTGGCTATCTCCTGTTCGTGGGTGATCACGATTATCGTATTACCCTCGCTGTGCAACTCGTGGAACAGCCGCATCATCTCTTCGCCTGTTTTCGAGTCAAGCGCACCTGTCGGTTCGTCAGCCAGCAATATTCCCGGATTCGTAACGAGTGCGCGGGCCACCGCCACCCTCTGCCTCTGTCCTCCGCTCAATTCACTTGGCTTGTGATCCATCCTGTTCGCGAGCTGTACCCTTTCGAGGGCCCGTATGGCGCGCTCCCTGCGTTCTTGCGGAGGAACTCCGGCATACACGAGCGGCAACTCTACGTTCTGTAACGAATTAAGACGCGGCAAGAGGTTGAAATTCTGGAATATGAACCCTATCTCACGGTTACGCATCGCCGACAGTTCGTCGTCGTCGAAAGCACTGATGTCCGTATCGTTAAAATAATAATGTCCAGTAGTGGGGGTGTCGAGACAGCCGAGAATGTTCATCAGCGTCGATTTTCCCGACCCCGACGGCCCCATTATGGCAACGTACTCGTTCTTATCTATCTTCAGGTTGATATTTTTGAGTGCCGGCACTACTATGTTATTCCCTAAGGAATAATCTTTCGTCATGTCTTTTATTTCGATCAGCATAGTCCTTCGGGATTTATTCGTAGCGTATTGAATCCACAGGTTTGAGGCTCGCGGCGTTCTTGGCAGGCAACCATCCGAAACTGATACCGACGATCACCGAGAATGTAAATGCCACGATTATTGAGTAGAGCCTGATATATGTACTTACATCAGTGAACGACGATACTATCAGCGAAAGCGTGACGCCCAACAAGACGCCTATCAAACCACCTACAATACTTATAACCACGGCTTCCGTAACGAACTGGCTCATAATGTCCGCCTTACGCGCACCGATGGCACGGCGTATACCGATCTCCCTCGTTCGTTCCATCACCGTCGCCAGCATGATATTCATGATACCGATACCGCCCACGATGAGCGATATGGCTGCAATAGCGCCGAGCAGGAAGTTGTATATCTGACGCTCCTTCTCCTCTTGTTTGAGCAGTTCGAACGGTATCACGATATTGTAGTCCTCCTGTTTCCAGTGGTGGCGTTTCAGTATTTCCTCTATCAGTTTCGAACTCTCCAACAACTTTCCCGAGCCATCCATCTGCACGGTTATCTGCTGTATCTGGCTGGTAAGTGCATTCTCAGGAGTGAATCGGTTAAGGAACGTAGTCAACGGTATATAAACGTCGGTATTCATGTCCCTCGCGGCGAGTTCTCCCACCGTCTCCGTAAAAAGCGTCTTCGATTGCAGCACCCCGACCACTTCGAGCCACTGGTCCTCGATCTTTATCATCTGTCCGATAGGATCATCGCTCTGGAAAAGTGAATTGGCCACTCCGGCTCCTATCACGCACACCTTGAGCCTCTCGTTATAATGTCGCTCCGTGATAAGCTCCCCTTTGCCGACCTTGAAATTCATCATCGGCAGGAAGTCGGCGGTAACACCTATGACAGTAGACTTGACCGTCTTGTCCGTATACCTCACCTCGGCGCTTAACTCGGCCTGAGCCGCAACTTTATCCACACCGGGAACAACATCCTTGATTACGTCAGCATCGTTGAGCGAAAGACCCGGAGAAAACTTCGCCCTCACCTCTTCGAGCTCGGCGTCGGACATACTCTTCTCCCTGACTATGATATTGTTGACTCCCAAATCCTGATACTTGGCGATAGCCTCCCTCTTGGCTCCCTCGCCTATCGAAAGCATTGCGATAACCGACGCGACACCGAATATGATTCCGAGCATCGTCAGGAAAGAGCGCATCTTATGGTCGGCGAGCGCGCGTACCGCAAGTGTTATATTTTCTCCGAACTGCATATTAACTACATCTATAAGAATTCGCAACTAACGGTCATGCCCGGCCTCAGCCTCTCATCCGAAACGAGCAACTTCACCTCCACATCGAAGACCATCTGTTTCAGGTCGCTGCCCCACTTTTGGTGGCACAACTTGCCTATATAAGAGATTTCCCCATCGAAAACCACGTCGTGCATAGCATCCAAACGGACCGCCACTTTCTGTCCGACATGTATTTTCAGGAAATCTATCTCGTTGATTTGCGTTTTGACCTTCATCCATCGCAGGTCCGGCACTACGGCTATCCTGTTTCCAGAATATATCTGGTCGCCCACCTTGACTAATCCGCCGCCACGCCAATTATACATGACCTGAAAAACACCCGGAATCGGTGTCCGGATAGTGAGCTGATCGAGCAATTTCTTCGTATCCTCGATCTCTTTTTTTGTACGCTCTATCTGCCACTCCTGCCTCTTCAGGTCTATATCTTCGACGATACGGTTCAACTCTATCTTCCGCATCTCCTTTTGCAGATTGATCTCCGCCTGTTGGAACTCCAACTCCCTGATACGTTTCGTTTTATCAGATTCGAAACGTGACGCTTCGTACTCCATCTTCTTCTGTTCGAACGAAGCGAGCTGCGTCTTTCTGTTCGATTCCTGCGAGCTACGTGTATTGGCCTTGCTTATCTTCAGTTTTTCCAACGCCGCCTCCTGAGATTCGAGCGTTGTCTCCTTATCCGAGATGTGTTTCAGAATATCCGTAGGGTCGAGCTGTATCACAGAGTCGCCCTCGTTGACGATGGAACCGTGTTCCACCAAACCTATTATCTTCAGATTGCTCCACTGGCCGAGACGTGGCATGACAAAAGATTTGGAATTGACAGCCTCCAAATATCCCGTTTCGACAATATTCTTCCCGGCAGCCGCTTCCGCACTTTTCTTGTCCTCCACACGACCGCACCCGATAATAGCGGCCGAGACGAAAAATAGCGCAGCTATGTATACTATATACCTCTTCATAACTACGACTCCTGCTGTTTTTCTCCTGATTCCGTACCCTCCTCGGCTGCGAACGGATCGAGCAACGCCACTTCGTCACCCTCGGCCAGTCCTTTTGTGATAACGACATAATCGTTATTGCGCTGTCCTATCTCGACATCCACTCTTTCGTAACCGGTCGCACGCTTTTTATAAACGAAATTAAATCCGCTCTCGTTCATAAGCGCTTCCGTAGGAATGAAGAGTACGTCATCTATTTTATCCACCAAGATACGGCAGCTCACCGTATTTCCGGGCGCCAACCTTTTGTCCGTTTCGTTCAACACGATTTCAACAGGGAACACCTTCGCCTTGTTTGTCCGCGACTTATCCACAGCGAGATTGGCTACCGAGGTCACCTTGCCCTTGAAAACGCTTTCCGAAAAAGCGTCCGGCCTGATCTCCACATCCAATCCTTTCTTTATCTTACTTATGTCTACCTCGTTGATCTTGACGGTAGCCATAAGCTTCGACAAGTCTGGAAGTTTCATCATTGGGTTACCGCCCCACGTCTGGTCGCCTATCTGGTATTTCGTACCCGTACTCCAGTTTTGTTCGATTATTACAAGGCCCGGCGCAGGGGTTATTACATATAGCATCTCCAGACCCTTCTGAGCCTGACGCAGACGTTCACGGGCTTGTTCGATCTGCACGTTCTTCTGCTTCAGGTCCTCCTGCTGTATCTTGCGCTGGTTCTCCACCTGTTCTTTGGCTCGGATAAACGAAATGTCGGCTTTTTCCAACGTAAGTTTGATCTTTTCCTTCTCTACCTGCGACTCGTACTCGGCCTGTTCGCCCTGTATCTGGGCTATCTCGTGCGATATTTCGGCAATCTTCAGGTCTGCCGTCATCTCCTCCATCTCCGATGCCTGTTGAGCGAGCAGCTTCTCGAGGTCGGCGAGGGCAAGTTGCAAACTCTCCTCATAAGTCTGTATGGTCTTTTCAGCGTTAGACGGGTCGAACACGATGACTGTATCGCCAGCCTGTACCTCCGTGCCGTCATCGACCATCTGCGATATTTTCAGCATACCGCCCATATGACGCGGCAAAAGCGGGGACGAGATCGTTATGGCATTCACGGCGTCGATCTGACCCTCTTCGTAAATGTCTATATAGAAAGAGCCCTTTTGCACCTTCGTATGCGGCACCTCCCTCTCCTTCTTATCTTTACACGCTGCCAAAGGCAACAATAAAGAGAGTAGGATGGCCGTGGTCCTTACCGAAAAAAATCTACTCATGCCTCGTCAATATTTTATTTTTATTGGTTTCCTTTCAAATTAGCTGGAGCCATACGTACTTCGGCAGGCTTCTCAGCCCGATCCGGCAACGAATCGCTTTTTGCCGCCGGTTGTTTCTCCCCATACTTCACAAGGATGGAATCGGGAAGGAATACGTGTTCTCTCACATGCGACGATTTCGGACGCGTGAACGCTATCTCCTCTCCCGCTTTCAGCCCGGCAACTATGACGGTTTCCTTGTTCGACGACAATCCCGTAATCACCTGACGCATCTCGAATCCTTTCCGCCCTTTGACATATACCGCTTTCAGACTGTCCTCGTTGAATATCGCTATCTGCGGAACGAAAATAGTATCTTTCAATTCACGCAGCATCACATTACATTTGGTGGTAAATCCGGGATCCGGCATCTTAGAGGTGCTGTCGATAGACGCCTCGATTTCGTACATCTTGACATTCGAACCGCGTGTCACCGGTTTCCACGCCATATTCTTCCGCACCACTCTGCCGAACGCTATTTCTCCCGGCATAGCATCGAAAGTGTAAACGATAGAATCTTTTTCGTTAATGGCGTTGAAATTACTCTCCGAAGCCTGAATCTTCACCTTCATCGTTTCCATGTCGGGCATCGTTATAACCGGACGTCCGCTCCAAATATTATCCCCCGTCACTATTTTCTCCCCTGTCATCGGAGCTATGGACTTTATAGCCATACCCTTCTGCGGAGCCAATATAACAAGACTTGCCAACCGCTCCTCATATTCGACTTTTCGCCTCTGCATACGCTGTATCTGCATCTGTAAGCGGCGCACCTCGGTCTGCTGCACGACAGGGTTCAACTTCAGTTTCCCCTCCAGTTTCTTTCTTTGAAGCAGCACCTTATCCAGTTCGAGTTCGTTTATCCTCTTTTGCGCGGGCGGCAGATATTTCAATTGGAGCGAGTCGAGCTGAGCTATACGCGTCTCGGCCTCATTTGTTTTAAACTCCGACCATAGCGTAGCGTTATCCACCTCGTTCGAGGCTATCAATCTCACGAGAGATCCCTCCTCTTCTTCAAGGTCCAACAATAACTGATCGTACAACGATGCGAGATCGGCATCTTCGAGAACACAGAGCGTATCGCCTTTATCGACACGCTGCCCCTCGTCCACGATAAAAGTCACAGTAGCGTCTACGCGCTCAGGACACTTCACGGTGGTGAACTTCACCGGTTCCACTACGCCGTCTACACGCAATACATATTGGAAATCACCGCGTTCCACGAGGTATGTAGATATATTACTCTCGTCCCCCGACGAACACGCCAGACAAAGGGGAAGCACGAACGCGATATGGAGCAATTTATTTAAGTTCAAGTATAGTAGTTTGTTCATGTATCGACAAATACCATGAAGCCGACTTAACGGCTGTCCGGGTTAGCAGGCTGCAAGTTAAAACAATTAAACAAAAATTCCAATAACAATCGCAAGCACTTCATGCAGACACCTCTTTTTCATCCTATAAATTCTGGGAAAAACAAAGAATAAACCACATACTTACTACATATTACGCACCGCAAAAGAATAAAATTTAACCAAATTAAAAAAATTTGTTCGCGGCGGCACATTTTCCATCTTTTTGCCTAAAGTGTTGGTAATAATAATTTTTACTTCCTATCTTTGTCTGGTTTGTTTGATGATGCAAACACATATAGCAAACATAAACCGCTGTATATCACGAATAAAACAAGCCGACACCACATTAAGGAACCTAACCTTAACTGCCATAAAACCTACGCTATGACAACCAAAAACCTACTACTTCCTTGTACACTTGCCGGCGTATTAGGTGTTTTATCCTCCTGCGATGAAACAAAAGAGGACAAACGTCCTAATATCCTCGTAATCCTCGCCGATGACCTCGGATATTCCGACCTCGGTTGCTACGGCGGCGAAATAGAAACCCCGAACCTCGACGCTCTCGCCGAGAACGGTATGCGTTTCAACTCGTTCTACAATACCAGCCGCAGTTGTCCTACGCGCGCGTCATTGCTCACCGGGCTTTATCAGCATCAGGCAGGAATCGGACGAATGACTTTCAACGACCACCTGCGCGGATACGAAGGGACATTATCACACAATGCCGTGACGATAGCCGAAGTACTCGGCGAAGCCGGATACAATACCGGCATGATCGGCAAGTGGCACATAGCTGAGACACCGCTCAAAGAGAGGGCCGAACAGCGCAAATGGTTGGCTCATCAGGTATATTATCCCGAATTTACGGACAAAAAGAACTACCCGACACATAGGGGATTCCAAGATTTCTACGGCACGATATACGGCGTGGTCGATTACTTCGACCCGTTCAGCCTCGTCAACGGCGAAGAACCGGTCAAGGAGGTTCCGGACGACTACTACATCACCCAAGCACTGTCCGACTCGGCTGTAAATTATATCAACCGTTACGCCGAATCTGACAAGCCTTTCTTCATGTACCTCTCCTATACGGCTCCGCATTGGCCGCTTCACGCGCTGCCCGAAGACATCGCCAAATACGAGGATACATATAAAGTAGGTTGGGAAGCGATACGCGACAAGCGTTACGAGCGCATGAAAGAGCTCGGAATATTCCCGGGGCAGGACGACTATCTGAGCGAACGCCAGTTCAAAGACAAATGGGAAGACAACCCGACTCAGGAATGGGACGCCCGCGCTATGGCGGTACACGCTGCGATGGTAGACCGCATGGACCAAGGAATAGGGCAGGTCATCGAAGCGCTCAGGAAAACAGGGCAATTGAACAACACTCTGATAATCTTCATGTCCGACAACGGATGCAGCAACGAGGACGCACAACACTACGCTCCAGGTGAAAACGACCGTCCTGACATGACACGAGACGGCAAACAAATCGTATATCCCCGCAAGAAGAAAGTACTTCCCGGTCCACAAACCACTTACGCTTCCATAGGCGCGAAATGGGCTAACGTAGCGAACACCCCGTTCCGGTTCTGGAAAGCGAGACAGTACGAAGGCGGCATCTGCACCCCCATGATAGCGCATTGGCCCAAAGGCATAGCTAAAAAATTCAGGGGCGAAATGAACGCTTCCAAAGGGCACGTAATGGACATCATGGCGACATGCGTAGACCTCGCCAATGCCACATATCCGGAAAAATACAACGGTAACGACATCATTCCGATGGAAGGCAAAAGCCTCGCCCCCATCTTCGCTGAAGGTACGCGCGACGGACACGAATACATCGGGTTCGAACACTTCAACGAACGTGCGTTCCTGTCTCAGGACGGATGGAAGATCGTAGGCCCCGGCAAAAAAGCAGCGTGGGAGTTGTACAACCTCAACGAAGACCGTACCGAGATGCACAATCTCGCTGCACAATACCCTGAAAAGGTCGCAGAGATGGCCAAAGCCTATGAAGAATGGGCCGAGAGATGCTTCGTAGTTCCATATCCGGGACAACAGGAGGACGAGCGCAGGGCCGCCGAAGAAAAAGCAGCCAAAGAACAAGAAGCAGCCCAAAAAGCGAACGACAAAAACAAATAATATTTTTCCAAACCACTAATCAATTTCTATTAACACATGAAAAAAACAGTTTTCAGTATTATGCTTGCCGCCTTCGCAGTCGTTGGCGTGGCAAACGCCCAGTGGGCGCCTGCAGGCGACAGGATCAAAACTCCTTGGGCCGAGAAGATCGATCCGAACAACGTACTTCCTGAGTACCCGCGTCCGCAGATGACTCGTTCCGAATGGAAAAATCTCAACGGTCTCTGGGACTACGCCATCCGCAAGAAAGGCGAAGCTCAGCCTGCAACATACGACGGCAAGATCCTCGTTCCTTACGCAGTGGAATCTTCTCTCTCCGGCGTAATGAAAACAGTGAACAACGATCAGGAACTTTGGTACAACACCACTTTCGATGTGCCCAAAAACTGGAAAGGCAAAGACATCGTGCTCCACTTCGGCGCAGTAGACTGGAAAGCCGACGTGTTCGTCAACGACGTATTCGTAGGTACGCACACCAACGGTTATGTTCCGTTCTGGTTCAACGTAACTCCTTACCTCAACGGAAAAGGCAGCCAGAAACTGACCGTACGCGTTTGGGACCCGACCGACAGGGGCTATCAGGCTCGCGGCAAACAGATACACAACCCGCACGGCATATGGTACACCTCTGTGACCGGTATCTGGCAGACGGTATGGATGGAACCGGTAGCTAAGACCTATATCACTAACATCAAAACCGTTCCGAACCTCGACGCCAACAACTGGGCAGTTACCGTAGACGTGGACAACGCTAAAACAGGCGACATCGTTGAAGTAGCCATCATGGACGGCGACAAGCGCGTAGCATTCGGCAAAGGCGTAGCCGGCAGCGAACTTCGTATCAACATCAACGACCCGAAACTTTGGTCGCCGGAATCACCGTTCCTCTACGACATGAAAGTAAGCGTAGTCAGCAACGGTAAAAAGGTAGACGAAGTCGGTTCATACGCCGCTATGCGCAAGATCTCGAAGATGCGCGACAAGAAAGGCATCCTCCGCATGGCTATCAACAACAAACCGCTCTTCCAGTTCGGCCCGCTCGATCAGGGATGGTGGCCTGACGGTCTCTACACTCAGCCTTCGGACGAAGCTCTCGTATACGACATCCAAAAAACTTTGGATTTCGGCTACAACATGATCCGCAAGCACGTGAAGGTAGAGGCAGCACGTTGGTACTACTACTGCGACAAAATGGGTATGCTCGTATGGCAGGATATGCCTAACAGCAGCGCCGACAAAGATTCGCGTTGGGACAAGAACACCTTCATGGGCGGCCGCGACGCGGAACGTTCGGAAGAATCGAAAGCGAATTACCACAAGGAGTGGAAAGAGATCATGGACTACTGCATGTCGTTCCCGTCGATCGTGGTATGGGTTCCGTTCAACGAAGCATGGGGCCAGTTCGACACCGAGCCGGTTGCAAAATGGACCAAAGAATACGACCCGTCGCGCCTCGTCAACCCGGCCAGCGGTGGTAACCACACTAAGGCAGACGACATTCTCGATACGCACGAATACCCGAACCCACGCATGGTACTCTTCAATGGCGAAAAAGTCAATGTACTCGGTGAGTACGGCGGTATCGGTTACGCTCTCGAAGGCCACACATGGGTGGACAGCAAGAACAACTGGGGTTACTCAGGTCTCAAGAAAGACAGCAAGGAACTCATGGACGAGTATTCAAGGTATGCCGACATGCTGAAAGACTTCATCAAGATCGCATACGCAGGTGCCGTATACACACAGACGACCGACGTTGAAGTCGAAGTCAACGGACTCATCACTTACGACCGTAAAGTCGTTAAGGTTGACGAAGCTAAATTCAAGGCTATCAACCAGAGCGTCATCAAATCAATGAACGAATAAGTTCGTTAACTCAACAAAATATAAAAAGCCGCTTTCAATGAAAGCGGCTTTTTATATTTGCAACACTCCATTCCGGAAGTACCGGCAGAAAACAATCACTCCACATACGACCGAAATGTTACTGTGTAGAAATTTAATCACCGATTATACATTCTTCTGCATATAGCACTATACCTCTAAGGCTGTAAGAATCGGCGCACATCAACACATTATGTAATAAACTTCGTATTCGGTTATTTTTTACGATATGTCGACTCGTTATGATATTCGTACTCATATTCCGGCTGAACCGAATGTTCAACCAATACCAAAGCCGTCGAAGAAATTGCCTTCACTTCGTAAACAGTTACATCGCCAGCTTCAACACTGGTAACTTCGAGTGTTTTCTCTTTCGAGTCATATTTCCACCTTATCGAATATTGTCCAGCAACACCATCGTTGAATTTATAATGTCCCGTATTTCCACAGTCGAAAACATAGGTAGCGGTATAACCTTCTTCTTTTTCAGTCCACTCATCACGCCGTGTCCCGTCGATTTCATAGCCTTTTTCATTCGTCAACTCCCATGTCCCGACGATACCGCCCGTATCCTTACATCCTTCATTGTCGGACTTACTGCAACCAAACAGGCAAAAACAAACTGCGAGAGTAATAAATAAACTTTTCATGTGATCGTAATTTAAATTAAAACATTCATAGATCAGCCCCGGCAGTTCCCAAAAGACAAACAAAAAGCGCGGGCTGAATTGCCATAACCGGTATCTGAGGTCTTGGACAACCTATATCCCCGAATATGGAACAAAGCCCACGCATAACATGATGCGTGAGCGTCGCCTTATTCCACGGGGATAATATGAAAGTGTCCAAGTTTCAGATACCCGAAATAAGCTAACGCTTTTATGTATATGTCTCTACATTACACTATATATCCATAGGCAATTAAAATTTCGTTAAAGTTAATATTTTTTATGTTCAGAATAAAAGCTCTTCTACAAAATCCGCCCGACCACACTACGTCTTCACCTCACTTACATACTCAACCAGTAATCGGCAAACGCCGTCCGCCATATATCTGCCAAACATGACGGCACGCATAGGAACGCCAATAGCCGCCCTTATGGAGCGGCTATTGGCATCGGATGTATTAATAACCTACTTGTCTTTGCCGACAACCAATTTTCCGCCGACATTCCCGGCCGGCAACGTTATCTCCAACATGCCCGGATAATAAGAGCGTGTTTTCACGGCTTTCCCCTTAAACGTAGCGGTATAGCTATAGGCGGGATCGAGTATTACGATCATGCTCCTTTCGCGAGGTTTTGTGGCGTCGTCGAAAGAGAGGGTCGCCTCATAAGCCGTATAATCGTCACTGAACTTGCCATCGTTTATCCATATCTCGAAGCCTGTGCTCACCTTGCCTATCTTGTAATAAGCCGCGTACCAGTTCAGCAGATTGGACGACAATCCTGAGAACTGATGCCAACCGGCCCCTCTCTCGGACGATATGATGAAGTGTTCGAACGTATGGTAGCTTGCAGCACATTCCTTCTCCCACGTTTTCAATGCAGTCGTGGCCACTTTGTAAGCTTCTTCGCCACGCCCGTTATCCAACAGCGATTTCCACATCACCCACTGGTGCGGAAACCACACAGCCCCGTTCCAGTAGCCGTCCTCTTTGTAATAAGGCGCCGACTGGTCTACGGTCGAGATGCCGACGTTGGTCCATAACTCATCGGATGAGAATATGTGACCGATAAGAATTTCGTTCTGTTCCGGAGTACAAATACCCGACACGAGCGGAGATACGCCGTCGAGCCCCATATTAAAGTTAGTTCCGTCCTTATACTTGAATATTCCTGTCGGATTACCCTCCTCGTCGTGTAGCACGTAGCTGAAGTAACCCGCCTCTGAATCCCATGAATACTTCTGCAATGCTGTTTCGAGATCGGCTATCACCCTATCGTAATATTTCACATCGGCCTTGATTCCCAACTCTTTGGCGGCCAGCCTCAATATCTTCGCCGCCCTCAGGTAATATGCCGATGTGACGACGGGAGTCACATTCCTCGTGTTGCGTGCCTTCTGCGGAGGATAATCGTCCCAACCGCCAGAATTATAGAAATAATCCCATGTCTGCAACAAACCCGACCCTTTCATCTTTGTACGCGCATACGGATTCGTCCCCACAGTAAAGTCGAAGAACTGTTTCAGACGCGGATACAGATACTCCAACGAATCGCGCGAAAGGTCGTTGTTCCACAGGTCGAAATAGGCGAACATCTGTATCGGCAGAGGGGTTCCGTGGTGGATGAAAGCCGACTCGCTGCCTGCGGGCGTAGTATAAGCTTTGACCGTTTCGAACGCCTTATTCTTGTCAACATCTATCAGCCCCAACGAAATGAAACCCGAATCCCACGTATAAAGACTGTTCCAGTTCATACCCGGCGTAAAATGTCTGATGAACTGACGCTGCGTATATACCGGATAGACGATATTGGACAACATGGCCGCCTGCAACAACTGATTGCCGAACTTATAGGCTTGTGCCTGCGGAAGATACCCCTTATCCGTATCGGCAGGTACACGCACCTCGGCAATAATCTTTTCGGGTGCGGCGTGGAAATCCTGCATATCCTGCGCCACCTGCTCCTTCGAACCGGTCGAAAGCAACGTATAGAGTGTCTGCTCCGATTTCGGCGCAAGCACTATCGGACGCAGGAAAGCATTCGTATAATGCCATTCCCGATCGCCCCAAAGCGTACTCGAAACATGGTCGTGCACCTTTTTCCTGAAGAACGACTCCAATTCGCCGTTGCGGATCTCGCGTATTTCCGACATAGGGAAATTCCACGCGACACCGTAATAGTTCTCTGTCTCGGGATATTTCAGGATGAAATCCTGCTTGTCCGCACCCTTTTCAATGGACGGAACAAAGAGTATGTCTTTAGGCACTACCTTGAGCGAAGCGAAATCGTCCGTCTTGCCAATGAAAAATCCGTCCAACTGCATGCCCTTGCCGCCTTCCGAAACGAGTTCCAATGTATATTCGCCCGACGCCGGAACAGTATATGGAACTTTCAGGAAAGTGAAATCGCCCGTTCCCTCGAAATTCACAGGACCATCCACAAGACCGCTCGCAACGAACACGACCTTATCGTCCTTGTGCATCTTATATCTGAACACCAGAGTCCCGCTCTCCTTCCCCTGCGGAATATCGACCTTATACACCAACCTGTCGCCCTTTCTCTTGCCAAGGTCCTTCGCAAGGACCGAACCATCGAGAGATTGTGCTGTACGCTCCTCGTTCCGGTTGCGTCCGTCATAAACCAACGCGTACTGCGCCGTTTTATTTTCCGATTCGTTCAGTACGTAATCGACCGCATTGTGCCATGTCAGTTTATCAGCACCCTCGGCCTTAACTCTCGGCTCCGGCTCCGGAAAATCCATATACGCTATATTGTTCAGTACGAGGTTCTGGTTCATATCGGTATTGTTGACGCAACGCATCTCGACCAATGTGCGGCGCTCACCGAGTATATGGTAAGTGACATCTACATACACCTGATCCTTCCACTCCAACTCGTAGCGGTACGTTATGCGGTCCATCTCCGGATTTATCTGCCACGGATAGTACGACGATTCGAACAGGACGTGAGGGACGAGCTGCCTGTTACGATAATATCCCGGCATTACCGAGAAGTCGAACCGCATACCGCGCTGCATATCCGGTATATGTGAGATGCCCGCATACCTTTTGGTGTACGGTCCCCACGAACGCAGCGACGTAATATCATGAATGTTATCCGTATCCGGCTGTCCGAAACACGCGAACGGCAGCACAAACACGCTGGACAATAAAAATAAACCGAGCTTCTTCATGTAGCACACATATTGATTTAGGGTGCTAAATATACTAAAATATCGTGTTCCGAAAAAATCGTCTCTTAATATACAACCGCTCCTGCACTCAATGATCCAAACCTATCTAAGACGCCGGTTCCTCGCCTCTTTACACTCTACATGGCACTCCAGTCACCTGCCGCGACAATATCACAGTTAAAACTGCACGGACGCATATTTGCACATCAGCCGATGTTTTATTACTTTCGTAGTAATGTAAACTTAAAAACCAGACTACTATGACCACACCCGTATCCGAATGCCTGTATTGCCAGCACCTTCCGCTGCTGGACGAACTGATGATTAAAATTGCCGACCTCGAAGTATCGCAACTCTTCCTTTTCAAGGAACAAAGCCATCCGGGACGCTGTAATGTCGTCTACAAAGATCACGGAGTGGACCTCCAGATGTTGAGCGACGACGAGCGTAACGCTTTCATGCGCGACGTAGCCCGTGTCGGGAAAGCCATCGACACAGCATTCAATCCCGACAAGATCAACTACGGAGCGTATGCGGATACCATCAGCCACCTGCACATGCACATCGTTCCCAAATACAAGGGCGAGTTCGAATTCGGAGGCGTCTTCGAAATGAACCCTAAAAAGAAATATCTCTCGGACGCGGAATATTCCGCCATGATAGAGAAGATCAAAGCCGCATTATAAACTGATTTAGCGGTCTAGTCGACAAAAAGTAGGATAAAATCTCTGCAATATATTGATTTTAATATATTTGCAGAGATTATTATTGATATGGCAAAAAAAATGCTTTTTTTGTGGGTCGTCCAATGTGGTCAGGAACGG
>CALYBQ010000015.1 GCA_944415565.1 uncultured Rikenellaceae bacterium
CTTTGAAGGTTACGCAACGCGCAGAAGGATAATGCAGTAGATAACTAACTAAATCGTAACCTATTACTATCAAGAGCAATTAACCTACGCTCATTTCCAATAAATTACACTCTTTTCGTAACTTCAGGCAGCAAATATACGACAAAATTCGACTCCCGGCCAATCATTTCTTCCCTAATGCAGCATAATAGGAGCTATTTTTTTGACGTGTTTGTACAACTGTTTGCATGTCAGTGCTCAAGCGAGAAAATGGGATCGGTTTCCAATGGTATGCTTAGGTTTATTTGACCGATTCGTGTTCTCGTTGCGTGTAGGACCGAATTATTATAGCTTGTATTCGTCGATTGAGGCATGTATGTTAATATTTTGAATGGATGGTCCTAAAATTATTCCTAAATAATAAAGGTAATCATCTGTTAAATAGATGATTACCTTTTATCTTTGTTGAGCCACCAGGACTCGAACCTGGAATGACAGAACCAAAATCTGCAGTGTTACCATTACACCATGGCTCAATACCATTTTGCTCGAAAGCAGTGCAAATATAGGTATATTTTTTTTATCTGCAAACACATACCAGCAAAGGTCCGGCATGCTTCGAGACCAGTGCGGTTAGAATGTGACTTTTACGCCCATAGCTATGTCTGCCATATAGAACTTGGTGCGCGAACCGATGTTGAACACGGGTTTGTAATCGACCGAGACAGCCAACGGAATGTCTTTGATACGGTATTCAAGGCCGAGGATGCCGTCTACACCTATTGCGAATTTCTTACTCCAATCACCGATGTGCCCGCCGCCGCCGTAATACATATGGAAGCCCTCGGCGATGACGGGAATATTTCGCTCATATAGCACTGTAGCTAGAAATCCGTTATCCCACGGTGTTGCCAGTATGGCCTCCAAAGCGTTCACTCCGTCTATGTTGTATTTGACAGTTGCACCGCCCAGTTCTCCGCCGAACCTTGCGCCGACGGCCCATTTGTAGTCTTGCGCCGATACGGCCGATACGGTCAGGAATACCATTGCCACGAGGCAAAAAAACTTTTTCATAATTTCAATCGGTTAATTTATAAGGTAAAATCAGAGGGGTAGGCGATTTCGTTGACGATCTTTCTTCCCTTGAGTCGTATCCAACTGCGGAAACTGTGCTCACCTTCCGTCAGTTCGATTATTCTGGCCCCGTTCCCGCCGGGGATGTTATGGTAGACGGTCTTGCCGCCTGTGAAGCGTCCGTAACAAAGCAGTATGCCTTTCCAATACGCCACATAGTCGTTAACGTGGTCGTGTCCCGCGAACGTAGCCATTACATCGCCTGCATCGAGCATGGCAGCGTACAGGCCGGTATTGATCTGCGGTGCACAGGCACGTTCTTTGCGTGTCCCGATGAGCAGCGTACTTTCGTCCTGTGCCGCTTCGTTGTATTCGGGCAGCGGAATGTGCAGGAATGCCAAAGCCGGCAGCGGTTTTCCTGCGTTCTGCTCCTTGAAACCGGCACTTTTCTCTCTATACCATGCGATCTGGTCGAATTTTATCCAGTCGTATCCCTTTACCGATTTTCGTGGAGAATAGCTGTGGCTGTCGAACACATACATTACGGCTGCATTTTTATCGCCATCCCGATCTTTTAATGTCAGTATGTAGTTGGTGACGCCGGACAGTCCCTCTACTGTCGAGGTCAGATTGCCGGGCATATCCTTGATGTATTCGTAGAGCTGTGACCGGGTCATACCCTGCTCGTCATCGTGATTTCCCCATGTGACGGAGAAAGGCAATTTGCGCGATATGACAGGCTCCAACGCTTTCTCCAATGCTTCTCCGGCAGGTTTGCCGAATATAAGGTCGCCCGTATATATGACGAAATCCGGTTTTTCAGCGTCCAAGATTTCGTTCATCCGTTCGGCCGCTTCTTCCGATGCTGGATTGCCCGGGACCCAATGTACGTCTGTGAATTGGACGATCTTAAATTTGCCGTCTGCGTTGAATTTCAGTTCTGTGTTTTGTGCGTTTCCTTGCATGGCTGCCGTACCTGAAAGAAGGCATATGAGCAGGAAAGTTTTAATTTTCATCATAAAAACAGATGTTGAACAGACAAAAATAGCAAATAACTGCTGATTGGTGCGATAAAATATTGGTTAAATTTTGGATTTATTGACTGAAGTTGTATTTTTGTGGTCGCAAAACGCAATGGCAGTAGTGTCGTTGTTATAAGCAGGGCCCATAGCTCAGTTGGTTAGAGCAGCGGACTCATAATCCGAAGGTCGGGGGATCATGCCCCTCTGGGCCCACAGATGAAAGCAGTTACTGTGATGTAGCTGCTTTTGTGTTTTTCTATCCGGAGGGCCGAGAGCAGCAGGCTGAGTAACGTATAACGTAATTCAAGAGAAAAGCAGTTTGGATTATATGTTGCGGCTAAGCCTTAAGGAGCGATGCTGCATTGATATTCAGGCAAGGACCATACAGTCAGGAACAGC
The DNA here is from genome assembly GCA_944415565.1 of uncultured Rikenellaceae bacterium. GTDB lineage: Bacteria > Bacteroidota > Bacteroidia > Bacteroidales > Rikenellaceae > WRDF01. The sequence goes on from CALYBQ010000015.1 coordinate 2,475, forward strand.
AAGTGTTTGCAGATTCACGGATATTGACACATTTGAATCTGACATTTCTTCTGTTAATTATTTTTGGCAGCTATTTTTTGTCTCAGAGTTATATGGCTGTGTTTTTAGTGGAGAAGGTATAATCTGATTCGGACTCGAACTCGCTATTCAGTATATTATCAAAATCATGAAGATAGCCTTGAATTATACCTCAAGTGAATAAATAATACACGCCCCGTAATATACGGGGCGTGTATCGTAAAGTGATGTACACAACGTTAGTATGCGTTTTCTGCACCTCCGGGAGGCCTTGCCGAGGCTAAAGGATATTCACCCGATTCAGCCCCTACATACCAAGAGTGTGGCATGGGTATAGTTCCGGGAGCAGGTACTTCGGTGTCAACGAGCCCAAGTGCCATTTCATAGAAACGTATATCCCACGCTTTGCCGTCTTTTTCGCCGAATGAGTTTCCACGGCCGTCCATTGTAGGGCGCATGGTGAACCTGATACGCCTTGTCTCGATAGTTTCTTCGAGGTAGTAGACATACGAACGGTTGTAACCGTCGCGGTGCAACCATATGAAGCCATAATACCAGTCCTGATCCAAGGTTTGGGGGGCGCCTTCGATTGCCCTGTCTATGATAGGTTTACGTACATAGACGTGGTTGAAATAGCCCTTGCCGCCCTCGTGCAATCCCCAGTAACCACTATTAGCCTCTGGATCATCGGTCTTATTTTTCGTGCGTCCCGGGTAAGGTACTGTATTTTGGCTGTTAGGGTCGTAGCTTTTTTCGAACCCGGTCCAGATCACTCTGCGAGGATCACCTTCCGGATCATAGTTGTAATCCAACTGATTCCATTGGGGATTGTTCACGCTGCTTATGCTACCGCTCTTTACCCAACGTCCTGTGCTCGACGGATCAGTAGGATCTGCTTCTTCCCAATATTCCGGTTCTACATAATATTGCAGGTACATTATGAAGTTGGCCATCGGGTTGTTATTGAAGTCGCCTTTACACTGGCGGAACTTGATGGCATTGAACTTGAGCGGCTTGCCGAAATCGATGTCGATCACATTGTAGTTGTTGGTGGCGGCGGCATCCCCCCAGTGGCTTTTGAGCGAACCGAGGTTGCCTGCGTTCAGCCAGTTTCCGTCTATGAAAGGCGGCAGGTTCATAACACTGCTTTTATTCGCTGTAATACCCGGCGACCTGTAATTATCGAAGTATGTGCTTGCCAGAAATCCCCTGTACTGCGTTACCTCCTTCAGACCTTTGTCGGAAGCGTTCGCTAAATGTGAAGGCAGCGGAATATACTCCGGCTCGTAACCTTCTCCGTTGTTCTGGCCTGTTTTCTTTGGGCCTACATCTTTATAATAAGCATTGACAATTTCGCCATATATTTTCCATGTAGTATTTGTCGAGGCCTGATCCACTTCCGTATAATAGGGTTTTTCCGGCCAAGGCTTTTTCTCTACGGCCTTGATTTCGCTGTCGGTGCTGATCTGGAGTTTGTCGTTGGGGAAGAATGTTTCGGCAGCCAGTGGCCAGTCGAAGAAGTAATAGTTTTTGGTTGTGGTAGCACCCTCCTCCATATAGGTGTATTCCTGATCCAGTGCGGGGAACTGGGCCATGAAGTGTGCTGCGTATGCCGTGAACGGATATTGCCACCAACGGAAGAACGGCCTCAGGTCGCGCCCTGCATATTCGCTGGCCGCCATAGCGAAGAAGTCGAAGCAGTCCTGCTCGTATTCATTCACGAATCCTAACTCTTGACAACGCTGGTTTACATAGGGAATAAGCCCCCAACCGTATTGCTGGATAAGTTGCAGGAAAGATATTGCATGCCATCCCTCGATGCGGAGGATCTTGTCCTTGTCTCCATAAAGATTATACTGTATGTCGCCGTCCTTGGTCCCCGGATTGCTTGTCGTTACGTAGTTTCCGTATAGCCACATGCAACGGTCCGACAGATAGCCGTGCGGCCCTTTGCGGCTGTTTTTATTTTGGGTAGTGACAGGAAACCGTTGTCTTGTGAGCACTTCACTGATATTGAAAGAGGGTTTGAGATAACCGGGCGACCCCATGTATGTGCCATTACTTATTTGATAGCAGTAGTACAGGTTGGCCAGACGTTGCAGACCCCATTTCATCCTGATAGCTTGAGCCCACTCTCCTAAGACGGTCATTTGTAGGCTGTTGTGGACCATGTCTACCTTGATGTCTTTCCCGTTATTGAATCCGAAGTTCAGTTCGTCATTATTGTTCATATAACGAGCCTCGTCAAGATAGCTGGTCCCGCGCATACTCGAATGTTTCAATACTCCCATGGGGTAGCCGGGACAAACCCTCGTGTCCTCGCTGTTGTCCTTGTTGTTCTGTTGCCTCGAATTCGGTAA
>CALYBQ010000016.1 GCA_944415565.1 uncultured Rikenellaceae bacterium
CCTGCTCCTGCTCCTGCTCCTGCTCCTGCTCCTGCTCCTGCTCCTGCTCCTGCTCCTGCTCCTGCTCCTGCTCCTGCTCCTGCTCCTGCTCCTGCTCCTGCTCCTGCTCCAACGACCAGACCGCAGGCAACGGCATCAGTGCCAAGGCCGGTACAGATGTCAAAACCAATGCAGACGCCAGCATCCGACAGCATAGCACGACCATACTCAAGACCGCTACAACAGCCGACACCTGCCCAACAGCAGCGCCCCGTATACACAAAACCGGCATACAGACCGGCACAACGGCCAAAGAAGAAGACCGACGTAGTGATGATATTAGCCGTGCTCGCAGCCATCATAGCAGTAGCGGCCATAGGGTTCGGCGTACTGGTAAACGGGAATCCGGCAAAACAGATGGTCCCGGTAGCTCCGCCTCCGATAGAAAGCACTGTAAACATCAACGGCAATCAATAACGAACGACAAAAGCATAAGGAACATACCTCAATGGACATACAATCCGTAAAACAACGTTTCGGGATAATCGGAAACAACGACCAGCTCAACCGCGCACTCGAAGTAGCCGTGCGGGTGGCCGCAACCGATCTTTCCGTACTTGTCACCGGTGAAAGCGGTGTCGGCAAAGAGTTCTTCCCCCAGATAATCCACGCATACAGCTCGCGCAAACACAATAAATATATAGCGGTCAACTGCGGGGCCATACCGGAAGGCACTATCGACTCCGAACTGTTCGGGCACGAAAAAGGCTCGTTCACCGGCGCTACGGAAGCCCGCAAAGGTTATTTCGAAGAAGCTAACGGCGGAACGATATTCCTCGACGAAGTGGCTGAACTTCCGCTGTCCACGCAGGTCAGACTGCTGCGTGTGCTGCAAACGGGAGAATACATACGCGTAGGATCGTCGAAAACGCAAAAAACGGACGTGCGCGTCGTGGCTGCGACCAACAAGAACCTCCAGTATGCCATAACCGAAGGACGTTTCCGCGAAGACCTATATTACCGGCTCAACACCGTGCCGATAGTGGTCCCCGCACTCAGGGAACGACGGGAAGACATATATCTGCTGTTCCGCAAATTCGCCGCAGATATAGCAGCACAATACCGCATGCCAGTCATATCGCTTTCAGACGAGGCAAGGACCTTGCTCGCGGAGTATTCGTGGCCGGGCAACATCAGGCAACTCAAAAACGTAGCGGAACAAATATCCGCAATCGAAGAGACGCGCCACATAACACCGGCGATACTCGAATGCTACCTTCCGCAATTCGAGACGGCCCCGGTACATATCGCCGGCACTACACAAGAGAGCGACATGAGCGGCAGCGAACGCGAGTTACTGTACAAGGTACTGTTCGATATGCGTGCCGACATCATGGAGCTCAAACAGATGTTGGCCGAGGTGATGAAAAAAGGACAACAGACCGAAATCGCAGGTTATCTGCCGACACCCAACGTCTACACTCCGGCCGTCACGAGCCAGCCTGTGGGGCACGAAGCCTTGTATGCCGAAAGCGAAGACATAACGGAAGGCGCAGCGCCGCAAGGGGAGCTCACCAAGGAACAGGTGCAACGCGAACAGATAATCCGCGCACTTCGCAAACATAACGGGAAACGCAAGGATGCGGCACGCGACCTATTCATATCGGAGCGTACGCTTTACAGAAAAATAAAGGAATTAGGAATAGATGAATATTAGGAAATTCACGATCATAACATCGGCAATGCTACTCCTTACCGCCATCGCGGTAACAGGTTGTCGCATTAAATACTCATTCAACGGCGCGTCCATAAACCCCAATGCCAAGACGTTCAGCGTAGCCTATTTCCCGAACAACGCTTCGATGGTCGCCCCCGTGCTGAGTTCGACGCTGACGGACGCGCTCAAAGACCGCTTCGCCAAACAAACGAGGCTCACGGAAAAGACCGACGGCCCCGGTGACCTCGCTTTCGAAGGCGAAATCATCGGTTACGTCTCCCAACCTGCGGCCATCACAAGCAACGAGGATGCCCCCACAGCCAAGAACAGGCTCACAATAAGGGTAAAGGTTAAATTCACCAACGCACTCGATCCACAATACAATTTCGAAAAGACGTTCCAACAATTCTCAGAGTATCCGACGACCACTTATCTGCAAGACGCCGAACCGGAGCTTATTCCGGAGATCGTGGAGATGCTCGTGGAGGACATATTCAACGCCGCAGTAGCCAACTGGTAACCGATGGGGACATTCGCAGAATATATATGCAATGGCGGCACACGGCCTTCAGATACGGACATAGCAGCCGTATTGGAGAGATACCCGTGGTTCATGACGGCACGCATCATGCTGTCGGAGACACAGCAGACGCCAGACCCGTTAGTCACCCTCCACAGGATCTCATATCCTAAAAGGCAAGCGCAAATTGCGGCAAAGCCGATACGAACAGAGCCTACCCCAGAAGAACAGGTTCCACAACAGGAGCAGGAAGTCGAAAGACAGGAACAGAAGCCTGCTCAATATGAGGTCATAGAGACATTTCTATCCAAAGGCGAGTATCGCATAATACCCGACGAAAGTACGCCGGAATTCGACGCGGCAAAAGATTCGGTCGTCCTCGACCTGTCGGACGATATGCTCAGCGAAGAGCTCGCCGAAATTTATCTCGTACAGGGATTAAATGCACAAGCCAAGGAGATATATGAACGGTTAAGTTTGCTTAATCCGGAAAAAAGTGTTTATTTTGCCGAGATTATTGGCAAAATAGGGCTCCGATAACAAGTAGAAAATAATTTAAAGAGTAAAAATATGTACATAGTTTTCATCATCCTTATCCTTATAGCGGCGGTATTACTCGTACTTACCGTACTGGCACAAAACCCGAAAAGCGGTATGGCCGCCAACTTCGGAGCCTCGAATCAGGTCATGGGCGTGCGCCAGACCGCCGATTTCCTCGAAAAACTCACATGGGGACTTTCGACTGCGATACTCGTATTCAGCCTTTGCGCTACGATGACTATGCCGTCGGCAAATATCCAGCGCAGCAAAGCTGATCTCGAACGCGCAATAATCGAATCAGGCGCAGCGACTCCGGGCAACAACGTATTGCCTAACAACATGGGGGACATCTCATTCGACACAGAAGAGACTGCTCCGGCCGCAGAAGAAGTTCCGGCTCCCGCAGAACAGACTGCTCCGGCGACTGAAGAATAAGAAAGGTTATAACTAACCATAACAAAGGCGGATGTTTTCACATCCGCCTTTGTATTTTCGCCATTGTAGTAGACCTGTGCCTTCGATAGCACTTGCTTATTCCTCGCCGCCGTAACATTACATGTCATACAACTTCATTTCAGCTGACTTCGTTACTTTATCCAGCCCTCTACCCTGCATGGCAGTTAAACTTCCGCCAGTACTCGACAATATAGTAGTGATAAGACTCTCCCCGACAACTTCGGGAAACCGTCTGCATTCCTGTATCTCTGCAAACAAAACAGCCCCTTTTCACAAAAGGAGCCGTTGAAAGAATATTCGTCGCAAAAAAACTAATCAATCCGAACTAAGGCCCAGCAGTCTCGACTCGTCATATAGCGAATGAAGCTTTGACTCGCATCGCTAATCCCCAGCACATGGGAAGCATTTTACGACCATCACAGATATAATCCTAATTACTACAAACCGCTGTCGAACATCACAATCCGATCTTCATTGGTAATCGCATATATCTGATTGCGATCTGTGACACACATCGCTCTCAGTTTAAGCGGCACATGTATTTTAGCTACCGGCTCTCCGTCCCAGTCCACAACCCATATCTCTGACGACGTCTCCGATGCGGTGTGCCTGATTGCAAAGAAATAATCATTATTGGCCGAAGCCTCATCAAAGTAGGTTGCCTTCTCTTGTTCGGCTTTCCTCAGGTCTGTCGCCCTGCTGTCGAATCCAATCGTCTTAACCCGATTCTCCTCTATATTCCCTATAACAATGGAATTGATATACCGGTTCGCCCGTCCAAGATACTTCCTGTTGTGGGACATACCGGCCATAGATGAGAACAGTATCATTGGAGCACGTGGTTGCGGATGAGAATACCAATACAAAGTATCAGATATATCACGTCCTTCTAAATCAAATATCAAACTAAAAGGCGACGGATTATATTGGAAGTTCCCCGATCTGTCTGGATCCATAAACATAAGAAATTTGCTACTATCATTTAAATAATAAACCCCATTGGCTGCATAAAGCATATTGGATGAGCGACTTTGACGTCCGTCGAACTCAACCTTATCCGTAAATACAGTCTTGTTCTCCCGTATCGAAGCATCTATATCCAACCATGCTATAAATTCAGGAAATGACTGCACTTTCAACTTCAGATTTCCACCAGACATATCAGTTTGCCCTATCCTGTTCAGCTGCAACACTTCGTTGGGACCGCGTCCTAATGCGACGAACGATGCTATATGCTCATGACTCTGAGTATCATAAACCCATATCATTTTGTCTTCGTGCCGCACTAAAACAGCTATATACTTGTCTGACACAAAAATCTGTGCAGGATTCAACAGGTTGATAGGCAACGAATCATATTCATTCACGGATATTTCCCGAGGGAAATCGACTACATGCGGAGCCTCTTTCGAAGCACACGAAGCAAGAAAGACCGACAATAATAAGATGCAAAGGTTTTTCATATCAACACATTAGTTTAGAGACTATACTTTCCGGAGACTTTTGCAGCCATCCCTCGCAGGACAACTACTACTCCGATTCTCTCTTACTTGCAGCGCCCGCACGCAATTCACCTGTTTCTGAACAACATCATAGTTATAAATTTAGGGCAAAAACACAAAATACGCAACTTTTTCCGATAAAATAGCGTCTAATAAAATCATCGAACAACCCATACCTCCTCTGGACTATATTGCTAAAGTCTCACAAAACCATCCTTAATTTTATGCTTCAATGGCCGTCTTTTCGGCAAGTACGCCATAAAACTAACACGCTTCGGAATGCAAAGCGTGCCGAAATAAAAAGGCGTACCGGATAAAACTTCCGATACGCCCGTTATCTACAAAACCTACTCTCTTATATCAATAAACCTCACATAAGAAAAGGCCTACGGTCAAAGTAAATCGCATCAATCACCAAGACTAATCAATCACATCAATGACCTGATACGTCTTCGCATAAGAAGCGCCGAAGCCGTCTTCGCTTTTACCCGCATCCTGCACAACGAGTTCTGCTGATATACGCCATTCGGGTTGACCTGATTCAAGATACATCTTCTGCAAATATCCCGACCGATCTACCAACCAACACGATACAGTATCCCCGTCTGGCCTGAATTCACGTACCTCATGAGTAAAAGTTATCTCTCCCCGCACGATTTCAACTATCTTCCAATCTTCCTCTGCATCCGCGCGACGATACTCTTTCCCATCCGCACCGGACAAGACCAGATTAGCACCATCGGCTTTAGCCACATGCAACGTATCCGCAAATTCTATATTCTGCCCGTTACCCAAACTGCGCCCATTCAAAATCAATAAATCGCCGTCACATTTCCATGATTCATAAACCAACGTAGCCATATTTATCGAATATGCAACGCCACCTTTATCTAAACGAAACCCCTGAACCATATCACCCTCAGATACCGGCGCCACCCATACACCTAATAAATCAGCCTCGGTAAATCGAGCAGAACATGACGACAATACCGCAACGACAGCAAATGCCGTGACAAAAAACATACGTCTCATATCTATTTTAGTATTAAAGTCCCGCAATCAATACTGTTCGTTCTCATTGGGGAAATCGCCGCTTTTCACATCAGCGATATAATTCGCGAACGCATCGGTCATGATAGAATGAAGATCGGCGTAGCGGCGTAGGAATCGCGGCGAAAATTCGTTCGTTATCCCCAACATGTCGTGAACTACGAGCACTTGTCCGTCTACTCCACCGCCGGCCCCGATACCGATAATCGGAATCTGCACCTCTTTAGCCACCTTTTCGGCCAACGCAGCAGGAACCTTCTCCAACACTATTGCGAAACATCCGGCCTCTTCAAGCATCTTGGCGTCGCGAACCAGCTTCTTCGCCTCGGCCTCCTCCTTGGCACGCACCGTATAGGTCCCGAACTTATGGATCGACTGCGGAGTAAGCCCCAGATGTCCCATGATCGGAATACCGGCACTCAAGATACGGGTTACCGACTCCATTATCTCCTCCCCGCCCTCGATCTTTATCGCGTCTATCTCGGCCTCTTTCATGATACGCACAGCCGAAGCTACGGCTTCCATCGAATTGCCCTGATAGGTCCCGAACGGCAGGTCGGCCACTACGAGTGCGCGCTTGACAGCCCGCGTCACGGAGCGGGCGTGATATATCATATTGTCGAGTGTAATCGGAACGGTGGTCTCGAATCCGGCCATCACGTTAGCAGCCGAGTCGCCGACAAGGACTACGTCGATTCCCGACTGGTCCAATATGCGGGCCATCGAATAGTCGTATGCCGTCAACATCGAGATTTTCTCTCCGTTACGTTTCATCTCCAGCAAGCGGTAAGTGGTTACAGCCCTTGCATTTGCAGTTTGTGTAGACATTATATGAACTATTTTACAACGGTAAAGGTAACGAGTTTTAGCGATAAAGCAAATTATACGGTCATGAGGTTCTGCCACAAAACGGCAACACATATATGCAGCACAACCCGCCTCAACATCCGAAGAATTTATAATCAGCGCTTTAACTGTTCGAAGAAATGCCACAGAACCACGCCCCCGCTTACCGACACGTTTAGCGAGTGTTTCGTACCTGCCTGCGGAATCTCGACAGCTAAGTCGCACTCCGAAACAACGTCCTGAGACACGCCGGCGACCTCGTTCCCGAAAACGAGGGCGTACTTAACGCCGGAGCGGCAAACGAAATCCTGAAGCATGACCGCGCCCTCGACCTGTTCTACGGCCACGATCGTATACCCCTCTTCCTTCAGGGCTGCGACGGCCGCAAGCGTATCCTTCTCATAAGACCACGCGACCGTATTTTCCGCTCCCAATGCCGTTTTATGTATCTCGCGGTCGGGCGGTGTGCCGGTTATACCGCACAGAGCGATACGTTCGACGGCAAAAGCGTCGCACGTTCTGAAAAACGACCCGACATTGTTCATGCTTCTTACGTTATCGAGCACGACGGCGACCGGACTCTTCTCCATCGCGGCGAACTCATCGACCGTCGGCCTTCCCAATTCACTATTTACGATTTTTCTCATCATTTTCTTTTACTTCGCGCAAAAGTAACCATTTTTTGTGTGGTTTTCTTACCATCAATCAGATAAGAATCCTAACTTTGTTATACTACGTCGGATATGCACCGTGTCCAACGCACTCGAACCGAAGGTCATTCACCATTAAAACACATCTATTATGGGTAACACTCCTACCATTTTCTGGCTCGTACCCGCAGCGTCGCTCATTGCACTGGGGTTCGCATGGTATTTCTTCCACCAGATGAAAAAGCAGAGCGAAGGTACGGACCGGATGAAAGAGATCGCCGCCTATGTGCGCCAAGGGGCAATGGCATACCTCAGGCAGCAATACAAGGTCGTCATCATCGTATTCCTCGTGTTGGCGGCATTCTTCGCATTTCTGGCCTACGGACTGGGCGTACAGAACGAATGGGTCCCGTTCGCGTTCCTGACCGGAGGTTTCTTCTCCGGACTGGCCGGGTTCATCGGAATGAAAACGGCAACTTACGCATCCGCACGCACAGCCAACGCGGCATCGCAATCGCTCGACAAAGGATTGCGCGTAGCGTTCAGGAGCGGGGCGGTCATGGGACTCGTTGTCGTGGGCCTCGGCCTGTTCGACATCTCGGCGTGGTATCTCGTCCTGAACTGTTTCGTTGATGCGACAGGGGCCGAGAAACTTGTCGTGATGACAACGACGATGCTTACATTCGGCATGGGTGCATCGACACAGGCGTTGTTCGCGCGTGTCGGAGGAGGCATCTACACCAAAGCGGCCGACGTAGGCGCCGATCTCGTAGGCAAGGTCGAAGCCGGTATTCCGGAAGACGATCCGCGCAACCCGGCCACAATAGCCGACAACGTGGGCGACAACGTAGGCGACGTGGCAGGCATGGGCGCCGACCTTTATGAGAGCTATTGCGGCTCGATACTCGCGACAGCCGCACTCGGAGCCGCCGCATTCGCCATGTCGGGCAACACCGACCTCCAGATGAGGGCCGTACTCGCCCCGATGCTCATAGCGGCGGTCGGCATACTGCTCTCCATAATCGGAATATTCTTCGTACGCACGAAAGAGGGAGCCAACATGAAACAACTGCTGGGCGCGCTCGGACGCGGAACCAATGCCAGCTCCATACTGATAGCCATAGCTACATTCGGCATACTCTACATGCTCCAGATACACAACTGGCTCGGAGTGTCGTTCTCGGTCATCACAGGGCTCATAGCCGGCGTCATAATCGGGCAGGTCACCGAATACTACACGTCACACTCGTATAAACCGACACAGCGCATAGCCGAAAGTGCTGGGACAGGCCCTGCGACAGTCATCATATCGGGCATCGGCACGGGTATGATCTCGACCGCCATCCCCGTAATCACGATAGCCGCAGCCATAATCCTCGCATTCCTGTGCGCCATCAACTTCGACGTGGCGAACATGCTTGAAGCACACAACCTGAGCATGGGGCTTTACGGCATCGGCATAGCCGCCGTCGGGATGTTATCCACGCTCGGCATCACACTCGCCACGGACGCATACGGTCCGATAGCCGACAACGCCGGGGGCAACGCCGAGATGAGCGGCCTCGGTCCGGAAGTCCGCAAGCGCACCGATGCGCTCGACGCACTCGGCAATACTACCGCAGCGACAGGCAAAGGATTCGCGATAGGCTCCGCCGCACTGACGGCGCTCGCGCTTCTCGCATCCTACATCGAAGAGATCAAGATCGGCCTCAACCATATCGGGGAAAAAACTGTCACGCTCGCCGACGGCACGCAGAAAGCATTGTCGGAAGCCGGCATACTCGATTTCATTGACTCCTACCAGATACACCTGATGAATCCAAAGGTACTCATCGGAGTATTCATCGGGGCCATGATGGCATTCCTGTTCTGCGGGCTCACAATGAACGCCGTAGGTCGTGCCGCACAGAGCATGGTCAACGAGGTTCGCCGACAGTTCCGCGAGATAAAAGGCATCCTTACGGGCGAGGGCACTCCGGATTACGCGCGTTGTGTCGAGATTTCGACCAAAGGTGCTCAGCGCGAGATGTTGTTCCCGTCTATCCTCGCTATTCTTGCCCCTGTGGCGACCGGCTTGCTGTTCGGCGTAGCAGGAGTCATGGGACTGCTCGTAGGCTCGCTCGGTGCAGGGTTCGTACTCGCCATATTCATGGCCAATTCGGGCGGCGCGTGGGACAACGCCAAAAAGTACATCGAGGAGGGCAACTTCGGTGGCAAGGGCTCCGACAATCACAAAGCGACCGTCGTAGGCGACACGGTGGGCGACCCGTTCAAGGATACGTCCGGCCCTTCGCTCAACATACTCATCAAGCTGATGAGCATGGTCGCCATAGTCATGGCAGGTTTAACGGTTGCTTACAGCCTGTTTTAGCCGACAGGAGATTCGACATCATGACGAGACCGGGGTTTACGCTCCGGCCTCATCGTTTTTGGGTTGACCTAAAACAGGTGCACCTAACATTCCACCTCTCCGGTAGTAACCGCATACAAAGCATCCCCTCACCCTTTTTTACACAATGTTTCAGGGTGTTAAGGCTTACTGTTAATGCCACATATAGCGCGGCACAAAGAAAAACAGGCCCATTGAGAACTTTTCCTGCTCTTTTCGCAAAGATTGCGCTATTTTTGTATACACGAGTAATACATCTAAATCATAAATCATTACAACTATGTTATTTTTACAAAGTCTGACTCCGAACACCGAAGACATCAAGCAGATCGAGCAGGCCACCGAACAATTCAAAGAAAAGGCTGCATCGTGGTTCCACCTTCTGCTGAACGATCCGGGCGAAGCGCTGAAAGAACTCGGCGGAGACCTCCTCCACATAGCCGTTTTGCTACTCGCTGCCGCCATCGTATTTTTCGTGGGACGCTGGATAATCAAAAAACTGCTCAACGGCATGATGCGGATATTCGACAAACGAAAAGTAGACCTGTCGGTTTCCACGTTCGTCATAAGCCTGACTCGCGTAATACTCTATATCGCGCTGATACTCGGAACGGTAAGCATCGTCGGAGTCAAAACGACATCGTTCGTCGCAATCCTCGCAGCAGCCGGTTTCGCCGTAGGTATGGCCCTCAGCGGAACGCTCCAGAACTTCGCCGGCGGAGTCATGATACTGTTGCTCAAACCCTACAAAGTCGGCGATTACGTCACGGCACAGGGGCAGGAAGGGACGGTGAAATCCATCCAGTTATTCAACACTATACTCACGACGACCGACAACAAAACCATTATTCTGCCGAACGGTCCCGTATCTACCGGCATCATAATGAACACGTCGGCACAGAAAACCCGCCGCGTGGAGTGGATCGTGGGAATCAACTACGGCGACGATTTCGCAATAGCGCAGAAATCCATCCGCGAGATACTCGACAAAGATGCAAGGATACTCCGCACACCCGACTACACCATCGAGATACGCGAGCTGGCCGACAGTTCGGTCAACATCGTAGTCAGAGTGTGGGTGAAGACGCCGGATTACTGGGATGTTTATTTCGACATCAACGCCAACATCTACAAAATACTGCCGGAAAAAGGTATACACTTCCCCTACCCGCAGATGGACGTACATATCACACAATAACCCACGTCAATCAATCGAGAAAGGGGACCGTATGGCGGCCCCCTTTTTTATCGGCCGCGCAACGACAACACGCAGCCGCCTGTCACGAAAGCGATATTTCTTGATACGGTTCATTAGGGAATCCGGATAATTTTAGCGAAATTTGTATATATGGTAGAGATACTCGTAAGGATACACGACAAGTTCTCGGTTGAGATGAAGATCGGTTTTGCCGTCAAGCGCAAGACCGTAATAAACGATTTTGCCGTCAACACATGGCTGTTCGTCCCGAACAGCCTCGACATCAACGACCAGACGTACAGTAAATCGCAATTCTACCGCGACGTAAAGTCGAACGTAAGGCTGATAACACCTATATTCCTCCTGCGCGAGATCGTGGACGGGCAGGCCATTCCTTTGCGTAATATCAAGCAGGCGTTCATGAACCTCGCATCTCCCTCGGAACTGACCGACAAAGCCGAGTACGAATACCAGATCAAGATGTTCATGGCCATATTCAAGAGCTCGCTGCGCGACCAGAGGGACCACATCATGAACACCCCGCTCGACACGGACATCGAATACCTGTGCAACGAATACCTGTCACAGACCGCAAAAATCAAAAAAGCCTACCGCGAACTGCGCCATATAATCAACGTCCCGACCGTAGAGCCTGACGCTTTGAACTACTACCTGTTCGGGGACGAATTCATGAGCAGCATAATATTGCGACATACATTCCGGCTCATAAAAAACGTAGAGAGACGGCCCGGCAAACGGTATGAAGAGATAACCGGACGGCTGGTACAACTCGCCGCCGAAGAAACGGCATACGCACGCGCCGCAGGCTACCCTATTGTCGATCCGGACAGCCCGACCAACAACCGGAATGTCATTTTCCGCAACAGCGTCCTGAAGAAATACATCGAGAGCGACCTGTTCCTTCAGGCCAAGCAAAAGGTTGACGGCGTGGTCGTGCGACAGATATATTACAGTCTCGCGGCAGGCATCGCCATGATATTCGCCACGGCAATAGCTTTCTGGGGGCAACTCAGGTACGGCAATATAACCACGCCGTTCTTTTTCGCATTGGTCGTCAGCTATATGTTCAAAGACCGAATAAAGGAGACGATGAGGTATTATTTCGCCCACCGTCTCAAAGACAAATACTTCGACAACAAGACGACCATCAGCATCAAGGACAAGCCCATAGGCTGGATAAAGGAGGGTGTAGACTTCATTACCGACGACAAGGTCCCAACCGAAATCATGGAATTGCGAAGCCGCTCGCCGCTCCTTCAGGCCGAGAACCGCATAAACGACGAGAAGATTATCCTCTACCGCAAGATGGTACGCATAGACGGCGACGCACTCAAAAGCGAAGACAAATATTCTCTAATAGGCATAAACGACATACTGCGTCTGCATCTCACCAGTTTTCTACAAAAGATGGACAATCCCGAGGTCCCGCTTTACACGATGGACGAAAACGAGAAAATCGGTGTAATACTCGGCGACAAGATATATTACCTGAACATCCTCATGCAGATACAATCGGACGGACAGAAGGAATACAAACGTTTTCGACTGATATTCAACCGTTCCGGTATTTTAGAGATAGAAGAGTTGAGCTAACCTGCATTTTGGCAACAGAATTGCATGCTTTATAAAGCGATACAACCAAGTTTCAACCTAAAATACCAAGACTATGGCAGACTACAACGAAAAAAGCTGCGAATTGCTGAACAAGGCAGTAGCAGAAGAATTGACCGCACTACATCAATACATGTATTTCCACTTCCGTCTGGAAGACGCGGGCTACAAACCGTTGGCAGATTATTTTCACAGGATCTCCATCGTCGAGATGCTGGCAGAGCGCATCATGTTCCTCAAAGGCGATCCGCTCATGCGGATGTCGAAAGCCGTGAAACAGATACACGACGTCAAAGAGATGCTGGCATACGCAGCTCAGTTGGAAAAAGAGACGGTCGAACATTATAACGCCTATGCAGGCGAAGCAGCCAAACTCGGCGACTCGGCCACAAAAAAAATGTTCGAGGACCTCGTAATCGTAGAGGAGAACCATCAGGATATGTTCGAAACCGAACACGACAATCTCGGCGATTTCGGCGATACCTTCCTCGCCCTGCAAGCTATCGAACACAGCAAAGAGATCGCGTCAAGCGGCGAATAAACACATCTGCGCCAAACAAAACGACCGTAAGGGGAGATTCGATAAGTCATCCCCTTATGGTCGTTCAAGTATTTTTATAGTATTAAAAAAACCGTTGGGCCCGCAATACACGGCGCTCAACGGTTATTTAATATTCGTAGGGGCGCAATAGGTATCATTCCGCAATATCGCGTTATGTCGCATATTGCTGTTCTGTCCATAGCGCGCAATGACAAGCCTGTGCCGTGCCGCACTTTACAACAACCCTTGCTCGTACATTTCTATGATCTCCTCGATCAGTCTGTCCTCGCCGTCCTTGTCGTAGGTGTCCTTGAGGTTCATGCCGAAAATACGGCCGATCCCCTGATATATACCTGCGCGAAACCCGCCCCTAAGCTCTTTGACTATCGAGAAGCCGGTTCGTTCGGTCTGCCTATCGAGTAACTTTATGAGTATCTTGCCCTGCGAAAAGGTCATCTCTTTCAACACCGGAGTGTATTCCGCGAGCAGCTCTTTCTCCATACGCTTGATGAATGCACGTTGTTCGCGGTTGGTCGCCATCGTATCTACACGGCTCTCTATCTCGGCAAGCAACCGCTCTGCCTCTTTGGCCAAAGGGTAGACTTTCTTGACGTTTATGATCGTGCGGTAGTATCGGCTCATGTCCCGCGGCCTGCTGTAACATTTCACTACCGGCAGTTGGAAACAATATATCTCCTCACCGTTCACGACTTCCTTGCGCGCTTTGGCGAACGCCATTGAGATTTCGGACGCGTTATCCTCTCCCCGCACAGTAATTGCCGGAGTTAGGAGCATCAGGCACAGGCCGATAGTTGTCAACGAAGCACGCATACGACAAAAATAACAAAAAGATGTAATCTCGGTTTTACGACGGTCGAAATATCTCGTATTTGTTGTCGGTTTCCGCCCTCTTGAATAAAACGTGCGGCGTTGATTGTTATTATTTCGGCGTGAATTAGATTTTTTGTATTTTTACCGGGTCCGCGCGAAAGCCGTGTCGGATGTGAAAGATTAAAGTGACAAAGATATGCAGTATAGTGTTGAAATTACTAAGGATATACATTGGCTCGGTATTAACGACCGCCGCAAACACCTGTTCGAGAACATCTGGCCTTTGCCTTACGGTGTATCGTATAACTCGTACCTGATATGCGACGAGAAATCGGTGCTCATGGACACCATAGAGCTCGGTACGGACGGCTCATACCTGAACCGGATAGCGTCGCTGCTTGGCGGCCGCTCACTCGATTACCTTGTAATCAACCACATGGAACCAGACCACTCCGGCGAGATAGACACTATCGTGCGGACCTATCCGCAGGTAAAGATTATCGGCAACTCCAAGACGTTCCAGATACTTAAATCGTATTTCGACGGTCTGGAGGACAATCTGATGGAGGTGAAAGACGGCGACACCATAGAGCTCGGCACGAAGCGGCTAAAGTTCTTCATGACGCCGTGGGTACACTGGCCCGAAACCATGATGACATATGAGGAGACCAATAAGGTGCTTTTTTCGGGCGATGCGTTCGGCACGTTCGGCTCTCTCGACGGCGGGGTGCTCGACAAGGACCTGAAATTCGAGTATTACGAGGACGAGATGCGCCGTTATTATTCTAATATCGTCGGGAAATACGGTGGCATGGTACAGAAGGCACTGGCTAAGCTCGCCGGTGTGGAGATAGCGACAATATGCTCGCTGCACGGTCCCGTTTGGCAGGATAACGTAGCGAAGGTCGTGTCGTTGTACGACAAATGGAGCAAATGCGAGGCTGACGATGCTGTTGTCGTGATATACGCCTCGATGTACGGAAATACGGCTCAGATGGCAGATTATATGGCCAATGTCATATCGCGCAGCGGAGTTAAGGATATACGTGTCTACGACGTTTCGAAGACTCACGTATCGTACCTCATAAGTGAGATATGGCGTTGTAAGGGCGTGATACTGGGCAGTTGCTCGTACAATACCGGAATGTTTCCGCTGATGCAGCAACTCTGCAACGACATGCTTCATTACGGGTTGAAGAACCGTTTGCTAGGTATATTCGGGACAGGCAGTTGGGTAGGCGGCGGCGTGCGTACGCTTAAGACCTTTGCCGAAAGTTGCGGATGGGAACAGGTTGCCGATCCGGCCGAGATCATAGGCCGTCCGGGAGAATCGAACTTCAGTGTTTGCGACCCGCTCGGGAAAGCGATGGCAGACAGGATATTAAAACGATAGGATATGGAAAAGGGATTGAAATATTCGGTAAGCGTCCGTGTGGACAAGACTAATTCGGCGGCGGCTTTGGGATCGGGCAACCTCGAAGTGTTCGCCACCCCGGCTATGGTGGCCCTTATGGAGAATGCAGCCATGAACGCGGTAGCCGGCGAATTGCCCGAGGGTTCGGCTACGGTGGGTACGTTGCTCAACGTTGCCCATACCCGCGCTACCGGGATGGGTGATATAGTTACCGCGGAAGCCGTTCTCGAAGAGGTAGACGGCCGCAGGCTGGTCTTCAGCGTGTCGGCGGCGGATTCCAAGGGAGAGATAGGAAAGGGTAAGCACGAGAGGTTCATAGTGGACTGTGAACGTTTCTTAGCCAAACTTTAAATGGCAGACAGACCGCATTCCCGCATCTAAAACAAGATAAATCTCAGTATTTTTTGTCCCGGATGCGACAATAGTCCGGAATGAACGTCATAGTAATAAGAACGAAGCCGGAATAGCGTATGAACTTGGCATTCCGTTCAACTGCACCTTCAAACTGACAAACTTACTTGAGCCAATGAAACGTATCGGACTTTTGTGTATCGTGCTGGCTGCCAGCATAGCTTACAGCGTATCGGGACAGGATTATCTCTACCAGACGTACGAGACATACTACAATCAGGGACGAGACACCCAATATAAGACTCTGGACGGTTTCCGCTTGGACGTTAACGGCGGTGTTGCGTTCCTACTATCCGATATTCCCGGTCCTGCTATGAAGGCGGATAAGGTGGGGTACTATTTCGGCATAACGCCTACATATGTAATGAGGTCGGAGCAAGACGCGTTGGGGGTAGATATAATGCAACGGTTTCATTCGTATGACCATACTACATTGAATAGTAAGGTCGATCTTAATATGTTTATCGTCGGCCCGCGTTATACGTGGATAGCCCGGCCGTCATACAGAGGTTCTCTATTCTTCGATGTCGGCATGTTTTATGTATTCATCAAAGAAAAAGGACGTAAGATAATCCTAAATAACAAGATAGATACATGGGGCGGTTCCGCTTCGGTGGGTTACAGCTTGCGGGTACACAAAAGGGTGAAGATGGTATTCAAACTGTCGGGGTTTGTGTCGGTATATGAAGCTCATAGCGGTTTGTACGACCGTTCTCGCAGTTTGTCCAGCATCAACTTATCGACCGGATTCTGGCTGTTCAGGTAGAACGACATTGATTGGATTGAGCCCTCATCATCGAATGACGTAATTGCAACTACATTATTCGATTATTCATGAACCAATTATCATAACAATATACCTTAAGGTATTATACCACGTAGACAAGCCTTCGTTACATAGAAGATGGAATATAAAATACAGCCCCCTCTAAACATTGTACCACGAGAATAAGCCAAAGTACGATACATTTGACATTCTGTTTGTATATCAACTATTTCGACTCGACATAATTACACACCGCATCACCATACACCATTGAACATATAGCGTCACATACGTCCCTTGTACGGAGAGGCTACTCGCGGTGTTTCCATCACGCATTATCGGAAATTGCACATACCACCTATCGCACGACTACACGAGACAGCATGTTCCCAATCGTACCTCTGACATTGGTCTATGCCGCACGATTCATCCTTATGCGCCCAATAATGACCGGCTCAAACGCAGGACAACCGCAGTATCACAACCAATAAATAAACAGTAATCATTCCCCTGAAATCTGTCTACAACAGGCGAATACCACTCCACGAAAGCTATAAAAACGACACAGGGAGCAGCTTTTGTACTGCTCCCTGTGTCGTCACTATCATTTAGCGGTGTTTATTTCTTCTTGGCGTTCTGCTGGCGCTGCTGCTCTTTCAGCATCTCCTCATAACGCTGCTGCCATTTCGATTTCTTCTTGGCCGGCTTCTTTTTAGCCGCATTCTGCTTCATGCGGGCATGCAACTTCTCATCGTTCACGATATAACGGAACCCGAATGTCTGTCCCATCGTGATAAGGTTCGAGAGCAGATAATAGTAGCTAAGACCGCTCGCATAGTTATTGAACCATGCGAGAAGCATTATAGGCATCATCCACAACATCATGAACTTCATCGACCCCATACCCGGTTGGCCCTGCGTAGCGGGCTGCATCGCGTAGTTGATACGCGCGGTTATGTGCATCGAAACAGCCATCAACAGTGTCAGCAGGCTGACATGGTCGCCATAAAACGGTATATTGAACGGCAATTGCAAAATGCTGTCGTAAGAAGAAAGGTCATCCGCCCACAGGAACGATTCGCCGCGCAACTCGATAGACGCCGGGAAGAAACGGAACATGGCGATAAGTATCGGGAACTGTATCAGCAACGGCAGGCAACCGCCCATCGGGTTCACTCCGGCCCGTTTATACAACTCCATAGTCGCCTGTTGGCGCTTCATCGCATCCTCCTGCTTCGGGTATTTAGCCGCTAGCTCGTCCATTTCCGGCTTCAGCAGCCTCATTTTGGCAGTCGAGAGGTACGAACGGTAGGTCAGCGGGAAAATTATTATCTTGATGATAAACGTCAGTATCAGTATGATGATGCCGTAACTGATACCCGTCTTTTCAAGCCAGTCGAACACCGGGATAACCACCCATCGGTTCACGATACCGATTATATTACCGCCGAGCGGGATTATCTTCTGGGCCTCGATGTCGTACTTCTTGAGTATCGAGTACTTGTTCGGCCCGTAGTAGAAGTGGAATTTATATTCGGTCGTGCTCTTATTGAATTCGGTCGTCAGCGAAGCATCGAACTTCTTGATGTTCACGTTACCCGGATCATAAGTATCGTACTTCATCGAGACGTTTTGGAAATTGTCGTCCGCAATGAATATCGACGAGAAGAACTGCTGTTTGAAGGCCACCCACTGGACCGCGCTATTCTCCGTCTCCTCTTTTATCCCCTCCGACATGCCGATATTCTCGACGCTGTTCTTGCTCGGATATTTATAACTGATGGTAGTATAGTTGTTCTCGTTCTGGAAACCCTTTTCGTTCTGGGGCCCGATGCTGCTCCACGAGAACACCACGTCCGACTGGTTCGACATGATGTTGTCCATGTTCACGAACCGCACGTCGAAATCCATCATATAATCGTCCTTATGAATCGTATAGAGATACTCCATATAAGATGTCGAATCCATATACAACTTCATCGAGACCTGCTGCTGGGTTTCGGACTCGGACAGCACCACACTCTCGGCCATATCCGTCGTGAAGTAGTAATCGTCCGTATTCACACGAACATCGTTGGACAAAACACTCGGCCTGATGAAGAACTCCATGTCGAAGCGAGCCGACTTCGGAGCGTACATCTGCACGTTATCGCCCGAATATTTGCGGTAATCCTTCAGTTCAACCCCAACGACCTTCCCTCCTTTGTTCGAGAACGTTACGATCATCATATCGTTCTCGACAGTATAGGTCTGCTCCTGCTGGTTGCGTGCCGACACGAGCGCTTGTCCGTACTGCTGAACACGCATCGAATCGTCAGCCACCACCTGATTCGCCGGCGACACGGGTCCTCCCTGAACCACATCTATCGGTTGGCCCTGCTCCAGAGCCCTCACTCTCGCTATCGAGTCTTCAATCTGTTTCTGTTCCGCGTATTTTTTATTCTGGCTGGAATTATACCACGAGAAGCCGAAAAGCATCGCCGCGATAACGACAAGCCCTAATACCGTATTTTTATCCATCTTAGTTATTTACAAACACTACTTAATCTTCTACTTCAATCCGCAATGTTGCTTGGCCGCCTTTACGAAAGCCACAAACAGCGGATGCGGGTTCATCACCGTACTCTTATATTCCGGATGGTACTGCACGCCCACGAACCACGGATGGTCCTCCACCTCGACTATCTCTACCAGATTGGTCTCGGGATTGATGCCGACAGCTTTCATACCGGCTTTTTCGAACTGTTCCAGATAGTCGTTATTGAACTCGTAACGATGGCGGTGGCGCTCCTCTATGAGCTCTTTTCCATAGGCTTCGCGCGCTTTCGATCCTTTCGCCAACTGGCACGGATATGCACCCAATCTCATCGTACCGCCCTTCTCCGTTACGCCTTTCTGCTCTTCCATGAGGTCGATCACAGGATGTTCCGTGCCGCCCATCTCGGTAGAATTGGCATCGGCATAACCCAGTACGTTGCGCGCATATTCTATTACGCTGCACTGCATACCAAGGCATATACCCAAGAACGGAATCTTGTTCTCGCGGGCATATTTCACCGCCTCGATCTTACCCTCTATTCCGCGGTGTCCGAATCCCGGAGCCACGAGAATACCGCACATATCTTTCAACTGCGATGCTACATGCTCCGCCGTGATCTTCTCCGAGTTCACGTAATGCAGCTTGACTTTCACATTGTTAACCGCTCCGGCATGGATGAAAGATTCAACTATACTCTTATAAGCATCCGGCAGTTCGGTATATTTACCGACGAGTTCAATATTGATATTGTCGTTCGGATTCTTCACTTTATCCACGAATTCCGTCCACTTCACGAGATACGGCTCGCCGTCGGTCGGAAGGCCGAGCTTGCGGAGCGCCGCTTCG
>CALYBQ010000017.1 GCA_944415565.1 uncultured Rikenellaceae bacterium
ATATCAATTCGTCCGCAGCGGCATACAACCCTGTACTCTGGAGAATCGGTGTCTCAGGAGAATAAGGTATCGGTTTGTACTTGCCCAAGATCGTTATTGTTGTATCCTGAAGCCTTTCTATCTGCGAGTTTACAGGGCCCGGGTAAACGTCTACCCAGTCCCATTGATCGTTGCTTTGGCCCGGGTCTATTGTTCCCGTTCCGATGAAAGCAGACTCTTCATCAATGCCTTTTTCGCACGAAGCTAAACCTGCGATCAGAGCGACATGAAGCATGCATAGTAAAATTCTTTTCATTTTTGATTGTGGTTAAGGTCGTTTTGGATTGGTGATATTTCATTATGTAATTTTAATACTTGAATTGTTAATTAATATTCGATATTTCCGTTTATGAACGTAATTGACGAAGTTATGGGTGGTGTTTTTACAGCAGCAAACAATTAATGAGATAATTCTTAAAAAAATAGCGTACCTTAATACAATTTGCAACCAGATACTTTGTGAATATCGAGGGTGTGTACGCTATTAAATATTCCGCGTGTGAAACTGCATTGATATAACTGCTAATTTCACACACTTTCAGATCGAAATAACGGTCAATAATACAGCCGAGAATAAGGTGTATGACAATCTGCCCAAAGGAAGATGGTTATTTCTATTGGAATGGGATGTGTTGTAAAGAGATTGTAGAGAAATCTGTGGAGCGATTGATTATTTATGTGACGATCCGAACAGGCGTTTGAGGAGGTTTTTGACCCGTTTTCGCATGTTCATGCCTTTTTGCATAAGTACGGCTCCGCTAAGCGTATCGGGATTCCATCCGCGCAGGTTTGCATATTCGGCCGAGATCTGCACTGTGAGCAGGCGGGAGAGCGTTAGCCTGTCGAGGCTGTTTATCACCTCGTTTTTATTTGGCCGCCTGAACCTGAGCCTGTTGATGTCTATCAGGGCGAACCGGAAACGGTCGCCGTCCTTGCGGTAGAAGATATTGCCCGAATTATAATCCTTATGGAATAGGCCGTTGTCGTTCATCTCCACCGTAAACCGGGCGAAGTCGCGTATTATGGCCTCTTGTGTCTCCCTGTCGCACTTCTCAATCGTGTGCAGCAGGTTGTCCTCAACGAATTTCGAGATAAAATACCCCGTATGGAACAGCCCCGACTTGCGTATTTCGATGTATGCTACGGGCTCGGCCGTGTCTATCCCCATGTCCAGCAACCTCTGTGCATATTCGAACGAACGCCGGGCCTTGCTCTGGCGCAGCCATGAATAGACGAACTTGTTCAATCCGTTGGGCACCTTGAACTGTTTTACGACGAGATCTACCCCCTCGTGCGTGATACGGGTTACGAGGTTGCGGTTCCTTTTGTATACCTCTTCCGTCTCGATGGTCCCGTCTGGTATCCGGCGCAGGAAATCGGTAAAACGTTCGTATTTTGGGTTGACGACTAATTTCATCAAGTTAAAAAGTTCATGCCCACGCATGTGGATTACGAATATCGCGGTTAGCGGTCTGTGTGGTCTCGGACAATCCGATGGATTGAAGACGCAATCCCGTTGACTGCAAATATATGCAAAACTTTTGTGTTAATCGGACTATTTTGTCGCTATGCCGTACACTTTGTTCCGAAAAAGCGTATATTTGCCGAACACGGCGATCAAGGGGTGCCCCGCAGAGGGGCTGAGATTACACCCTTAAACCTGATGCGGGTAATACCGACGTAGGGATGACGGCAAGCTTTATCCTAAATATGGATACCTCTTGGTTGGCGGATTTTATGCTAATCTAATGTCATGATGAAGAGGTATCCCACAGCATTGACCATAGCGGGTTCCGACAGCGGCGGATGTGCCGGAATACAGGCGGACCTGAAGACTTTTTCGGCACTCGGCGTGTTCGGCGCTTCCGTCATTACGTCCATAACTGCACAGAATACGTGCGAGGTTCGTAATGTTGAGGTGCTGTCGCCGCGATTGGTCGAGTCGCAGTTGCGTGCCGTGATGGAAGACATTACGGTGGATGCTGTGAAGACTGGTATGCTGCCTTCGGCCGAAATCATAGAGGTGGTTACCGGTGTGTTGGCCGAGTACGGTGTTCCGGTGATTGTCGATCCGGTGATGGTGGCGACGAGCGGCGCACGCCTTACGGCCGCGTCGATAGCCGATACGTTTCTGAGCCGTTTAGACCGCTTTTCTTTGATAACCCCGAATATACCCGAGGCCGAAACGTTGGCAGGGCGGGAGATAAAATCGGTTGACGATATGTCCGCAGCCGCAGCCGTACTGTTGGATAGGGGGTGTCAAGCCGTATTGATAAAAGGCGGCCATCTGACGGCTTCCGAATCGACCGACATTCTGTTCAGGCAGGGGCAATCGCCTGTAGCATTTACTTCTCGGAATGTGGATACGAAGAACCTGCACGGGACAGGATGTACGCTTTCTTCCGCCATCGCGGGATATATGGCGTTGGGGAACGACCTCGAAACGGCGGTTTCCAAGGCAAAAGATTACATAACGGCGGCGATAGTGGCGGGATCACAGGTCAAGACCGGACACGGTTGCGGCCCTGTCGATCACTTTTTCTCTCCGGAACCGCTTAAAATCATTGAGCTATGAAAATCATGTTGAACGGCAAGAGCCACGAGGTGGGCGAAGGCACGACGCTCGGTGCCTTTCTGGACCACCTCGGGATAGCACCTCAGGGGGTTGCGGTGGCTATAAATTACGAGGTAGTACCGAAAGATGCGTGGAACGATACCGTGCTGACCGATGGTGTGGAGCTGATGCTGATAACGGCTGTTTCGGGAGGTTAGCGGGATGGAATTGGTGGTTATAACGTCCGAAAAGTTCCTGCCCGGTGAGGCCGAGATACTGAACAATCTTTTTGCAAATGGGCTTATGCGTTTGCATCTGCGGAAACCGGGAGCGGGGGAAGCCGAATTGAGGGAGCTGATCGCCGGCATCGGTCGGGCGTATTATGACAGAATAGTGCTTCACGATCATTTTTCGTTGGTAGGAGAATTCGGGTTGGCCGGAGTACATCTCAACGGTAGGAATCCGGAGCCGCCGGCGTTTCCTGTGGCGCACGTTAGCCGTTCGTGCCATTCGATAGCGGAGGTGGCGGAGTCGGCCGGTAGATACGGTTATGTCTTTTTGAGTCCGATTTTCGACAGCATTTCCAAGTCGGGCTACGGGCATGCCTTCACGACAGCCGAGTTACTTGCGGCGCGGGAGGACGGAATAATAAACGAACGCGTCTATGCCCTCGGCGGCATCGGCGCAGACAATATAAATGACGCTGGCCGAATGGGATTCGGTGGTGTCGCAATTTTAGGTGCATTATGGCAGAATTATCAGGAGAGCCTCGATGCGGATGCTCTGATACGAAAATTTCAGAGCTTCATGGCGGAGGTTCGGCGGTAATGGACGGGTTGTTGTTCATTACGCATAAGACGGAGAGGTTCGGGTATATAGAAGGAGCGAAGGCTGTTCTCGAAGGCGGTTGCCGGCGGGTGCAGTTGCGAATGAAGGACGAACCTGTGGAGGCCGTATTCGAAACGGCACGGACGCTAAAGGCGGTGTGCGATGGGTATGGGGCGGACCTTTATATAGACGATTATCCTGATGTCGCCATGCAGGTTGGGGCGAGAGGGGTGCATCTCGGTAAGAACGATATGGCTCCGGGCGATGCCCGCCGCATGATGGGCGACGGGTTCGTGATAGGGGGGACGGCCAATACTTTCGAGGATATGGTAAGACTGAAAGAGCAGGGTGTGGATTATATCGGATTAGGGCCTTTCAGGTTTACACAGACTAAAAAGAACTTGAGCCCGATACTCGGATTGGAGGGATACGGGCGGCTTATCGGGCAGTGCCGGGATGCTGGATTCGTGTTGCCGGTAGTGGCGATAGGCGGTATTACGGCGGCAGATATACCGGCTTTGATGTCGGTTGGAGTGTCGGCGATTGCCCTGTCGTCGTCTATCCTGTCTGCGACAGACCCCGTGTCCGAAACAAAAAAGATAATAGAAATCATAAATAACTCTGAACGATGAAAAAACTGGTAATAGCAGGCCGCGAGTTCGACTCTCGGCTGTTTTTGGGAACTGGTAAATTCAGTTCCAATGATTTGATGGCAGAGGCTATTGGAGCTTCGGGCACGCAGATGGTTACGGCGGCAATGAAACGCCTCGATATGGATAACAAGGAGGACGACATGCTGAAGCATATCGTGAAACCGGGCGTGCATTTGTTGCCAAATACGTCCGGAGTGCGTAACGCGAAGGAGGCCGTTTTCGCGGCGCAACTGGCTCGCGATGCGTTCGAAACGGATTGGCTGAAGCTTGAGATACATCCTGATCCCCGCTATCTGTTGCCCGATCCGGTCGAAACGCTGAAGGCTACGGAAGAGTTGGCTAAACTCGGGTTCATTGTGTTGCCGTATATTCAGGCCGATCCGGTGCTGTGCAAATTGCTGGAGAGCGCGGGTACGTCGGCCGTCATGCCGCTCGGTGCGCCTATCGGGACGAATAAAGGTTTGGTTACGCGCGAGATGTTGCAAATCATCATCGAGCAAAGTAACGTTCCGGTTGTGGTCGATGCCGGAATAGGGGCGCCATCACATGCCGCCGAGGCTATGGAGATGGGGGCGGATGCCGTGCTGGTCAATACAGCTATCGCAGTTGCCGGCGACCCTGTCGCTATGGCGCGTGCGTTCAAACTCGGAGTCGAGAGCGGCCGTATGGCTTACGAAGCCCGTCTGGCGTCGCGCCTCGAAGTGGCCGAAGCAAGCAGTCCCCTGACATCGTTTTTAATGTAATAAAGGAACCCGAATGAAAACAGACTATAAAATATCGTATCCCTCTTCCCGCAAAGTCTACGTGCAGGGCGGAATGCACGGAGTGAAGGTAGCCATGCGCGAGGTTTCGCTTCTCGACACCGTCAGGATAGAGGATGGCAAGAAAGTCCATGAGCCGAACGCTCCGGTCATGGTATATGACACGAGCGGGCCTTATTCGGACGAAAACGTCACGATAGATATTCGCAACGGACTTCCGCGCCTTCGCGAGGAGTGGATCGCGAAACGCGGCGATACGGAAGTTCTGGACGCCTTTTCGTCCGATTTCTGTAACCGCCGATTGGCCGACAAGAGTCTCGATGCCATACGCTTCCCTGTGACCAATATGCCGCGGCGGGCAAAAGCGGGCAGGTGCATCACCCAGATGTATTATGCTCGTCAGGGGGTGATTACTCCGGAGATGGAATATGTTGCCGTGAGGGAGAACATGAATAACGAGAAAATGGGTATCCCTACCTATATAACCCCCGAATTCGTACGCGAGGAGATTGCCGCCGGCCGTGCCATGATCCCCGCGAATGTCAACCATCCGGAAGCTGAACCCATGATAATCGGGTCCCGTTTCCTTGTAAAGATAAATACGAATATCGGCAACTCGGCCCTCTCGTCGGGCATAGACGAGGAGGTGGAGAAGGCGGTGTGGAGTTGCAAATGGGGCGGCGATACGCTGATGGACCTCTCTACGGGCGATAATATTCACGAGACCCGCGAATGGATCATACGTAATTGTCCCGTGCCGGTCGGGACCGTGCCGCTCTATCAGGCTCTCGAAAAGGTCGATGGCAATATAGCCGACCTTACGTGGGAGATATACCGTGATACGCTTATCGAACAGTGCGAGCAGGGTGTGGATTACTTTACCATACATGCCGGTCTGCTGCGTTCGCATATCGAACTGACCAAAGGCCGCCTGACGGGTATCGTCTCGCGCGGCGGCTCGATCATCGCCAACTGGATGACACAGCACGGGACTGAAAATCTGTTCTATACCCATTTCGAGGAGATATGCGAAATCCTCGCGCGTTACGACGTGGGCGTGTCGCTCGGCGACGGCCTTCGTCCCGGTTCGATATACGATGCCAACGACGCTGCTCAGTTTGCGGAGCTTTCGGTACTCGGAGAGCTGACGGAGCTGGCTTGGAAACATAACGTGCAGGTGCTTATCGAAGGGCCGGGCCATGTGCCGATGCAGAAAATTAAGCCCAATATGGACGAGCAGTTGAAGCATTGCCACGGAGCGCCGTTCTACACCCTCGGCCCGCTCACTACCGACATTGCTCCTGGTTATGACCATATAACCTCGGCCATCGGGGCGGCCCAGATAGCGTGGTATGGTACTGCCATGATATGCTACGTGACGCCGAAGGAACATCTCGCACTTCCAGACAGGGAGGATGTGCGTGCCGGTGTGGTGGCATACAAGATCGCCGCCCATGCAGCCGACCTTGCCAAAGGTCATCCGGGTGCACAGGTTCGTGACAATGCGTTGAGCAAGGCGCGTTTCGATTTCCGGTGGAAGGACCAGTTCAATCTCGCGCTCGATCCGGAGAAGGCACTGGAATATTACCAGATAGGCCGGCTTGGTCAGGAGAGCGACCATTGTACCATGTGCGGTCCGCATTTCTGTGCAATGAAGCTCACGAAGGAGATGCACGAATGTGCCAACGTTAAAGATGCCGACGCGCTTTAACACGAACGTCGGGCTATGACGCCGGACGAAAATCGTTGCGACCCTTGTGTTAAAGGTCGGACGATGTTTTACAAATATTAAAGAGTAATTCCGAAAAATCATGAAGTTTACGGAACTTATAGACCAATACGATTGGGACGATGTAAAGTCCCGCATATATGCGAAGACCGCGCGCGATGTGGAGGCTGCGTTGGCCAATTCGCGGCGCGACGTAGAGGATTTTATGGCACTGGTGTCGCCTGCCGCACAGCCTTATCTCGAACAGATGGCGGCATTGAGCCGGAAGTACACGCTCGAACGTTTCGGGCGCACGATACAGTTCTACATACCTCTCTACCTCACAAACTCGTGTATGAACCATTGCGTGTACTGCGGTTTCAACCACAATAATGACATAAGACGCATCATACTGACCGACGATCAGGTGTTGCAGGAGGTCGAGGCCATCAAGAAGATTGGCGATTTTCGACACATCCTGCTCGTTACGGGAGAGAACCCGCGCGATGCCGGAGCCGATTACATCGAGAATGCCATACGACTCGTGAAACCATACTTCTCGTCCATTTCCATCGAGGTGCAACCGCTCAAGACGGACGAGTATGCACGATTGACCGAAGCCGGCATGAACGCGGTGTACTGCTATCAGGAGACTTACAACAAGTCGCGCTACAACGTTTACCATCCGCGCGGAATGAAGTCGAAGTTCGACTGGCGTCTCGATGCGTTCGACCGTATGGGGCAGTCCGGTGTGCATAAGATAGGGCTCGGCGTTCTGATCGGGCTCGAAGACTGGCGCACCGATGCTTCGATGATGGCCATGCACCTGCGCTACCTGCAAAAGACCTACTGGCAGACCAAATATTCGGTATCGTTTCCGAGGATGCGTCCACACGAAGGCGTGTTCCAGCCCAATGTGGTCATGGAAGACAGAGAATTGGCTCAGTTGATCTTTGCATACCGCATATTCGATCACGATATAGAAATTGCGCTGTCTACCCGTGAGGACAGGAAGTTCAGGGATAATATGACGTCGCTCGGTGTGACGTCGCTCAGCGCCGGGTCGAAGACCGATCCGGGCGGGTATGCCGTTTACCGTAATGAGCTGGAACAATTCGTGGTGAACGACGACCGTACGCCGGACGAAGTGCTGAAAGCCGTTAAAGATCAGGGTTACGAGGTTGTATGGAAGGACTGGGATCTCAGTCTGCAATAATATGATGGAGCGTTACGAGCGTAATATAATTATCGACGGTTTCGGTCGTGCAGGGCAGGAGAAACTCGCCCGGGCTAAGGTACTTGTCGTAGGGGCGGGCGGATTGGGTTCGCCGGTGATCATGTATCTCGCCGCCGCAGGCATAGGTATGTTGGGCATAGTTGACCACGATACGGTAGATGTCACAAACCTGCAACGCCAGATCATGCACGGTACGGGCGATATAGGCCGCCGCAAAGTGGATTCGGCACGAGACAGCGTCGGCGCCGTCAATCCCGATGTGACGGTGATAACATATCCGGAGAAGTTTACCGGAGATAATGCTGCGGAACTCGTCGCGGGATACGATTTCGTCGTAGACTGTTGCGATAATTACGATGCTAAATATCTGATAAACGACGTGTGCGTGGCGTGCGGGAAGCCGTATTCACACGGAGCGATACTCGCCATGCGTGGAGAGGCGATGACCTATGTTCCCGGACATGCCGATTACCGTGCTGTATTTCCCTCGCCTCCGGAAGACGGAATGCAGCCTACCGCGGCACAGGCTGGTGCTCTCGGAGCCATAGCGGGTGTCATAGGCTCGGTGCAGGCGGCGGAGGTGATAAAGTATATTACCGGGATAGGGGAGTTGTTGACTGACCGGATATTGATCGTGAACGGCCTGACTATGACGTTCAATACGCTCAGGGTGAAAGCTCGATAAAAATGGCGGACCATCTTGCACGGTCCGCCATTTTTATTAATTTTACCTGCATGATCTTTATCAAGAAGATAACGAACAGGCATGTTTACGGTGTGGACGACGGCTATCCGTTCGACCTGCCGGTAATAAGGGCTATCTCCGAGTTCGATTTCAAGCGCGATGTAACGTTTTTCGTCGGTGAGAACGGTTCGGGTAAATCGACGTTGGTCGAGGCCATCGCTGTGGCGGCGGGATTCAATCCGGAAGGGGGAACTAAGAATTTCAATTTCGCCACCTATCTTACACATTCTGTTTTGTATGAGGAATTGCTGATTACCAGAGGTGTCAATAGGGAGCAGGATGGGTTTTTCCTGCGTGCGGAGAGTTTCTACAATGTCGCTTCCGAGATAGACGAGCTTCAAAAAGTGGATGGCCGAATGTATAAGGATTACGGTGGGAAGTCTCTTCACAAAAGGTCGCATGGGGAGAGCTTTATGGCCATGTTGTCATACAGGCTTGGCGGTAACGGTCTTTATATACTCGACGAACCGGAATCCGCATTGTCTCTCCAGAGCATACTGATGCTTATGGTTCGCATGAAGGAGTTGGTCGCACATGGCTCTCAGTTCATCATCGCTACCCACTCTCCCGTGTTGATGGCTTTTCCCGGTGCGGAGATATGGAGTATCGACAGCGAGGGATTAAGGAAGATGCGGTACGAGGATACGGAACAATATTCCCTCACGAAATATTTTCTCAATAACTATGAAGGGTTCCTGAAGGAGCTGTTCTCGTAATGGTCTGGATAGGTTTTCACCCGAATTGCTTGCATTGCGAAACGTATGCGATTAATCCGTAGGTTTTGCCGGCATGCAGTTAGGCAATTTATGTGTGTTGTACGCAGTCCGAGGAGATTTCTCGGCCCATGCTGTTGTGATCCGTAATTAACCATTGCGTGCTGATGTTGACATCTCTGCCGGCTGTAATTTGTTGTAGTCGTAATATCCATCCGAAAACACACACGCCGGATAACGCCGCTATTAGGCAACAATCTGTTTGGCAGGGTAATAAAAAACGACCGTCTCTCAAAAGACGGTCGTTTTTTATTTGTTAGCCATGGTAGGCTCGTGATTATTTCAGCTTCTCTGCTGCGAGCATCTTCATCCAGAAGCCGCCTACTACCGAGCGTGCCTTGAAGCCTACGTGGCGAGGTTCTTTGGTCTCTGTCCAGTCAGACATAGGAACGCGGGTCTTGGTTTCGTTGTAGAACGACCAGATCGGATCTATGAATGCTTCGAAAGTAGCCTGATCGGGAGCCATCGTAGCCGTCCAAACGATCCAGTCGGTCTTGGTGTAGTCGCGGCGGTTGTCGAGCGGCAGACCGTATTTGTTCTGTTTGGTGAGGTAGTAGGCGATCTCTTTCTGCTTAACCTCTTCCGGCCAAATGTTGTAACCCATCAGGTCGTCCCAAACCATGTTGTATTTCTGGCTCCATGTTCCGGCTTTGTCGAATACCAGACGGTAGTGGTCGCCGTCGTCTGCCATCTTCATCCACTCTTCGCCCATCTCTTTGGCTTTAGCCATGTATTTCTCGGCTACGTCTTTCATGCCCATCTTGTCGGCCATGTATCCGTAAGAAGCCACACCCATGATGGCTTTCACAGAAAGGTTCACATTGTGTGCGAAGTGGCCTGCAAAGTCGTCTGTACAGAGCTGGTTTTCGGGGTCGAGACCTTTTTCGATGAGGTAGTCGGCCCATACGGTCATTACGTCCCAGTGTTTCTTAGCATACTCGGTGTTGCCTTCGAGTTTGGTGAGGGCTGCGGTAGTGATAAGCATGTTTCCTGCCTCTTCAACCGGCATGTCGCCACCGTATGTCTGGCCGTTTGCGAGCGGGTAAGTACCTACGTCGTGTGCCGGGAACGGTTTTTTCCATTTGCCGCTTTCGCTGTAATAAAATATGTGGTTCATAAGGCCTTTCGCGAGGTCGAGGTTGTAGTAGAGGAACATAGGCGACGACGGATAGGTGATGTCTACCGTACCGATCGAACCGTTGCTGTTGTTCTCTTTCGAGAACCAGAGCAGACCGGCCTCTTCCGACTCTACGAGTTTGTGGGCGTGGATTGCCTGACGGTATGCGAGGGCGAGAAGTTCTGCGTATTTGCGTCCGCCGATCTTTTCTGCGTCTGCCATGAGTTTGCTGCCGAACTTAACGGCTTTCTTCATGAGGCCTGCATATTCTGCGTTGGCTTTGTGGAACTGGTTCTCGATGGTTTCGTTGCCGTAGCGGTTCCAGTAAGGACGCAAGTTCTTTTTGAAGAACTGGATCGAGTAGAGGTCGTCGTAACCGATCATCACCTTGCCAGAGGCTTCGCTTACGTTGCCGAGCTTGCGGGTGATTGACATATCGTTGTTCGGGTTGCGCTGTTTGTTCTCGCCTTCCGAAACTTTACCTTCGATGAAGTCCTTGCGGAGCTGAAGGCCTTTGCCTATGCTCGTAGTAGTTCCCTCTTTTTCTGCTGCCATATAGAAGTAGCCCCAGTCGATGCGGATGTCATCACCTCGTTTAGCGAGCACTTTCTGGTCTACGCTACCTGCTTTTACGAATGTGAGTTCGTTATCTTCGTATTTTTCGCTTTCAGACTGCTGTGTAGCGAGGTTGAGAGCCCATGCCGGCGATGCTTCGAAGTATACTTCCACGTCGTGGCTTTGGCCGTCGTTGGCTTTCACGTCGTAAGAGATGTAGTTGACCGGACGCGAAAGAAGATCGAGGTCGTCCATGAACAGCGGAGCTGTGAACGTGAGTTTGAGGTCTACTGCGCCTGCAGTGAAGTTATAGATGGTCTGCATCGGCTGAACGTCTACGCTGGTCTGCTGAGCGGTCTGCGGGAGAGCGGTCGAGTTCTGCTGTTCCATTACGATGCCGAAGTCGAGGATGCCGGGGCCGCCGGTGTTGATACAGTATGCTGCGATGATGTTTTCGCCTTGTTTGAGCAGGTCGCTCGATATGCTCGTGCGTACGTTGCGTCCCGTACCTTTCCTGTTTACGACTTCCGTTTCGTTGATGTAGATCTTCACGTCGTCATCGTGGGTAAATTCGACCCACAGTTTGCGACCAGAGAGGTCTTTGTCGATGTTGACTTCGCGGCGAACCCATATTTCGCGGGTTGGGAGACGCCAGTCTGTAACGGCAGTACCCTCTTCGCCGATAGTTCCGAACGCGCCCGGAGCAGTAGCCCATTTGCGGTCGTTGTATTTCAGTTTCGTCCAGTCGCCCTTAGGCTCTTCAGTGACGTATTTGCCTTCCCAGCCGCCTTGTTCCGATGTGGGAACGATGACGTCCATCGGGATGGTTTCGGCACCCATGAAGCGGTAAACCTCGCCGTCTACCTTGATTGCTCCGAGGAGGGGGAAGTTAGCACCGGTCCAGTGTTTTACCGGTTCGTTGTAGAGTTCGTTCGACATCGACCACGCACTGGTGTATGGGTCGATGCTCACGAGGGGATATGCCGGTGCGCGAAGTGCGTTCGGCACTATCTCCTGATTGTCAGAGCAAGCCGAGAGCGATACGCCAAGGAGCCCTAATGCAAGAAACATTTTTTTCATTTAGCGATAATTTAAGTTTATTTGGTGTTGTTGTATTTTTTCGGCGGTATTACCTGCATGAGCGCTACGCAGCCGCTCGCGTCGTAAACCTCTATGTCACCTGTAGGACAGGGGGCGGCGAAGTTCTTGAATGTCAGCGTGCGTGCGGTATCGCGGTTTTTCCATGCGGCGTTTATGTTGTCGTACATCCAACCGAGATACTGCTTCTGCCCGCAGTCCTCTATGAGGCGGATGATGTATTGTGCGAATATAGCGCAGTATATGCCTTGTTCGATTCCGTTCTCGTAAGGCAACAGGCCATTCTCGTCGCACATGGAGTCCTTGACGTAGTTAGTCGCCAAGATTGCATCGTCGAGGTATCGTTTGTCGCCGGTCTTCTTATATAACATGACACCTGCTCCGATGAACGTGGCCTGATTGTACAGGTGAGCTTTCCAGTCCGGATGTTTGCCGCGGTCGTTCTTGTGGTCGGCTATGCGGCCGCGCTCCGTGTCGAACAGTACGTTGCGTGCCCAGACGTAGATTTCGACGGCCTTGTCGAAATACTCTTTTTTGTCCGTGGCATTATACAGCGTCATAGCACCTACGACTGTGGGGAAATTGATGCACGCCATTTTACCGTGCCGTTGATGACGCTCCCAGCCCCATCTCATGCCGCCTAACTCTTTGTCGTACGAGCCGTCGTCACCCACCGCCTTGCTGCCGTTCCATACGCGGTCGAACCCGCTTTCGCTCAGGGCGAGGTATTTCTTGTCGCCTGTAATATCGTATGCGCGGGCGAGCGAGATGACCCACCACATGATGTCGTCGTATATGAACCACTCCTTCGCGTTGTCCCAATTATAATTGTCGTATTCGCGGCCTGCGCCTTCGAAAATGTCGTTTATGATTTTACGGTAACGCTTGTCGCCAGTGCGTTCGTAGGCATTCATCGCCATATCCCAGAATATGGCTTGTGTCCATATGGCGGCCCGTTTGTCGTTTTCGAGACTGGTGCGGTATACTCCGGAGGCAGGATTGTAATAGTGTGCGTGGAATGAATCGAACGCGGCGTTGGCGTCTTTTTGAGTGAATCCGTTTTGTGACGAGAGGCTTTTCCCCTTTGTGCCGCACCCGCATAGCAGAATAGATGTCAGTAAAAATGCAGACAGCAGGGTAAAGGTTAGTCTCATAGTTCTTTAGGTGTGTTATTCGGTTTACGTGCATGGTTAAAATTTACCACCATGACCAAATATTTTCAAAAGTAATTCAAAAAAATATAATTCAAAACCCCTGCGGGTAGAATCGTGAGTTTTTTTGCTGTTATTGCATTTTACGAGCGGCATTTATTCGGGTTTCGTGGTAACTCGATGGTTGTTGCGCGTCAGGAGGATATAGCTGATGGTTGGAATGCGATAATACTCTAACAATATTCCTGTCGAGCTTTATTGTGGTTTGCTGTTCGTTTCCGGAGTGTTGTCGGTCTCAGGTTTCGAGGTGCTATTCGGTTGACTGTGTAATAGCAGATATGTTGTGACTGCATATTTAAAATGAGATTGCCCGTGCATTATGATAATGCGCGGGCAATCTCGGTGAGTCTAATTTCTTTTATGTCGTTGTAATGGACGTATAAAGAAACGGTTGCATGTTATTTGAGTCTTGTAATGCCTTCCATAAGGGCTGCGCCGCTGTTGTGTGCGCCGAGCGAGCCCGGATTGCCGTCTGCATGGTATACGCTGTTCCACGAATAATTCGCGAATGTTTTGGGATATAGTGTTTTGTCCATGTTGTGGAACCACAGTAACCGCGCGTTGTAAATCAGGAACGTCTTGACTTGCTGGCGTGTTTCCACAGGCATCGACTCGTCGTTGGCATAGTTGACCATATATGGGATAAGTCCGCCCTTGAAGTTGCTCTGGTCTCCGCTGCTTCCTTCGTCACGCAGTAAGCCGGCGCCGTTGATGCATCGGCCGGATGTCATCGTATATTTCATACACAAAGTCGCGTTGTCCATGTATTTGCTGTCGCCGGTTATCTGGTAAAGCAGGCGGCAGCCCTCTGTCCACGTACCTTGTGTGTATGTCAACGGCGGTTCCTCTACTTTTCCCTCTTTTACGGCTGAAGAGTTGTTGGCCCAGAAATCATAGAGTTTCACTGCTTCGTCGAGGTAGTTTTGTGTCCCTGTGATTTGGTAGAGTTTGGCAGCGACTACTATGGCGGGCGTGTTGGTGCATGCGTTGCGCGATGTCGAATTGAGTTTCCATATCAGCCCCCAACCCTTTGCATCCTCTATGATTCTTTTCGATTCGGTCATGTAGCCGTATATCTCTTTGGCTTTGGTCAGGTAACTGTCTGTCCCGAATACTTCGTACATATGGATGAATACCAGTGCCATCCATGCCATATCGTCGGTATACTCGTTGTAGAATCCGTTTTTCTTAGTGCCGTACCAGTTGTTCCCATTGTTGGAGATCCACAATGAGAAGTAGTTGCGGTATTCTGCCGCGAGGCTCGGGTTGGAATCTTTTATCCTTTCGTACTGATATAGCAGAGTGTGCATCGGGTATGCCTGCTGCCAATAGAGAACATTCGAGTTGTTGAGAATGTTTTTGGCCGACGCCCAGAACGTGCCTTTCGATTTGTTCATGAATTGATCTACGAGAGTGAAATTGATACTGTCGGCCGCAGCTTCCCAAACCGGCATGTCGGGTATGTTCCGATCGCCGCCGTAGTATGTTTCGCTGTCTTTCCAGTTTTCGAAGTTGTGCGTGTAGCTGTCGTTAACGGTGTTCATGTTCAGCACCACATCGGTATAATAACGTGAGAAATTATTGTTGTCCCTGAGTGCCGAAGGGTAGTCCCATACTCCGCTCCACATGTCTTTGCCAACTTTCTGCATAGCCCTGTCTCCGTCGGTTGCCGATGGTGTGCTGCCGAGTTTGCCCCAGAACTCTTCTGCGCCGTCCACTTTAAACAAAAACCTGTAACGCACTTCGACGCCCCAACTTTCACGCCTTATGAGTACGTTGTAGTTTTCGGTTTTCCACGTACCTTTTCCTATGTACGATAACGATACGTCCCGATTGTTGATAGCGTAACGTATGGCGACTTTTTCAACGGTTTCGAATGTCACCGCTTTGGTTTCGAAATTCAGTTTTATGCGATAAATGCCGGTCTCGCCGAGTTTAGCACTTTCGGCCGATGTCGATTCTACCTCTTCGAACTCGTTGCCGGCTGCGGTGACTACGAATTTAGCCCCGTTCTCATCACTCTCGTTCTCGCCGGAGTAGAAGTAATAAGGCATGTTGCCCTTGATCTTGGTGTAGATCTCGTAATATTTCGTATCGCCTTCTTCCACGAACCGGAACTGCTGTCCGGCTTCTGTTCCCGCGCCGCCGATATAGAGTGCGTCGCCTACCGTGAATTTCGATTGTCGCGTCAGTTTGAACGATTTGTATTTCTCTGACAATACGAGATTGTCTCCCGATTTTGCACGTACCTTCCATTTGATGGTCACAGTGCCGCCGGTGATTGCTCCGGCTTCTGCGGCGATCTCATCGAGTTCCTCTTTCGTTAGAATGACGCTGGCGTCCAGTCCGTTATTCGATGAGGTAATGGTCTTTATCGGTAATGAGAAATTTCCGATTCCCTTGTCCAGAACGAGTTCGTAGGTAACGTCGCCTTCGCCCGACCATTCGGCTTCACCCCATTCGAATGCCAGCGTCTCGATTTCGGACAGATTAATCTCTTCTCCGTCTGCGGGTTTCTTGAGGTTGGTTACTTTGGCCGGTTCTAACGGTAGACGTGTGAGTGCTATGCCTCGGACCTCTTCCGAAACGTACTCCTCGTCGCCTACAGAGCTGAGGATTGTCCATAAGAGTGTCCCTTCGGAATCGGGCTCTATCCCTGCCAATCCGGCTATCTCGTCGAGGCGGTCGGCCGTGATCTCTACCTGTGCGTCGAGTCCCGAACTGGCCGATTTGACGGAATCGATAGGTTCTGAGAAGTCGCCGTTCTCCACATCGAACAGGATGGTGTAGTGAATAGCGTTTTCGCCGTCGGACGCCGCTTCTTTCCATTTGAACGCGAGTTTTCTAATGGACGATAAGTCTACCTCCTGCATGTCTTCGGGGCTTATAAGTTCGGTGACTACCGGAGGTCCTGCCGGTTCTTCCGGCATGGGGCGGATGAGCGCAATGGTGCGAGATTGTTCCGACAAGAGGGTCTTGTCACTTTGTATGGTGTTCACGCTCCACTTCAGGGTTGCGGTTGCGCCCGCGTCTGCACCCCATTCGCGGGCTATGTCTATAAGTACGTTTTTGGAGATGGTCGCTTTGGTCGCGCTTCCGGAGTCGTCGGACTGCAAAGTATAGACAGGTTCCGAGAAGTCACCGTTTTCGTAGTCGAACAATATCTCGTACTTTATGTTGCCGGCGCGTGATACGGCTGTTGCTGCCGCCCATTCGAATATGACCTTGTCGGTCGTTTCGAGGTTGAAGCTGGCCGCGTTCGCAGGGCTTTTAAGCGTTTTGACGATTACTTGCGTCGGTGCCGGAGGCGGCGTAGTCTTGTCTTTGCTACAACCTGCCAGCAAACCAGTCATAGCGGCAAGAGTGCCGATGATGGTGTAGATTCTTTGGTTCATAGGCTATAAGGTTTTTAGATAGGTTTAGGGCGTGGAGAGGTTCAGGCTCCACAGTAATTTAGGTATATCAAATATACTAAAATCAATATTTATAGCCAATTTTATTGGTGGTTGTAGGTGCAGGATGTGAAAATTTGTCAGCAATTACCATTGATGTAATTATCTGGTCAGGGTGTATGGGGAATACGTGTCATACGAGGGTGTTGTTGTGGTTTATTTCGGCTCAATCTTGCTGGCAGGGAAAGAAAAACCCGACCTGATTTTGGTGCAGATCGGGTGTTGTTTTTGGAAGGCATGTATGTGTATTGCCCCTATGCTGTGCACGACCGACGCCGGACTTTTTGTTTCCGTGTGCCGGACTGAGGTTAGCTGTTGCAGACTACTTACAATTATCGTATATGAGTCCGAGCACAGTTCAAACAGAACTTGATAATCGATGGATGCTATACTTACAGGCTTGTATTGACAGACTGATTGTGCAGTGTGATCCCATTTGCGTTAATAGCGCCCTATTTTATCATGATATTTTCAACGAAAGGCGTTTTTGTAATACCGAGGTCGCCGAGTTGGGTCATACGTTTGCCGGATACGACTACGTTGTCGAAAATGATTCCATCTATCGTACTGCTGTCGTCGAGTCCGGTTATCTGCGAGTCGTTAGGGAATGGCTGCGATACGGAGCAGTCTTTTATCAGTATGTTTTTGATGTGCCCTCTGCCGTGACGTTCCTGTATCTGGAATTGCAATACCATGCGTTGCCTGTCCGGATAGTTGCGCTCTATCCTGTTGTTGACGAAGCGGATGTTGTCGAACGTAGCACCGTCGTAGCAATAGAGGGCCATGGCACGGTCGCACTCTACGATGTCGTTGTTCTCGAACAGTATGTCGCTCATTCTTTCGGCTTTGGTTTCAGTCCCGACCTTGAGCGAAGATTTTCGCGTCAGGAACACGCAATTACGCACCGTTATCTCCTTTAGCTCTCTCAAAAGGCCGGAGTTGTTGGTCGTCTTGACAGCGATGTTGTCGTCGCTGCAATAGGCGAAGCATCCGTCTATCTCAACGCGTTGCGAAGCATCGGGATCGAATCCGTCGGTATTGGGTACGCTCGCGTCGTTTATCATCTTCACGCCGCGTACCGCCACGTCCTCCGAATGGAGAATGTGGGTGTTCCAAGCGGCAGGATCGCGCAGGAATACATCTTCTATTTGTACGTTCCTTGAATTACGGATGCGGATAAGGTTGGCCGGGCGGCGTTTTTTGCGTAATTCGAGACCGCTGCCGTCTATTATGCCTCGCCCGTGTATCCGCACGTTCTCTGCGTTGTCTACGAATATCAGGCGGCTGAACGTCATGAATTCCCCGTTGGTTCCTCTCTCTCGGCCGCCGGCATCGAGAGGATAATCGTCCGGATTGTCGGAACCTTTTATCATCGCCCCGTCCGCCAAATATATGTCCGTATGGCTGCCTATTCTGAGAGTCCCAGTGAGATAGACTCCTTTTGGGAAAACCAGAGTCTTGCCGCTATTTGCCGCTGCGTCAATGGCTTGTTGGATGGCGGCCGTCTGCAATGTTTTGCCTGTGGCATCGGTAACGAAATCCATAACCGATATAGACTTCCTTTTTTTAGGGGCGGTGTCCGGAGCGTTGGCGAATAGAAATAACTTATTGTCGTCGTTGACTGTGAGCACATACCAACCTCTTTTCGGTAGGGTAAATGAAATCGTCTGTCCGTCTATCGCCGTCTCTATACCGAGGATTGCGGGACTTACGGCCGCCGATGCGATTGTGCCGTCGAATGTCACCTCGACATGTATGGCGTCATTTCCGGAGACCGTGAAGTCAGCGTAATGCACCTGTTTGAAATGCTCGGTAAACATAGCGCGGTTATTGACCTTTACCGAGAACAATGTACTTTGTGTATGAAAATCAGCCTGTGTCGCGGTAGTCGATGTGGCTTTTTTTGCCGATGCACAGTAAAGTGCAGGTAGCGCGAGTATTATGAGAAGTATTGTACGGGCCGTGGTTCTGGAGGCGAGTTTGAGCATAGTTTTCATATTTATTTTGTTGTACTTTTTCAGCGGACAGCATAAGCATATGAGTGCATCATGCCTGTCTCGAGATCGTTTTTCAGGATTTTAATTCCCTAAGATAGTAAGTAAAAAATAAAAAACGACCAAATATCGAAATATGAGGTCGTTTTTTTGTGCTAACTAAATTAGATGTGTAAATAATATTTTGTGTATATATTTTATATTATATTTGTTATACGTCTTTTTGAGGGTTTTATTATAGAATGTAGGTATTGCTGTGTTGTATGTAATTTACATGGTTGTCAATTTAAATGTTTATAAAAAGCGTAGCTTATGAGAAAATTTTCTTTTGTGTGACATTTTTTGTGTCTGCATGTGCTGTTTGTTTGCATGTAAAGGTTGCTCAACAAGCAAAATCGAATGGTTGGAGTGGTATTGTTACTGAAGTTGAGGCATTGGCTGCAGGTGGAGAGAGCGGAGATCGTATTATTTGTCGATGTAAAGACGGCATTTTGACTAATGATAAATGTCTGGCAAGTAATGACGATGATAAATGTGCTCAAAGCGAACCTGGAGGTAACATAAATTGTCGAGATTACAGTAGTAATTGTTAGTTTTAGGGCAGGTATTTTGTTGGAATACCTGCCCATTATGGTAAAATTTATGATGATGAAAAATCTGGTATTCGCTTTAATTGTGACAATATTGTTTGCTTCATGTAATGATAATCATGATAATACATTAGGTATTGAGAATATTAAATACACAAATATAGTAATAGATACTATTAATGTATCTTTAGAAAATACGTCCTATATAGGGTTTTCCGGTGTAGTTAAAAATGCCGTTTATTTTGCAGATGAATTAATGTCTTACCTGTATATTATTGATAAGGATGGTGGGGTAGTGGAGAGGCTGATGGGGCTAGGACGAGGCCCTGGGGAACTACCTATCAGGTCTTTTGTTGGTACTTCTGTTTCACAAGATAATACGTTGTATGTCATGGGTGGATCATATGATATGTATGTA
Organism: uncultured Rikenellaceae bacterium; assembly: GCA_944415565.1. Lineage (GTDB taxonomy): Bacteria > Bacteroidota > Bacteroidia > Bacteroidales > Rikenellaceae > WRDF01. The sequence continues at coordinate 19,734 of CALYBQ010000017.1, forward strand.
TTTAAAAATCTAAAAGAGCGTAAAAGAAAGTCAATAAAAGTATCAGGGCAAAAAACATCTTATGAGGCATCAGCTGCTTATACTTTATTGTCGGATGTGGTTATGATAACAGGGAATGGTAGTATATATTATAATGTGATTGGAAGTAACGAAGCCGTTGATCCTATAGCCCAGAAAGATTACTTTGATAAGGCACATTATCTTATACAGGTAGATCTTAAGTCCATGGAAGCTACCCCAATTGGAACGTATTCTGATTTTTATAAAAATAATTATGGTAAAATACGGCATATGATTGAAACATATTATGACCTCGATCTTAATGGGAACTTTTATGTTTCACATCAAGCAGATTCTGTGATATATTTATATGATAAAGAATTTTCACTTATAAGTCAATTTGGTTTTCAGGGACGCGATATGGATACAGATTATAGCGATCCATCCTCTACTGAGGATAAATTCAATGTAGCTTATGTGAAAGATCGTAAAGAAAAAGGATATTATTATGCAGTTAAATACGTTGATGAATTGGGGCTTTTGTTTAGATCATATAAAAAGGGAAGTCGTGCTATGACGGATGGCTTGCAAATTTATGAAAATAATATTTTAGTCGCAGATTTGGATGTGCCAGCTAATTTTAGGGTGGCTGGCTATATAGCTCCGTATTTGATAACGGAAGTGATTGCAGACGAGAACTCAGAATCGGTTATGTTTTATAGATTTCGCATAAATTAGCATTGATAATATGAAAAAGAAAATATTACTAATATTATTTGTTTCATAATTTTATTGCTTTCATTAATTATGATCATCAAATCGCTATGCTCACTAACAACTGGTGGGCTACAGGCAATTGAGACAACAGACACAGAAATAAAAAAAGATCCGATAACGATTGTAGATTTTGATGATAGTATGGTTAATGTAGGTACCCTCCGTAAGGATACAGTCATACATCATGGTTATACTTTTCACAATGTTGGCGATAAACCGTTAATTGTTTATTATGTCAGCCCTGATTGTAATTGTACAGGCTATTCTATATCAAAAAAAATGGCATTGCCTGGTGATAGTCTGACGATTGACTTGACTGTGGATACAAAAAATAAGAAGAATCGGTTTATGTTGAGTACAGTTGTGCGTATGAATACAGATAAAGGGTTGTATGTGTTACGATTAGAAGGCAATGTTGCTAGTATGTAAAGTCTAAATGTCTTAGAAAATAACCCGATAAGAAGATAATATCTTTATCGGGTTATTTTCTAAAAACTAATTGATTGCAGTGGAGACGGAGGGAGTCGAACCCTCGTCCAAACAGGGAACCCGAAAGCTTTCTACACGCTTAGCCATCCATTTTATCCTTCTTTCCGCACCCGGCAGGCGGCAACCTAGCACGGAACCCAGCCCGTTTGTTTTCGCTTCGGAGTACGGGCGTCTTCCGAAACTATTCTCCCTTTGATGATACCCTGAAGCCAAAACGTCGGGAAACGGGGCGTTCCGGTAGGGTACTCGTCGGCGGACCAGCCTTGGGCCCGCGGATTAAGCGATTTTACTTGGTAAAATTACGCAGCGAGTGCATAGCTATTATTGCCATTTGTAGTTTGAACGTTCATATTTACGAGCCTCCGTACAACGCTCGGCGTGCTTACAATCAAACTCTGCCTGCTGTCAAAACCGGTCGTCCCCATGTCTTGCCAAGCCGGAACCTGAAATGTAATGCTATGCAAAGATAACGTAATTTTATTGATCGGATTGTACGCTGTGTAATTTATTTGTCACTTCGGGAACGGATGCCCTATTTAAACAGGCGGTTGAACGTATAGAGGTATCCGTTTACGGTGTCGATGGCGAACGATGTGCAGAAACGGTCCAGTTTCAATTCAAATACCGGATTGCCTTCCCAGTCGAAGAATTGTATGGTCGGTAGCGTTTTTCGCTCTGTCTCATAGCTGAGTACGTCCTCATTGCAATATAGGGTTGCAAAGAAATCGTCGAAAATCTTGGCTCCGTCATACGTATACATCCTGTACGCCGGTTCCGTGTCATGTATGTGCGATATGTCGTCTATGCGTTTCCCGACGCATATGGTCTTGCCTGTCGATCCATCCGGCGAATAGAGGTTGATATGGTTGAGCATCGTCGGTGTCTCCAAGATCAGATTCTTTTCCCTGTTGTATTTCAGGTCGGCTGCGAGGATATTGTGGTTCTTTCCGGGTTTGACCTCGGACAGATTGAGTTTGTCTAGATTGTCCGGAGTTACATCTTTGCCGCCTTTAGAGATGTATCTGGGCAGTTGGGTGCCGTTGTTGCTTAATTTGCGGCAGAATACGTCGTTCCCGTTAAGCAATATGGCATTGATGGCGTTTCGGTCTAACTTATCGACTATTACGGAGAATTCGGCGCGCGAATTTTCTATCATGCCGGTTATGTCCGTCATTACGATCCTGTCTTTCATATAGTCGAATATCCTTGCGAATATGCGTCCGTTTTCTTTGTAGAATTCCGTATGGTTCAGGGCAGGGGCCCAAAGGAATTCATTGGGGCCGTTGCCTTTCGGAAAGAACTTGCCCAACAGACGTTCGTCGGGCAGTGAGTATACGCTCCAGAAATTAGCAGGATCGGATGTCTGGATAAACAGCAATGTGTTGTAAATGGCGAATGTCTGGGCTCCGATGGCATCGGTCGTGACGGGGATGCCATTGCCGATCTTGTGCGAATGAGGAAACTCGCTTATATAGTTCACCTCGTCCAATACCATGTAGTTTGCAGACGGGGCAGGTGCGACGCGTTTGCAGCCGCTTATAAAGCATAATAATAAACAAGGAAATAATAATAGTTTTCTCTTCATATGTTTGTGAGGTTTGAAATTACGTCGGTAATATTAATTACCGACGTAATGATAAAACAATCGTGAGTTTACAATTTCCTATCCTTTACGGACAGGTACTTTTACTTGAAAAAGCTGTCGCTTTTGAGTTCGCTATCGGCCCGCTGCTGCACGAGGGGCAGTACAGAACTGTGTGGCTCTCTTTGCTGGTGATGGTGTTGTAGCATGTTTTCCCGGAATACTCAGGGTTTGAAGCCAACGCTTCAACATTGGCCAATAATATATCCCGTTCATAATGATGTTTACCGAGACAGCAATAGCAGTCACAGCTACAATGACACCACTTTTTATTGCATACGCATATTTGTTTTTAATGTGTACTTAAAAATAAATATTTTATGTGTGATATGCAACCTATTGTAGTGCTAATGGACGTTTTTTGTTGTTTGTGTGATATGTGCCGGTATTTCTGCGGTGATGGCTGTTTCCCGTAAGAATGTATATTAATCCGTGCCTGCTGCCGTATCAATATATCTCGTTTATCACCTTGCGGATATTGTATACTTCATTGACAGGGACGTCTATGCCGTAAACGCCTTTTTCGATGACCCGCAAGCCCGGCCTTTGTGTGAACGTGCGGAGATGGTAGAGTCCATCGATATTTCCTCGTATCAGGTACGTGTGCCCTTCGTAGTCGCCGTATGTCGTTACCCATTTGTTGTCGAGCTGGATGTTCGCGATATTCTCCAATTCGCATCGTGCTGCCGGCAGCGGGAAATAGGCACTCTCGTATGTCTGCCATTTTCCGCCTTTGTAGACCGAGCGCAGTATCTCGCGGCCGGCCGGCGTCACTTCGTATAGTTCGGCTCCTTCGCATGGCGGCGTATAGCCGGTCATTACCCATTCGGGATAGCCTCCGTCGCCGAGTGTCGATGTCGTGAATCCGCCGCCGCCGTTTGGCCATGCGTGCAGTTGGTTGCCGCCGAGTTCGGGAGAGTAGGGTACGATCAAGCCGTTGGTGGCTGTGCTGTAGAACCGTATGACCGCATATCCTGCGCCGTCTACGGCGAATTTGGTCCCCTCGTAATCGAGCCGCAGTCCGCAGAATACCTCCTCCATAGTGCACAAACGCTTGACGTCCGCAGCTTCGCATATGAACCCGCCTATGGTCCCGCCGTATACGTTGTTCATGTATATGGCTATTTCGTCGAGCGGAATGACCTTTTGCAACAGGGTGTTGGTGTCCGGTTTGCTGACGTTGTTCCTGATCGCTATCAACCGTTCCTGCTCTGCCGGCATGAGGCTCCATGCGGAATCGGTACTCCAACTGATGAATTCCTCTTCACTGATGTCGAGGTCGGATAGTATCGCGTCTTTCTCCTCCTCGAATCCCGGCAGGGATATGATGTTCGCACGACCGTATTTTCCCTCTTTGACGAAAAAGTCCCGATCGTCGTCTGAGTCGCACGAGCATGCGAACGCGAACGACGCACAAGATATTGTCAGAAAGTATCGGGTCCATCGGCGCATATCGGTGAGTTTGCCCGTGTATGCGCCGGATCGTTTTCTCGTGAGGGTTGTGTGAGACATTATATTCCGGTGATTTTCTTTATTTCGTTCAGTTTGTTGAGTGCTTCGAGCGGTGTCAGCGAATTGATGTCCAACCCTCTGATTTCGTCCCTTATTTGTTTCAGTACCGGGTCGTCCAGCTGGAACATGCTGAGTTGGAATCCGGGTTCTCCCGATTCTGCCGCAGCCGCTTTGCTGCGGCGGGCTTTGACAGCTTTGGTAATGACCTCTGCTGTTTCTGCACCGCCTTTAGTCTCACTTTTGGGTGAGGTTTCGGCGGTCTCGCCCTTTTTGCGTATTGCCTCCATGCTGCCGAGCATTTCCGATGCGCGGTCCACTACCCAGCGCGGCATACCTGCCATTTTCGCGACGTGTATACCGAACGAGTGTTCTGTTCCGCCCGGCACGAGCTTACGCAGGAATACTATGTTGCGGTCTACCTCTTTGACCGAGACGTTGTAGTTGCGGACACGGTCGCACAGTTGTTCCAGTTCGTTCAGTTCGTGGTAGTGTGTCGCGAACAGCGTTTTCGCGCGTGCCGTGTGGTTGTGTATGTATTCGACCATCGCCCATGCTATGGATATGCCGTCGTATGTGCTCGTTCCGCGCCCGATCTCGTCCAGAAGCAGCAGGCTACGGTCAGATATGTTGTTGAGGATGCTGGCCGATTCGAGCATTTCGACCATGAACGTACTCTCGCCCTGCGATATGTTGTCCGATGCGCCGACCCTCGTGAATATTTTGTCCACTATGCCTATGCGGGCCGAGTAGGCCGGAACGAAGCTGCCTATCTGGGCCATAAGTACTATGAGGGCGGTCTGGCGCAGGAGTGCCGATTTACCGGCCATGTTAGGACCCGTTATCATCATCACCTGCTGCTGTTCGTCGTCGAGGTATATGTCGTTCGGGATATATACTTCGCCGACCGGCAGCAGCGTTTCTATCACAGGGTGACGTCCCTCCTTTATGTCTATCGTCTTGCTCTCGTCGAGTTCCGGACGGCAGTAGTTACGCTCCATGGCCACTTGTGCGAACGACATCAGACAGTCGAGACGGGCCACCGCAGCGGCATCTTGCTGAAGCCGGCGCAGGAAACGAGTAAGGTATTCCACTATCTGGTCGTAGACGGCCTGCTCGATTGCGACTATCTTCTCTTCTGCACCAAGTACTTTGCTTTCGTACTCCTTGAGCTCTTCGGTTATGTAGCGCTCGGCCGACGTCAGCGTCTGCTTGCGTATCCAGTTCTCCGGGACTTTGTCCTTATGTGCGTTACGTACCTCTATATAGTAGCCGAAGACGTTGTTGAAGCTGACCTTCAGCGACGGGATGCCTGTGGCCTCGCTCTCACGCGTCTGTATTTCGGCTATCAGGTCCTTACCGTGCAGCGCGATGCTGCGTAGATCGTCCAGTTCGATGTTCACTCCGTCGGCTATCACGCCGCCTTTGGCGATTTGGTTGCACGGGTCTGGGTATATTTCCCGTGCGATCTTTTCGCGTACTTCGTCCAACAGGTCGATGTGGCCTGCCAGTTCGGTCAGCCGTGGATCGCCGGTAGATTCGAGGAACATTTTAACCTCGGCTACTGCTTCGAGCGAGTTCTTGAGCTGTACCATTTCGCGCGGCATGACCTTGCGTGCCGCTATCCGGGACGAGATGCGTTCGAGGTCGTTGACCAGCGAGAGCTGTTCGCCTATCTCATCGGCCCTGTCCGGTCTCTCCTTGAACCATTGCACTACGTCGAGCCGTGCGTTGAGTTCGTTGATATCTTTGACTGGAAGTGCGATCCATTTCTTCAGCAGTCGTCCGCCCATCGGCGTGCGCGTGCGGTCGATCACGTCTGCGAAGCCGCTGCGTACACGTTGGTCGTTGGACGAGAAGAGTTCGAGGTTGCGTATCGTGAAGCGGTCGATCCAGACGTATTTGTCCTCGTCTATGCGCGAAATGGACGATATGTGGTTTATATCCTTATGTTCCGTGAATTCGAGGTAGTAGAGAATGGCCCCTGCCGCAGCTATGGCCGAGGACATAGCCTCGATTCCGAAACCCTTCAGCGATGTAGTCCCGAACTGTTTGCAGAGTTTCTCGCGGTTCAGTTCTTTGGAGAACACCCACTCGTCCAGCTTGTAGGTGTAGTGTTTGTCGCCGAACGACATCTTGAATCGCCCTTCGTAACTCCGCTGGTAGATTATCTCTTTCGGCTGGAAATTCGAGATAAGTTTGTCCACGTACTGGTCGTTGCCTTCGGCGGCATAGAATTCGCCTGTCGACAGGTCGAGGAACGCTACTCCGGTCGCTTTGTCGCCGAAATAGACTGAGGCGAGGAATGTGTTCTCCTTGCCGGCCAGAATGTTGTCGTTGAGGGCGACACCCGGTGTGACGAGTTCGATGACGCCTCGTTTGACTATTGTCTTGACCTTTTTAGGGTCTTCGAGCTGTTCGCATATGGCAACGCGTTCGCCGGCCCTGACCAGTTTCGGCAGATAGACGTCGAGGGCGTGGTAGGGGAATCCGGCCAACTCCACGAAACTCGCCGCCCCGTTCGCCCTGCGTGTGAGGGTGATGCCGAGTATGCTGCTCGCCTTGACGGCGTCCTCGCCGAACGTTTCGTAGAAGTCGCCGACGCGGAACAGCAATATGGCGTCGGGATGTACCGCCTTGATGCTGTAATATTGTTTCATCAAGGGCGTTTCGACGTACTTTTTATCTTTTATTTTTTTCGTGTTTTCCATTTGCCAGTACGTAAATTCAGTTCAAATTTCGGAATAAATTCGAAATTACAACCGGTTTCGTCGAATTCTATGGGGAAAATAATTGTTTTTGATTCGTGCAGTCCGGGGTCCATCCAGCGGTCGCCGACGTAGAGATATGTCGTTTCCTTCGATCCGTGAACGGTCAGGATCGACGTAGCTTGGGTGTCGAATGCGATGGCGTCGCCTATGTCGGTCAGTTCCGACCAGCCGGAGGTCAGCAAGTCGGACCACGACAACTTGCATTGGTTCGGGTTCCATCCCGTGCAGGCCGACGAAAGCATGAAATAACGGTCGCCGACCCGTATAACGGCCGGAGCCTCGCGCCGTTTCCCGACGAAGAGCGAGGTATGGCCGACCACGCTCAGGTAATCGTCAGACAGCTTGAACAGTCCTAAATCCATGTTTTCGTTGGTGGTCGAAATGAACCATGCCGTCCCGTCGTGGTCGGTGAACACGTTGCAGTCGCGCGACTTGATACCCAATGGTCTTCCGGCCCAATGGAGTTTGTATGGCCCTGTGATATTGTCGCTGTAGAATACGGCCGCTTCCGATGCCCCGTAATTCGATGCCTCCCAATGACACCAGATTACATATTGCCCGGTTTTCTCACAGTAAAGGAGTTTGGGGCGTTCGATCATACGGTTGCGTCCCAATTCGCCGACAGAGCCGTCTGGATAAACATAGCGGTGTTTGCCGTTTTCAATGATTTTGCCTTCGAACTTCCAATCGACGAGATTTTTTGAGGAGTACATGTTGACGTCCGGATTCCAAAGGCCGGACCTGTCTTCGCCGATCATGTACCATGTATCGCCGATTTGAAGAAAACTACCGCCGTGTGCCTGTACGGGATTACCTTCGGTGTCGTACCATAATAAACCGTTTTCGATGGCCGGACGTGTGGCATGTATGGGGGCGGCTGTAAGTGTGGCGAGTAGGAAAAGGATTGTTTTGACAATTTTCATTGCAGTTATTTTTCTTCAAAGAATCTTTCATCGAAATTCACGAGGTAGAGTCGTTCCGTTGCCCTCGTGAGAGCCGTATAAAGCCAGCGCATGAGGTCGCGCGACATAGGTTCGTCGCCGAAAAGCATTCTGTCCACGAATACGGCACTCCATTGTCCGCCCTGCGCCTTGTGGCATGTGATGGCGTAGGCGAACTTGACTTGCAGTGCGTTGAAGTGCTGGTTCTCGCGCACGCTGCGGTATCGCTTGGCCTTGCTGCTGAGGTCGGCGTAATCTTCGGCCACGGCGTAGAACAGCCGGCTGCTCTCCTCGCGAGTGAGCGAAGGGGAGTCGGACGTGAGCGTGTCGAGGAGTATCTTCGCTTCTATCTCGGTGTCGTCGTAATCGGGAAATTCGAGCCGCGCTTCGGCGAAACGGAATCCGTATAGTTCCTCTACGCGGCGCAGGCGCGTGAGTCTCGCTATGTCGCCGTTGGCTATGAATTCCATCCCCTCTTCCTCTTTCGGATTGTAGAAGTAGTTGTTCTTGACGATCATCAGCATGTCGCCGGATTCCAACTCTTCTTCGGCGTACAGGACATTGCGCCGTATGCCCTCGTTGTAACGCCCGGCCCGTTTGTTGGAGCGCGTTATGATTATGGTCTCGTCCCTGCCGTATTTGGAGTAGCACTCCTCGACCGCCTCGATGAATTCGCCTCCGTCTATCGCCCGGAAGTCGGGATAGGACATCTCGAACAGCGGCGGTTCGTAAATGCCGGCTTCGAGCATGCAGCGTACCATTGTCGCATTGAACAGTATTCCCGACTGGGCATCCTGCCGCACAACGTCGTCGAGCGACGTGTAGACGACATCGCCGTAACGTTCCATGATCGAGGGATTCAGTGCCGGACTGTCGTCGTGTCCTACTGGAGGCAGCTGTGCGTTGTCGCCGACTATCATCAGCCTGCACCGTTTGCCTGAGCGAACGAAACGTATGAGGTCGTCCAGCAGGCTGCCGGTCCCGAATATGGTTTGTTCTCCCGGCATGTCGGTCAGCATGGACCCCTCATCTATTATGAAAACTGCGTCCTGCTCCTTGTTGTAGTTGAGCGAGAATCCGGGTTCGGGGTCTGCGTTGCTTTTTTGCCGGTATATCTTTTTATGTATGGTATATGATTTTTCTCCGGCGTATAGTCCCATAACTTTTGCGGCCCGTCCTGTCGGGGCCAATAGAATGGGCTTGACCTTCATGGACTTGAGTGTCTTAACGAACGCTGCTATCAAAGTCGTTTTGCCTGTTCCGGCATATCCGTTCAGTATGAAGATGCGGTCCCATGCCGGGTCGGATACCCAACCAGCAAATGTGTCGATTATTTTTTTTTGCCCAAAAGTTGGCTCAAATCCAAAATAACTGTAAATTTGGGACGCAATGTGTTCGTTCAGCATAAGCGGTTCGGCGCATTGGACGGATCTGTCACCACGGCGGTAGGTTTTAATTTAAAGATATTGTTCGTGGAATACGTGAGAGAACCGTCCCTGATTATCGCTACAAACTTAACTTAAAAATACTAATGAAAAAACAGCAGATCATATCAATCGTCCTCGGGGTGGTGATAATAGTACTGGTAGTTATTCTGATAAGGCAGTTTACCGTGCCGTTGAATTTCGATAAGGAAAAAGACGTGCGCGACAAAGCGGTCATCAGCCGGTTGAAAGAAATACGTTCGGCAGAACAGGCTTACAAAGCCAAACATCAGAAATATGCAGGTTCTTTCGATTCCCTGATAAATTTTGTTTTGAACGACTCGCTCGTATACGAACGCAGGGTTGGTTCGGCGGATGACTCTATCGCTGTTGCAAAAGGCTTGGTTTCTACCGAACAGTTCAAGGTAGCGGTTATAGATACCGTTTTCTCGAAAAAGTTCACTCCGGAGATGGTGCAGCAGTTGCGCTATATTCCTTATAGCGAGATTGCCTACGGCGAGCCGCAGGAGTTCTATTTGGAGGAAGGTATGTTCTGGACCGAGTCTGGTATTGAGATTCCTGTGTTCGAATGTCGTGCTCCGTTCAAACTGTATCTTGCCGACCTCGACAGGCAGGAGCTTATCAACCTTATTGACGAGCATGAGAATACTTTGGGACGTTATGCCGGATTGAAGGTCGGTGCTTTGGATAAGGCTACGAACGATGCCGGTAACTGGGAATAAATATTATGCAGCATAATAATAAGATATTGTCCATCCGGCTCTCACCGGATGGACTTTCTTTTTGGACTACGGGGCTTACAGGAAGCATATCCGGCAACATGGATGCGCACCGCGACCTGTGGGAGGTGTCGTCGGAAAGATGGCTCTCGTTCGATACGGAGAAAGATATTCGAGATAATATAGAGGCTTGTGCCGCCGCGATAAAGGAGGCTACGGCGCGTGATACAATCGTGTCAGTCGAAGCGTATCAGGACGGGCTTAAAAGCGTGCTCGTGCCGGCCGAATACTCTACGGGTAACGCTGCGTATTTCAAGGGACTGTTGGAGGAAAACGGCATTGAAGTCGGCGAAGACGATGGGGTGGCGTGCGTGAATGTGGTCGGAGATATTAATGCCGTTATGGTTTACGACAAAAAGACCGTAAACATATTGAAGGAGTTTTTCGGCGATATAGCCATTGTGTCGCCTTACAGTATAAATATTGAGGTGATGCGTAAGTGCGGTGCGGGGAGACGACGCAGTGTGGCAGTGTATTTGAGCAGGCAATATGCCTATATAACCGTTTTCGAACGCAAAAGCGGGGATGTGCTTTACGCTGATGCCATGCAGTGGTCTGCGGATACCGATATACTCTATTACTTGTCGTCGCTCGACCAGACGTTCGAATTCAAAAAAGGCAAGGTGTATCTGAGAGGGGCCGTGGCTGACGGGGTGAGCAAGTTGTTGGGAAAATATTTCAGGAAGATACGATGCGAATAGTAAGCGGTACGCATAAGGGGCGAGTAATAACTCCTCCGCGCAATCTCAGGGCGCGCCCCACGACGGATTTTGCGAAGGAGAACCTTTTCAATGTGCTCTCCAATATGTTCGATATAGAGGGATTGGACGTACTCGACTTGTTTGCCGGTACGGGTTCTATATCCTATGAGTTCGCATCGCGTGGAGCCGCGAGTGTGACTTCGGTCGAGATAAATTCTGTCCATCATAATTTCATAAGGGAGACGGCGAAGAAATTCGGTTTTGGAAATATTCGTCCCGTGAAGGCGAATGTTTTCCTGTATCTGAAAAGTACGCCGCAGCGTTATGATATAATATTTTCAGATGCTCCGTATGACCTCGAAGGTGCAGAAGCGGTCATAGATCTCGTGTTCGGGCAGAACCTTTTGCGCGAAGGTGGTCTGTTGATTTTCGAACATTCTAAGGACAAGGATCTTAGCGGATATAAAGGCTTTGTGAGGGAGCGTACGTACGGTAGTGTCAGGTTTTCGTTCTTTGAGCCGGAGCAGGAAAAAATGTAGAAAAATGCCAATTTTTTCACTTTTTCTTTTGCAGGATTGTAATTTCTTATTACATTTGCACACCGAAAGCGAGAGATACTGGAGAGAGGGATAATAAAGGGGGCAGATCGAACGAGTCGCACGATAAACGGTGTGGTAGTTCAGCTGGTTAGAATGCCTGCCTGTCACGCAGGAGGTCGCGGGTTCGAGTCCCGTCCATACCGCAAAGACAGTTCGATTTGTTGAAATTCCTGAATGTTTAACATTCAGGAATTTTTTATTTCAGGACCTATCTGTTTGAGTTTGCACCTGCCGTGTGTGCGGTTGTTTTGCAAGGACGATGTTCGCCTGTCTGCCACAACAATAAGTTGCGTAGCCTTTTACCTGTTGAGTGGTGAGTTTGTTGGTGACGGACCAATCTTATTTATTTCCCAATAATATTGTTGTTATCCATATGGCGAAGTTGTCTGGAGGTACGCGTATAGGGCCGGATGGCGGTGATACGGTAAAATCTTATGCCGACTTCGTCGAATACTTCCCATTATGGGGGTAGGCGCATTAGTTATGATGAGAGAGGTTGCACTGAGTGCATATATAATAAATGAGCCGTGAATCGTACACGGCTCATTTTATTTCCGGCTAAATCGGCCTAGTCGACAAAATTCATGATGGCACACGAATAAATATTTCTTAGTCGACAAGATTCATGATAATAGTGTCAATAATGGCGTGATATATATTCGTCAATGAGTTTTATCCTATGCTCTCTTGTG
>CALYBQ010000018.1 GCA_944415565.1 uncultured Rikenellaceae bacterium
CACCCACCTGAGGTTCCTTGTCCGCCACCGATTGTCCCAAATATTCAGCGATGGCTATCATTGTCGCACCTCCGCCGACCGGGCAGTACATCTGCGAAATATCGTCGTTCTTAACCAACGCTTCCGAAAGTCCGCGGCATCCGGGGAATCCGCACCCGCCACAGTTCGCTCCCGGCAACATTCCTTCCACGTCGTCGATGCGAGGGTCCTCATGCACCTTGAACTTCTGCGCCACGAAGTAAAGTATCAACGCGGCCAGTACACCGAGCGCGCATAACGTTAGAATCGTAAACAGCAACGTTTCACTCATAAATCTTATGTATTTTAAAGATTATAGTCCTCTCCAGTTTGTTCCGGAAAAAATAGAGCACTATATAATATAATATGACACCGCCGAGGGCCGAGAGACCGGCCGTCGATTCAGAAGCCCCGAGTTCGAGCAGGGCGAGTAAAATGACAAGCATTACGAAAAAAGGGAAAACATAGGCATACATGACGGCTTTTACACCCATGACCTTAGACGTGGAAACCTCCACCTCTTCACCGACCTGATATATGCCGGGAACCTCGCTCATGACGGATACTATCCGTTCGCCACCCTCGCCTACCGCGCAGACGCTTTTTGCCTTACACGAGCCACACGCATCTTCCTGTTTCACGGCTACGTCTATCCGACGCCCGGAAATGTCAAAGATGACACCCCGGTGTCTTATCTCCTCGTTTTCCACAACTATGTTTCGAAGTTTTAGGTTTGAGCAAATATACAAACTTTAGCATAAAACAATACCTAATTTTAGTGTTTGTTTGTTAACACTGAAGACCGTACAAGATAACCCATTAGCAGAAATATATTTAGGCCGGAAATAAAAATGGAGAGACCATAAACACGGTCTCTCCATCGTATAGTACAAGTGTATTCGATCCTTTCCGACTTTGCCTTACATCTTGAACTTGTTTATCAGCGGCATGATGAAGTGGCTACTGAAAGGACGCGACGACAACCTCAGCGGCGGAGGTGTCTGGCGACGTTTGTACTCAGAATTCTTCACCAGCTCGACAACACGGTGTACAATCTCGTCGTCGAACCCGGCCGTAATGATCTCTTCTATCTCCTGTCCCTCCTCAATGAAGCGGTACAGAATTGCGTCCAGCACTTCGTAAGGCGGCAGCGAGTCCGAATCCTTTTGGTCGGGACGGAGTTCGGCAGACGGAGCCTTACATATTATATTGTCTGGGATGATCGTCCTCTCCCGATTGATGAAGCGTGCGAGCGCATACACCTCAATCTTGTAGAGGTCGCCGATTATTCCTATCGACCCGCTCTCATCACCGTAGAGAGTTCCATAACCGACAGCCGCTTCGCTCTTATTAGAGGTATTCAACACTATGTACCCATGTTTGTTAGACAGCGCCATGAGCATAATCATCCGCAAACGCGCCTGCATATTCTCCTCAGTAACATCGAACTTCGTATCGCCAAGAGTCTCCTTTAAACTACTATTAACGGCATCATACGCATCGGCAATAGGCACTATATTATATTTAACCCCGAGATTTTCGGCCATTTCTACCGAATCGTTCACCGAATGATCCGAAGAAAAACGCGAAGGCATCATCAGTACACGGACATTCTCCGCCCCCAGCACCTCTGCCGCCATAGCGAGAACGACTGCTGAATCTATACCGCCGGACAACCCGAGACATGCCTTCTTGAAGCCATTCTTTCTGAAATAGTCTCCGAGGCCGAGCTTTATGGCCCGATATGTATTGTACGTCCTGTTCTGTACCGGGAATTCCAACTCCAGAGCGTTGTCGAAATCGACAATGAAAAAGTCCTCGGCAAAGTTATTAAGCAATCCGACGAGTTTGCCATCGTTTGTATAAGCGCACGAAGAACCGTCGTACACGAAATCCCCCTGCCCGCCGATGTGGTTTACCATTACGACATTCTTGCCGAGCTCCTTCGCCATGTTTCGGTGAAAATTATGGCGCTGTTCGATTATGCCTCTAAAGAATGGCTGGCTACGCATCGAGATTATCATGTCGCACTCTCCGCCGAACTTGCGATAATCCTTAATGTCCTCTCCGATAGCGACCTCCAGCACATTATCCTTGATTTCGATATGTTCTGAGCCGGCCGACATCGAGATGCAACCCATATTGTCGAACCGGGACGAGATACGCTGCTTACCGATATATTTAACGACCCACTTGTTCTGTATTAACGCGGCGGCGCTTATTATGCGATTGTCGTTCTGGATAGGCAGTCCGACCAAGACCGATATATTGTCACAATGTTTTGCGATTTCGTGCAACGTATCCTCGCAAGCTTCGAGAAATGGAGCGTTATGCAACAGGTCGAAGCACGGAGTCCCGCTGATAGCGTATTCTGCGAAAACCACAAGGTCGGCCCCTTTGTCTCGCGCTTTACATATCGAATCAATAATCTTCGATTTATTCCCCTCAAAATCGCCTACGGTATAATTAAGCTGGGCTATAGCTACTTTCATATTTTAACCGATGTTGAAAATCTGATGCCAACAAAGATAGACAATAATTTTAAATCGCTGTTTCCGTTTGGGAGGAATGTGGTTTCAAAAACACACTTTCCAATTCTATCGATTTTTTTCTGCCGTCGGGTTTGGAATATTAAAAATTATCTCTATCTTTGCACCCGTCTTGAGAACAGAAACAGTATCGAGACAAACATAATGATGGTGCCATAGCTCAGTTGGTAGAGCAACGGACTGAAAATCCGTGTGTCCCTAGTTCGATTCTTGGTGGCACCACTTAAACAAAAGCAGTTACAGAAATGTAGCTGCTTTTTTTATTGGTTTAAACACCGGAAAAACACAGTTTGTGTTCTCCAGTGTGTTATCCATAAATACAACTATTTATATTGCCAGCCCCCTTGCTCGCAAATTCTATCCTATTATGTATTTACTCTTGGGGATGAAAGATATTAATTTTATGACAAGATACGACAATACAAATGTGAGTACTGCAATGACAGGCAATACCGCTGCTGCATTGGTACTCAGTTGTACCACCTGAGCATATACAAAATTCAACAACATGATATGAACCAAATAGATGCCATAGCTCATTTGGGAAATATCCGTTATGATTTTCGCGACAACCTTGTTTTTAGTTGTAATGCCCTTAAACAATAGCATCAATCCAAACCCCATCATAGCGACATTGATTGTCCCGTAGTTCCATGTCAACTCCAACTCGGCAATGGAAGGCGCAGAGTCCAAACGGTTGATGAAGCCTATGAAGGTGATTGCGAGGCCTACAACAACTAAGATACCTCCTGCAATTCTATTGGCTGAGCAAGATTTATTTAAATATTCTTTCACATAATAGCCTAATACGGCATATCCGAGGAATCCGGAGAAATAATACAACATTGGCGTATTGTTCCAAAAACATTCGCCCCAGATGGCCGGATAAATCGTATGGAGATATGGCAACAATAATGTAACGGCCCACATTATCAAATAGAACTCAAGAACTTTTTTTGATGCGGTTTTAAGAAAAGGCGAGATGACAGGTATGAAAAGGTAAATTCCTATGAGCATATAGACATACCATAAATGCCCGACTTCGACACCGTAATTTATAGCGATATGCGTAATGTTTGTGAGCGTAGTCCGGAGATCTGACTGCCCCATGCAGAAGAAATAGACGGCGTATAACGCACACCATATGACAAATGGGATCAGGACACGAGAGAATCGTTTTTTGAAAAATGGCTTCATTTCCATATTGAGTGGAAGCAGGAAATATCCGGTTATCATTACAAATAATGGAACAGCCGCCCTGAACAATGAATTGTAGATGGCCACCCAAAATGAGTTTGTGTCGTTAATGACAGTGCCGTTCGCACCGATATAAAAAAATTCTCCTGCATGCACTTGAATGACCATGTAGCATGCGACTACTCGCAGTAGATCTAAACTGAAATTTCTTGTCGTTACGTTACTCATAAAATACATCGAATAAATTATCTCACAAAACTCAAATAAGTGTTTCCGCTCCAAATTGCATAGTAACTGGGCTGCAAGCTCAACAGGTGATTTTTCTATGACACCTTATTCTTGCCGTTTGTGCGCTATGAGTTCCAACGCCTTATCGAGCGCCTGCTCCGACGTGACTTCGTAATCCGGAATCACGCCGTGCCTGTCGGCTTCCGTAGCGCCGTAATTGAAAAATTCCTTATACGAAGACCTGTACGACAGTTGCGTGTTGGGCAGTTTGAAATTTATCGCATTGCCGAACGCAACGACATATCCGCCAGTCTCCTCACCGACTACCGTCCCCATATCGAAGTGCTGGAAAGCCCACGCGAATTTAGAGGCCGAAGAGAATGTATTCAAACTCGTTAACAGGTAAATATCCCCTTTTATGATCTGATTAGTATTTCTATTTGGCTGAATCAGTTTATTCGGAGATTCTTTCTCTTCATACACACCGTTTTCCATCCCTCGCATACTTTTATCCGCCTTTTTAGACTGCTCGCTCACCCTATATCTACCCCCGCCTATTTGTGCGAACGGCACTTTCGAGATACATCTGAGTATGGCATTCCCCATTCTCGAATCTCCTCCGCCATTACTCCGCAAATCTATTATAAGGTTTTCGATGTTCCTGTTCTTAATATCCATAAGCATCGAATCGAAAAACCTTGGAAACTCCTTATTATTAATATCGAAATGGTTATACCTAAACAATGCAGTGTTAAGACTGTCTATAACGGTATAAGCAAATGGAGGCTTAGAGTCGCCGCTTTTCTTCTCGTACTTAGCCAGAGCGTCGTTAAACCGTATAGCTTTCAAATCCATTTTCCGCACATTCCCACCCGACTTATACTCTATCGTAAATGTATCGGTATTTTCGAGCAAGGAGAACCACGGTTCGAAAGGATTCTCTATGCTGTTCACCCGGTACTTCACGCTTTCTCCGCTGACATAGGACAGCAGTGTTTTTATAATCTCGGCGGCGGGCCTGCCATTAATGCTAAGTATCTCAGTACCTTTAGGCAATCCTTCATAATTATCGTTCGACACGACCAGTGATTCGAGCGTTTCGCCGACCTTCAATGATACGGGCAACCAATATGGATTCCGATTGTTAATATCCCGGAAAGGAACTGTTATGTCGGTGTGGCCGTCGCCGATAGCCGTAACAACCGGAGCTATGACCTTAAAAAAATCCAGTCTGGTCATCGAATCAGGAATGGAGGCTTTCGCTTCATCGAGGCGTTTTTCGAATTCAGGTCGGGATATGACCGTAAACATATCGACGTGTGTCTCCCTGATGTTCTTATACAGGGTGTCCATGTCAGCTATGAGCTCCGTTTTAGGAAAATACTTCTGCGAGAACAATGCCGTAGGAACCGCCATAAGCAACAAGGACAAATTGAAAATCTTCTTCATAATCATAACTGTTTTTGTAAATATACGAAATAACCTTAACCGAGCAAACTCTGCGTGATTCGGCATCATGCCAGCCAAGGCATTTTCTCCCGCGTATTAATTTAGTTCCGGCGAAACTACCATAGCATTCCAATCGCTATCTTTGCCCGGTCCGATATAAAATACAACCATGAATTTACACGACGGCATACATCGCCCCTTCTCAATAGCGCTCTTGTGCGTCTGCCTGCCATTTCTTCTGCGAGGACAGGATACGAGATACATTCCCGAAGTCAAAGGCACATTTATCGAGAACAGCTACTATTGTGTCGATTACGATTCAGCACACAAACAGCCCAGCTGGGTATATTACATGCTCACCAAGGCACATATATCCGGCAGTGCGTCGAGGTCTTCGAGTTTCAAGGACTGCAAACAAGGCAGTGTCGCCAGCGCATCGACCAAAGATTACACGCGCAGCGGTTACGACAGAGGTCATCTATGTCCGGCAGCCGACATGAAGATCTCGAAAGAGGCCATGTCCGAGACATTCCAGATGTGGAACATATCGCCGCAAAATCCGTCGTTGAACAGGGGACGGTGGGCCGACCTCGAAGCCACTGTAAGAGGTTATCTCGAAGACGAGACCGACACCTTATTCATTGTCACAGGGCCGGTTTTCATCGCCGACATGGGCAGCATCGGCAACAACCGGGTGACAGTACCCTCCTTATTTTATAAAGTGGTATTCAATCCCAAGCGGGGCGGAATAGGATTCCTGCTACCTAACCGCAAGCTCGACACTCCTCTGTCGTCATGGCAGGTATCCATTGACCTTGTAGAAGCGATCACAGGTATCGACTTCTTTCCACAACTCCCCGATGCACAGGAGAATGAAATAGAGGCACAGGTATCGTGGTGGGAATAGGATTCATTCGCAGCGCACTATCTTGTATAAAGCGCGGCCCCAAGCAAACAACCATTTGAAACCGACATACTCGACTGACATTTAATCAGACTGCATAATCATCCCGAAATAGACCCTCCTTACCAAAAGAAAAGGCTAATCAGATATATTCTGATTAGCCTTTCCACTAAAGGTCGCGCGAGCTACTTATTCCACACCCTCGGAGCAGGAACCGGAGGAAGCGGTTTTCTGTTTTCCAGATCTTTCATAACCTCTTCGATAGCCCTATCCAACTGTTGGTCTACGCCCTTATATTCCAGCAACGGATCATTGTCCACCCAAATATCGGGGTCCACACCGTGATTCTCTATGATCCAGTCGCCGGTCTTAGGATCGTAACTCGTAGACATGGGAACGGTCATGTAGCTACCATCCATATATGGCAGAGAACCGTTGATCCCGACTATACCTCCCCATGTGCGTGTTCCGATAAGCTTACCTATTCCGAGAGCCCTGAATCCCCATGGGAACAAATCGCCGTCTGAAGCCGAATATTTGTCGATTAGACACACCTTCGGACCTGTCTGCACAGCATCGGGCACGGTTCCGATATGGTTGCTTCCGCGGCGCATTGTGAGGCGGTATGCTTCGCGAGAGAGTCGTTCAAGTATCATCGGAGATACATTGCCTCCGCCATTAGCTCGGTCGTCTATGATAAGGCCCTCTTTGTCGAGTTGAGGATAGAAATACTTGGCGAACTCGGTCAACCCGTTCGTCCCCATATCGGGAATATATATGTACCCTACCCGTCCATTGGTAGCCTTCTCCACTTTCTTGATATTATTCTGCACCCATTCGTTTCGGTAGAGCGCATTTTCGCTTTCAAGCGGTACGATGACCACCTTGCGGGCTCCCGTCAGCTTCGGCTTGTCGTTCAACGACAACTCGGTCAGCACATTGGCTTTACCCGTCAGGAGCGAGTACATATCTTTGACCGTGTTGGTCGGCACTCCGTCGATAGCCACTATATAGTCGCCCTTCTCGGCCTCGATGCCCGGTTCGGTCAACGGCGAGCGCAGTTTCGAACTCCAAGACGCTCCGGGAAGAATCTTTTCGATGCGGAAGAAGCCGCTCTTGTGCCTCGTTATCTCGGCTCCGAGCAAACCGGTTTTGATGATCTTGGGAAATTCGGCCTCGCCCGAAGCTATGTAGCAATGTCCCACGTTGAGTTCTGCCACCATTTCGGCAAGGACATAATTCAGATCGAGCCTGTTCTTCACATAAGGAAGCAACACTTCGTATTTCTTCCTCATCGCCGGCCAATCCACACCGTGCATATTAGCGACATAGAAACCGTCTCTGTATACGCGCCATCCTTCGTTGAAGATCTGTTTCCACTCTTTCTCGAAATCGGTTTTTATCTTCATGTCCGAGAAGCTTACTACTTTACCCAAACCGCTCGGCATACTTGGTATATTGCTCACATAATACCGTCCCGAACTTGAGAACAACGCCTTTTTACTGCCCGGCTGAACCGTCATTATACCGCTCACATACTTCGTAGCGCTCTTACTTCCAAGGTCGTATGCCCACGTCTCTCCGTTAAATGTGTAGTATAACTTCTTGCCGTCGCTGTATACGGGGCTTCCGCTGCCCGCGTCGATCTTCACGATACGGTCGGACAGTCCGTCGAAATCTATCTTTACGTTGACCTTATCCTCCTTTTTTGCACTCTCTTCTTTGGCATTCACCTCCGGGTCCTTATTCAGGAACGGCGACGGTGTATCTTTTTCGAGCAACGCCATATACATCCCATTGGAAGCGCTGGTCACATAGTTATATTCGCCCAAACCACCCATTAAAGGATATATGTCGCGTAGAGAGTTAAAGAACAAATATTTACCGTCGGTACTGAATATCGGGTTCGTCGATGTATACCACTTGTCCGTTATAGGATATTCTTTCTTCGAAGCTATGTTGTAGACATAGACAATGTAATAATCATTGTCGGCCAGCTTGTTATATGTCAGCCATTTACTGTCCGGCGAAAATGTCATATGAGTTGGCAGTCCGGCCGGATCGTTAAACACGACAGACTTTTTCTTGGAAGATACGTCCAACAATATCATACGGTTGTGCCTGTCGGTATACAGAATACTCTTGGAATCCGGGCTCCAAATAAGGTTCCATATGTAAGTGTCGTTATCTTTGGTTAGCTGCTTGGGTTTGCTGTTCTTGTCCGTTATGTCCAGCATCCATATTTCGCTCTCTCCCGTTATATCCGAAATGTAAGCGATATATTTACCGTCCGGCGACCATTTGGCCCGGCGTTCGTGCGCTCCGGGGGTATGTGTGATATTCCTCGTTACGCCCTTTTCGGCAGGCACGTCGAACACTTCTCCGCGAGCCGTTACTGCCAAACGTTTTCCGTCGGGCGAGAGACTCACATACGACACGTAGTTAGCACCGTCCTTAACCACACTACGGGCATAGATGTTATCAGACGACAGCGTTATGTTAACCTTCTCGGCAACCCTCTCTGTAGCATCCATCTTATAGATGTAGCCGCCGTTTTCGAAAACTATGGTATTGCCGTGGGCGCTCGGGAACTTAATGTCGAATTCCGTGAACTCCGTAACCTTTGAAGTGCTCTTGTCGTTCGTGTCATAAACGAACATATTCATCGTCCGGTCGCGATCAGACAGGAAGAATATGTTCTCGCCTATCCACATTGGGATTATATCCTGTGCATCGTTGTCCGTGATATTCGACACGGTTTCCGCTGCCGGATCATATACCCATATGTCGTCGGCCATCCCGCCGCGATAGTACTTCCAAGCCCTGAACTCCCTCATGACCTTGTTGTAGGCGAGCTTGCTTCCATCGGGCGAATAGCTGCAAAAGCCACCTTCAGGAAGAGGTATCTGAGTAGACAATCCGCCGTCTTTAGGCACGGTATATAACTGCCCCACGAATCCGCCACCCTTGGGATTGCGGTTGCGGTAAACGATCTTTTTACCATCAGGAGTCCATCCCATGACGATATTGTTAGACCCCATTGTGCTGCTGATGTTGTCGCGTCCGCTGTTCGAGGTGTACGTTATACGCAACGGTTCGCCGCCGTCTACAGGGACCGTATAGACTTCCGTATTGCCGTCATACTCTCCGGTAAATGCGATAGTTTTTCCGTCAGGGGAGAATTTCGGGAACATTTCGTACCCTACGTGCGATGTTAGCCTTACCGCCTCGCCGCCTGTCAGGGGGGCTTTGTAGAGGTCGCCGGCATACGAGAAGACGACATCCGTACCGTTTGTCGTGGGGAATCTCAGCAACCGCGCCTGCTTCTGTCCGAACGACGTGAACGCAGAGATCAGAAGCATCGCAATGCTTAATTTGAGGCTCTTTTGCATACTTTGATTGGGTTAGTGTTTGAATAAATATAGGAACGACTGTCGGCACCTCTTGCCTGTCGTACATCCTATTTAACTCAAATATATGGAAAAAAGTGTGACTTACTGCAGATTTGTATACATAAACACGATTTTAATATACCAAGTCTGTATTCAGGTCACATATACAAGCTATTACATAGCCGTGCACGCTTCGGTCCAAAAGCAACAGTTTGCCGAGATTGCTATCGTGAAATGGCCCGGCCGTCCCCTATCTTCCGGTTTCGGACTCTGATCGTGCGTAATTTCTGCGACAACGGCTTGGCAGAGACTATGAGCGATGCGGACAACAGAATAAGTATAACGCCGAGGATGATTCGCGGAGTTATCTGTTCGTTAAATACGATCACTCCGAACACTAACGCCGTGACTGGTTCCAATGCTCCGAGAATGGCCGTATATGTAGATCCTATCAAATGGACGGCAAGACTGATGCACACCATTGAGATCACTGTCGGAAAGAAGGCCATACTCAGAGTGTTCACCCACGCCTTGGTCGACACGAGTGGCTGCAGGTCGGTCAGTAAGTTCAGCCGCACCACGAAAAGCAACGAACCAAACAGCATCGCCCAAAAGGTCAACTTGCCTGCAGGAATGTTGCGAAGCGATGCCGATTGGTTCACCCCGATTATGTATATTGAATATGCGAGCGCACCGAGCATTACCAACACCATGCCTATTGTGCTAAGGGATGCTTTGCCGTCTCCTTTGTACAACAATACGATACCTGTCAGTGCCAGCGCGATACATCCGCATGTGAGAAGCGATATGTGCTCCTTGAAAAAAAGCGCCATGATGAGGGCGACTATCACCGGATAGACGAACAGGATCGTACAAGCTATGCCAGCGTCCATATATAGGAAACTCTGGTAGAACAGCCATGAAGAGGAGGAAAATATCATCCCGAACAGCAGCAAAGGAAAGATTTCGCGTTTGCTTATAGCCAACGACTGTTTCCTGATTTTCAGTATCACCCCGAGAAGCAACGCCGCAAGACTGAAACGGTAGAAAAGCACCGAGTCTACGGTCAATCCCTCATCGTACAAAGGCAGCGCGAACAGCGGGTTCATGCCGTAAGACACCGCCGCTATCACACCGTATGTAGCACCTTTCAAACTCGCATTCATGGTAATTGCCTTTCCTGTTTTTATTTCCGGCGCAAAAATACTCTTTTTTCAGCAAATCGTATTGCGTACTATATTATAAAAGCGTTAAATTAGTAGCCTGCAAACAACCGGCAGGCGATCGACCACGAATCGGCATGTTGGCGGAACAACGGCTCACAAACAGAGGTAATGACATGATAACCGATTTCAGGCTCAAAGTGTTCAAAACGGTAGCCGACAGGCTCAATTTCACTAAAGCGGCAGGAGAGCTGATGATCTCCCAGCCTGCCGTGACCAAACACATCAGCGAATTGGAAAAGCAAGTCGGAGTTCCGCTGTTCGTGCGGAAAGGCGGCACGGTCACGCTGACACAACATGGATTGCTGATGCTCGACTATGCAAACCGCATATTGGGACTCTACGGCAATCTCAACGACGCATTCGCCGACAACGGCAAGCTACCGTCGGGAGAGATACGGCTCGGAGCTAGTACCACGATTGCACAATATGTCCTGCCGGGGATCTTGGCCACATTCAGAAGGCGCTATCCGGAGATAAAGGTCGAAATGTCGAACGGCAATACGGAGCAGATAGAAGCGCTCGTCGCCGACGGACGTCTCGACATCGGGATGATAGAGGGCAAAGCGAGCGGACACGCACTACACTATCGCCCGTTCATGCAGGACGAAATAGTACTGGTCACATCGGTTTCGAATTCGACCTTCCGCGGCGAAGAGATAGACCGGGAACAACTGTGCGAGATACCTTTAGTCATCAGAGAGAATGGTTCCGGGACGCTCGAAGTTCTGTCCGAGGCGTTGGACGCATACGGGCTGAACCTTCGGTCGATGCACATAGAGATGCAGCTCGGCAGTACGGAAAGCATCAAACGTTACCTGTACAACTCCGGGGCTTTCGCATTCGTATCCATACAGGCCGTGCTCGACGAACTGGCGCAGAACAAACTCAGGATCATAGACGTCACGGGACTCGACATACAACGCAAGTTCAGTTTCGTATCGGCACACGGCAACTACGGACGACTAATCGAGCTCTTCGTTCAATTCTGCCTTAACAATAACCGTAAGTTATAGATAACTACTTTTTAATATTGGTTTTTTTATTGTGTACACACGTATCTTTGCCACAGAAACGATAAAAAACCGATACCATGAAAGATACTCCCAAACGCGAAGCGTTAGTCAAAGCCGGATTCATCGTGGCCATAGTATTGTGCGCCACTCCGTATGTTTCAGCCCCTATCGCATTGGCCGGTGGATTCCTTTTCACTTTATTGTTCGGCCATCCGTTCGCACGGTTGAACCACAAAGCTACCAACATCCTGCTCAAGGCTTCTGTCGTAGGACTCGGATTCGGCATGAATGTACACAGTGCACTGAACGTAGGCCGCGAAGGTCTCGGTCTTACGATTGCATCGATTGCAACGGTGCTCACTTTAGGCTTCATCGTCGGCAGATGGTTCCACATGCAGCGAAAAGCATCCCATCTGGTGGCTTCCGGAACGGCCATATGCGGCGGTAGCGCAATCGCAGCCGTAGCCCCGGCCGTGAACGCATCGGAACAGGAAACATCCGTATCGCTCGGCGTCGTATTTCTGCTGAATGCCGTAGCATTGTTGTTATTCCCATTCCTCGGCCACCTACTCGGCTTGACACAACACCAATTCGGACTCTGGAGCGCCATCGCCATACACGACACCAGCTCTGTCGTCGGCGCGGCATCGGCCTACGGTAACGAAGCCCTCGAAGTAGCAACGACCGTGAAACTCGCCCGTGCATTGTGGATAATCCCGGTATCGCTGCTCTCGGCCATACTGTTCAAAAGCAAAGGCAAAAAAGTGTCCATCCCGTGGTTCATATTCTTCTTCATACTCGCCATGCTCGCCAACAGCTACCTCCCGTTCGTATCCGGGTTCGGCCCGACAATAACCCATATCTCGAAAGCCGCGCTGGTCGTAACGCTGTTCCTGATAGGAGCGGGACTGTCGGTCGAAAAAATCAAAGCGGTGGGCTGGAAACCATTGGCACTCGGAATAATACTATGGGTAACGGTATCCGTACTCTCGCTGTTGGTCATACTGTGCAACTAAAGCACAATGCAGGAGAAACAAAAAACCGGAGGATTTGAGTCCTCCGGTTCCGGTTCAATTCAAGGTAGTAGTAAATAATATTAGTTAAGGGAGTCTGGTCTATATAATCTCCAATAAAAATAATAATCTCATTTCACCAGTCGAAACAATGTCTACGACCGCCCTTTCTTGTCTCCCACATCTACCTGCCTCGTCTGTTTCTTAGTGTAAAGATAGGAGATTATCCCTGAATGCCTAACCTCTGTTCCGCTTTTGAACGTAATGTGCGACATTTAAACACCTATTCAGGTATACTAAACTCCTTATCGGCGAAAAGTGCGGCCAATCCCGATATTTGTTTGAGGCGCAACAACTCGTCGCGGTCCATCCCGATATGGCGCATTATCCAGTTGTCCGACATCCCGGCCTGTTTCAATTGCGACACGATCCCCGTCATCAACTCGATATTGTGAGTACCGCGGGCCCGGTTGTGCCGTATGGTCGATGCCATCCTGTTCGTCAGGTCCTTCTCTATGACCACCACAGGCAGCAATCCCCTTTCGCGGTCGTATATGCGTTTCGAAGTCATCATAACCTTATAACGATGGTAACCGTCCACGAGTTCGTAAATGTCGTCCTCCGGCAAATAGTAGCACACACACGGCATCGTATAGCCGTCTTCCCATATCGAGAGCTCCAGCAATTCCATCTCGGGTGGCGCCACGATATTCGGATTGTAGGCATTGGCCCGGACTTTTTCTACGGGTACAGCCTTCACGCTATACACCGGACTCTTGTATCTATCCATAACTACTGACATAAACTGCGGTAAAAATCCAAGATACGTTGCTTCTCCTGCTGCTCCTTTTTCGTTGGCGAAAACCCCATATATTTGCAATGGTGATCGTTCTTAAGTATACAGATGCACATACGCTTGAAAGTAGGCAGGTTCTTGAACTCGGGAATATCCAGATCGTCCTGATACTCCATCCTCACGGGGCGCTTCGTTGTCCGGTAGTTCGTATGGTCTCCGACCGTTATCTCCACGCCGTTTTCTTCGAGTTTGCGAATGGTTTTCTCGCTAAGACATCCGCCCTTCTCTCGCCAAAACTCCATGCTGACCGACAGTTTTTTCAAATAATTCAACCGTGTCTTCTCAGGCAGAGTCGAAAGCAGGAAGTGCATATAACTCTCCCACGTATGCCCTGCCGGCAACTTGACTCTGTACCGGGCCATTGCACTGGTATGTCCATACAACGCTGTAAAGTTGACGCCGTTCACGCGGCATATCATCTTACCCCACATATCGGGATCAATTGCCCTGTAAAGATGCAGGCTCTCTTGTGCGGCCATGAGGAACGGACTGGCCACACGCTGTTTCTCTAACGGAACCCGTGCACGGTAATAAAGGTCGTACAGCCGGTTGTAGTCCCAACAGAACCGTCCGTTGGCCGTCCATATATCCGTTGTCTGCCAATCGTATATCACATATGCGTTGAACACATTGTTCGTAATACGGAGCGTCCACCGCAAATCGTTATACATATAACTACGCCGATTGCCGTATATCGTGCGCCAGCGATGGTAACTCTCCTGTGTGCGTATGCCCACAAGACAACACGTCTTTTCCGCCCCTTTCAACTTATGGAACCACTGGGCGAACAACACCTGAAAGTCGTAATCCCACATTTCGTTGTCGAAAAAACGGAAATCGTCCTGAGTGTAACACCCGTCGGGCATTTCCCTCACCCACAACTCCTTGCATGCAGGATCCCACGGACGCCAAAAAGACTGATTCATCGACGTACAGGTACTGACCTTAAACGGCACGCATACACGATAGACATCTATAATATCCCGATTGTCATGAAACACCCGATCCACATAGCGCGTCGTCTCTTCGTACTGCACCTCGTAATCCATATGGAACACACCCAACTTCTTTTTGATGCCGGTCCTACGCAGATAGTCGATGCAGAGGTTGAGCATCACGCCACTGTCCTTGCCTCCGGAAAACGAAACGTACACATTATCGAACTCCGTGAAAACGGTTTCGATACGCTCCATGGCCAATTCATATACGTTGCGTTTCATTCCTTCCGATATATCATTTTAGCGAACCGTTTCCAATAATGAGCGACCGAAAACCCGCTTTTCTCGAAAAAGCCAACGTGAGGAGACTGTACTACCGCCTCCAGAAAGAAATCTTTCGCAAGCCCTTGCACCGCACCAGCCAACAAGGCTGAAAACACGTTTTTGTCATCGCCGCAGACATAATAATTGTTAAGCACGGCCTTACCGTCAACCAGTTTCACGGGCAGGAAACCGATCGTCTCGCCGGCCTCGGTAGCCACAAACCACCGATATTCCTGAGATGTACGGAAAGGATAGTTCTGATTGTAGCGCAATACCTGTGGGTTCATCACCAAACGAGCTACTAAATTGTAAAGCCGCTTGTCTTCACCTTCCAATTCGATGACCTCCATAACGATTTATTTTGAAATAAAATTATGACGTGCAAGATACAGTTCAAAGTTCACTGCCTGTTTGTGACGCTATCGCTGAACTACGGTATCGTTTTATCTACAAAACTACTCCGTATTGGCAGCAATTCGTTCATTTCGCCCCATCCAAACTTCATCAATGACGTTAAAGATAAGAAGTCTTCTTTATATTGTTCTTCGATAGCGTTATAATTATACCATGAATAAGACATATAAGACAATTGTCTTATATATTTGTTATCGTATCAATTAAATTTTCAGTTACATTTTTTCTTTTGCCAGAATGCTATCGTTTTATGTCAAGTGCGCGGTACTGGTCCTTGCCGAACTGGAGTCGGCCGGAAATGTGGGGAAAGGACTCAGAACTGGCGAACTCAAAAAGAAATTAGGCTACCCGCCCGGACTGCAACGTGTATTGTCTATAATGAAGGACGCGCGTTTAGTGGAACAGGACGTATACAGGGGATGGTATAGTCTGAAAACGGACCTCGCAACATTGAGCCTTTGGGAGCTCATCACCAAGGTCGATCCGTGCGAACAGTATTGGGGCGACTGGCCGACCGACGGGGAATCCTATCCCGGGATCACGGGATTCGTTACCGATATGGAAGAATATCTAAAACAAAAGGCCGCAGGAATTACCATATATAGTCTCATCCACCGGTCTGCATAATGCAGCTGGCAAAAGACTTCTGCTTATATATAAAAGGTCTGGGACAGGTGTCATAAGCCTCCCGGACCTTATTTTTGCATACGGACCATAGGCATACGGATATTTTTCTAACAAAAATGTAATAATTATTCAATTTTTGCGTTCCATTAAGGAACAATGTTTCATATTACCACGTCGGTTATTCATATTTTTGTTTAAATTTAGGGTATAGCTCTCGACATAATATGAACAGAAGAAAAAAAGATAGTTTTCACATTTACTACAATTCGTCACAATTGCCATGGAATGAAACTGCGGCATACCTTTATGAGGGTATAGCGGGAATATGCACTTCCGGCACGGCGATTTTCGATGTTTTTTCCACGTCGAGCAGGATAAGCAAGAACGACCTCGTCATCATCCTGCCCCTGAACCTCGTCGCGATAAGGGAAAAGAGCGACGATTTCAAGATGACGTTCTTCAAGATAGAGAAAACTATGTTCCTCGACGTGATGAGCGGACTCTGTCGGATGACTCCCGATTTCTTTTTCTATATGAGGAAGAATTTCAGATATCACCTGAGCGATACCGAGGCACAACGCTTCTTCCACTTCTGCGGACTGATAGACTACCGGATTAGTGAAGAAAAGACCATCTTTCAGCATGAGACAATACTACACCTGTTGCGGGTCTTTTATTGGGATTTGTATGTCAATTACAAAAAGGACCCCGAAAACCAGAAGTCTTTCCGCTTATCACACAAGGAGAGTATCGCGTTCAAATTCTCGATGCTGGTGATCGAACACCATAAGAAATACCGCGAGGTGGCTTTCTATGCCGACAAACTGTGTATATCGCCTAAGTACTTGACGATGATAATGCTTGAGATCAAAGGGCAATCAGCAAGGGACTGCATCGCGGAATACATCATACTGGAGATGAAGGCTATGTTGCGTAATGCCGAATTAGAAATCAAAGACGTCGTGCGTGAAACAGGCTTCCCGAACCAGTCAACGTTGAGCAGTTTTTTCAGGCGGCATACCGGCATGTCCCCATCGGAATACAGGGAATCCATACATATTCTCTAACAAGCAGGAAACTTCACGGGCTAACGTAGTAATGGCCGATCAATATGTGTCCGTCCATTGCCGCTACTTACAAGTATTCAAGCACGAAACAGGTCCCGGCCGGTTATAACCACTGCCGGGACCGATATTTTTGTATAATTGTCTTGTTTTAATTTCGCTTTCGGCGTATCTTAGCGATATCTTATACGCATAATAGATGTTGCTTCTAACTACCCTATCCGAAATAACTCTGCCGTTAGCCGATCCGGTGCTGAAATTCTTTGTCATCCTGACGATAATCCTATTCGCACCGCTTTTGCTGAATAAAATAAGTATTCCCCCTATCCTCGGGCTGATAATAGCCGGAGCCGTCATAGGCCCTTATGGCATCAACCTGCTGGAACGCGACAGCAGCATCATACTGTCGGGGACCGCCGGGCTGTTATATATAATGTTCCTTGCCGGGTTGGAGATCGACCTCGGCGATTTCAAACGGAACAGCGGCAGGAGTTTCCTGTTCGGCATGTACACGTTCATGATACCTATGATACTCGGCATAGTAGCAGGACTTTACGTCTTCAAGTTCTCGCTGGAATCGTCTATCCTCCTCGCCAGTATGTTCGCCTCCCATACGCTTATCGCCTACCCCATAATCAGCAAATACGGAATTACCAAGAACCGTGCGGTGACAGTGTCGGTCGGCGGAACTATGATTACCGACACCTTGTCTCTGCTCGTATTGGCGGTGATAGTAGGCATGGCGACCGGAGAGGTCGACTCGCATTTTTGGACGAAACTCGGCATTTCGATAATCATATTCGCCAGCATCATAATATTTCTGTTCCCAATCATAGCCCGCTGGTTCTTCAAGCGGGTAAAAGACAGCGTGTCGCAATACATATTCGTATTGGCGATGGTGTTCCTCGGAGCCGCACTTGCCGAAATGGCAGGCATTGAGGGAATCATCGGGGCATTCCTCTCAGGGTTGTCGCTCAACAAGCTGATACCATCGACCTCTTCGCTGATGAACCGTGTTGAGTTCGTAGGCAACGCCATATTCATACCGTTCTTCCTCATAGGCGTCGGTATGTTGGTCGATTACAGGGCATTTTTCCGCGATTTCGAGACAATAAAAGTGGCTGGCGTAATGACTGCTGTGGCGATACTGGCAAAATATCTCGCCGCACTGCTCACCCAGAAATCGTTTAAGTTTTCATCGGACGAACGTAATGTAATTTTCGGGCTCAGCAACGCCCAAGCCGCAGCTACACTTGCAGCCGTAACGGTCGGCTACAACGTCATATTGGGCGAGACGGCGACGGGCGAACCTATCCGCCTGTTAAACGAGAGTGTGCTGAACGGAACGATAGTTATGATACTCGTAACGTGTACCATCGCATCGTTCGTCGCGCAGAAAGGGGCGCGTAACATCTCTCTGACCGGATCTATATCCGACACGAAGAAAAACGGCGACCAACAGGAGAATATCCTCATTCCTCTGAAGGATTCCGAAGATACCGATGAACTCATAAATCTGAGCCTTCTCATCAAGAGAAAGGATAACCGGAACGGCGTATACGCCCTGAATGTGATAAACAATCAGGACTCAGATCCAGACGCGGACAAAAAATCGCAAAAAATACTGGACAAAGCACAGAAAACGGCCGCATCCGCCGATATACAGCTTTGCACTTTATCAAGGTACGACGTAAACGTGCCGAACGCCATAATGAGCGTTATCAGAGAAAACAAAGTGACCGACCTCGTTCTTGGACTGCACGAAAAGGAGGAATTCTCCGAATCGTTCCTCGGCAATACCACCGAGCGCATATTGGCCAACAGCAACGTATCGACATATATATACCGTGCGGTACAACCCATAGCCACCGTCAAACGGCACATAGTCGTAATTCCGGAGAACGCCGAAGCAGAGCTCGGCTTCCCGCTATGGGTTATCAAGATATGGAACCTCGCCCTTAATACGGGCAGCAAACTCGTATTCTACGGAACAAGAAGGACGCTCAGTATCTTGCAGGACGTATACAAGGACCATCCTATACAGGCCGAATTCCGCACATTCGACGATTGGGACGACTTCCTGATCGTCACACGCGACATGCAGCCGGATGACAACCTCGTAGTGGTTATGAGCAGAACGGGGCAGGCATCGTTCCATAACGGTATGAAAAAGATGCCGAATTACATGGCCAAATACTTCTCTGCTTACAACGTCACGCTTATATACCCCGTACAGGCTATGACCGACGAGAACGAGAATACAGACCTTATGAATGCGTCTCTGCTCCCCAACATCAACAAACTTGAGGGTGTAGGCAAAGCTATATCCAAAACGCTGAAAAACAAATAAGCCGCAATTTGTCGGCGAGTAAATTTTACTATTTCCCGAATAGGTGCATCAAGGCCATAAACGGCCTGAAGAATATCAGACGGGGACCGGAATATTTCATCACCTTACGTATCTTTTCGCAATATGCCGTGGCATAACAATGCGTATTACAAATGCGACATGCGGTCTTGTCGTTTCCATATCTGCAAGCGCCGAGCCTTTTATGGGCATACACCACCAACCGAGTGCAGTCATCACACAAGACGTCGTTACGCTCCTTGTACCGACAGTATATCCGGATCATGGCCTCGACCGTCCTCTTCTCCCTCTCTATCCTGTCCATCTTTCGTTTACGAGAAAAATAAAGCATTGGCAATGAGCATCACACCTACAAGTATCAGCCCCATATAGACGTATTTGTAGAACGAGTCGCCTTTTATGCACTTGTTCAAATAGCGTCCGAGAAATATCGCAGGTATGATAGCAGGTACGGCATAAGCAAAATCCAACAATACCTCCGTCCGTATCATGCCGTTCCATACATACCCTATCATGCTTATGATGCCTGCTACGAGAAAATATGCCTGCAAAGTAGCACGGAAATGCTGAGCATCCCAGCTGCGTATATTGCCATATACCACCAACGGCGGCCCGTTCACCCCATAAGCGCCTCCGAATACTCCAGAAAGAAACCCGCATATGAAAAGCCACAACGTACTGTCTTTTTCGAGTCGGAAAGTATTCTTGGCCAACAAAGTATATAACGAATAGATAATGATAACGGCTCCCAGTATGACTTTGATAATGTCGTCAGGACCGTAAAACAACAGGGCCAACCCGAACGGGATACCGATTATAGCAAACAGGATAAGCCACTTAGCACTTCGCAAATGAACCTTCGAATGATCCTGAACGAGGATTACTACGGCAACGAGTATCGACATCATCACGGCCAAAGGTACGGCCGTCGACATCGGCAGGAACAAACTCAATAGCGGGACGGCTATCAACGCCTCTCCGAACCCGAATGTGGAACGAAAAAGCGTCGCCGCGAACGCAATTATTATTACTAGCAATATAGTCTCCATTGGCATATCAAATATACGAATAACCTGCTTAAAACCCGTAATTTCCCTGCGAAAAACAACATACCGGCACACAATAAGCACCACGATTCGGACACGGCACGGTAGCGAAATTACGATAAATAAAGTATATTTGTAAATAGTTGAAATTCTCTACAACAGAAGATCCACACACGCTGTATTCGCGGCAAACATTGGCACTTTAAATTAATTACTAAACATACGACCATGAAAACTATATTCGTTTTCCTTATCGACGGGTTCGAAGAGATTGAAGCCCTCGCCACAGTAGACATCCTGCGCCGTGCATGGCTGCCGGCCAAGACCGTATCGCTTACCGAATCACAAACAGTAACCGGAAGCCACGGAATCCCCGTAATGGCCGACATGATGTTCGGAGATGTATCGTTCGAAGAAGCGGAATTGCTCGTCCTTCCGGGCGGAACTCCGGCATACAACGGACACGAAGGGTTGAAAAAAGCGGTTCGGACATTCTACGACCGGGGTGGGAAAGTTGCGGCGATATGCGCGTCCCCAATGGTCTTCGGCGGACTCGGTATTCTGAAAGGCCGCAAAGCTACCTGCTATCCGGGATTCGAACAGTACCTCGAAGGAGCGACATTACAGACAGAAAAATCTGTCGTAATCGACGGAAATGTGATTACAGGTCGCGGTCCCGGACTTACAATAGACTTTGCACTTACACTCGTGGAAATATTGGCCGGCAAAAACAAACGCAATGAGATAGCGGCCCAATTACTGGTCGGCTAAGCTTGTCTGATGACGTAAGGCAACATACCTTTCGGTCAAATAATACAAAAAACGAACAAGGGCTGACTTGCGAGTCGGCCCTTGTTTCGTATTATCAGAACGCTACATTAAAACCTGAAGTAGTCCTTAGCGTTGTTGTAGCATATATCCGATACCATCTTACCGATGAAATCGAACTCTTCCTTAGGCATCAACCCTCTCTTCAGGTCGCTACCAAGCTCATTACACAGTATCCTGCGGAAGTATTCATGGCGCGGGAACGACAAGAAGCTACGCGAGTCCGTAAGCATACCTACGAAGCGGCTGAGCAATCCACCGTGCGACAGTATTTCAAGCTGCTGGCGCATTCCTTCCAACTGATCGAGGAACCACCATGCCGCTCCGTATTGCATCTTCCCGGGAACTGAACCGTCATTGAAGTTATATGCCATCGACATAAGCACTTCCGAATCTTTCGGGTTGAGGTTGTACAAAATTGTGCGTGTCAGGCAACCTTCTTCGTCCAGTTTGCCAAGGATGCGCGACAAACCTGCGGCCACCTTACCGTCCGACATTGAGTCGCAACCGACGTCCGGACCGAGCTGTTTGAAAAGCCGGCGGTTGTTGTTGCGGATAGCGCCTATATGGAACTGCTGTGCCCACCCCATTTTGTCGTTCATCTTTGCCAGATGGAAGATCATGCCGCTTTTGAACGTTTCCGCCTCATCAGCAGTAACGCTGCCACCTTTAAGCACATTGGCGAATATTGTTTCCAAAGCGCTGTCAGTAAACTCTTTGTCGGGAAAATCCCAGAAACCGTGATCGGCTACATGGCAACCATGAGTGGCGAAATGCTCCTGACGGCGCGACAAAGCGGTCAACAGATCGGCAAAATTCTTGATTTCAACACCCGCAACATCGCCGAGTTTCTTGATGTATGCACGGAAGTTGTCGCCATCGTCCACAGCCATGACCTTGTCCGGCCTCCACGAAGGATAAACCTTAATATCGAAGCTCTTGTCTTCAGCTATGGCCTTGTGCCAACGAAGATCGTCGGTAGGATCATCTGTGGTGCAGAGTACTTTTACGTTCATCTTACCAAGCAGACCGCGAACCGAAAAATCTTTCTGTTTCAGTGCCTCGTTACATTGCTCGTATATCTTCTTTGCACTGTCGGGGTTAAGAACCTCCGAAATGCCGAAGTAACGCTGCAATTCGAGGTGTGTCCAGTGGTACAGAGGGTTACGCATCGAGCACTGGATCGTAGCCGCCCACTTCTCGAATTTCGAGTAGCTGTCGGCATCGCCTGTCACGAAACGCTCGTCAACGCCATTGGCCCTCATGGCACGCCATTTATAATGATCGCCGCCCAACCATACTTCGGAAATATCGTTGAACTGGTAATCCTCGGCTATCATCCGGGTATCCAGATGGTTGTGGTAATCTATAATTGGCTGCTGAGCAGCATATTTCTCATACAGATCGACCGCAAAGTCCGATTCCAGCAAAAAATTCTTATCTATCATATTTTCAAACCCTATAAGGGCCTCGTTTTTAAGTTAATATGACAAATTATTTACCGAGTTCCTGTTTTGCCTTGGCTATACCGAGCTCCATTCCGCGAATTTCTGCCAAACCGCGCAACCTGCCGATGCCAGAATAACCGGGGTTGGTCTTCTTAGCCAAGTCGTCGAGCATCTGGTGTCCGTGGTCGGGACGATACGGGATCGACACCTTACGGCGCTCCATAACCTCAAGGAAGGCTTTCAGAACTCCGTACATATCTACGTCACCTTCGAGATGGTTCGCTTCGTAGAAGTTACCCTCAGCATCGCGCTGCGTAGAACGGAAGTGAGCGAAATTCACCCTGTCTCCGAGCCTGCACATCATGCCCGGCAGGTCGTTGTCAGCACGCACGCCGAATGAACCGCAGCAAAGGCAAAGTCCGTTCGAAGGATTGGGTACTGCCTCGACCAGTTTTTCGAAATCCGCTTCGGTACTGAGGATACGTGGCAGGCCGAGGATAGCATATGGCGGGTCATCGGCGTGAATAGCCAGTTTGATACCGACTTCGTCGGCAACAGGAGTGATCTCTTTGAGGAATTCGACAAGGTTGTTCCTCAATGTATCCTCGTCTACATCTTTATAGCGGTCCAACTGAGCTTGGAACTCTTCGAGCGTAAAGCTCTCCTCTGCACCCGGAAGACCGGCGATCATGTTCCTGATAAGGGTGTTTTTATCGTCTTCCGACATCTGTTCAAGACGCTTGCGTGCGATCTCTTTCTCTTCAGCAGTATACTCGTTCTCAGCTCCCGGACGCTTCAACAGATAGAGGTCGAAAGCCATGAACGCAGCACGTTCGAAACGCAATGCCTTAGAGCCGTCGGGCATGGTGTAGGCCAAATCGGTACGCGTCCAGTCGAGGACAGGCATAAAGTTGTAGGTAACGATCATTACGCCGCACTCAGCGAGGTTGCGGAGGCTCTGCTTGTAATTCTCGATATATTTCTGGAAGTCGCCCTCACGGGTTTTGATGTGCTCGTGTACGGGCACGCTCTCGACAACCGACCATTTCAAACCGGCGTCTTCGATCATCTGAATACGTTTTTTGATCTCCTCTACGGTCCATACTTCGCCGTTCGGAATATGATGCAACGCAGTTACGATGCCTGTCGCACCTGCCTGACGGATATCGGCCAGCGAGACCGGATCATTCGGTCCGTACCAGCGCCAAGTCTGTTCTCCTAAATACATGTTTATTCGTGTTAGGTTTAAATTAGATTATTCGTTTAAAGCATATCATCCACATTGGCGGGCCGCACATGCCTGTCCGCCGCTGTGGATGACAATATAGTACGCAATGTTTAGATCGAGAAAGCGTCGAAACCGCCGTCGATCACGAGCACCGTTCCCGATACGAATTTAGAAGCATCGCTCACCAGATAGTGCAACGATCCGAGCAGTTCTTCCGGTTCACCGAAACGGTTATACGGCGTATGTGCGAGGATTGTTTTTGCCCTATCCGAATAGCTTCCGTCCGGGTTTGTCATGAGGGTACGGTTCTGTTCGGTGATGAAGAAACCGGGAGCCATAGCGTTCACGCGGAAATTGTTTCCGAATTTGATAGCGAGTTCTCCGGCCATATATTTGGTGAAGTTAGTCACGGCAGCTTTGGCAGCACCGTAGCCCACCACGCGGGTCAACGGACGCAAAGCCGATTCCGAAGACATGTTCACGATAGCACCGCCACCGTTATCGACCATCGCTTTAGCGAACACGAGCGTAGGAATAACCGTTCCGAAAAGGTTGAGGTCTACTACTTTCCTGAAATCGCCGAGCGCAATGTCGAAGATAGTCTTGTCCGGCGGAATGGTAGCACCGCCCATGTTGCCGCCGGCACCGTTCACGAGAATATCTATCTTACCGTATGCCTTGAGAATGTCTTTGCAGTTCTGCTCCAGCACATCGCGGTCCATAACGTCCGTATAGAGGAACATTGCTTCGTTACCTGCCGCCTTGATTTCGGCAGCCAATGCCTTACCTTTAGCTTCGTCACGGTCGAGGATAGCGACCTTCACACCCTGTTCTGCAAGGTATTTTGCCATTGATGTTCCCAACACTCCGGCTCCACCGGTAATGATAGCTACTTTACCGGTAATATCAAATAAATTTTCCATTACTATATAGGTTTAAAACTATTTAACTTCAATTACTTTGTACTTCGGAACGAGCGATTTCATGATAATCCATCCCAACAGATAAACTACCGAGCAGATGCAGAATATCACGAAATAACCCGAGTCGATTCCTTCGAATCCCATGAACTTCATATTGGTCTCTTTGGCATGGTCGAAGAGTACGCCCGACGACATATTGATGATGAACGACGCGAGTGCACCTGCCGCACCGCCGATACCAGTCACGGTAGCTACGGCCGATTTCGGGAACATATCGCCGACTGTGGTGAATATGTTTGCCGACCAAGCCTGATGCGCTGCACCGGCAATACCTATTATTATTACAGGGAACCAATAGCTGTAAGCTCCGAGCGGCTGTGCGAACATTGCAAGCAGCGGGAAGAATGCGAATATGAGCATTGCCCTCATACGTCCGGCATACGGGTTCATCCCTTTCTTACCAATGAAGTACGACGGGAGCCATCCGCCAACGATAGCCAACATGGTTATCATGTAAAGAATGAAGAGCGGGAATGCGATCTGAGTAGAGGTCATGCCATATACAGACTGGAGATATGCCGGAGCCCAGAAAAGGTAGAACCACCATACGCCGTCGGTCATGAATTTACCGATGGTGAAAGCCCAAGTCTGTTTGAACTTGAAACACTGTATGAACGACAACTTTTTCTCCTTGCCTTCTTCCTCTACCACCGGTTCGGCAGAATCGGTATCCTGAAGTATGTATTCGAGCTCAGCCTTGTTGACATGCGGGTTCACTTCAGGTTTCTTATAGATGAATTGCCAGAATCCCATCCATACGAAACCAAGCGCACCGATGATAATAAATGTCATTTCCCATCCATAAGCATTTGCAATAAAGGGAATTGTAAGAGGAGCCGCAAGAGCACCCACGGTAGAACCGGCATTGAAGATACTGGTCGCGAACGCCCTGTCCTTCTTCGGAAAATACTCGGCTGTGGCTTTAATTGCGGCAGGGAAACTACCTCCCTCGCCCAAAGCCAAGACGAAACGTGCGATAATAAAGAGTACGACGCTGACATTAATCACTTTAGATACGTTTGACAGTCCCGCCAAGACCTCTTTGGCCCCCTCGAAACCTACAAACCAGTTACCAGCAGCGATGCCAGATGTGGCTATACCGCAGAATGCGTGAAGACACGCACCAAACGACCATACGCCGATGGCCCACATATAGCCTTTTTTAGTTCCCATCCAGTCGACAAACCTTCCGGCGAAAAGCATACTTCCTGCATAGAACAGCGAGAAGAGCGCAGCGATAAGCCCGTAATGTTTGTTTGTCCAGTGAAACTCAGGCGCAATGAATTCCTGCCATGTGAGCGAAAGAACCTGACGGTCGAGATAGTTGACAGTCAGCGCAAAAAACAACATAGTACAAATAACCCAACGTGTGTTGGTCATCCGTGTTTTCGGTTGAGCTTGAATGTTCATCAATAAATTAAGTTAGTAGTTAGTTAAAAATTTCAATGTTATATTCTGTTATTGCGGTTCGTTATCCATATAAATCGATGCAATATATAAAAAAAAGACGACAAGTCATCGTAGCGAAAACACGATTTTAACAAAATTTCGCAATTTTAGCACACACTCACATTTTTCTTGTATATTCAAGACCTATCCCTCTATGAATTTTGTCGGCACTACCAAACTATCCTCCCCCATACCTCACATAAAATATACTCATCGGCAAGCATCTATACAAATTAGACAAGCTGTATGCGCACAAGTCGAAGCTATTGGACTCATTTCTCCAACATAAATACACTACACACAATGACACCTCTTTTTTCTACATCCTGAGTATCTCTAACCCCACGTCCCAACTTTACAACACCTCACAGCAATAGCCTGAGTGCTTTGTAACAAATACAAAAAGAGCCGTAACGAAATATGTTTTCGTTACGGCTCGTAATTATGTCGTAATAATACCTACTATTATTTACGATACTTCGCGATTATAGCTAACGCCTCGGTACAAAGTTTGGTTATGGCTCCCCAGTTCTCTGCTGCAATAACATCTTTCGGGAAGAGCATCGAGCCCATACCGACAGCTGTAACTCCGGCTTTCACCCAAGCCGACAGGTTCTCCTCTGTAGGTTCAACAGCACCTGTAACCATCAGCATCGTCCACGGCATCGGAGCCATCACGTTCTTCACAAACGACGGGCCGCCGACATTACCTGCAGGGAATACCTTGCAAAGGTCGCATCCAGCTTCCTGCGCGAACCCGATTTCTGAAACAGAACCGCAGCCGGGCATATAGGGAACCAAACGACGGTTGCAAACCTTGGCCACATCGGGGTTGAAGAGCGGGCCGACAACGAAGTTAGCACCTAACTGGAGGTAAAGCGAAGCTGTTCCGGCATCTACCACGGTTCCAACGCCGAGCACCATCTCAGGGCACTCCTTTGCTGCGAACTTAACCAACTGCGCGAACACTTCCTGAGCGAAATCGCCACGGTTGGTGAATTCGAAAGCCCTCACTCCGCCATCGTAGCAAGCCTTGAGAACCTTCTGCGCTACCTCTATATCCTTATTATAGAACACAGGAACCATACCCGTAGCAGCTACGGCACTGAGGACCTGCATTTTCGAAAATCTTGCCATTTTCTACCTTTTCTTAAATTTC
This sequence comes from uncultured Rikenellaceae bacterium, assembly GCA_944415565.1. Lineage (GTDB taxonomy): Bacteria > Bacteroidota > Bacteroidia > Bacteroidales > Rikenellaceae > WRDF01. The sequence goes on from CALYBQ010000018.1 coordinate 27,722, forward strand.
AACAATCGTGATATTACCTCGACACCCTACCTGAAGCGTCTCCGCCCATCAGTTTCTCGACTTCGCTTACTGTCGCGAGGTTGAAGTCGCCGTAGATCGTATGCTTCAGACACGAAGCGGCTACTGCGAAATTAAGCGCTTTCTGGTCATCGTCCGTGTATGTCAGCAAACCATAGATAAGACCGCCCATGAAAGAGTCGCCGCCGCCTACGCGGTCAACGATATGCGTGATGTCGTAACGCGGAGATTCGAAAAGAGTCTTACCGTTGAAGAGTACACCACCCCAAGTATTATGGTTGGCGTTGATCGAACCGCGAAGAGTGATTATGACCTTCTTGGCGTTCGAGAAACGGTCCATCAACTGCTGGCAAACCGATTCGAAAGCCTGAGCTTCAACCTTACCCTGAGTAGCGGTAACGTCGAATCCTTTCGGTTTGATACCGAACACCATTTCGGCATCCTCTTCGTTTCCGAGGATAACGTCGCAACCCTCTACGAGAGCCGGCATAACTTCCGAAGCCTTCTTGCCGTATTTCCACAGGTTTTTGCGGTAGTTCAGGTCGCACGAAACCGTTACGCCCATCTTGCGGGCAACCTTTATAGCTTCGAGACACACATCGGCAGCACCCTGCGAAAGGGCCGGCGTGATGCCTGTCCAGTGGAACCAGTTGGCACCTTCGAAGACCTCTTCCCAGTTTATCATTCCGGGTTCGATGTCGGCTATCGAAGAGTGTGCGCGGTCGTAAACCACCTTGCTTGCGCGTGCAACAGCACCCGTTTCGAGGAAATAGATACCGAGACGTTCGCCTCCGTAAACTATGTCGGACGTGTCCACTCCGTATTTCTTCAAATCCATAACGCACGATTTTGCGATGTCGTTCTCCGGAAGACGCGACACAAACGATACAGGAATCCCGTAGTTCGCCAACGAAACCGCAACGTTGGCCTCTCCGCCCCCGAAAGTAGCGGTGAATTCTTTAGCCTGACTGAAACGCAGATAGCCGGGGGTTGCCAGACGCAACATTATCTCCCCGAAAGTAACAACCTTATTCTTCATCTGATTTTAATATTAGCCACCCATTCTACATCACTACAATTGCACGACAGAGATACATCAACGAGATATCCGCTGGGGCACGCCTCCAAGGCTGTATCGCCATCATGCACACTATACGGAATAGGCGTGTCAAAGATAGCACTTTATCCGTAAAGTCGCCACATTACACACGTATTTTAACAAAATAAACGGCGCAGCAGAGCCTCATCATCCCTTACCTACCTTCGACATAGTGCCTCTCGACACTTACCAATCCCATGCCTTACACGAAAAGCAAGCAAGCATCGCCTAGTACCCGCAAATCCTACACCGTCCTTTTAGACAGCAGAAATTCAGTTTTCAGCCGCTCTATGACCTCCTTCACGCTGCTTATCTTATCTGCAAGGTAGGCGTTGGTTCCGGCAAAAGCGTAACCTTTTTTCATATTGCCCTTGGCCGCATTATAGAGGGCCTTGATAATACAATATGGACTCTTGGTGTAATCGCACGTCTTTATACAGTGGAACGGGCAACTTTTCGGCTTCTCCCTACCCTCGGCGACATTGTGGATGAATTCTCCGTCGAAAGCGCGGCCGGGCATACCCACGGGGCTCTGGATGATACGGACGTCTCTCTTGTCCGCATTGACATATACCTTCTTGAACTCCACAGAGGCGTCACACTCGTCAGTCGGCACGAATATCGACCCCATTTGGACGGCAGACGCGCCGAGTGCCAAGAACTTGGCTATATCATTGCCATTCGAGATTCCTCCCGCAGCAATTACAGGTATATCCTTACTGTCCGCATAACTTTTAGCAACGGCAACCACTTCCGGGATCAGATGTTCCAATGAATAATGTTCGTCTTCTATCTGGTCCGTTTTGAATCCGAGGTGACCTCCGGCCTTGGGGCCTTCAACCACCAGCGCATCGGGCAGGTAGCCATAGACGGCATTCCATTTTCCGCATAAAAGTTTGGCCGCGCGCGGCGACGAAACGATGGGAACGAGCATCGTCTTGCTGTCATCACCCAGATACGACGGCAAATCGAGCGGAAGCCCAGCACCTGCGAATATCACGTCTACTTTTTCCTCAATGGCAGTGCGTACCATGTCGGCGAAATTGGAAAGCGCCACCATGATATTGACTCCGAGCACGCCGCGTGTTTTCAGGCGGGCCTTTCTTATCTCCTCTCTCAAACCGTATATGCACTTTTCAGCATAAGAACCTTTATATTCGGGATAGAGCAACCCCAGTCCGGCGACCGAAATTACGCCTATGCCGCCTTCATTGGCAACGGCCGACGCCAATCCGTTCAAAGATACTCCAACACCCATACCGCCTTGCACGATAGGCAACTTCACCTCGTATTTACCGAGAAAGAATGGTTTCATTTTAGTTTAAAAATATCGTTAAAATTACATATTGACTTCTACGACAATGCTATTCCGCTCAGGCAACCGGTCTCGCCACGCTCCGACAATCCGCAGTGTGACCCCACAGTAGGTATCGGATAAAGAACCGTGTAACTTCGCATCGTCCGAGAGTAAATCAAATCCGGTTTTCAATTGTCAGTACGATTCGACAAAATTATCTCACGCACGAAAGGCTTAGGTTCGTGATTGCGATCGAACAACAACGGATAATCCGTCCTGCCGCGCACCGGAAAATTGTTCTTCCACGAATCTCCGTCCGTAAGCCCCCATACCGTAACCCTACTTATCACATCGGAGTGTTTCAAGAACATATCGAAAAATTCCTTCATCCGGGCGTTCCACGCATTCGATACCGCATCGGGAAGCCCTTCGGTATAAGGATTCAATTTTTCATGGTACTCGAACGTATCGGAAATATTCGCACTGCTCGTCACGAACGGCAGCACGCTCATATCCCATTCTGTAACCATCACTTTACAGCCCGTGCCGGCGAAAGCTAGGATACTTTCCTCGAACTGCTTCACCGAGGGATTATACATATCCATATGGCCCTGCATGCCTATCGCGTCTACACGTATTCCTCTCTCTTTAAGAGAGTTCACCATTGCAATCACGGCATCACGGCGTCCGGGAACGGTCATGCCGTAATCATTATAATAGAGTTCGGAATCCGGATCGGCTTCATGGGCATATTGAAATGCAAGCGGAATGAACTCTTCGCCCAGTATCTCATAAAACTTGCTCTTGCGGTACGAACCGTCCTCCACGATCGCTTCATTCACAACGTCCCATCCTTTGACACGGCCCTTGTAGCGTCCGACTACTGTGTGGATATGCTCCCTCATACGCTTTCGGAGAAGATCCGGCAAAACATCATTACCGTCCTGATCGACGAAAAACCACTGCGGAACCTGCGAATGCCAGACGAGGCAATGGCCTATTACAGCCATTCCGTTCTCCTCGCCGAACTTCACGAACTCGTCCGCAGCCCTAAAATCATACCGGTCCTCCTCCGGATGGACACTGCTGCTTTTCATGCAGTTCTCGGCAACTATCGAATTAAAATGACGGCTCACCACCCTCACGGCCGCAGTATCACGCCCAGACGACTGGCGGGTATTGATCGCTACGCCGACTAAAAATTTATCCCCGACCGTATCCTTGAGCGATGCGCCCGAAAGTATGTCCGCCGCCGAAGCAGACGCGACAGCAACCATTCCGACCAAAACAAGGGCTATTCTTTTCATTATCTTCTCTAAACGATTTTGCGAAGCAAATGTAATCATAAATACGTCTATATAATTTAGATTGTTAACTCATTTTACGACGTCCATATTACACTCGGCGGCGGCACGAGCGAAAAGTTTAACGATAAAACAACATATAACCGGATATTTCGACTACCTTTGCGGCTCATATTATCAACGTTTAATGAATCAATTAGAAGAATTCAAGGCTTTAGGACTGTCCGAAGATATACTTACTGCCATCTCGAAAAAAGGTTTCGAAACCCCGTCAGCCATCCAGAGCCTAACCATCCCCCATCTGCTCAATACGGATAAAGACATAATCGCTCAGGCACAAACCGGAACCGGTAAAACGGCCGCTTTCGGCCTGCCCATAATACAACTGCTGACCTCGAAAAAGGCGATACCGCAAGCGCTCGTCCTCGTCCCTACACGCGAACTGGCGTTGCAGGTGACTCAGGAGTTGCAATCGTTCAACTCCAACGGGCTATCCATAGCACCTATCTACGGAGGGGCTTCGATAGAAGAGCAGCTCCGCAGACTTAAAAAAGGGATAGACATAGTAGTCGGCACTCCGGGCCGCATATTGGACCACATACGCCGCCGGACGCTCGACCTGTCGGGAATATCGTACCTCGTGCTGGACGAAGCCGACGAGATGCTCAACATGGGCTTCATCGAGGACATCGAGGACATAATGCGCGAGATGCCTTCGTCGAAAAGGGTCCTGCTGTTCTCGGCTACGATGCCCGAACGTATCGCCTCGCTCGCGAAGAACTACATGAACGAACCCGACATTCTGAAAGTCGAGTCCAAGAACATCACGGCCGACCTAACCAATCAGATATACTTCGAAGTTCGCGAGGGCGACAAATTCGACGCGCTCACCCGGATCATAGACGTAGAGCCAGAATTTTACGGTATAGTATTCTCTCGCACCAAGGTCGGTGTTGACGACATAGTGAACCGGCTCATAGACAGGGGCTATGCCGCCGAAGGGCTACATGGCGACATATCGCAGGCTCAACGCGAAAAGATACTCGGCAAATTCAAGAAGAAGCACACCAACATTCTGATAGCCACCGATGTGGCTGCGCGCGGCATAGACATCAACAACCTCACGCACGTAATCAACTACTCTCTCCCGCAGGACAGCGAAAGCTACGTCCATCGCATTGGACGTACCGGGCGCGCAGGCAACCAAGGTACGGCCATCACGTTCATCTCGCCGTCCGAAATGCGCCAGTTCGGTTTCCTCAAGCGCAACATAAAGGCCGACATCAAGCTGGAGAAACTCCCTACTCCCGCAGACGTGATAGCCATGAAACGCAACAGGATAAAAGAAGACCTGTATGCGATAATCGAAAGCGAGAATTACAGCGACTGCCAGAGTATGGCGGCCGAACTGCTCGAAAGCTATCCGCCGGAGGTGGCCCTGAGCGCACTTCTTCGCTTGGCGTTCAAGGACGAACTCAGCGAGAACAGCTATCCCGAAATACGCTCCATAAACGTGGACCGCAAAGGGAAAGCGCGCATATTCATCGCGGTAGGCCATCGCGACGGTTACGACCCGCGCAAACTCGTTAAGTTGCTCAAACGCGAGTGCGGCCTGTCGGACCATAACATAGACGACATCAAAGTAGCCGACGAATTTTCGTTCGCGACAGTACCTTTCGAGCAGGCCAACAAGGTGGTAAAGGCTCTCAATATGCTGTCTAACGGTCGTCCGATAGCTGAGATAGCCAAAGATAAATCGGCCGAGAGCGGCAACGGCAAATCGCGTGGCAAGAAGTCGGACACCGACCGCAAACCTGTTCGCAAAGCACGTCAAAACGAAGAGTGGTTCGATTTCGAAAAGCCGGCCCGTAAGAAAAAATCCGTGACCGATACCGGCAAACCCGGCAAGCGAGCAGACAAAGCTAAGGCCAAGCCTAAAAAAGCCACTACCAAGGTATCGCGCCGCGAAAAGAAAGAGAAAACCAAAAGAAAATAGCGCACGTATCAGTATCTCCGGCATAACCGCAGGACTGAACGCTTCAACATTATAAAACGATATGCCGCTCGTATGGGCGGCATATCGTTTTTCTGTTATTCAAGGTTTTGCCGGTCGAGCTTCATGGCAGACGGCGTAAAGAACGCAATGAGCCCTATCAATATAATCACCGCTCCGCACATTATGAAAGAGGTGGTCAATCCGAGTCCGTCAGCAAAGAAACCAATACCTACGAGCCCGAGCATCGCAGGGAACAGGCTCAGAGTATAGAACATGGAGAACACACGCCCCAATGCGGCCGGATCGACCTTCGTCTGCACTATTCCCGTAAAAGCAGAATTGTACACCGCACCCGACACTCCGGCTATCACGGTCAGCACAACGAACCAAACGAAACCGTCGGCAGGCAAGAGACCGGAAAGCAGGAAGGTTCCGCCACATACGAGGTACATCCAGTTCACAAGCCCGACTCTATTGACCTTATAGACTTTCGCCCCCATTATAACCCCTCCGAGCAACGCCCCGACACTCCATATAGCCTCAATCAGACCGGCCTGAAATTCCGTGCCGCCGAAATATTGGAACGTCATCAGCGGGAACAGCACGCTCACGGGCATAAGGAAAAACGTTACGAGTACTGAGAACAGGAACACCCAACTGAGCCCCCGGTTTTTCAGAATAGTCATAGCCCCATCTTTCATCTCCCGCATAATATTCTTCGCTTTCTCGTCCGAACGTTCCGGATCGGGAATACGAACGAAGAACAATGACGTAACGGCTATCAACGCCCCCGCCACATCGAACATAAGCACATACTCTATGTCCCATATCGCAATAAACATGGCGCCAAGCGCTGGTCCAGCGATCATGCTTATCGACGATATTATCTGGTTGATGCCCGCGATACGTGTCATTTGGTCGGCCGGTGCGAGCATGGGGACCGACGCCTGCATAGATGGCATATGGAATGCCGAACCGACCGAACGTACACCCAATATGATGAAGATATGCCACATCTGGGCTATATCGAGCCAGAAGAGAACCGCGAGGATCACGGTACAGAATGCGATGAATGAATCGGAGAGCATCATCACCGTCTTTCGGTTCCAACGGTCTATCAGCACACCGGTAAATGGGCCGAGTACCGACTGCGGAAGCATGCCGGCTATGGCCGCCCACGCCAACGTCTCGGCCGATCCCGTTTTGAGGCTGAGCCATATTATTATCGCGAAGTTCACGAGGCTGCTGGTCAGCAGCGAAAAGAATTGTCCGGTCCAGATGATGCCGAACACCTTTTGCCAATTATTGTTTTTCATTTTTGTCTTTCGATAAGGCCGCCACATACGACACCTCCCAAAGTGTGCACGCATTGTAGCTTGCGATTGATATGTAAAATGATTAAGCGACGCCGTTAACGGACCGGCGCGGAAGGGGTACAGAGCGGGGATCGTAACGGGAACCCGCAGCTACCAGATATACACGGATATCTTACCCGTAAGTAACATAAAAACTATATATGGGTCGTAAAGATATGCAAATTTCCGACATCGCAAGACACCGGGCCATATTTCTATGTTTTTTTTGCATAGCACCGTACAATCAAAGTTCCTATCTTTACGCGACACAAGTAAAACACAAAATCGTCATGAAATTCTCAGAACTGGCAAAACTCAGACAAAGCGACCGCAGGTATCAGGACAAACCTGTCGAAAGAGCCAAGATAGAGCAATGTATAGAGACGGCCCGCCTGTCTCCGTCAGCCAACAATTCGCAACCGTGGAAGTTCGTCATAGTGGACGATCCCGCACTCAAGGATAAGATCGGACAATGCGCGGCAGGCATGGGCATGAACAAATTCGTTCCGCAGGCCCCGATAATCGTCGCGATAGTGATGGAAAAGACAGGTGCGCTCACGTCGTTGGCAAGCGTCATCAAGGACAAGGAATTTCCTCTGCTGGACATAGGCATCGCCTCCAACCAGTTTTGCCTGCAAGCGGCAGATATCGGGCTCGGAACGTGCATAGTGGGATGGTTCGACGAAAAAAACGTCAAGAAGTTGTTGGGCGTAGACCGCAAGAAAAGGATTCCGCTGCTCATAACCGTAGGCTACCCGGCATCGTCCACACGCGAAAAGTCCCGCAAACCGTTAGACAAGGTATGCAGTTGGAACAAATATTAAGCAGCACGAAACGCACCAAGCAGTGGCTCGCAATCGAAAGTCGGTCATAGTGATAGCCCCCTCTGACAGCAACTTGTCAGGCAATAAGGTCGGCAACATCGGCCCCGAGAAAATCGACGAGGTCTGTCGGCGCTAATTTGATCTGCAAGCCCCTGATGCCGGCACTGATATAAATATACGTCTCGTCAAGGGCATGACTGTCGATATAGGTCGGGAATCGTTTCTTCATGCCTATCGGCGAGCAGCCGCCGCGCACATAACCGGTCAACGGAAGCAACTCTTTCATGGGGATTAGGTCCGCTTTCTTGTTGCCGGATATTTTCGCGGCTTTCTTCAGGTCCACCTCCGCGTCACCCGGAATTACACATACGAAAAAGCCATGCCTGTCGCCGCTCAGCACAAGCGTTTTAAATAACAGACCAGCCCTTACACCAAGTTGTTCGGCCACATGGATGGCCGAAAGATCGTTCTCGTCAACCTCGTAAGTGTTTAGACTGTACGCGACCCGTGCCTTGTCCAGCAACCGGGCGGCGTTAGTCTTCGTCTCCTTTCCCATAACCCAGTAAATTTATCGGAAAATAGCGCTTATTTTTTCAGGAAACACGTTTTAAGGACGATGCTGCTACCCTCTATCTTGCAGTCCACCTCGTCCGGATTATCGGTGAGGCGTATGCTGCGAACCTTCGTGCCACGCTTTATTACCATCGAGGAACCTTTGACTTTCAAATCCTTGATGACCGTCACCGCATCGCCGTCTAAAAGCTCGGCCCCGTTGCTATCCCTCGGTTTATCGTGCGCGGCAGGCTGCTCGTCACCGTTCCACTCATGTCCGCATACGGGACATATCAACAATGCTCCGTCGGTATATACGCTATCGGCAGCGCAAACCGGGCAATCTGGAAATTCGTTCATTCCGTTCTATGATTTAGTTCGGGGGCAAAGATAATCAATCCTGCGAGTAAACAGGCATACCTGCGACTGGCCACCAGTTGCCACGAGACAAAACATACACTATATGGACCGGCATATACTCTTTTTTAACAATTTACCGTATCTTTGCCTGTCCGATAATCGCCCTGCATGGCAGAAAGGCATTACCGCGACAGAGAACATCATGTCAACAAGCACAGCAACACCATGACATTCAAGGAACTCAACATTTCTAAGAATATACTGAGAGCAATCGGAGAGAAAGGATACGAAACCCCTACGCCGATACAGGAGAAAGCGATACCAGTCGCATTACAGGGTAAGGACATACTCGGCATAGCTCAGACAGGTACGGGTAAAACGGCAGCATTCGCAATACCTATTATCAACGACTTGATCGCGGCAGCACAGGAAGAAGCACGCATAGCACGCGAACATGCAATAAACGCACAATCGGTTCAGGAAGCGGAAGCGACGATGCCAGAAGCAGCAGATTCGCCCTCTGAGGATGCGGGAGGGAACAAACGCCAGCCGCGTAACCGCAAAGGCCCAAGAAGAGACAAACCCGCTGTAAAGCGCAACATCAAGGCTCTCATTCTTACTCCGACCCGTGAACTGGCTGCACAGATAAGCGACAGCGTCAAGGACTACGCCAAGTATACCAACCTGCAACACTGTGTCATTTTCGGCGGTGTTAAGCAGCGGCCGCAGACGGAAAAGCTGCAACGCGGTGTAGATATTCTTATCGCTACCCCGGGACGTCTCAACGACCTTATCAACCAAGGTTTCGTGTCGCTGGACACCATCACCCATTTCGTTTTGGACGAGGCGGACCGTATGCTCGACATGGGGTTCATAGCCGACATCAAATGGATAGTCTCGCGGCTTCCGGAGAGACGCCAAACGCTTTTCTTCTCAGCCACAATGCCCCCCGCCATCGTATCTCTGTCCCGCTCGATGCTCGACCATCCGATACGCATAGAAATCACACCCGAAGCCCCGATAGTCGAGACAATCGAACAGATGATGTACTTCGTGGACCAAAAAGATAAAAAGAACCTGCTCATAGAGTTGCTCCGTAAAGAACAGGAAAAATCGGTGTTGGTGTTCGCCCGAACGAAACACAGCGCCGACCGCATAGCCCGCACCCTGACGAAAGCCGGCATAGGCAGCGAAGCTATCCACGGCGATAAGACTCAGGGTGCACGCCAACGAGCCCTCGCCAACTTCAAAAACGGCAAAACTCGGGTAATGATCGCAACCGACATAGCGGCCCGCGGTCTGGACATCTCGGATTTGCCCATAGTGATAAATTACGACATGCCGGACATCGCCGAGACCTATATACACCGCATCGGCCGAACAGGTAGGGCTGGCCATAAAGGCATGGCGCTATCTTTCTGCACGGAAGAGGAACACACGATGTACCGCGACATACAGAAACTCACCGGCAAACCAATCCCGGCAGAACTCTATTCCATGTAATTCAGGCAAATGGTAACAGTGTATGAAAGCCACATGTAAACTGGAGCAGATAACAGGTTTTATGCAAGGAAAGAATACTGTTTTTACCATACTGCAAACTATAAACTTACACAGGGAACTCCACAACATAAAAATGCCGACATCTTAGTGATGTCGGCATTTTAGTATTAAACCCCTCCGTTTCTCTTGTTATATGGGTAAACGGGGGGGGGTAATGTTTTTATATTTTAACGCACCTGATCTGGTAAGCGTTTGCGGTTTTGTCGGCCTCTTTGGCATATGGGTCAATGAGCGTTTCGTGGAACCTGAAGTATGTGGTTTCGCCATTCCTT